>NZ_BAAGIA010000001.1:562500-1048184 GCF_054658675.1 Denitratisoma sp. agr-D3 | reverse complement strand
AGTTTGCGGGCGGCGGTCAGGGTGTTGCGGGTGCCGGCTTTCAGCGTGGCGTTGTCGTGTTCGGCAATAACCAGAATGCTCATGTTCGTTCCCCTCAGATGACCTTGGCTTCGTTCTTCAGCTTGTCGACCAGCTGGGCGACGTCGGCGACGCGGATGCCGGCGCTGCGCTTGGGTGGTTCGCTGACGCTGCGGGTGGCCAGGCGCGGGGCGATGTCCACGCCCAGGTCGGCGGCGGCCAGGGTGTCCAGGGGCTTTTTCTTGGCCTTCATGATGTTGGGCAGGGTGGCGTAGCGGGGTTCGTTCAGCCGCAGGTCGGTGCTGATCACGGCCGGCAAGGTGACGGCGAGGGTTTCCAGGCCGCCATCCACTTCCCGGGTGACCGTTGCTTTGCCGTCGGCCAGGACGACCTTGGAGGCGAAGGTGGCCTGGGGCCAGCCTTGCAGGGCGGCCAGCATCTGGCCGGTCTGGTTGGCGTCGTCGTCGATGGCCTGCTTGCCGCAGATCACCAGGCCGGGTTGTTCCTTGGCGGCGACGGCCTTGAGCAGCTTGGCCACGGCCAGGGGTTGCAGTTCCTCGGCGGTTTCCACCAGGATGGCCCGGTCCGCGCCCATGGCCATGGCGGCCCGCAGGATGTCCTGGGCGGCAGCCGTGCCGCAGGTCACCACCACCACTTCGCCAGCAGCCCCCGACTCCTTCAGGCGCACAGCTTCTTCCACGGCAATTTCGTCGAAGGGGTTCATGGACATCTTGACGTTGTCCAGATCCACCGCCGAATTGTCCGCCTTCACGCGGACCTTCACGTTGTAATCCACCACCCGCTTGATCGGGACCAGAATTTTTAGGGTCACAGGGCTACTCCGTTCGTCTTGTTATGGGAAACCGACATTCCTCCAGGCCCGTAGCGACACCACGGGTGGCGCCAGTGTGGCGGGGCAAGTTTGCCGAACCGTTCCGGGAATGTAACGAATGTTTGCATTTTTGCCAGGGGCGCCCCGGGAAAAAACCAGAACGACGGCCAAAAGGTCCGCCCCGGTTGCTAGAGTGTCGCCTGTCTTTTCGACCCGTTTCGCGCCATGTCCCAGCCCGCCATGACCGGCAACCCCTTCCTGCTCGCCAGCCTGGACAAGATCGACCAGGGCCTGGCCGTGTTCGATGGCGACCTGCGCATGGTGGCCTGGAACCAGCCCTTTATGACCATGCTGGACTTTCCCCAGGAACTGGCCTACGTGGGCAGCGCCTTCGAGAACCTGGTGCGCTTCAACGTCCTGCGCGGGGAATACGGTCCGGGCGACCCCGAAATGCAGGTGGCGAAACGGGTTTCCTCGGTGCGCAAGCGGCCCTCCTTCCGCGGCGAGCGGCTGCGGCCCAACGGCCAGATCCTCGCCATCCACGGCGAAGCCCTGCCCGACGGCGGCCTGGCGGTGATCTACACCGACGTCACCGAATCCCGCCGGGCGGCACAACTGATCGAGGAACACAAGCAGGAGCTGGAAGAGCGGGTGCGGGCCCGCACGGCGGAGTTGGAAAAAGCCAACCGCCAACTGACCGAGGCCCACAACGAAAACCTGCGCATCTCCGCCGCCCTGGTCCAGGCGCAAAAGATGGAGGCGGTGGGCCAGTTGAGCGGCGGCATCGCCCACGACTTCAACAACATGCTGACGGTGGTCATCGGCAACCTGGCGACCCTGCTCGACCGCCGTAGCGACGACGACGCCCTGCGCGAATACCTGGAACCGGCCCAACTGGCGGCCCAGCGCGGCGTCGAACTGGTGCGCCGGCTGCTCACCTTTTCCCGCCAACAGCCCCTGGCACCGCGTCCAGTCTGCCTGGCCGCCATGATCCGCGACATGACGCCCCTGCTGCGCCGTTCCCTGCCGGAAACCATCCGCTTCGAAACACCGCCCGAGGACAGCTCCGTGCTGGCCCTGGCCGACCTGCACCAATTGGAAAACGCCCTGCTCAACCTGGCCCTCAATGCCCGGGACGCCATGACCGAGGGCGGCGTGTTCCGCATCGGCTACGAAGCCGGGCCCCTGCCCGTCGCGCGCCGTCAGGAGACATTGCTGGAGGACGGCGACTACGTCCGGCTCTGGGTCAGCGACACCGGCTGCGGCATGGACGCCGCCACCCAGGCCCGGGTCTTCGAGCCCTTTTTCACCACCAAACCCTTCGGCTCCGGCAGCGGGCTCGGCCTCTCCATGGTGTACGGTTTCGTCCGTCAATCCGGCGGCGCCATCCACATCGCCAGCGCGCCGGGCCAGGGCACCCGCATCGAATTGATCCTGCCCCGGGCAACAGCGCCGGCAGCCACCGACGACGACGCGCCCCTCACGCTTCCCGCCGACGGCGGCGCCCGCCCCCTGGTGCTGCTGGTGGAGGACGACCCGGACGTGCGCCGCATCGTCCGCCTGCAACTGACCGACCTCGGCTACCCGGTGCTGGAAGCCGCCAACGGCGACGAAGCGCTGCCCATGATCGAGCACGTGCCCGACATAGGCCTCCTGGTGTCCGACGTGGTCATGCCCGGCCGCCTGGACGGTCGCGCCCTGGCCCAAGCTGCCCGTCGCCTACGCCCCGCCATGGGCATCGTGCTCATGAGCGGCTATGCCGACGGCGCCGAGGACATGGCCGCCAGCGACATTCCCCTGCTGGCCAAGCCCTTCGGCCGCGACGCCCTGGCGGCGGCCCTCGCCACCCAAGGGCCGGTCACAGCGTTATGATCGCCGGGCCGTCATCGCCCCAACCGTTTCCATGTCTGCTTCCGCCCTACCCCACCGCCGTCGCTGGCCCTTCGTCCTTCTCCTGTTGCTGTTGCTGCTCGCCGCCCTGACCCTGGCGGCCAGCTACTGGGGGGTGCGCGTACTCAAGGAGCGGGTCGAGCGCAGCCTCGGACCGGAAGCGGAAATCGGCGCCATCCTGCTACGCTGGGACCGGGTGGAAATCCGTGGCCTGCGCCTCAAGGCGCCAGCGGGTTGGCCGGCACTGGACACCCTGCGGGCCGACAGTATCGAACTGCACCCCGACCTGGACAGCTTGTGGAACGACCACCAGATCAGGATAGACCGCATCCGCGTCCTGGGCGGCTATCTGTCCGCCCTGCGCACGCCCCAGGGCCGCTTGCGGGTCATCCCCAGCCTGCTGGAAAAGAAAAGTGAAGGCGGCACACCGGCCCTGCCCCTGACCATCGACAAGGTGGAGCTGATCGACAGCACTCTGGAATTCTTCGACGCCAGCATCCGCCAGCCGCCCCTCAAGCTGCGCCTGGAGCAGGTCCAGGCCGCCGTCACCGACATCCGTCTGCCGGGCTTGAAGGGGCAAAGCGCGATTTCCCTCACCGGCCTGCTCAAGGGGCCGCAACGGGACGGCAGCGTCGCCATCGACGGCAGCCTGGAAGTGGCCAGCAAGGAATCCCGCATCGACACCCGGCTGCGGGACATCGACCTGGTATTGCTCAGTCCCTACCTGGCGAAAAGCGCCAACACCGGCGTCAAGTCCGGCAGCCTGGATTTGGACATGACCGCCACGGTACACAACAACAAACTCCAGGCGCCGGGCCATGTGGTCCTGCACGACCTGGAACTGGACGACTCCGGCGGCTTCATGGGCATGGCCCGGCGCGGCACCCTGTCCCTGGCGAAGGATAGGGAGCAAAAGATCAGCGTGAAGTTCGAGTTGAGCGGCGACCTCAACGATCCCCACTTCAAGCTCAACGAAAGTCTGGCGGCCCGCTTTGCCGTGGGCCTGGCCGACAGCATCGGCCTTAGCCTCGGCGGCCTGGTGGAAGGCGCTGGCAGCCTGGGTCAGAAAAGCGTGGAAGCCGTGGGTGGCGCGCTGCGCAAGCTGTTCGGCGAGAGCACGCCGAAGGAAGCGGCGAAGCCCTGACCGCCCAAGGGCGGCGGGCGTTCAGCCTCAGCCCTGGCGCTGGGCCAGATAGGCGGCGAAGGCGCCGCCCACTTCCTTGTGGCGCAGGGCGAATTCCACCGTGGCCTGCAAATAACCCAGCTTCGAACCGCAGTCGTAGCGCACGCCGTTGTAGCGATGGGCCAGCACCTGCTGTTCCGCCAACAATGCGGCGATGCCGTCGGTGAGCTGGATCTCGCCGCCGGCGCCAGGCTTCACTTGCTCCAGCAGATCGAAGATGCGGGGCGTCAGCACGTAGCGACCGACGACCGCCAGGTTGGAAGGCGCATCCTCGGGCTTGGGTTTCTCGACGATGGCGGAAATCTGTTCCACCCGGTCCGCCAGGGGCTTGGCGGCCACGATGCCGTAGCTCTTGGTGTCTTCGCGGGGCACTTCCTCCACCCCCAGCACGGAGCAGTGGTAATACTCGTAGGTGTCCACCATCTGCTTGAGCACGGCGGGCTGGCCATCCAATAGGTCGTCGGCCAGGATCACGGCGAAGGGCTCGTCATTGACCACGGGCTTGGCGCAGAGCACCGCATGGCCCAGGCCCAGGGCTTCCGGCTGGCGGATGTAGATGCAGTTGATGTTCTTCGGAATCATGTTGCGCACGAACTCCAGCATCTCGGCCTTGCCCCGCCGTTCCAGTTCGCTTTCCAGTTCGTAGGCCTTGTCGAAGTGGTCCTCAATGGCTCGCTTGCTGCGCCCGGTGACGAAGATCATGTCGGTGATGCCGGCCTCCACCGCCTCTTCCACCGCGTACTGGATCAGGGGCTTGTCCACCACAGGCAGCATTTCCTTGGGACTGGCCTTGGTGGCGGGCAGGAAGCGGGTGCCCATGCCGGCCACGGGGAAAACGGCTTTGGTGACTTTTTTCATGATTCCAGCAGTGCTTTCAATTGAGATTCGTCGATCACCGGCACGCCCAGTGCCAGCGCCTTTTCCAGCTTGGAGCCGGCTTCGCTGCCGGCCACCACGTAATGGGTTTTCTTCGAGACGGAACCGGACACCTTGCCCCCCTGGGCTTCGATCAGGTCCTTGGCCTCGTCCCGGCTGAGGGTCGGTAGTGTACCCGTCAGGACAAAGGTTTTTCCGCTGATGGCGGTTTCCCGGGTTTCCGTCCCCGCCGGCATGGATGCCAGCAGTTCTGTTCGTAGCTCAGCGAGTCTGATCAGCATCTGCCGATGTGCTTTATTCTCCAACCAAAGCATCACCTCCTGGTACACAGCGGTCGGTAGAGTGCCCGCCTGCTCCAGAGGGTTAGCGGGAGTAGAAAACAAGTCCTCACCTATCTGGGACTGCCCCAGCTTGGCCAATGACTCACCATCGGGCACGATTTCAGCCAATTGGTGGGCGCGAATGTCGGTGAGTTTGGGAATGCCGAGATTGGCGTAAAGCCTTGGCCAAGCCAGTGGCGATGCCAAGCTCACCAGCGGCGGATGTTCGTCACAAGGAGCAACACCGGCAGCCAGTAGCTGGTCCACCGCTTCGGCGTTATGCTGCTCGGCAAAGAAGTCGGCTATCGCTTCGGCCACGGTGGCGCCGATGTCCGGCAAGGTCATCAGCAGGGGAACAGGCACACGACGAATTATGTCCAACCGGCCCAAACAGTCGGCCAACACCTTGGCGGTAGACTCGCCGACGTGGCGGATGCCCAGGGCAAAGAGGAAACGAGCCAGGGGCGGCGTCTTGCTGGCGGCGATGCTGGCCAACAGATTCTCCGCCCAGAGCGTAGCGATCTGACCCTGCTTGACCGTTTCCGGGGTGATGCCGTCCTTTTCGTCGGCGCGACGCTTCATTTCCAGCAGGTCCGCCAGGGTCAAACGATAAAGGTCGGCCACCCGCACCACGTAATCGAATTCCACCAGGCGCTCGACATAACGATCGCCCAGACCCTCAATGTCCATCATGCGGCGACCGGCGAAATGCAGGATGGCCTGGACCCGCTGGGCACGACAGGCCAGACCGCCGGAGCAACGGGCCACAGCCTCGCCGGGTTCCCGCACCACATGGGAATCGCACACGGGGCAGCGGCTGGGCATGACGAAGGGCCGGGTATCCGCCGGGCGACGCTCCGCCACCACGGCCACCACTTCGGGAATCACATCACCAGCCCGACGCACGATCACCGTGTCGCCGACGCGCACGTCCTTGCGCCGCACCTCGTCTTCGTTGTGCAGGGTGGCGTTGGTGACCGTGACGCCGCCAACGAACACCGGCGTCAGCCGGGCCACGGGGGTGATGGCGCCGGTGCGCCCCACCTGGACCTCGATGGCCTCGACGGTGGTCAGCATTTCCTGGGCCGGATACTTGTGGGCCACGGCCCAGCGGGGCTCCCGGGTGACGAAACCGAGGCGCTGTTGCAGATCGTAGCGATTGACCTTGTACACCACGCCGTCGATGTCGAAGGGCAGGCTATCGCGCTTGGCGGCGATGGCCTGGTGGAAGGCGATCAGGCCGTCGGCACCTTGGGTCACGGTGCGGTCGGCGCAGACCGGCAGGCCCATGGCCTTCAAGGCGTCCAGGGTGGCGCCGTGGGTGGCGGGCAAGGACCAGCCCTGCACCTCGCCCAGGCCATAGGCAAAAAAGCTCAGGGGACGGCGCGCGGCGATGGCGGGGTCCAGTTGGCGCACGGCACCGGCGGCGGCGTTGCGCGGATTGACGAAGGTCTTTTCGCCTGCGGCCCGCTGCCGCTCGTTGAGCTTGTCGAAATCGTCCCGGCGCATGTACACCTCGCCACGCACTTCCAGCACCGGCGCATCCACCCCCTGCAAGCGCAGGGGAATGGCGCGGATGGTACGAATGTTCTGGGTCACGTCCTCCCCTACGGCACCGTCGCCGCGGGTAGCCGCCTGGACCAGCACACCGTGTTCGTAGCGCAGGCTCATGGCGAGGCCGTCGAACTTGAGTTCGGCGGCGTACTCGATGGGCGGATCAGCCTCGGTCAGTTCCAGTTCGCGCCGTACCCGGGCATCGAAGGCCTGGGCGCCGCTGGCCTCGGTATCGGTCTCGGTACGGATCGACAGCATGGGCACGCGGTGGGTGACCTGGCCGAATTCCGGCAGGGGCGCGCCGCCGACCCGCTGGGTCGGGGAGTCGGGCGTCCTCAGTGCGGGATGTTCCGCCTCCAGGACCTGGAGTTCACGGAACAGGCGGTCGTACTCGGCGTCGGGAACCTCCGGGGCGTCGAGAACGTAATAGGCGTGGTTGTAACGTTCCAAGCTGGCGCGCAGTTCGGCGGCGCGCTGTTCCAGACCCATCGGCAAGGGACTCAGCGGAACAGCCGCAGGGCGCGGCGACCACCGGCAGGCAGTTGATAGCGGGCCATGGACTGCTGGATTTCGTCGATCTTGGCGCGGATGCTGGCCAACACGTTGTCGGCCAGGGGCCGGCGCTGGTCGTCCACCAGCACGCCGTCCACGGCCTCGGCCAGTTGCCGGGCGATGGTGATCAGCTTGTCGAACACCTGGGGCCCCTTGGCCACCCGGGGCACGTCCAACCAGAAGGTGACGCCATGGGTGGCGAGGGTGCGCAACTCATCGGCGATGAAGGGCGCGGCACCGAAGTTGGACAGGGACAGCAGGGTGTTACCCACGTCGTCGCCCAAGTGGAACAGGCCATCGGCCTTGAGCTTGAAGCCCTTGGCCTCCATCAGGGCCCGCAGCTTGGAACCGGCGAATTCGCCGCCGGTGCGGCTGACCACGTGCACCGCCATCTGGATGTCCACGCTGGCGCAAAACTCGTCGAGGGAACGGGCATGGCCCAGCACCTCGGCCACTGGCGGCGCCACCATGCGCCCGTCGCAACGGGCGGCGGCGCTTTCCACGGCGCGGATGAAGGGCACCAATTCGGCCTCGCTAATGGGTCCCTGGCGGTCGGCCAGTTGCAGCAGCAACTGGGCTTCGTCGTAGAGGGCCTCGTCCTGGCCGGTGATTTCCTTCCACAGTCCCTGCTGGCGGCCGATGCAGCGCAGGTGGGCGGCGGCCCGGGGTGGCAAGGCACGCAGGGGTTCCCAGAATTCCGTCAGATCTCGGGGCGCATCGAAGGTGACGGCAATGCCCAGTTCGATCACCGGATCGGCCAGAGCCTCGTCGGGGGCGCCACTGTCCTTGAGGTTCAGGGTCTGCCGGGCCGGGCGCACGGCGGGCCGGGGCTCGGCCAGGGGCGGGGCGCTGGCGAAATCGGGCTCCTTGATCTCCTCCATTTCCGGCGCCTCGATGACGGGAATGGTCCGCGCCGGCGGGGCCGGCGGCTCGTCGTCGAAGTGGGGTTCCAGACGCTCCAGCGCGGGGACGATGGGCTCAAGCTGGGGCTCGATGCGTTCCTCGCCATCGGTGTCCCCGACGGCCTGGGCAGACGGCTCGGCCGTCTCCTGGTCCAGCAGCACGTCGGGATGTTGGCTGCGGAAGACCTTTTCCGCCGCCTTGCGATGCTTGCGTTCCTGCAACAGGTTGTAGAGCCACACCACCAACACGGCGCCAACGCCGGCGGCGATCAGGGTCAGGTGAAATTCGCTGAGAACCATGTGTCTAACCTCGGAAGAATCCGTTCCGACCAGGAAAGGGAATTCAAGGCATTTTCGACGATTTGCTCAAGGCGCCGGCCTCAAACTCAAGGGGAAAGCGGCCTTAATTTGGCATAAAGGCGGCGCCAGCACGCCGCCGCCCCGATGGCCGCCCCCACCCACCGCCCGTTCAGGCAGCCTGTTCCTCGGTCAAGCGCAGGGCTTCTTCCATGTCCACTTCCACCACCCGGGAGACGCCCTTTTCCTGCATGGTCACGCCGATCAGCTGGGTGGCCATTTCCATGGCGATCTTGTTGTGGGAGATGAAGATGAACTGGGTCTCGGAGGACATGCGCTTGACCATGCCGGCAAAGCGCTCGGTGTTGCTGTCGTCCAGGGGCGCGTCCACTTCGTCCAGCATGCAGAAGGGAGCCGGGTTCAACTTGAACATGGCGAACACCAGGGCGATGGCGGTCAGGGCCTTTTCGCCGCCGGACAGCAGGTGGATGGTGGAGTTCTTCTTGCCCGGGGGCTGGGCCATGATCTGGATGCCGGCATCGAGGATTTCCTCACCAGTGAGGATCAGCTTGGCCTCGCCGCCACCGAACAGGTCCGGGAACAGAGTGCCGAAGTGGCGGTTCACCGTGTCGTAGGTTTCCTGTAACTGCTCGCGGGTTTCCCGGTCGATGCGACGGATGGCGTCTTCCAGGGTGTTGATGGCCTCGTTCAAGTCGCCGGACTGGGAATCCAGGTAGCCCTTGCGTTCCGTGGCGGTGCTGAGTTCCTCCAGGGCCGCCAGGTTCACCGGCCCCAGGGCCTCGATCTGGTTGTTGATGCGGGTAATTTCCCCTTGCAGGCTCGATTCCCGCAGATTGGGATTGGCCGCCAGGTCTTCCGCCAGGGCCGCCTCGTCGGCGTTTTCCTCTTGCAGACGCAGGCTGTACTGCTCCTCGTTGAGCTGGGCGGCCTGTTGCTTGAGCTTGAGGTCGTTGATCTTGTCGCGCAGGGGGGCGAGGCCCTGCTCCAGCCGGAGCCGGGTTTCATCCAGGGTGCGCAGTTCGGCGGCGGCCCCTTCCAGGGCGTTGCGCCGCTCGGCCATCAGGCCTTCCCGTTCCTGCTTGGCGTTGAGGGAAGCCTGCAACTGGGCCAGCAGCACGTCGTCGCTGATGGCCGCCAGCTCCTCGCGGGCGGCTTCCATTTCGCCCACCACCCGCTCCAACTGGCTGCGGGCGGTGTCCATGGCACGGGCGTTGTCTTCCAGCTTGGACAGGCATTCCCGCTCGGAGAAGCCGGCCTCCTGGGCCTCCCGGGACAATTGCTGCTCCTGGGCCCGGGCCTCGCGCAAAGCGGTATCGGCATCTCGGTGCTGGTGATGGGCGGCCTCCAGCCGTTCGCGGATGGCGTCCAACTGCTCCAGCCAGCGACCGGAGCCTTCGTCGGCCCGCATCAGCGTGGCCCGCTCGGCCTCTTCCTGGCGCAGGATGTCTTCCATGTCCCGGTCGATCTGGCCGGCGCGTTCCTCGTACCGGGCCTGGGCCTGGGTCAGCTTGAGGGCCTCCACCTGGGCATTGTGCACGCGGCTGCGGGCTTCCTGCTCGTCGCGGCGCACCTGGGCCAGGGCGGCCTGGGTCTGCTGTACCTGTTGCTCCGCTTCCTGCTGGGCTTCCCGGGCGGATTCCTCCTCCATTTCCCGGGCCTCGATCAGGGCGTTCAATTCCTCGATTTCCCGCTGACGCTCGATGACGCCGTGGGTTTTGGCGTCCGGCACGTAGAGGATCAAACCGTGGGCGCTGCGCTGATGGCCATCCTTGTTGACCAGCAACTGGCCGGCGGCGGGTTGAGCACCGTCCAGGGATTCCACGGCCTGCACCGCTCCCAGCCATTCATCCAGCACAGCGGCGCAGCGCGGGTCATCACAGCGAACTTTGGTCCGCAGGCTGTCGGCGGCGGCACTGCCGCCCCCTTGACCAGGCAAGGCCAGAGCCAGGATCGAGGGCGGCGGCGAGGCCAGGGCTTCCCGGGCAGTGTCGGCGTCGGCGGACAGGGCCGAGAGGCGTTCCCGCAGCACGGCTTCCACGGCGGTTTCCCAGCCGGCATCCACCTGGATGTGCTGCCACAGGGGCTTGGCCTGGTCGAGGCCGCGCTGGCGCAACCATTCGCCGATCTCGCCGCTCTGGGCGACGCGCTTTTGTAACTGGGTCAGGGCATCCTGGCGGGCCTTGGCCTCGGTCAGTTGGCGATGGGCCAGTTGCAAGCGGTCCCGGGCCTGGCGCAGGGCGGCCTCGGCCTCGGGCAATTGTCCTTGCAACTCGGCCAGCCGCTCCTGGAGCACGACCAGGGCCTCCTCGGCGGCGGCCTCGGCCTCCTGGGTGGCGGCCAGCTGGGCGGGATCGGGGGCGTCGAGGGCGGCCTTTTCCTGCTCCAGGCGGGCCCGCCGTTGGGTCAGGTTTTCCAGGGCGCGGGCGGCGTGGCCCTTGTCGGCATCGGCCAGCTTGGCCCCCTGCTCCGCCTCGTTCAGTTGGCGGCGCACCTCGGCCACCAGGCTGTTGGCCTGGTTGAGGGCCTCTTCCATCTGCGGCAGACGCTCCGCCGCCTCCTCGTGGCGGGCCTGGGCGGCCATCATGCGCTCGCCGGCGTGGTCCTTGAGGGAGGTCCAGCGCTGCTCTTCCGCCGACAACTGGGTGATCTGGTTGCGCCAGTGGGTGTCTTCCACCGCCAGTTGATTGGCCCGGTTTTCCAAGCGCTGGCGGGAATCCCGCATGTGGCCGATCTCGGCCTCGAGCCGGGTTACCTCGGCGTTGGCGGCGTACATCTCGGCCTGGGCATTGTGCAGGGCGTCGGACGCAGCGAAATGGGCCTCGCGGGCGTGCTCGACCCTGGCCTCGATTTCCCGCAACTGGGCGGTCTCGCCCTCGATCCGGTTAATGGCCTCTTCGATGCCGGCATTCAGTTTCTGGGCGTCGGCGCGGGCGTCGCTGCGCTTCTTGAACCAGAGCAGGTGCTGCTTGCGGCTCACCTCGGCGTGGTATTCCTTGAACTGGCGCGCCACTTCGGCCTGGGCCTCGAGGCGGACGATCTGGTTATCCAGTTCGTTGCGGATGTCCTCCACCCGGGCCAGGTTTTCCCGGGCGTCCTCCAAGCGGTTCTGGGTTTCCTTGCGCCGTTCCTTGTACTTGGTGACGCCGGCCGCCTCTTCCAGGAAGAAACGCAGCTCGTCGGGCTTGGCCTCGACGATGCGGGAGATCATGCCCTGGCCGATGATGGCGTAGGCGCGGGGCCCCAGGCCGGTGCCGAGGAACAGGTCGATCACGTCCTTGCGGCGGACGTTGAGGTTGTTGATGTAATAGTTGGAGTTGCCTTCCCGGTCCAGCACCCGCTTGACGGTGATTTCACCGTACTGGCTCCACTGGCCGGCGGCCTTGCCCAGGCTGTTGTCGAAGAACATCTCGACGCTGGCGCGGCTCACTTCCTTGCGGGTGCCCGAGCCCTTGAAGATCACGTCCTGGATGGACTCGCCGCGCAATTCCGAGGCCTTGGACTCCCCCAATACCCAGCGCACCGCGTCGATGATGTTGGACTTGCCGCAACCATTGGGACCGACGACCCCGGCCAATTGGCCGGGAAACAGCACCGTGGTGGGATCGACGAAGGACTTGAATCCGGCAACTTTCAGCTTGGTTAGGCGCACGCTTTTATAAATCAGTAAGTTACGTTGTACCGACCGGGCAGACCGGGGCTGGGGAGGCGTTCCGCGAAAAAACCGGGACGCAAAGGGTGCGCATTATAAACGCCAGGGCCCTTTCCACCCGGCCCATGGCGTCAGGCCGTGACGGGCCTCTCGGGCGGGCTTTCCATTCGTCCCGAAACCAGGCTGGCGGCCACGATCAGGCCGCCTCCCAGCCATTCGCGCAATTCCATGGTTTCCCCGGCCAGCCACCAGCTGGAGAGGGCCGCCACCACCAGCTCCGACAACAGGATGACGATGGCCCGATTGGCCGGCAAGGCCGCCAAGCCGACCTGCACCACCAGATTGGCCAGCAACAGCACCAGGCCCACCATGAACAGCATCAGCAGGATGAAGCCGTCCAACTTCAGGGGCACGGCCTGGGGCTCGACCGCGGCCACCGCCAGCCCGAGCCCGATGACCCCGGCGAACACGGCCAGAGTGCGGGTTTCCACCGGCTGCTCGGCAGCCTTGCGGACGAAGACGTTTTGCAGGGCGAAAAACATCCCCGCCCCCACGCCCACCCACTCCGCCCCGTTGGCGGGCCAGGGCAGACCCAGGTCCGGGTGCCAGAGCATGATCACCGCTCCCAGCAGGGAACAGGCGACGACGCCGAACCCCACCGAATTCAGCCGCTCCCCCAGCAACAAACGGGAAAACAGCACGGTCCACAGGGGAGACAAATAGAACAACAGCAGCACCCGCATCACCTCGCCATGGAGCACCGCCAGCACGTAACCCATGTTGCAGCCGCCGGCGGTGAGGACGATGGGAATCAGGCGCGGACTGAGCCGCAGCCCGCGCAAACGGGGCCAGAGCAGGATCACCCCGAGCGCCAGGGCAACGCCGTAGCTGGCGGCGGTGGCCAGGGCGCCGCTCAGGCCGGCCTGCTCCAACAGACGGAAGGGATACCAGATCAGGCCCCAGACCGTGGCCCCCGTCAGCAGGGAAGCCACCGCGTCTCCCGGACGCTTTGCCGTCAAGGCCGACCTCATGGCGTCATCCCCCGGTCAGCGTGATGCCCGCCGGCGGCGGGAGCGAACGCATCGCCTATAATCCGCGCCTTGCCCAATCGCCCCGTCCGTCCGCCGTGAATCCCCGCCTCGACCTGCTGCATCCCTATCCCTTCGAAAAACTGCGTGCCCTGTTCCAGGGCGTGACGCCGCCGGCGGATCGCAAGGAAATCAAGCTTTCCATCGGCGAACCCCAGCACGAAACCCCGGAGCTTATCAAACGGGTGCTGACGGAAAGCCTCGGCGGCCTCGCCAACTACCCGGCCACCGCCGGCAGCAATCCCCTGCGGGAAGCCATCGCCGCCTGGGTGGGACGGCGCTACCAGTTGCCCACCCTGTCCATCGACCAGGTGTTGCCGGTGCTCGGCTCCCGCGAAGCCCTGTTCTCCTTCGCCCAGACGGTGATCGACGGCAACCAGCCCGGCGCCCTGGTGCTGGGCCCCAACCCCTTCTACCAGATCTACGAGGGCGCCGCCCTGCTGGCCGGCGCCAACTACCTGCCGGTGGCCACCCTGCCCGAGCACAACTTCGACATGGACTTTGCCGCCATCGACGAAGACCAATGGAAACGGGTACAAGTAGTGTTCGTCTGCACCCCCAGCAACCCCACGGGCAAGGTCATGGGGCTGGACGGCTGGCAGAAGCTGTTCGAACTGTCGGACCGCTACGGCTTCGTTATCGCCTCCGACGAGTGCTATTCCGAAATCTATTTCGACGAAGCCAAGCCGCCCCTCGGTGGCCTGGAAGCCGCCCGCAAACTGGGCCGCGAGGACTACCGCAACGTGGTGATGTTCTCCAGCCTGTCCAAGCGCTCCAACGTGCCGGGTCTGCGTTCCGGTTTCGTCGCCGGTGACGCCAGGATCCTCAAGAAATTCCTGCTCTACCGCACCTACCACGGCAGTGCCATGGGCGCGCCGACCCAGGCCGCCTCCATCGCCGCCTGGAACGACGAAGCCCACGTGCGCGACAACCGCCGCCTTTACGTGGAAAAGTTTCAGAAGGTCACCCCCATCATCGCCCAGCATCTGGACACCCAACTGCCCGACGCCGGCTTCTACCTCTGGGCGAAGACGCCCATCGCCGACACCGAGTTCGCCGTGGGCCTGCTGCGGGAACAGAATGTGGTGGTGCTGCCCGGCAGCTACCTGGGGCGCGAGGTAAACGGCCTCAACCCGGGCGCCAACTTCGTCCGCATCGCCCTGGTGGCCGGCGTGGATGAATGCCTGGAAGCCGCCCACCGCATTGCCGATTTTTGTCAAAAACTCTAACTGGACTGGAAAACGCCATGAGCCAAGAACTCCAACAAATCATCGAACAAGCCTGGGAAGACCGCGCCAACCTGAAGCCCGGCTCCGCCCCCGCCAAGGTGGGCGAAGCGGTGGATCACATCCTGGCCGAGCTGGATGCCGGCAAGCTGCGCGTGGCCGAGAAGATCGACGGCCAATGGACTACCCATCAGTGGATCAAGAAGGCCGTGCTGCTGTCCTTCCGCCTGGAAGACAACGTGAAGATGGAAAGCGGCGCCCTCAACTTCTTCGACAAGGTACCCACCAAGTTCGCCAGCTACGACACCCACCAGTTCCAACAGGGCGGCTTCCGCGTGGTGCCCCCCGCCGTGGCCCGCCGCGGCAGCTACATTGCCAAGGGCGTGGTGCTGATGCCCTCCTACGTGAACATCGGCGCCTACGTGGATGAAAACACCATGGTGGACACCTGGGCCACCGTCGGCTCCTGTGCCCAGATCGGCAAGAACGTGCACCTGTCCGGCGGCGTCGGCATCGGTGGCGTGCTGGAGCCCCTGCAAGCCAACCCCACCATCATCGGCGACAACTGCTTCATCGGCGCCCGCTCCGAAGTGGTGGAAGGCGTCATCGTCGAAGACAACTGCGTCATCTCCATGGGCGTATACATCAGCCAGAGCACCAAGATCTACGACCGCACCACCGGCGAGATCATCTACGGCCGCGTGCCCGAGGGCTCCGTGGTGGTCAGCGGCAACCTGCCCGCCAAGGACGGCAGCCACAGCCTCTACTGCGCCGTGATCGTGAAGAAGGTGGACGCCCAAACCCGTTCCAAGACCAGCATCAACGATCTGCTGCGCGACTGACCCAGCCGTCACGGAGCGGCCCCGCCTGCGGGGCCGCCCTCCAGGGAGAGCACTATGAGCACCATGCTGCGCCTGTTCCAGTTGATGAAGGACAAGAAGGCCACTGACCTATTCCTGTCCGCCGGCGCCCCCATCACCATCAAGATGCAGGGCAACGCGGTACCGGTGAACCAGACCATCCTCTCCGCCGAGGACGTGGTGAACCTGCTCAAGGAAATCCTGAGCCCGGAGCAGTTGGCCGAACTGGAGGAGACAAGGGAACTCAACACCCGCAAGAGCTACCCGGACGTGGGCATCTTCCGCCTGTCCTGCTTTTTCCAGCGGGGCACGATGGCGGCGGTGATGCGCTACATCCCGGCCGACATCCCCAGGTTCGACGACCTCAAGCTGCCGCCGACGCTGAAGGACCTGATCATGGAAAAGCGCGGCCTGATCTTGATGGTGGGCGCCACCGGCTCGGGCAAGTCCACGACCCTCACCTCCATGATCGACTACCGCAACGAGCACCAGTCGGGCCATATCCTCACCCTGGAGGATCCCCTGGAGTTCATCTTCAAGAACAAGAAGTCCATCGTAAACCAGCGGGAAGTGGGCACCGACACCAAGGCCTTCCAGACCGCCCTGAAAAATGCCCTGCGCCAGGCGCCGGACGTGATCCTGATCGGTGAAATCCGCGATAAGGACACCATGGGCCAGGCCATCGCCTACGCCCAGTCGGGCCACCTGTGCCTCGCCACCCTGCACGCCAACAACAGCTACCACGCCCTGTCCCGGGTCATCAGCTTCTATCCCCTGGACAACCGTCCGGCCTTGCTGGCCGACCTGGCCGTCACCCTCAAGGGCATCATTTCCCAACGCCTGATCAAGACCCCCGACGGCGGTCGCGCCGCAGCGGTGGAAGTCATGGTGAACTCGCGCCACATCGCCGAGCTGATCGAAAAGGGCGACATGGACGGCATCAAGGAAGCCATGGACAAGAGCCTGACGCCCGGCTCCCAGACCTTCGAACAGGCCCTGTTCAAGCTCTATAAGGAAGGCGTCATCACCCTGGAGGAGGCCAGCGCCAATGCCGACTCCGCCAACAACTTCCTCTGGCTGGTGAACAACGCCGCCGCCGAGGAAGAGAAAAAACCGGCCCCCGCCAGCCCCGAGGCCCCGGCCGGCGGCGCCACCTTCTCCGAATTCAAGCTGAACCTCGGCGACTAGACCGACAGCCCCGCGACGGCCCGATGCCGTCGCTTTCCCGCCCACTCCCCACGAGTCCCCATGAGCACCCCGACCCTAGACCTGGCCCAACAATTGATCGCCCTGCCCTCCGTCACCCCGGAAGACAAGGGCTGCCTGGACCTCATCGCCGATAGGCTCAAGCCCCTGGGCTTCGCCATCGAGCGCATGGACGCCAACGGCACCTCCAACCTCTGGGCACGGCGCGGCACCGCCGCCCCCCTGGTCTGCTTCGCCGGCCACACCGACGTGGTGCCCACCGGCCCCCTCGAGCAATGGGCCTCGAACCCCTTCCAGCCCGAGATTCGCGACGGCGTGCTCTACGGCCGCGGCGCGGCGGACATGAAGTCGTCCCTGGCCGCCTTCGTGGTGGGCATCGAACGTTTCCTCTCCGCCCACCCGACCGCCCCCGGCTCCATCGCCCTGCTGCTCACCTCCGACGAGGAAGGCGATGCCTTGCATGGCACGGTGCATGTGGTGAACACCCTCAAGGCCCGGGGCGAAACCATCGACTACTGCATCGTCGGCGAGCCCACCTCCGCCAACCAATTCGGCGACACCATCAAGAACGGCCGGCGCGGTTCCCTCTCGGCCAAGCTCACGGTCAAGGGCATCCAGGGCCACGTGGCCTATCCCGAGAAGGTGAAGAATCCCATCCATCTGGCTGCTCCGGCCCTGGCCGAACTGGCGGCGGAAAAGTGGGACGAGGGCAACGAGTACTTCCCCCCCACCAGCTTCCAGATTTCCAACATCCACGCCGGCACCGGCGCCACCAACGTGGTGCCCGGCACCGTGGAAGTGCTGTTCAACCTGCGTTTCTCCACCGCCAGCACGGCGGAAGGCCTGCAATCCCGCATCCACGCCATCCTCGACAAGCATGGTCTGGAGTACGACATCGCCTGGACCCTGGGCGGCAAGCCCTTCCTCACCCCCAAGGGCAAGCTGGTCAGCGTCATGACCCAGGCCATTGTTGCCGCCAGCGGCGTGACGGCGGAAATCTCCACCACCGGCGGCACCTCCGACGGCCGCTTCATCGCCGACATCTGCCCCCAGGTGGCCGAGTTCGGCCCCCTCAACGCCACCATCCACAAACTCAACGAATGCATCGCCGTCACCGACCTGGAGCCCCTGGCCCGGTCCTATGAGGGCATGCTGGCCGGCCTGCTGGAGGAAACCAAGTGAGCAGCCACATCACCGACGAACTGATCACTGTCCGCGACTGGCTACGCTGGGCCGTCAGCCATTTCGAGAAAGCCGGCCTGTTCTACGGCCATGGCTGCGACAACGCCTGGGACGAGGCCTGCTGGCTGGTGCTGCATGCCCTCCACCTGCCCCTCAACCGCCTGGAACCCTTCATCGACGCCCGCCTCACCACGGCCGAGCGCAAGACAGTGCTGAACTTGCTCCAGGCCCGCATCGAAAAGCGCCTGCCGGCGGCCTACCTGACCAACGAAGCCTGGCTCGGCGACTACAAGTTCTACGTGGACGAACGGGTCATCGTGCCCCGCTCCTACTTTGCCGAACTGCTGCGGGACGGCCTGGCGCCCTGGGTGGAAGACCCGGCCACGGTCAGTGCCGCCCTGGACTTATGCACCGGCTCCGGCTGCCTGGCCATCCTGATGGCCCACACTTTCCCCAATGCCAGCATCGACGCGGTGGACCTGTCCACCGATGCTCTGGCGGTGGCCGAGCAAAACGTGACCGACTACGGTCTGGAAACCCAGATCGAACTGATCGAATCCGACGTTTTCGCCAGTCTGGAGGACGACCACGGCAAGCGCATCTACGACCTGATCATCTCCAATCCGCCCTACGTGACGGAAGAGGCCATGAGCGTGATACCCGACGAATACCGCCACGAGCCGGCCATTTCCCTGGTTTCCGGCGCCGACGGCCTGGACGTGGTGCGGAAAATCCTGGCCGGTGCCGCCGACCACCTGACCGACGAGGGCCTGTTGCTGGTGGAAGTGGGTCACAACGCCGACCTGGTCGAGGCCGCCTGGCCCCACGTGCCCTTCACCTGGGTAGACGCCCCCAGCGGCGAGTCCAAGATCTTCCTGCTCTCCCGTCGGGACCTGCTGGACCACTTTTCGCACTAAAAAACAACACTTGTAGCATTCCGCTACTACGAATGGGTATTTGTGTGCCTTTTCCCATTGACTCCAGAAATATTTTGGGTATGCTCCCGACAAGTAGCATATACCAAAAGTCATACGCCTAAATTCATATAAAAAATACACCGACATCCGGTGTTAACTGGATAAACGCCATAGATATCTAATGGCGACTTAGGTACGGACTTTTTTGTTCAACCATTCTTTTGAATCGGTATCGCCATGAACTTATTGTCCAATCTGAAAATCAGTGCCCGTCTCGCGATCGGTTTCGCGTCCATTCTTTTCCTCTGCCTGCTGATCAGCATCCTCAGCCTTTGGCGATTGCACGTGGTGGCCGAAACCACCAAGGAAATGATGCAGGTTCCCCTCTCCAAGGAACGCATGATCAGCGACTGGAGCCGCAACCTGCACTCCGGCGTTACCCGGGCGAGCGCGGTGGCCAAGAGTAGCGACCCTTCCCTGGTGGAGTTTTTCGCCGCCGCCAGCGCCGAATCCACCCGGCAATCCACTGAATTGCAAAAGAAAATCGAAGGTCTGCTGACCACCGATGCCGAAAAGGAACTGTTCGCCAAAATGGGTAACGACCGCAAGGCCTATCTATCCACGCGCGATAGCGTGACCCAGGCCAAAAAAGCCGGTCGCGCCGAGGAGGCCAATCAGCTCCTGGAACAGCAATTCCTGCCCGCCTCCAATCAATACATCGCCAGAATGCAGGAACTGCTGGCCATGCAGCGCACGAGCATTGACGAAATGGCGGCGCAGATCGACACCACCTACAAGCGCAGTTTCGCCATGCTGGCCGTCCTCGGCGTGCTGGCCCTGGCCCTGGGCGCGGTCATGACCCTGCTGATCACCAACAGCATCCGCTCCCCCCTGGATGAGGCCGTCAAGGTAGCCGAGCAGGTCGCCGCCCAGGACCTGACCGCCAACATCCAAGTGGCGGACAATCAGGACCACGAGTTGGCACGCTTGCAAAAAGCCACCCGGGTCATGATCCGCGAGCTGTCCACCATGATGCGCACCCTGAAACAACAGTCGGAAGACTTCAAGCATGCCGCCGGCACCCTATCCGACGCATCGACCCAGGTCAAGCACGGTTCCGACAACCAGTCCGAGGCCACCTCCTCCATGGCGGCCGCCCTGGAGCAGATGTCCACCAGCATCAGCCACGTCTCCTCTCTGAGCAACGACGCCCGCTCCATGTGCCAGGAAGCCGGCCAGCAGTCGGATGAGGGATACCGCGTCATCCACGCCATGGTGGAGGATATCCGCCAAATCGCCGAGACCATCCAGCACGCCGCTGCCGCCGCCGAGCAACTGGGGCGGGAGTCCGAACAGATTTCCAGCATCACCGATGTGATCAAGGAAGTGGCCAACCAGACCAACCTGCTGGCCCTCAACGCCGCCATCGAGGCGGCCCGGGCCGGGGAACAGGGTCGCGGCTTTGCCGTGGTGGCCGACGAAGTACGCAAGCTGGCGGAAAAGACCGGTCAGTCCGCCGAGGAAATCACCCGCATGCTGGCCTCGATCCAGAGCAGCACCCACACCATGTCCACCCAGATGGAAATTTCCGTGCAACGGGTGACCAAGGGAGTGGAAATGGCCCAGAGCGCCCAGACGTCGATTCAGAGCATCAACGAAGGCAGCGGTCGCCTGCTCACCGTGATCGGCGACGTTTCCACCGCCCTCAGCGAACAATCCGCCGCCAGCCAGGAAATCGCCAACCGGGTGGAAAACATCGTCCAGATGATCGAGGAAAACAACGAGTCCATGGCCTCCGTCACCAACATCGCCCTGGACCTGGATAGCGCGGCCGCCCGCATGCAGCAGGACGTGGCCCGCTTCCGTCTGCCCGCCTAAGGGGCTTGCCTCATCGGGACGGCCACGGCGGGCGGTTTCGGCCCATAATGGCCGATCCCGCCCCCCGCCCCCCGCCGCCCCCGATGAGCCAAGACAACGACAATCTGCGCGAAAAGGATCGCCTGGTACTCTTGCTCCAGGCCCTCGACTCGATCCTCAACATCGAAAGCGCGAGCGAAATCCTGGGCGAGGACTGCATCAAGGAATTCGACGCCGTGCGCGTCCTGGTCACCGCCTGGCTACGGGATGAATCGCCCCTGCCCAAGGAACAACGGCTGAAGATCCTGACGACCTTCACCGCCGCCCTGGCGGAAAAACTCCCCATGCTGCGCACCCTGGGCACCGCGCCGGACCGCATCCTGCACTGAGCAGCGCCTGCTGCCGCCCCCGCGCACACTCCCGCGCCATCGCCCCACGCGATGGCCCTTTCAGGCAGCCGCGTTGGCGACGCCCAGGCCAGCGGCGAATAAATCCCGCGTATAGGCGTCCTGCGGTGCCGCCAGCAACGCCTCGGTTTCTCCCATCTCCACCACCCGACCGTCCTTGAGCACCATGATCCGATGGGACATGGCCCGCACCACCGCCAGATCGTGGCTGATGAACAGATAGGACAGCCGATACTTGCGCTGCAAGGCGGCCAGCAGTTGCAGCACCTGCTGCTGGATCGACACGTCCAGGGCCGAGGTCGGTTCGTCCAGGATCAGCAAGCGGGGCTTGAGCACCAGCACCCGGGCGATGGCGATGCGCTGGCGCTGGCCGCCGGAAAACTCATGGGGATAACGATTGAGGGCAGTGGCATCCAGCCCGACCTCGGCCAGCACCTCGGCCACCCGTTGGGTACGTTCGTCCGCGGACAACTCCGGCTGGTGCAGGGCCAGGCCCTCGCCAACGATGTCGGCGATGGTCATGCGCGGCGAGAGGGAGCCGAAGGGGTCCTGGAACACCACCTGCACCTTGGCCCGCAGCGCCTTCAGCGCGGCGCGATCCATCCGTGCCAGGGATTGCCCGAGGAAGGCCACCTGACCGCCGACGGTCTTCTGCAAGCCCAACAGGGCCATGGCCAGGGTGGTCTTGCCGGAACCGGATTCACCGACGATACCCAGGGTTTCCCCTTCCGCCAGGGTCAGGCTGACTTGGCGCACCACCTCGACCGGCGTCTTGCGCCACCAGCGCCAATCGCTGCTTTTCCCGGGGAAGCCCACCGTCACCCGGTCCGCTTGCAAAAGCTGGGGTGCGTCGCCGGGAACGGCGTCCACTTCCCGGCGCGGCCGGCTCTCGATCAGCATCCGCGTGTAGGGTTCGCGGGGCGCGGCGAACAGCGCATCGGTAGCCGCGCATTCCACCAGGCGCCCCTTTTCCATGACCCCCACCCGGTGGGCGAAGGAGCGCACCAGGTTCAGATCATGGGTAATGAGCATGATGGCGAGGCCGTATTCCGCCTGCAAATCCTTCAGCAGTTCGACGATCTGGGCGCGAATGGTCACGTCCAGGGCCGTGGTCGGCTCGTCCGCCAGCAGCAGCTTGGGCTTGCAGGCCAGGGCCATGGCGATCATGGCGCGCTGGCGCTGTCCGCCGGACAGTTGATGGGGATAGCTATGGAACTTCACTTCCGGCTGGGGAATGCCGGTGCGGGCGAGCAAGGCCACGGCCCGCTGTTCCGCCGCCGCTCGCGGCAGGCCCTCGTGCAGCTCTATCGCTTCGACAATCTGGCGCCCCACGGAATACAGTGGATTGAGCGCCGTCATGGGTTCCTGGAAGATCATGGCGATCTCGGCGCCGCGAACGCCCCGCATCTGCCGCTCGCTCTTGTCCAGCAGGTTTTCTCCCTGCCAGAGAATCCGGCCCTGGGTCCGGGCGTCGGCCACCAAACGCAACACGCTGAGGGCGGTCACGCTCTTGCCGGAACCGGATTCCCCCACCAGGGCGAAGCGTTCGCCGGGCTGGATGGCAAAGCTCACGTCCCTCACCGCCTGGAAGGTGCTGTCACCTTGGCCGAAGCTGACGGAGAGATTGCGAATATCGAGCAAGGGCTGGCTCATTTCACCTCCGCCTTCCGGGTATCCAGGGCATCCCGCAGGGCCTCGCCCATGAAGGTCAGCAGCAACAAGGTGAGCACCAGCACGGCGAAGGTGGTCAGGGAAATCCACCAGGCATCCAAGTTGCCCTTGCCCTGGGCCAGCAACTCGCCCAGGCTGGGCACCGAGGGCGGCACGCCGAGGCCGAGGAAATCGAGGCTGGTCAGGGCCAGGATCGAGGCACTCATGCGGAAGGGCAGGAAGGTGATGACCGGCGTCAGGCTGTTGGGCAGGATGTGGCGCCACATGATCTGGCCGTTGGAAAGCCCCAGCGCCTTGGCGGCGCGCACGTATTCCAGTCCGCGATTGCGATAGAACTCGGCCCGCACGTAGTCCGACAGCCCCATCCAGCCGAAGGCGGAGAGCAGCACCACCAGCAGCCACAGGCGGGGCTCGAAGATGGAAGCGAAGATGATCAGCAGGTAAAGCTCGGGCATGGAACTCCAGATTTCGATCAGGCGCTGGGACACCAGGTCGAAGCGGCCGCCGAAATACCCCATCAGCGCCCCGGTCAGGGTGCCGATCGCCACGCCGATCAAGGTCAGCACCAAGCCGAACACCACCGACAGGCGGAAACCGTAGAGCAGCCGCGCCACCACGTCCCGTCCCCGGTCGTCGGTGCCCAGCCAGTTCTCGGCGGACGGCGGGGCCGGATTGGGGGACGGCGCAAAGTAGTTGAGGGTGTTGAAGGAATAGTGGTTGGGCGGATAAAGGGCGAAGTTGCCCGGCGCGGCAAAACGCTCGCGGATGAAGGGATCCAGGTAATCGGCCGGGGTGGGGAAATCGCCGCCAAAGGTGGTTTCCGGATAGTCCTGCACCAGGGGGAAATACCACTGACCGGCATAGCGCACGACGATGGGCTTGTCGTTGCTGATCAGTTCGGCCATGAGACTGAGGCCGAAGAGGATGACGAACAACACCAGGCTCCAATAACCCAGCCGATGACGGCGAAAACGCTGCCAGGCACGACGACCGGGGGAAAGGGATGTGACGGGACTAATCATAATGAACCGGACATGAAGATTTTGCGTCATTCCGGACACGCGCAGCGTGCGCCGGAATCCAGCGGCTGGGCACGCAAACGCCACTGGATTCCCGCCTGCGCGGGAATGATCGGAGCCAACCAAGAACCATTGCATCCATTTTGTCCATGGGCGTTCCGGTCAATCCAATGCGTCGAAGTTGATACGCGGGTCCACCAGGACGTAGCACAGGTCCGAGATCAGCTTGGTCACCAGGCCGATCAGGGTGAACAAATAGAGGGAGCCGAGCACCACCGGGTAGTCGCGCCGCACCACGGACTCGTAGGACAGCAGGCCCAATCCGTCCAGGGAGAACAGGGTCTCGATCAATAGCGAACCGGTGAAGAAGGCACCGACGAAAGCCGCGGGAAAGCCGGTGACCAGGGGAATCAGGGCGTTGCGGAAAACGTGGCGCCACAGCACCGTGCGCTCCGACAACCCCTTGGCCCTGGCCGTGAGCACGTACTGCTTGCGGATCTCCTCGAGGAAGGCGTTCTTGGTCAGCATGGTGATGATGGCGAAACTCCCCACCACCGAGGCGGTGATGGGCAGAGCAATGTGCCACAGATAATCCATGGCCTTGCCCATCAGGCTCAACTGGTCCCAGTTGTCCGAGGTGAGGCCACGCAAGGGAAACCACTGGACGAAACTACCGCCGCCGAACAGCACCAACAGCAACACCCCCAACACGAAGCCGGGAATCGCATAGCCCACCAGCACCACCAGGCTGGACAAAGTGTCGAAGCGCGTCCCCGCCCGCACCGCCTTGGCGATACCGAGGGGCACCGAAATTAGATAGGTCAGCAGGAAGGTCCAGAGCCCCAGGGTGATGGACACCGGCAGCTTGGATTGGATCAACTCGCCCACGCTCATATGGCGGTAATAGCTTTGACCCAGGTCGAACACGGCGAAGCGCTTGAGCATCATCACGTAACGCTCCAGGGGCGGCTTGTCGAAACCATAGAGCGCCTTGATCTCCGCCAGGCGTTCCTCGTCCACCCCCTGGCTGCCCTTGTAGAAGCCGCCGCCCCCGCTTGCCTCGCCACCTGCCCCGCCCTGGCCGTGACGCAACTCGATCATCATCTGCTCGACGGGACCGCCGGGTACGAACTGGATGACGATGAAGGTCAGGGTCACCACGCCGAGGAGCGTGGGGATCATCAACAGCAAGCGTTTAAAGAGATAGCTCAACATGCTCAGTTACTCCACCACGTCATCAACACCCACTCATTCGCCGTGTAGTACAGCGGCAAGGTGGTGGGGAAGCCCAGGTCGCGCTTGTAGGCCACCCGGTGGGTGTTGCTATAGAACTGGGGAATCACGTAGTGGCCCTGCATCAGCACCCGGTCCAGGGCGCGGCAGGCGGCGGCCAGGTCTTCCCGGGTCGTGGCGCGCAACACCTGTTGCACCAGGCTATCCACAGCCGGCGAACGCAGGCCCATGAGGTTTTCCGAGCCCTTCATGGTGGCGCTCTGGCTGCTGAAACGGTCCACCAATTCGTTGCCCGGGCTGGTGGAGGTGCCGTAGAGGTAGTGGGTGACGTCGAAGTCGAAGTCCTCCAGGCGCTTCTGGAACAAGGCGTTGTCGATGACCCGCTGCCGGGCCACGATGCCCAGGCGCTCGAGGTTGCGGGCAAAAGCGCCGTCCACCCGGGTCAGCACGCCGTTGTCCAGCAGCTCGAATTCGAAGGCTTCGCCCTTGGCGTTGCGCAGGGCACCGTCGCGGTAGGTCCACCCGGCTTCGGCCAGCAGTTCCCGAGCCTTGCGCAGGTTGTCCCGCAGACTGGCTGGGGGCGTGGTCTTGGGCGGTGGCGACAGGGCAGCAAAGACGCCCGCCGGCAACTGGCCGCGCAGGGGATTGAGCAGCTTGAGTTCGTCGGCCCCTGGCAGGCCGCCCGGGGTGCCCACCGCCGTGAGGTCGGTGTTGGAAAAGAAACTGTCGAGGCGGGTGTATTGGCCGAAGAACAGTTGCCGGTTCATCCATTCGAAATCCAGTGCCAGGCCCAGGGCCTCCCGCACCCGCGGGTCCTGGAACAAGGGCTTGCGCAGATTGAAGATGTAGCCCTGCATACCCGCCGCGTTGCGATGGGGGAATTCGTGACGGATCAGTTCGCCGCTGCGGAACTTCGGCCCCTGGTAGCCCCGTGCCCAGTTCTTGGCCCGCATCTCGATGCTCACGTCGAAATCGCCGGCCTTGAAACCTTCCAACTGGGCGGTGTCGTCCTTGTAGAGCCGGTACACCACCCGTTCGAAATTGAACATGCCCTTGCGCACCGGCAAATCCTTGGCCCACCAGTCGGGATTGCGACGATAGGTGATGGAACGACCGGGATCGTATTTCTCGATCAGGTAGGGGCCGGAGGAAACGGGCTTTTCAAAGCCGAGCTTGTCGAAGCTGGGCGTCTTGCCATCGGGCTGACGGCCCCAGTCCTTGGAAAACACCGGCATGCCGCCCACGATCAGGGGCAGCTCGGCATTGGCGTGCTTGAACTCAAAGCGTACCTCCCGCTCGGACAGCACCGTCACCCGGGCCACGTCGGCGAACAGGGAACGGTACATGGGGCTCGCTTCCTTGCCGACCAGGGTGTCGTAGGAATCCTTCACATCCTGGGCCAGCACGGGGCGGCCGTTGGAAAAACGGGCCTTGGGATTGAGACGGAAGGTGACCGACAGCTTGTCCGTCGCGACGCGGATGTCGTCCGCCAGCAGGCCATACATGGAGGCCACTTCGTCGCTGGAACCGGCGGCCAGGCTTTCGAACATCAGGGTGCCGATGCCGGGAGCCTGGATGCCCTTAAGGGAAAAAGGGTTGAACTTGTCGTAGCCGGTCTGCTGCACCGGCGACAGCACCAGGGTGCCACCCTTGGGCGCGGCGGGATTGACATAGTCGAAGTGATCGAAGCCCGGCGCGTACTTGGGCTTGCCGTATTGGGCGATGCCATGGTCAGCCAGCGCCGGCCCCGCCCCCAGCCCGACCACGCCCAACAACAAAAGCCGTCGCAACAGGCGACCCGGGGATGGCAGGAATGGACGGTGGCGGAAAAGGTGCATCGTGAAAACCGGGTGAGAGGGACAAATACGGCATCGAGAGGGGATCATAACCGGGACATCCCCGGAACAAATCCCTCGCCGTGTTTTACAACAGGCAAGGCACCATGAACGGTGAGTTAGGGCCCGGCGATGCCTGTTTTTCGCGGGCCATGCCGGTGGATATGAATGCGAGTGATTAGCATTAGTCAAATAAGCGCTAAACCTTGATTCTTCGCGGCTCCCGTGCGATTCTTCGCGCCATCCAACCGCAGGAGAAAAGCCATGAAAGGCGACAAGAAAATCATCGACATCCTCAACGGTCTGCTGGCCGGTGAATTGACCGCCGTCGACCAGTACCTGATCCACGGCGAAATGTACAACGACTTCGGCCTGCCCCATCTGGGCGAAAAGAGCCTGCACGAATCCGACCACGAGCGCCAACACGCCCGCGCCCTGATTCAACGCATCCTCTTCCTTGAGGGCGTGCCCAATTTGTCGAAGCGGGATGCCCTGAAGATCGGCAAGACCGTGCCGGCCATGCTCAAGGCCGACCTGGAAGTGGAATACCACGTGGTGGGTGAACTGAAGAAGGCCATCGCCGCCTGCGAAAAGGCCCAGGACTACGTGACCCGCGACATGCTGCTGGTGCAATTGGAAGACACCGAAATGGACCACGCCTACTACCTGGAAAAGCAATTGCGACTGATCGACCTGGTGGGTCTGCAAAACTACCAGCAGAGCCAGATGAAGCCGGGCGAAGGCGCTTAAGGAGAACAGCCCATGAAAACCGACAAGAAGATCATCGACATCCTCAACAAGGTGCTCAAGAACGAGCTGACCGCCATCAACCAGTATTTCCTCCACGCCCGCATGTTCCGCAACTGGGGCCTGGAAAAGCTCAACGACTACCAGTACAAGCAGTCGATCCGGGTGATGAAGGAAGCCGACGAGTTGATCGAACGCATCCTCTTCCTAGAGGGCCTTCCCAATCTGCAAAACCTGGGCAAGCTGCTGATCGGCGAAAACGTGGTGGAGTGCCTCAAGGGCGATCTCACCTACGAAAAGGACATCCAGCGCCCCCTGCTGGTGGAAGCCATCGCCCTGTGCGAATCGCTCCAGGACTACGTCAGCCGCGACCTGCTGACCGAACTCCAGGAAAAGTGCGAGGAAGCCATCGACTGGCTGGAAACCCAGCAAAGCCTGATCAAGGACGTGACCCTGCCCAACTACCTGCAATCCCACATGGAGCCCGGCGGCGACTGATCGCCACCGACCCTCCCGGGCCGCAGCATGCTGCGGCCCTTTTGTTTTTGTATCCCCATGACTGAAAACGACCAGCCAGTTCCTGCGGCGGATACGCCGCCTACGCCGAGCAACGAGAACACCACCCCTGCTGCCGCCCCGGAAACCAAAGCCCAACCCTGGCGCTGGCTGTGGCGCATCGCCCTGCTGGCCCTCTTTTTCTATCTGCTCGGTTACTTCAGCAATCCCGTCACCACACCCCTGATGTGCAAGATTTACGGCTGACGCCCCCTGTGGCATGCTGCGCCCCCTCCCATCCCGCCTGATGCCGTGACCCGCACCGACGCCTTTCCCGCCCTGCTCCTGGCCTTGCTGGCCGCCCTCGTCCTGTCCGGTTGGTCGCCCTTCGACCGTCCGACCTGGCTGATGGAAGTCATGCCGGTGATGATCGCCCTGCCCCTGCTGGCCCTCACCCGCCGCCGCTTTCCCCTCACGCCCCTGCTCTACGGCTTGATCGCCGTGCATTGCCTGATCCTGATGCTGGGCGGCGCCTACAGCTACGCCCGGGTGCCTCTAGGGTTCTGGCTCCAGGACTTGTTGCAACTGGCCCGCAACCCCTACGACAAAATCGGCCACTTTGCCCAGGGCTTTGTCCCCGCCCTGATCGCCCGGGAAATCCTGCTGCGGGGCGGCTACGTCGCCGGCCGCAAGATGGCCGCCTTCCTCAGCCTGTGCGTCGTGATGTTCGTCAGCGCCAACTACGAACTCATCGAGTGGGCCGCCGCCCTGGCCCTGGGCCAGGGTGCGGACGAATTCCTCGGCACCCAGGGCGACCCGTGGGACACCCAGTCGGACATGTTCATGGCCCTGCTCGGCGGCAGCCTTGCCCTGCTTTGCCTTTCCCGCTGGCAGGACCGGCAGATGGCCCGCATCGGCGCCCGCTAGGCAGTTCCAGGGCAACCCAACGGGCCGCCAACGGACCGCCCATTGCGCCGTTGCCGGGGACAGGGCCAGCATGGCCCCGTATAATTCCCCCCTTTACCGCAACACCTCGATTCCCGTGCCCGTATCGCCCTCTGCGCTGCTGCCGCAGCTCTCCGCTTTGGCCCTGCCCAAGGCTGGCTTGCGTCTCGATCTGCCCGCCCTGGCCGGTTCCGCCGACGCCCTGGCCATCGCCCAACTGGCCGGCACGGGCCGCCTGCTGCTGGTACTGACCGCCAGTCCCCTCGACGCCCAGCGCCTGCAAGAGGAAATCAAGTGGTTCGCGCCGGGACTGCGGGTCCATCTGCTGCCGGATTGGGAAACCCTGCCCTACGATAGTTTCTCGCCCCACCAGGACCTGATCTCCGAACGCCTTGCGACCCTCTACGCCGTCACCCAGGGCGAATGCGACGTGCTGCTGGCGGCGGCCACCACGGCCCTGACCCGCATGGCGCCCACCAGCTTCATGGCGGCGCACACATTCTTCATCAAGAAGGGCGACAAGCTCAACCTGGACAAGCTCAAGGATCAACTCACCGTGGCCGGCTACGCCCACGTCACCCAGGTGGTGGCCGCCGGCGAATACAGCGTGCGCGGCGGCCTGGTGGATTTGTTCCCCATGGGCACGGTGCTGCCCTATCGCATCGAACTGTTCGACGACGAAGTGGAAACCCTGCGCACCTTCGACGTGGACAGCCAGCGCACCCTCTATCCGGTGCCGGAGATTCGCCTCCTGCCGGCCCGGGAGTTTCCCCTGGGCGAGGCCGGCCGCAACAAGTTCCGCCAGCGCTTCCGCGAGACCTTCGA
This sequence comes from Denitratisoma sp. agr-D3, assembly GCF_054658675.1. Classification (NCBI taxonomy): domain Bacteria; kingdom Pseudomonadati; phylum Pseudomonadota; class Betaproteobacteria; order Nitrosomonadales; family Sterolibacteriaceae; genus Denitratisoma; species Denitratisoma sp. agr-D3. The sequence continues at coordinate 1,018,577 of NZ_BAAGIA010000001.1, read as the reverse complement.
GGGCGACGCCTCCCGCATCGCCCTCTACAAGGACGTGTCCAACGGCACCCTGCCGGCGGGCATCGAGTACTACCTGCCCCTGTTCTTCGACGAAACCGCCAGCCTGTTCGACTACCTGCCGCGCGGCGGCCAGGATACCCATCTGCTGCTCCACGGCGACGTGCCCGCGGCCATCGCCGAGTTCTGGACCGACACCCGTGGCCGCTACAAGATGCTGGGCGGCGACCGTTCCCGTCCCGTCATGGCGCCGGAGGACATCTTCCTCGGCGACGACGCCTTCTTCACCGCCACCCACGCCTATCCCGCCCTGCGCCTGGGCAGCGGCCAGGGCGCCGGTGCGCTGGCCGCCCCGTTGCCGGCAGTGGAGGTGAACCGCAAGGCCGATGCGCCCCTGGCCGCCCTGGAACGTTTCCTCGCCGGTTTCCAAGGCCGGGTGCTGCTCCTGGCCGAATCGGCCGGGCGGCGCGAGACCATGGCCGAATACCTGGCCGAACACGGCCTCCAACCCGCCCCCTGTACCGAGTTCTCGGCCTTCGTCGGCGACGAAGCTGCCTTCATGCTCGGCGTGGGCCCGGTCAGCGGCGGCTTCATCTTGCCCGAAGCCGGACTCGCCGTCATCACCGAGAACGAGCTTTACGCCGCCACCGCCCGTCCCCGCCACAAGCGGGAAGCCGCACGCCGGGCCAATCTGGAAGGCTGGCTGCGGGATCTGTCGGAACTCAAGATCGGCGACCCGGTGGTGCACGAGAACCACGGCATCGGCCGCTACCAGGGCCTGGTGCATATGGACTACGGCTCCGGCAGCGAGGAGTTCCTCCATCTGGAATACGCCGAAGGGGCCACGCTGTACGTACCGGTAGCCCAACTCCATGTGATTTCCCGCTACAGCGGCGTCGATCCCGAAGCGGTGGAATTGCACCGCCTGGGGTCCGGCCAGTGGGAAAAGGCCAAGAAGAAGGCCGCCGAACAGGTGCGCGACACTGCCGCCGAACTGCTGCACCTCTACGCCCAGCGGGCCGCCCGCAAGGGCCACACCTTCGAATTCAAGCAACACGACCTGGAAGCCTTTGCCGACGGTTTCGGCTTCGAGGAAACCCCGGACCAGCAGGCCGCCATCAACGCCGTGGTGGAGGACATGCGTTCCGGCAAGCCCATGGACCGGCTGGTCTGCGGCGACGTGGGCTTTGGCAAAACCGAAGTTGCCCTGCGCGCCGCCTTTGTTGCCGTGGCCGACGGCAAGCAGGTGGCCGTGCTCTGCCCCACCACTCTGCTGGCGGAACAGCACTACCAAAACTTTGCCGACCGCTTTGCCGACTGGCCGGTGAAGGTGGCGGAAATCTCCCGCTTCCGTTCCGCCAAGGAACAGGACGAAGCCATCAAGTTGCTGGGGGAAGGCAAGATCGACATCCTCGTCGGCACCCATCGCCTGCTGCAAAAAGACGTGGCCTTCTCCCGTCTAGGCCTCGTCATCATCGACGAAGAACACCGCTTTGGTGTGCGCCAGAAAGAAGCCCTCAAGGCCCTGCGGGCTGAGGTAGACATCCTCACCCTCACGGCCACCCCCATCCCTCGCACCCTGGGCATGAGCCTGGAAGGCCTGCGGGATTTCTCGGTCATCGCCACCCCGCCGCAAAAGCGGCTGGCTATCAAGACCTTCGTCAGCAAGTGGAGCAAGGGCCAGATCCGCGAAGCCTGCCTGCGGGAATTCAAGCGCGGCGGCCAGGTGTACTTCCTCCACAACGAGGTGGACACCATCGAGAACATGAAGCAGCGGTTGGAAGAACTCATGCCCGAAGCCCGCATTGTCGTCGGCCACGGCCAACTGCCGGAACGGGAACTGGAGCGGGTGATGCGGGAATTCACCCAGCAGAAGCACAATCTGCTGCTCTGTTCCACCATCATCGAAACCGGTATCGACAACCCCCACGCCAACACCATCATCATCAACCGGGCCGACAAGTTCGGCCTGGCCCAGTTGCACCAGTTGCGCGGCCGCGTCGGCCGCAGCCATCACCAGGCCTACGCCTACCTGCTTACCGACGAACACGCCAAGCCCACCGCCCAGGCCCAACGGCGGCTTGAGGCTATCACTGCCATGGAGGAACTGGGCTCCGGCTTTTTCCTCGCCATGCACGACCTGGAAATCCGCGGCGCGGGCGAAGTGCTGGGGGATAACCAGTCCGGCGAAATTCACGAAATCGGCTTTGCCATGTACACCAACATGCTCAACGCTGCCGTGAAGGCATTGAAAGAAGGCAAAGCCGTGCCGGACCTGACCCAGCCCCTGGGTGTTACGTCAGAAATCAACCTGCGGGTGCCCGCCCTGCTGCCCAACGACTATTGCCCCGACGTGCACGAGCGGCTGACCCTCTACAAACGCTTCGCCAACTGCGACAGCGAAGACGAACTGCGGGACTTGCAGGAAGAGTTGATCGACCGTTTCGGCGAACTGCCCAACCAAGCCCTGTGCCTGCTGGAAACCCACCGCCTGCGCCTGTTCTGCCGCAGCGTCGGCGTTTCCAAGCTGGATGCGGGCGACAAGAGCATGACCCTGCAATTTGTGCCCAATCCGCCTATCGAGCCCATAAAGATCATTCAATTGATCCAGAGCGATCGCACATTCAAACTGGCAGGGCAGGATAAACTCACTTGGTTGAAGGCCACGCCGACGCTGAAGGAGCGGGTGGCGGCCCTGAAAGAACTCTTCAAGAAATTGGTGAATTGACATGACCCGTACCGAAAACCTCAACATCGAAGCCTTCGAGGCGATGCCCACTCCGGCGGAAATCCTGGCCAAGGCGCCCCTCTCCGCCGCCGCAGAAAAGACCGTGGTGGAAGGCCGCCGCGCCCTGGAAGCCATTCTGGACCGCCGTGATCCCCGCCTGTTCGTGGTGGTGGGCCCCTGCTCCATTCACGATCCGGTGGCCGGTCTGGACTACGCCCGTCGCCTGAAGAAGCTGGCCGACGAGGTGGCGGACCGCATCCTCGTGGTGATGCGTGTGTATTTCGAGAAGCCCCGCACCACCACGGGCTGGAAGGGTTACATCAACGACCCCCGCATTGATGATTCCTTCCGCGTCGCCGAAGGCATGGGCCTGGCCCGGGAATTCCTCCTGGCCGTCAATGAAATCGGCCTGCCGGCCGGCACCGAGGCCCTGGACCCGATATCCCCCCAATACCTGGGCGACCTGATTGCCTGGACCGCCATCGGCGCCCGCACGGCAGAATCCCAGACCCATCGGGAAATGTCCTCCGGCCTGTCCACCCCCGTGGGCTTCAAGAATGGCACCGACGGTTCCGTAGAAACGGCGGTGAACGCCATCGTCTCCGCCTCCCGTCCCCATGCCTTCCTCGGCATCAACGGCGAAGGCAAGACCTCGGTGATCCGTACCCGGGGCAACAAGTACGGTCACCTGGTGCTGCGCGGCGGCGGCGGTCGGCCCAACTACGACACGGCCAGCATCGCCCTCACCGAGGAAGCCCTGGCCAAGGCCAAGCTGGCGAAGAACATCGTGGTGGATTGCTCCCACGCCAACAGCCACAAGAAGCCCGAACTGCAACCCCTGGTCATGAGCGACGTGGTGCGCCAAGTGGGACAGGGCAACCAGTCCATCGTCGGCGTGATGATCGAGAGCAATATCGAAGCCGGCAACCAGCCCATTCCCGCCGACCTGAGCCAACTCAAGTACGGCTGCTCCATCACCGACGGCTGCGTGGCCTGGGACACCACCGAAACCATGCTGCGGGAAGCCTACGCCACCCTGGGCGCCACCATCGGCGGACGCAAGCCCGCATGAACCTGGTGTTGCAGGGGGCGGTTGCGCTGGATGCCGAGGCGGTACAGGCCTTGGCCCGACATGCCCGGGCCAAGGCTGTGGAGCCCATCGGCACCAGCGCCGTGCGCCTGCGCGGCGCCCAACCCTTCGACGACCTGGCGCAACGCTGCCTGGACGCACGCCTGGACTATGCCTTCATGCCGGAAGGGCTCAAGCTCGCCGACATGAAGGTGTTCATCACCGACATGGACTCGACCCTGATCGACATCGAGTGCATTGACGAAATCGCCGACATGAACGGCTTCAAGGCCGAGGTAGCCACCATCACCGAAGCGGCCATGCGCGGCGAACTGGACTTTGCGGAAAGCCTGCGGGCCCGGGTGAAACTTCTGGAAGGCCTCGATGAAGCGGCCCTGACCCGGGTTTACCAGGAACGCCTGCACCTCAATCCTGGTGCCGAAACCCTGCTACGGGGCCTCAAGGCCGCCGGCGTGACCACGGCCCTGGTATCGGGCGGATTCACCTTCTTCACCGAACGACTGAAGGACCGGCTGGGCTTCGACCATGCCTGGGCCAATGTGCTGGAGGTGCAACAGGGCAAGCTGACCGGCCGCGTGCTCGGCGAAATCGTGGATGCCCGGACCAAGGCGGCCCGCCTGGCCGAGTTGTGCGCCGCCCGAGGCGCCAGCCGGGACCAGGCCATCGCCATCGGCGACGGCGCCAACGACATCGAGATGCTGATGAATGCCCGTATCGGCATCGCCTACCGGGCCAAGCCCATCGTCCGCGAAGCTGCGGCTTGTGCCTTCAACCACACGGCCCTGGACGGCATCCTCAACCTGTTCGACTGACCCGGCGAGTCACCGTTGCCCGTGAAAAAGCCCGGCAATAAGCCGGGCTTTTTCACGGCAGGCAGGGCATGTCCCTGCTTGGGGCACCTCAATGGTGGTGATGGCCCTCGGGGCCGTGCACATGACCATGGGCCAACTCTTCCGCCGTGGCAGGCCGAACCTCGGCCACCGTGCAGATGAAATTGAGCGCCACGCCGGCCAAGGGGTGATTGCCGTCCACCACCACCTTGTCATCGGTGATGTCGGTGATAGTGTAGAGCTCGTCGTCGTCGCCATCCTCGGTGCCGCGCTCGAACTGCATGCCGACCTCGATGCTGTCAGGGAACAGGTTGCGGGACTCAATCAGGACCAGCTCGGCATCGTAGTCGCCGAAAGCGTCCTCGGGCTCGAGGCGCACTTCCAGCTTGTCACCGACATTCTTGCCTTGCAGGGTTTCTTCCAGCAGGGGGAAGATGCCGTCGTAACCGCCGTGGAGATAGACCAGGGGTTGGGCGCCCTCGTCCACCATGTTGCCCTGGGCATCCGTCACGTGGTAGCTCAGTGTGACGACGGTGTTTTTTGCGATTTGCATGTGTTCTTTCCGGAACCGTTGAGTTCCTTGACCAGTTGAAAAACCTGCGCCGCGTGCCCCTTGGGACTCACGTCGTAGAAAGCGTGGCGGATGACGCCGCCCTTGTCGATAATGAAAGTGGAGCGCACCACGCACAACTTGCGGTGCCCGTCCTTTTCCAACATCTTGCACACCCCGTACTTGCGGCAAACCTCGCCATCCTCGTCCGAAAGCAGGCGGATGGACAGGCCATGCTTGTCGCGAAAGTCGGCATGGCAGAGGAAATCGTCCCTGGATACGCCGATGACGGCGCAGCCGAGGCGGCGGAACTCCTCCTCGTGGTCGCTGAAGTCGATGGCCTCCAGGGTGCACAGGGGCGTGCCGTCCTTCGGATAGAAAAACAGCACCACATGCTGCCTTCCCTTCAGGGAATCGAAATCGAACCACTCCATGTCCGCATCAGGCAACCTGAAGGCGGGGGCGCTTTGACCAGGATGCAGCACCATACGATTCCCCTCTGTTGAATCGACGGATTCATTCTAACCGAGGCCTTGTGAGCGTGGACGAACGGGAGTCGCCCCTTGTTTCACGCCGATTACAGCCGAGAAAACCGTCTGAACGGCTTGGTTAAGACAAATCAACGTCCGCTATAATTCTGCGGTCTTTTCTCAGGGGTACCGCAATGGGTTTTCTCGCCGGAAAAAAAATTCTGATTACCGGTCTGCTCTCCAACCGTTCCATCGCCTACGGCATCGCCAAGGCCTGCCATCGTGAAGGCGCCCAACTCGCCTTCACCTACCAGAACGAGCGCTTCCAAGAACGGCTGGCCAAGTTTGCCGCCGAGTTCGACAGCACGCTGATCTTCCCCTGCGACGTGGCGGAAGACGGCCAGATCGAGCAGCTTTTCGCCGAACTGGGCAAGCAGTGGGACAGCCTGGACGGCCTGGTGCACTCCATTGCCTTCGCCCCGGCCGAGGCCATTGAAGGCGACTTCCTCGACGGCCTGAGCCGGGAATCCTTCCGCATCGCCCATGACGTGTCCTCCTACAGCTTCCCGGCCTTGGTCAAGGGTGCCCGTTCCCTGCTGCTGAAGGGCAGCAATCCTTCCGTGCTGGCCCTGTCCTATCTAGGCGCCGAGCGCACCATGCCCAACTACAACACCATGGGCTTGGCCAAGGCCAGCCTGGAAGCGGCCACCCGCTACCTGGCCTTCTGCCTGGGCCCCCAGGGCGTGCGCGCCAACGCGGTGTCCGCCGGCCCGATCAAGACCCTGGCCGCCTCCGGCATCGGCAACTTCGGCAAGTTGCTGGCCTACAACGCCCACCACGCCCCGCTGCGGCGCAATGTCACCATCGAGGAAGTGGGTAATGCCGCCGCCTTCCTGCTGTCCGATCTGGCCAGCGGCATCACCGGCGAAATCATGTACGTGGACGGCGGCCTCAACACCACCGCCCTCGGCAACGCCGATCCCATGCCCGCCTGAAGGCCGTCACCGTAAAAACAAAAGGGGGAGCCCACGGGCTCCCCCTTTTGTTTGCCGTTAACGGTCAGCGTTTGCGGAACTGGCCGGGACGGCTCGCAGCGCTGGCGGCTTTTTCATCCTTGTGGCGGAAGCTGATGCGCGCCTTGGTCAAATCGTAGGGGGACATCTCCAGCGTTACGCTGTCCCCTTCGATGATGCGGATGCGGTGTTTACGCATCTTGCCCGAAACGTATGCCGTCACCTCCATGCCGTTTTCCAGGGTGACGCGAAACCGGGTATCCGGCAGCACTTGGGCGATGGTGCCCTGCATTTCAATGACTTCTTCCTTAGCCATAAAACCTTTCCCGCCCCGCCTGCCCGATTGACGGCAGCGACGCGAAAACAAAAACTGCGGATGAGTAGACGAAAAAAGCCCGGCGAACCGGGCTTTTTACAAGACCTGAAGCAGGACGCTTATTCGGGACGAATATTGGCGGCTTGCTTGCCCTTGGGGCCGGTCACCACATCAAAAGAAACCTTTTGATTTTCGGCCAGGGTCTTGAAACCATTGCCTTGAATGGCGGAGAAGTGAGCGAACAGATCGTCGCCACCGTCATCGGGAGTAATAAAACCGAAACCCTTGGAGTCGTTGAACCACTTAACAGTACCAGTTGCCATGATTGACAGCTTCCTTTGCAAAAAATGAATTCGGGCGATGCGAAGCTCCACCCAGGAAAACGAGAATCAAGACTGAACAGCTGACAAACTGGAGTACCGCTTGAGGCACAGCGTAGGCGCTAATACACAACCTGAAAATCCCGTGCGCGCAGTATGGGGGCGTTAGGCGAATTAAGCAAACACTATTTGCATTCACGCCACCCGGTTGCGCATCATTGCGGCCAGGCCGCCAGAAAACGGCGCCAATGCTCGGCACCCGCATCGGCAAGAAGCGTCAGGGATTGGCGCACCAAGGCCAACTCGTCCTCGTATTCCGCGATGGTCAATTCAGTGCGCATTTTCTGGAAACCGAGATAAACGAGGTAGGTATTGACCACGTCGGTTTCGCAATAGTCGCGGATGTCGTCGATCTTGCCATCCAGCCAGCCCTGCCAGACAGCGGAACCGTCCATGCCCAGCTTGCCCGGGAAACCCATCAGCTTGGCCAGTTCGTCCAGGGGCACGCTGGCCCGGGGCTGGTAAAGGGCAAGCAGGTCCATCAGGTCCAGATGGCGCTGGTGGTAGCGGCTGATGTAATTGTTCCACTTGAAGTCGCTGCGGGTGCCCTCGCCCATGTCCCAATAACGGGGCGCCGTCGCGCCGTGGATCAGCCCCCGGTAATTCAGCACGGGCAGGTCAAAGCCGCCGCCGTTCCAGGACACCAGTTGCGGCGTGTATTTCTCGATGCCCTTGAAAAACATCTGGATGATGTCCGCCTCGCCCGACTGGGGCTCCGCCAGGGAGACCACCTTGAAGCCCTCGTCACTGCGCAGGACGAAGGAGATCACGGCCACCCGTTGCAGGTGATGGGGCAGGAAATCGCTACCGTTCTTGGCGCGCTGCTTCTGGAAGGCGTACTCGGCCACCTCGCTGTCCGACAGCTCGTCGGGCAACTCATGCAGGCGGCGCAGGCCGGCAATGTCGGGAATGGTTTCGATGTCGAAGACAAGGACGGGCGTCATGTTTTACTCAGTGATGAATTGCTCTCCCCCACGACAGGGAGATTGAGAGGAGGCAGTAACTGCATGCGCTGGCACAGCATCGATAGGACGAGAGGCAGCGCCGCTGCTATGCAGGAAACACTCCCGTCGAAAGATAGCGGTCGCCCCGGTCGCAGACGATGGTGACGATGACGGCGTTTTCCACCTGGGCCGCGATCCGCAGCGCCACGTGCAGGGCACCGCCGGAGGAGATCCCGGCAAAGATGCCTTCCTCCGCCGCCATGCGCCGTGTCATGACTTCCGCCTCGCCCTGGCTGACGTATTCGATCTGATCCACCCGGGCCTTGTCGTAGATCTTGGGCAGATAGGCCTCGGGCCACTTGCGAATACCGGGAATCTGGGAACCGTCCTCAGGCTGGCAGCCGATGATGCGGATAGCGGGATTCTGTTGTTTGAGATAGGCGGAACAGCCCATGATGGTGCCGGTGGTGCCCATGCTGGAAACGAAGTGGGTGATGCTCCCGGCCGTGTCGCGCCAGATTTCCGGCCCGGTGCCTTCGATGTGGGCCATCGGATTGTCGGGATTGCCGAACTGGTCGAGCATGGTGCCCTGCCCCTCCTTCACCATGCGCTCGGCCAAGTCACGGGCGGCCTCCATGCCCCCGGCCTTGGGGGTGAGGATCAATTCGGCACCGTAGGCTTTCATGGTCTGGCAGCGCTCGATGCTCTGGTTCTCCGGCATGATCAAGACCATGCGGTAGCCCTTGATGGCCGCCGCCATGGCCAGGGCGATGCCGGTATTGCCGGAAGTGGCCTCCACCAGGGTATCGCCGGGCTTGATGTCGCCCCGGGCCTCGGCACGGGCGATCATGGACAGGGCGGGCCGGTCCTTGACGGAGCCGGCCGGATTGTTCCCCTCCAGCTTGGCCAGGATGACGTTGTTGCGACGGTCGTTCTCGACACCGGGAATCCGCTGCAAGCGCACCAGCGGCGTATTGCCGACAAAGGCCTCCAGGGTCGGGAAAACGGGCCGCGCCATGGTCTTATTGCCCCAGCAGCGTTTGCACGTACTTGCCGACGCCCTGCTCCACACTGTTGAAGGCTTCCGTGTAGCCGGCGGCCCGCAGCTTGCCCAGGTCGGCCTGGGTGAAGCTCTGGTATTTGCCCTTGAGTGCCTCGGGGAAGGCGACGTATTCGATGATGCCCTGACTCACCAGTTCCGCCAGGCTCAAGGCCGGCTTGCCCTCGGCTGCCCGGCAGGCATTGACGGTGGACACCGCCACGTCGTTGAAGGGCTGGGCGCGACCGGTACCCAGGTTGTAGATGCCGGACACCCCGCTATCGAGGAAGTGCAGATTCACCTTGACCACATCCTCCACATAGACGAAGTCGCGGCTCTGTTCGCCGTTACCGTAGCCGTCGTAGCCCTCGAACAACTTGACCTTGCCCTCGGCCCGGTATTGGTTGAAGTGGTGGAAGGCCACGGACGCCATGCGGCCCTTGTGCTGTTCGCGGGGACCGTAGACGTTGAAATAGCGGAAGCCGGTAATGGGCGCGGTGGCCTCGGGCAGGCGACGGCGCACGATCTGGTCGAAGAGGAACTTGGAATAGCCGTAGACGTTGAGGGGCCCCTCGTGGGAACGCTCTTCCTTGAACACCTTGCCACCACCGTACACCGAGGCAGAGGAAGCGTAGAGAAAGGGCACGTCCTGCTCCTGGCACCAGTCCAGCAACACCAGGGAATACCGGTAATTGTTCTCCATCATGTAGTGGCCGTCGGTTTCCATAGTGTCGGAGCAGGCGCCTTCGTGCAGCACGGCCTCAACCGCACCGTCGAAGATGCCGTGCTCGGTCATGTGGAGGAATTCCTCCTTGTCCAGGTAATCGGAGATTTCGCAATCCACCAGATTCTTGAACTTGTCGGCCCGCTTCAGGTTGTCCACGGCGATGATGTTGGTCACGCCGCGGTCGTTGAGCGCCCGGACAATGTTGGAACCGATGAAGCCGGCGGCGCCGGTGACGATGGTGTAAAGGGACATGGTCAATCCAATTGTTTCAGTTCATCCAGTGTAGCAACTGCCGTACCCAACTTGGCCACCACGATGCCGGCCGCCCGGTTGGCGAGGGCCATGGCCTCCGCCAGACTCGCGCCGCTGGCCAGCATGACCGCCATGGTGGCAATCACCGTGTCGCCGGCGCCGGAAACGTCGTAAACCTCACGGGCCTGGGCGGATTGATGGGTTTGTCGCCCTGCTTCAAACAGGGTCATGCCTTCCTCGGAACGGGTCAACAACAAAGCCTCGAGCCCCAATTCCTGGCGCAGCGCCTCGGCCTTGGCGGTCAGATCGGCTTCATCCTTCCAGCGCCCCACCACCTCGCGCAGTTCGGAGCGATTCGGGGTGATGACGGAAACACCGGCGTAGCGGCTGTAGTCGTCGCCCTTGGGATCCACCAGCACCGGCTTTCCCGCCGCCTTGGCCAAGCGGATCATCTCGGTGATGTGGGTCAGACCGCCCTTGCCATAATCCGACAGGATGACGGCATCGCAATTCGCCAGGCGCTGGGCGTACTCGGCCAGCTTGGCCTTGAGCACCTCATGGTCCGGCGCGTTCTCGAAATCGATGCGGATCAACTGCTGCTGACGGGCCACCACCCGCAACTTGACGGTGGTGTTGAGCTGGGCATCCTCATGCAAGCTGGCGTCAATACCCGCCGCAGCCAGCAGCTTAGACAGGCTTTGACCGGCTTCGTCGGCCCCCACCACGGACAACAGGCTGGTCTGCGCGCCCAAGGCGACGCAATTGCGCGCCACGTTTGCGGCACCGCCGGGACGGTCCTCGGTACGCTCGATCTTGGCCACGGCCACCGGCGCCTCGGGGGAAATACGGCCCACGTCGCCGAACCAGTAGCGGTCCAGCATGACGTCGCCAACAACCAGGACCCGGGCCTTGGAGGTGTCGGGAATACGCATGGGTCGCTTACTTTCGGCCGATGGGGAAATACTCCAGACCCGCCTTGCGGGGATGCTGGGGATCGTAGAGGTTACGGCCATCGAAAACCACCGGGTGCTTGAGCTTGACCTTGATGGCGTCGAAATCTGCCGCGCGGAATTCCTTCCACTCGGTGACGATGACCAGGGCGTCGGTGCCGGTCAAGGCATCCATGGGATTCTCGGCGTAGGCGATGCGGGATTCGTCGGCGAAAATGCGCTGGGCCTCGTGGCTGGCGACGGGGTCATAGGCGCGCACCTTGGCGCCACGGGCCAGCAGGTCAGCGATCAGGACGCGGCTCGGGGCTTCGCGCATGTCGTCGGTGTTGGGCTTGAAGGCCAGGCCCCAGAGGGCGAAGGTCATGCCGGACAGGTCCTCGCCGAAGCGCTTGACGATCTTGCCGGTGAGCACGGTCTTTTGCACCTCGTTGGCGGCTTCCACCGCGCGGAGGATTTGCAGTTCCTGGCCAGCCTCCCGGGCCGTGCGCTCCAGGGCCTGGACGTCCTTGGGGAAGCAGGAGCCGCCGTAACCGCAGCCGGGATACAGGAAGTGGTAGCCGATGCGGGGATCGGAACCGATGCCCTGGCGCACGTTCTCGATGTCGGCACCCAGCTTTTCCGCCAGGTTGGCCAACTCGTTCATGAAGCTGATACGGGTGGCCAGCATGGCGTTGGCGGCGTACTTGGTCAGTTCCGCGGAACGCACGTCCATCATGATCAGCCGTTCGTGATTACGCTGGAAGGGGGCATACAGCTCGCGCATCAATTCGATGGCGCGGGCATCCTCGGCGCCCACCACGATGCGGTCGGGCTTCATAAAATCCTCCACCGCCGCGCCTTCCTTGAGGAACTCGGGATTGGACACTACGCTGTAGTCGATGGCGGCGCCGCGCTGCTTGAGTTCGTCGGCAATGGCGGCCCGCACCTTGTCGGCAGTGCCCACGGGCACGGTGCTCTTATCCACCACCACCTTGTAGTCGCTCATGTGCTTGCCGATGTTGCGCGCAGCGGCCACCACGTACTGCAAATCGGCGGAACCGTCTTCATCGGGCGGCGTGCCGACGGCGATGAACTGAATGGTGCCGTGGGCCACGGCCTCCTCGACGTCCGTGGTGAAGCGCAGGCGACCGGCGGCAACGTTCTTCTTCACCATGGCCTCCAGGCCAGGTTCGTAGATGGGAATGCCGCCCTCCTTGAGAATGCGGATCTTGTTGGCATCCACATCCAGGCAAAGCACGTCGTTACCCACGTCGGCGAGACAGGTACCGCTGACCAAACCGACATAACCGGTTCCGATGACAGTGATTTTCATAGTGGCTATCGCAAGTAAAAATAAAATTCGTCAAATAAGGGAAAGCCCAGCGGCATTCCCCGCTTAAGGCGTCAAATCGAATTCCTCGGTACGCCGGGGCGGATAGGTTTCCCAACCGCCGCAGCCCGGACAGCGCCAGTAGAACTGGCGGGCCTTGAAGCCGCAGCTATTGCAGCAATAACGGGCGACCCGCCGGGTGTGACCGTGGATCAGGTTCTTGATCAACTCCAGATCGGCCCGTCGCTCCGGCGGTGCCAGCAATATCTGGGATTCCAGCAATTTATTGAGGCCCAGCAGGGTGGGGTTGCGGCGTAATTCGTCCCGCACCAGCACATAGGCCGCCTCAACGCCGCCCTGTTCTTGCTCGGCCTGTACCACCACGTCCAGCAAATCGAGGGAGGAATGGCGTTGCAAATAGCCCCGCAGCAATTGCAGCCCTTGCTCCGGCTGCCCCAGCTTGCGATGGGCCTCCATCATTTTTTCCGCCACCAGAGCCAGATATACCGGGCTTTGGGTTTCCACCCGCTTCCAGGCCTCGATGGCGGCGTTCACATTGCCTTGTTGCCAGGCCACGTCCCCTTGCAGGATGTTGGCCCGAACGCACTTGCGATTGGCCTCTAGGGCCAGGTCCAATTGGCGCATCGCTTCATCGGCGTGGCCATGGAGCAGTTCGGAGGAGGCCAGCTCGCAATGGAATTCGGCGATTTCCTTTTGCCACAAATGCTCGGCATGGCCGGGCAGGCTTTGGGCGATGGCAATGGCCTTGGCCCACTCTTTTTCCTGTTGGTAGATCTCCAGCAGGAACTTCAAGGCCTCTTCATCCCGAGCCGTATGCCGCAGCTTGATGAAAATATCCTCGGCCCGGTCCAACAGGCCAGCCTTCAGATAGTCCTGGCCCAGTTCGGACAAGGCGTGCAGCCGCTGCTCGTCGGACAGGCCATCCCGATCCACCAGGTTTTGATGAACCCGGATGGCACGATCCATCTCCCCCCGGCGCCGGAACAGGCTGCCCAGGGCGAAATGCAATTCCAGGGTTTCCGTATCCAACCGCGCGGCTTCGAGGAAGGCCTCGATGGCCTTGTCCGGTTGTTCGTTGAGCAGGAAGTTCAAGCCGCGGAAATAGGATCGCGGCAGGGCGCGGGATTCCCGCACCAGATGCTTGATATCAATCCGCGCGGCGACCCAGCCCATGACGAAAAAAGCCGGGAGCGCCAGCAACCACCAGAGATCGATTTCCACCGTGAATATTTTTTCTTTTCGAGTTGATCAGGGCTTACCCGTCGACGCGGTGCCGCCACTTTTACCGCGCAGGGCGGCGATTTCCCGCCGCTGGGCAACCAAGGTGGCGGACAAGGCCGTCAAGCCAACCACGACACCGACAATGAAAGCCACCAGCAACGCCAAGGATAACGGAGCCGCCAGGGTTTGATTGAAGAAAAAGCGCAGGTCTACCGTGCCGCTGTTCTTGACGGACAGGCCGAACAACGCGATGAACACCATGATTCGCAACAGCCAGAGCAGCAGCTTCATAAGGTTTTCGTCAAATTGAAAACGGGCGGCATCCCCAAGGAACACCGCCCGCCGGATCCAGCACCCGTCAACACGGGCACCCCATCGGATACAGACTAGGCCGCAGGCAAGTCCACACGTTCCCGCAACTCCTTGCCGGCTTTGAAATGGGGCACGTACTTGGCGGGCACCTGCACCTTTTCACCCGATTTGGGGTTGCGCCCCGTACGGGGGGGGCGGTAGTTCAAAGCGAAACTACCGAACCCGCGAATCTCGATGCGATCGCCCTTCGACAAAGCGTCGGACATCGCATCAAGAATCACCTTCACCGCATAGTCCGCATCCTTGGCTACCAGCTGGGGAAACCGCACCGCCAGCCTGGCAATCAGCTCAGATTTGGTCATGGGATAGCGCTTTCGGCTCAGTTCTGGTTGAGCTTGGCCTTCAGCAGGGCACCCAGGTTGGTGGTACCGGCGGTTCCGTTGCTTTCAGCGGCCAGCTTCTGCATCGCCGCGTTCTGCTCGGCCTGATCCTTCGCCTTGATGGACAGGCTGATGGAGCGGGTCTTGCGGTCCACATTGATGATCACGGACTCGACGCTGTCGCCTTCCTTGAACAGGGTGGTCAGGTCTTCCACGCGATCACGGGAAGCCTCGGAAGCACGCAGATAACCTTCGACGTCGCCGCCCAGGTCGATCACGGCGCCCTTGGCGTCAACACTCTTGACGGTACCGGTGACCAGGCTGTTCTTGTCGTGGGTAGCGATGAAGCTGGTGAAGGGGTCGCCATCCAGTTGCTTGATGCCCAGGGAGATGCGTTCCTTCTCCACGTCGATGGCCAGCACCACGGCTTCCACTTCGTCGCCCTTCTTGTACTTCTGCTTGGCTTCCTCGCCGGCCTCGTTCCAGGACAGGTCGGACAGGTGAACCAGGCCGTCGATACCGCCGGGCAGACCAATGAAAATGCCGAAGTCGGTGATGGACTTGATGGCGCCCTTCACCTTGTCGCCCTTCTTGTGGTTGATGGCGAAATCGTCCCAAGGATTGGATTGGCACTGCTTCATGCCCAGGGAGATACGACGACGGTCTTCGTCGATTTCTAGGATCATGACTTCCACTTCGTCGCCCAGTTGGACAACCTTGGTGGGATGGATGTTCTTGTTGGTCCAGTCCATTTCGGAGACGTGCACCAGGCCTTCGATACCTTGCTCGATTTCGACGAAGGCGCCGTAGTCGGTCAGGTTGGTCACCTTGCCGAACAGACGGGTATTGGCGGGGTAGCGACGAGCGATGCCCACCCAGGGATCTTCGCCCAGTTGCTTCATGCCCAGGGACACGCGGTTCTTCTCTTGGTCGAACTTCAGCACCTTGGCGGTCACTTCATCACCCACGTTCAGCACTTCGCTGGGGTGACGGACACGGCGCCAGGCCAGGTCGGTGATGTGCAGCAGGCCATCGATGCCGCCCAGGTCCACGAACGCGCCGTAGTCGGTGATGTTCTTGACGATACCCTTGACGATGGTGCCTTCTTGCAGGGTTTCCAGCAGCTTTTGACGCTCTTCGCCCATGGAGGCCTCGAGCACGGCACGGCGGGACAGCACCACGTTGTTGCGCTTGCGGTCCAGCTTGATGACCTTGAATTCGAATTCCTTGCCTTCGTAAGGAGTGGTGTCCTTGACAGGGCGAGTATCCACCAGGGAGCCGGGCAGGAAGGCTCGGATGCCGTTGGCCATGACGGTCAGACCGCCCTTGACCTTGCCGGTGACCATGCCCTTGACCAGGATGCCTTCGTTGAGGGCCTTGTCCAGGTCATTCCAGGCGGCGATGCGCTTGGCCTTGTCTCGGGACAGGCGGGTTTCACCGTAGCCGTCTTCCAGCATCTCGATGGCGACCTGAACGAAATCACCGGGGGCGACTTCCAGTTCACCGCGATCGTTGCGGAATTCTTCTACGGGAATAAAACTTTCGGACTTCAGGCCGGCGTTGACGACCACATAGTTTTGGTCGACTCGGACCACTTCCGCCGTGATGACTTCACCGGCGCGCATTTCCTGGCGGGTGAGGGACTCTTCAAAAAGGGCGGCAAAGCTTTCGGCGATAACTGCGGACATAGATTTGAACTTTCACAAACACCGTCGGGCGACGGCGGGTTAGTTGCACACCATCAGGGCAGCGGGCGCCACCCTGACACCTAAACACACGAAATACGGCTCATGCCAGGCGATCCCGGGCCCAACCCAGTACCGCAGCGACCGCCTCATCTATGGAAAGGGCTGTCGTTTCAAGCAGTTCCGCATCCGCGCATTTTTGCAGGGGAGCCACACTGCGTGCGGCATCGCGGGCGTCACGCTCGCGCAAGTCCTGCAAAAGGGCGGCCATGTTAGCAGTTTGTCCCTTTGCGATCAACTGTTTATAGCGCCTTTCCGCCCGTGCCTCGGCGCTGGCGGTCAGAAAGACCTTGCACTCGGCCTCGGGGAAGATCACCGAACCGATGTCGCGGCCGTCGCCCACCAGGCCGGGCCAGCGCCGGTAGGCCCGCTGCCGGTCCAACAATGCGGCCCGGACGGCGGGCAAGGCCGCCACCTTGGACGCACCAACCCCCATTTCTTCGGTACGAATGGCCTCGCTTACATCGTCGCCGGACAGGGTGATTTTTTCGCCCTCGAACTCGGCCGGCAAGGCGGCGGCAATAGCCGCCACGGCGGGCTCGTCGGCCCAATCGACGCCGGCACGGTGGGCAGCCAGGGCAGTCAGGCGGTAGAGGGCGCCGCTGTCCAGCATGTGGAAACCCAGGGCCTGGGCCACCCGGGCGGCCACGGTGCCCTTGCCCGAGGCGGAGGGACCGTCGATGGCGATGACGGGTGCCGTCACCTGGGCGTAGGCGGCGAAATAGTCGGGGAAGGTTTTGGCCACGCAATTGGGATCGAGAATGCGCACCGGCACGCCGCCCAGGGTCGCCAGGGACAGGCACATGGCCATGCGGTGGTCGTCGTAGGTCTTGATCGCGGCATTGCTCAGCCACTGTGCCGGCGGGCTGACCTTGATGTAATCGGCGCCCTCCTCCACTTCCGCGCCCACCTTGCGCAGTTCGGCCGCCATGGCGGCGATGCGGTCGGTTTCCTTGACGCGCCAGCTGGCGATGTTACGCAGGGTGCTTGGCCCCTCGGCAAACAGGGCCGCCACTGCCAAGGTCATGGCGGCATCGGGAATATGGTTGAGGTCCAGGTCGAAGGATTTCAGCTTGCCGTCGGCCGGCGCGCGGGTTTCGATCCAATTGGGGCCCATGGTGATCTGGGCGCCCATCCGGGCCAGGGCATCGGCAAAGGCGACGTCGCCCTGGATGCTGTCCCGCCCCACGCCCTCCACCCGCACCGGCCCGCCACCAATGGCGCCGGCGGCGAGGAAATAGGAGGCCGAGGAAGCATCCCCTTCCACGTGGATGACACCGGGACTCACATAGCGCTGGCCGCCGGGAATGGTGAAACGCTCCCAGCCCTGCCGCTCCACGCGCACGCCGAAGCGAGCCATGAGTTTGAGGGTGATCTCGATGTAGGGCTTGGAAATCAGTTCCGTGGTCATGTCGATGACCGCCGTTTCCCCCGTGAGGGGCAACGCCATCAGCAACGCCGTGAGGAACTGGGACGAAACGTCGCCGCGCACCTTAATCGGCGCCGCTAGTTTGACGCTGGCCGGCTTCACCGACAGGGGCGGATAGCCTTCGTTGGCCAGGTAATCCACCTGGCAGCCGATCTGCCGCAACCCATCCACCAGGTCGCCGATGGGCCGCTCATGCATGCGGGGGACGCCGGACAGGCGGTAGTCGCCCCCGGACAGGGACAACGCAGCGGTCAAGGGCCGGAAGGCGGTGCCGGCATTGCCCAGGAACAACTCGGCCTGCTTGACCGGGAACGGACCGCCCACCCCCGTCACCTGCCAGTAGTTGAGCCCCTTGGACACCAGGCCAACGCCCAGCTTTTTCAGGGCATCCAGCATGACCCGGGTATCGTCGGAATCCAGCAGATCGTGGATGTCGGTCACGCCATCAGCCAGCGCGGCCAGCAACAGGGTGCGATTGGAAATGCTCTTGGAACCGGGCAGGCGAATGGTGCCGGCCGCCCGATGTAGAGGGGGGAGATCAAGGAATTCCATGGGTACTTTTACTCTTCCACAGAGGGCGTCTGACCCGCCAACCAGGCTTCCCGGGCGGTGCGGGCGGTGTCGAACAGGGCTTCCAGGCCGGGGCCGTCGCTGCCGGCCAGCAAAACGCGCAAACGCAGCAACTGGGCCATGTAGGCATCCAGTTCCTGCAACAGGGCCGGACGGTTGGCAAGACAGATGTCCCGCCACATTTCCGGGTGGCTACTGGCGATGCGGGTGAAATCCCGGAAGCCGCCAGCAGCGAAATCGAACAATTGCGCAGCGTTGTCGCGGCTGGCAATGTCATGGACCAGGGCGTAGGCCAGTAGATGGGGGAGATGACTGACCGCGGCGAAGACCCGGTCGTGGGCCTCGGCGGTCAAGGTCGACACCTGGGCACCGCAGGTCTCCCAGGCGTCCCTCACAGTCGCCACGGCTTGCGGCGCATTTTCCGGCAAAGGCGTCAGCACCACGCGGCGTCCCTGATAAAGGTCTGCCAAGGCGGCGCCGGGCCCGCTCTTTTCCGCCCCAGCGATGGGGTGGCCGGGCACGAACTGGCCGATCTTGTCGCCGAAAGCCGCCCGGGCAGTCGCTACCACGTCACCTTTGGTGCTGCCACCATCCGTGACGATGGTGCTTGGCGCCAGATGGGGCACTAGGGCCGCCATCACCGGTGGCATCTGCCCCACGGGCATGCCGAGCAAGACCAAGTCGGCCCCTTGCAAAGCAGGTGCCCAGTCGCTACCAATCTCGTCGATCAAGTCCAATTGCCGGGCAGCTTCCAGGGTGCTGCGATTGCGCCCCATGCCGACCACATGTTCCACATAACCGGCCTGTTTCAGGGCCAGCGCAAAGGAGCCGCCGATCAGGCCGACGCCGCAGACGACGAGCTTGCCGAGTTTGGCCATTAGCGATGGAGCGCCTTGTCCAGGGCGACGAGGAAGCGCTCGTTTTCCGCCAGCAAGCCGGTACTGATCCGCAGAAAACCGGGCACGCCGACCGGGCGCACGATCACGCCCTGCTGGAGCAGCTTGAGATTGACCGCCTGGGGATCGGGCACCTTCACCGCGACGAAATTGCCGTGGGAGGGGATGTGCTCCAGGCCCAGACGCTTGAAGCCCGCCACCAGCTGTTCCAGGCCTTCCTTGTTCAGCACATAGCTTTCCGCCAGGAATTCATGGTCGTCCAGGGCGGCCTTGGCGGCCTCCAGGGCGAGGTTGTTCACGTTGAAGGGCATGCGGATGCGGTTGAGCAGGTCGGCCACTTCCGCCGAGGCCACGCCGAAACCCACCCGCAGACCGGCCAGGCCATAGACCTTGGAGAAGGTGCGCGTCACCAGCAGATTGGGGAATTGCTTGATCCAGGCCACGCTTTCCTGCCGATCGGCCGGGGCCAGGTATTCGTTGTAGGCCTCGTCCAGCACCACCAGCACGTCGGCGGGCACCTTCTGCATGAAGGCATGCACCGCCTCATAGGTGAGGAATGTCCCCGTCGGATTATTGGGGTTGGCAATCCACACCAGGCGGGTATCGGGCCGAATGGCCGCCAGCATGGCGTCCAAGTCGTGGCCGTAGCCCTTGGCGGGAACGATGATGTTTTCACCGCCGGCCGTCAGGGTGGCAATGGGATAGATGGGGAAGGCGTATTGGGCGGACACGGCGGAACGGCCGGCCATCAGGAAGGCCCGGGCCGCCAAGTCCAGCAGGTCGTTGGAACCGCTGCCCAGAACGATCTGATCCCGGCCCACGCCGAGGCGCTCGGCCAGCTTACTCACCAACTCGAACTGGTCAGGGTAGAGGGCGATGCCGCCCACCGCTGCTTCAACGGCTGCCCTGGCCTTGGGACTCATGCCCCGGGGGTTTTCATTGGAGGCCAGCTTGATGATGCTGTTCGGATCCAGGCCGAATTCCCGCGCCAGTTCGGTGATGGGCTTGCCCGGTACATAGGCGTTGATGGCCCGGACATGAGCCGGTGCCTGGTCAAAAATACTCATGGAAATCTCGCTTGCCTGAAATCAGTAAACCGCCACGGGGTAGGAACCCAGTTCCTTGACGTAACCCGCCACTTCCCGCAGTTCGAACAGGGCCTTGGATACGGCGGAGTCCTCGCGGTGGCCTTCGATGTCGATGTAGAACACGTACTCCCAGCGACTGCCGCCCAGGCCCTTGGCCGGACGGGACTCGAAGTGGCTCATGGACACGCCATTGCGGGCCAGGGGCGCCAGCATCTCGTGCACCGCACCGGGCTTGTTGAGGGTGGAGCAAACCAGGGAGGTCTTGTCCTTGCCGGAAGGGGCCGCGTCGTGCTCGGAAATGATGACGAAACGGGTGGTGTTCTGGGGATCGTCCTCGATGTTGGCGGCGAGGATGTCCAACTTGTACAACTCGGCCGCCGCATCGCCAGCGATGGCGCAGGCACCCTCCTCCGCAGCGGCCAGGCGCGCGGCTTCCGCGTTGCTGGCGACGGATACCCGAGGCACGCCGGGCAGGTTGCGGTTGAGCCATTCGTGGCACTGGCCCAGGGACTGGGCGTGGGAATAGACCCGCTTCACGTCCTTCAGACCGGCAACGTTGCCCATCAGGTTGTGATGGATGGGCAGATTCACCTCGCCGCAGATTTGCAGGCGGGAAGACAGCAGCAGGTCCAGGGAGCGGCCCACGGCGCCCTCGGTGGAATTCTCCACGGGCACCACGCCGTAATGGGCGTTGCCGGACTCCACGGCGCGGAACACGTCGTCGATGGCGGCGCAGGGCTGGAGGGTCGGTGCGCTGCCGAAGTGCTTGCGGGAAGCGCTTTCCGAATAGGTCCCGGCAGGGCCGAGGAAGGCCACGGTCAGGGGTTGCTCCAGGGCCAGGCAGGCGGACATGATTTCCCGCACGATGCGCTGGGCGGAGGCCAGGGGCAAAGGGCCGGGATTGCGTTCTTCCACCCGGCGCAGCACTTGGGCTTCCCGTTCCGGGCGATAGATGTTGCCGTGCTTGATCTGCCCCACGCGCTGAGCCAGCTTGGCCCGTTCGTTGATCAGCTTGAGCAGTTCGGTGTCGATGGCGTCGATGCCGGCCCGCAACTGGGCCAGTTCCGCCGCCTGTTCAGGAGTTTCGGACATAGAAAGTCAGCCCCGGCTACGTTCGAATTCGACCATGTAGTCCACCAGGGCCTGAACACCGGCCAAGGGCATGGCGTTATAGATGGAAGCCCGCATGCCGCCCACGGACTTGTGACCCTTGATCTGCACCAGACCGGCTTCCTTGGCACCCGCCAGGAAAGCGTCGTTGAGAGCCTCGTCCTTGAGGAAGAAAGGCACGTTCATGCGGGAACGGCAGGCCTTGTCCACCCGATTTTCGTACAGGTTGGACTCGTCGATGCAGCGGTAGAGCAGCTCCGACTTGGCAATGTTGAGTTTTTCCACGGCGGCGATACCGCCCTGGGCCTTGAGCCACTGGAACACCAGGCCCGAGATGTAGATCGGGTAGGTAGGCGGCGTGTTGTACATGGAATCGTTGTCCGCCACCGTCTTGTAGTCGAAGGCGCTGGGGCAGATATCCAGAGCGTGGCCAATCAGGTCGTCACGCACGATGACCAGGGTAACGCCGGCGGGACCGATATTCTTCTGGGCCCCGGCGAAGATCAACCCATACTTGGACACGTCAATGGGGCGGGACAGGATGCTGGAGGACAAATCCGCCACCACCGGCACATCGCCCCGCCCGATCTGGGCCAGGTCCGGCTCGAAGGGGTACTCCACCCCCACCACCGTTTCATTGGGGCAGGTGAAGACGTAAGCCGGGTTATCCGACAACTGCCAGTCGGCCATGGCCGGCACAGTGGTGAAACCACCCGCGCTTTCGCTGTTGGCGACGATGCGGGTCTTGCCGTATTTGCGGGCTTCCTTTTCCGACTTCTTGGACCAGGAGCCGGTAATCACGTAGTCAGCGCCATCGCCGCGACCGATCAGGTTGAGGGGAATGATGGCGTTCTCACCAATGGCACCGCCCTGCATGAACAGCACCTTGTAGTTGTCCGGCACCGCCAGCAGTTCCCGCACGTCGGCCAGGGCCTGGGCATGGATGGACATGTATTCCTTGCCGCGATGGCTCATTTCCATCACGCCCATGCCGCAACCCTGCCAATCCAGCATGTCCACGGCGGCCCGGCGCAGCACGGATTCCGGTAAGGCACCGGGGCCGGCGCTGAAATTCCAAACGCGGGTCATTCGTCGGCGTCCTCGCTGCCTTCGCCACCTTCGTCACCCCCCTCAAGGTCAAGACCCTCGCCTTCTTCGCCTTCAGTTTCGATGACTTTTTCCAGGCCGGCCAGATAGGTGCCTTCATCCAGGTTGATCAGGGTCACACCCTGGGTGGCGCGGCTCATTTCACGGATGTCGGTGATGCGGGTACGGATCAGCACACCACCGGTGGAGATCAGCATGATTTCCTCGTTGCTCTCGCCCTGGGCGGTCAGCACGGCGGCCACTACCTTGCCGTTGCGCTCGGAGGTCTGGATGGCGATCATGCCCTTGGTGCCACGACCGTGACGGGTGTACTCGGCGATGGGGGTGCGTTTGCCGTAGCCGTTTTCGGTGGCGGTCAGCACTGACCAGTTCTCACTGTCGGCCACCAGCATGGAAATCAGGGACTGACCGTCTTCCAGCATCATGCCGCGCACGCCACGGGATTCGCGGCCCATGGGGCGCACGTCGTTCTCGTCGAAACGCACGGCCTTGCCGGCGTCGGAGAACAGCATCACGTCGCACTTGCCGTCGGTGATGGCCACGCCGATCAGATGGTCGCCGTCATCCAGGTGGGCGGCGATGATGCCGGCCTTGCGGGGATTGGCGAAGGCCTTGAGCGGGGTCTTCTTCACGGTGCCCATGGCGGTGGCCATGAAGATGAAGTGCTCGTCGTCGAATTCCTTCACCGGCAACACGGTGGTGATCTTCTCGCCTTCCACCAGGGGGAAGAGGTTGACGATGGGCTTGCCGCGGGCGGTACGGTTGCCCTCGGGCACCTCATACACCTTGAGCCAGTAGGCACGACCCCGGTTGGAGAAGCACAGGATGTAGTCGTGAGTGTTGGCGATGAACAGGCGATCGACGAAATCGTCTTCCTTCATGGCGGCGGCTTGCTTGCCACGACCGCCACGCTTCTGGGCACGGTAGTCAGTCAGGGGCTGGCGCTTGAAGTAACCGCCGTGGGACAGGGTCACCACCATGTCTTCCCGGGCGATCAGATCCTCGATGTTGATGTCGGAGGTATTCAGGACGATCTCGGAACGGCGGGGGTCGCCGAATTGCATCTTGATGGCGGACAGTTCGTCGGCAATGATGGCCGTCACCCGTTCGGGACGGGCCAGGATGTCCAGCAAATCAGCGATCTGGGCCATGACTTCCTTGTACTCGGCCACGATCTTGTCCTGCTCCAGGCCGGTCAGGCGTTGCAGACGCAGCTCCAGGATGGCTTGGGCCTGGGCATCGGAGAGGCGATAGCCCTGGGCGGAGAGACCGAATTCGGGCGCCAGCCCTTCGGGGCGGGAAGCCTCGGCGGCAGCCCGGGCCAGCATTTCTTCCACCAGGGTGGAGCGCCACTCGCGGGACATCAGCCCCTTCTTGGCGTCGCCGGGGGTCGGCGCAGCCTTGATCAGGGCGATCACCTCGTCCACATTGGACAGGGCGACGGCCAGGCCTTCCAGGATATGGCCCCGGTCCCGCGCCTTGCGCAGTTCGAACACGGTGCGGCGGGTCACCACCTCACGCCGATGGCTGAGGAAGCAGTCCAGCATCTGCTTGAGGTTGAGCAACTGGGGACGACCGTCCACCAGGGCCACCATATTCATACCGAAGGTGTCCTGCAACTGGGTCTGCTTGAACAAGTGGTTGAGCACCACGTCCGGTACTTCGTTGCGCTTGAGTTCGATCACCACGCGCATGCCGGACTTGTCGGACTCGTCCTGCAAGTGGGCGATGCCCTCGATCTTCTTGTCGTTGACCAGTTCGGCAATCTTTTCCAGCAGGGTGCGCTTGTTTACCTGGTAGGGAATCTCGTCCACCACGATGGCCTGCTTGCCGTTGGGCAGGTCTTCAATATGGGTACGGGCACGCATCACGACGCG
The DNA here is from genome assembly GCF_054658675.1 of Denitratisoma sp. agr-D3. Taxonomy (NCBI): domain Bacteria; kingdom Pseudomonadati; phylum Pseudomonadota; class Betaproteobacteria; order Nitrosomonadales; family Sterolibacteriaceae; genus Denitratisoma; species Denitratisoma sp. agr-D3. The sequence continues at coordinate 994,226 of NZ_BAAGIA010000001.1, read as the reverse complement.
GCCACGGCCGGTCCGATAACCCTCATGGACGCCGGACAGGCCGTAGATCAGGCCGGCCGTGGGAAAGTCGGGGGCCTGGACGACCTTGATCAACTCGTCGATCTCGGTGCCGGGGTTTTGCAGCAGCAACAGGCAGGCGTCGATCACCTCGTTCAGGTTGTGGGGCGGGATGTTGGTCGCCATGCCAACAGCAATGCCCGAGGAACCGTTGATCAGCAGATTGGGTACCCGCGCCGGCAGGATCAGGGGCTCCTGCTCGGAGCCGTCGTAGTTGGGGCCGAAGTCGACGGTTTCCTTTTCGATGTCCGCCAGCATGTCATGGCCGATGCGGGCCATGCGCACTTCCGTGTAACGCATGGCGGCGGCACTGTCGCCATCCACCGAGCCGAAGTTGCCCTGACCGTCCACCAACATGTAACGCAGGGAAAAGTCCTGGGCCATGCGGACGATGGTGTCGTACACCGCCGTGTCGCCGTGGGGGTGGTATTTACCGATCACGTCACCGACGATACGGGCCGACTTCTTGTAGGCCTTGTTCCAGTCGTTACCCAACTCGTGCATCGCGTAGAGCACCCGGCGATGCACCGGCTTGAGGCCGTCCCGCGCATCCGGCAAGGCCCGCCCGACGATCACGCTCATGGCGTAGTCCAGGTAGGAGTGACGCATCTCCTCTTCGAGGCTGATGGGGAGGGTTTCCTTGGCGAATTGAACGGTCATGGTCTGGGCTTTACGGGGTGTTCCCGAGGAACAAATGAAGGGCCGGATTCTACCATGCGGAACGCGGCCTCCACCCCGTGAATCCATCGGCAAGAAGGTTAAAATGCCGACTTATCCGATTGATTAATCAAAATTTTGCAGGCATGACTTCCTACGACTCCAGCACCTCCCCGCCGCAAACCGTCGATACCCTGATCGAAGCCCGCTGGATCATTCCCGTGGAACCGACCGCGACTGTTCTGGAAAATCATGCCCTAGTTATCCAGGAGGGACGCATCCTCGACCTGTTGCCGGCGATGGACGCCAGCCGACGCTACCTCCCGCGACAGAAAACCGTGTTGCCCGAGCACATCCTGCTCCCCGGGCTGGTCAATCTGCACGCCCATGCCGCCATGAACCTGATGCGCGGCTACGCCGACGACCTTCCCCTGATGCAATGGCTACAGGACCGGATCTGGCCCGCGGAGGCCCGCCACGTCTCCCCCCAATTCGTCCACGACGGCACCCTGCTGGCGGCGGCGGAAATGCTGCGGGGCGGCATCACCTGTTGCAGCGACATGTATTTCTTCCCCGAGGCGGCGGCGGAGGCTTTTCTCGAAGCCGGCCTGCGGGCTGTCATCGGCATCACCACCCTGGAATTCCCCACGGCCTACGGCAGCGACGCCGACGACTACCTGGCCAAAGGCCTGGCCGCCCGGGACCGTTTCCGCCAGGAACCCCTATTGGGTTTCACCCTCGCTCCCCACGCCCCCTATACCGTCAGCGACCGCACCTTTGAACGGATCGCCACCTTGGCTGCGCAACTCGAACTGCCGATCCACATCCATGTGCATGAGACCCGGCAGGAAATCGAGGACAGCCTCAAAGCCCACGGCATCCGTCCCCTGGCCCGCCTGGCCCGCCTCGGCCTGCTCAGCCCGGACCTGATCGCCGTCCATGCCGTCCATCTGGACGCCGAGGAAATCGCCCTGCTGGCGCGCCACGGCAGCCACATCGCCCATTGCCCCACCTCCAACATGAAACTGGCCAGCGGCATCGCCCCGATTGCGGCAGCCGTGGCGGCCGGCGTTTCGGTGGGCCTGGGCAGCGACGGTGCCGCCAGCAACAACCGCCTTGACCTGTTCCAGGAAATGCGCCACGCGGCCTTGCTAGGCAAGGTCAGCAGCGGCGACGCCGCGGCCCTGAACGCCCATCAAGTGCTGCGCATGGCGACCCTGGCGGGCGCCGAAGCGCTGGGCCTGGCAGACACCATCGGTTCGCTGATGCCGGGAAAGTCCGCCGACCTCTGCGCCGTCAAGGTGGACGAATGGCTGCACCAACCCTGTTTCGATGCGGCTTCCCACCTGGTTTACGTGCTCGGCAGGGACCAGGTCAGCCACGTCTGGATCGATGGGAATTTGCGTGTAAATAACACACAGATCGTGGACATCAGCCCTTCGCGTTTGCCCGCCCTTTGCCGTTTATGGCAAAATACCTTTAGCTCGTAGTTGAGTTTTGCGCTGTATCTCCTTGTCAAAACACGACTATGGGATAGAAGTTCCCGATCTGATTTTCCGGTTTATCTCCATCGCTAGGGGGAAGTTATCAATGAAGAATGTTCAAAAATCGCTGCTACTCGCCGCTCTGTTGGGTTTCACCGCCACTGCCTTCGCGCAAACCCCTGGCGTCGACCTGAAGGGCACCGTCGGTTACGTGGTCGATCAACGTGGCAATGTCGCCAAGAGCGGTACCGGCCTGTGCTGGCGCACCGGCTACTGGACGCCCGCCATGGCCATCGAAGAATGCGACCCCGACCTGGTCAAGAAGGATGCCTCCAAGTCCGGCGCTGCTGCCGGTGGCGTGAAGCCCTCCGCTGAAAAGCTGACCCTGGCCGCCGACGCCCTGTTCGACTTCGACAAGGCCGTGCTGCGCCCCGAGGGCAAGGCCAAGCTGGATGAGCTGGTCGCCAAGGCCAAGAGCATCAAGCTGGAAGTGATCATCGCTGTTGGTCACGCCGACCGTTTCGGTTCCCCCGCCTACAACCAGAAGCTGTCTGAAAAGCGCGCTGCCGCTGTGAAGACCTACCTGGTTTCCAAGGGCATCGAACCCAACCGCGTCTACACCGAAGGCAAGGGCAAGTCCCAGCCCAAGACCAAGGCCAACGAGTGCAAGGGTGCCAAGAGCGCCAAGGTCATCGCTTGCCTGCAGCCTGACCGTCGCGTTGAAATCGAAGTGATCGGCACCAAGTAAGCCATCCTCTTCGGGAAAAAAGCCCTGCCCCGCAGGGCTTTTTTCATTTCTGGACTCCCTGCATCTTCCTTCCATGACACATCCCCTCAATGCCGACCCCCAGGAACTCGCCAAGTTCGGCGATCTTGCCCACCGTTGGTGGGATCCCCAGTCCGAGTTCAAGCCCCTGCACGACATCAACCCCCTGCGCGTGGGTTGGATCGATCGCCACCTGAGCCTGGCCGGCAAGAAAGTCATCGACGTCGGCTGCGGCGGCGGACTGCTGTCGGAGGGCATGGCGGCTTGCGGTGCCCAAGTGACGGGCATCGACCTATCGGAAAAGCCCCTGGGCGTGGCCAAGCTCCATCTCTATGAAAGCGGCCTCGACATCGACTACCGCCTGATCGCGGCCGAGGCCATGGCAGCTGCCGAACCCGCCAGTTTCGACGCCGTCACCTGCCTGGAAATGCTGGAACACGTGCCCGATCCGGCCAGCATCGTGAAGGCCTGTGCCACTTTGGTGAAACCCAATGGTCAGGTTTTCTTCTCCACCCTGAACCGCAACCCCAAGGCTTATTTGATGGCTGTGGTGGGCGCCGAGTACGTGCTCAACATGCTGCCCAAGGGCACCCATGAATACGCCCGCTTCCTCAAACCCGCCGAACTTTCCCGTTTCTGCCGCGAAGCCGGGCTCCAGGTCGAGGAAATCCTCGGCATGAGCTACAACCCCTTCACCAAGACCTACTCCCTGGGCAAGGACACCAGCGTTAACTACTTGGTCCGCGCGCGCCGGATCGACGCGGCGTGAACACGGTGAGCACGCCCCACCTGCGCGCCGTCTTCTTCGACCTGGACGGCACCCTGGCGGATACCGCCCCCGACCTGGGCGGCGCCCTCAACCGGCTATTGCAGGAAGAAGGCCGTGTCCCCCTGCCCATGGACCGTTTGCGTCCCCACGTGTCCGGCGGCGCCCGGGCCCTGCTCCGCACCGGCTTCGGCATCGTGCCCGAAGACGCCGGCTATCCCGACCTGCAACGCCGCTTCCTCGACCTCTACGCCCGCCACATCTGTGTCGACACCCGCCTCTTCGACGGCATGGAGGACGTACTGACCGCCCTTGAAAACAGGGGCATCCTCTGGGGCATCATCACCAACAAAGTGGAACGCTACACCCGGGACGTGGTGGCCGGCCTCGGCCTGGCCGAACGGGCGGCCAGCGTCATCAGCGGCGACTCCGCCCCCCGTCCCAAGCCGGCACCGGACCCCTTGCTGATGGCGGCCGACCTCGCCGGCCTGGCACCGGAAACCTGCCTCTATGTAGGCGACGACCTGCGCGACATCCAGGCCGGCAAGGCCGCGGGCATGGGCACCGTTACGGCGGCCTGGGGCTATCTGGGCGAATCCCCCGACCTGGACGCCTGGCAGGCCGACCACATCTGCCACCATCCGCAGGACCTGTTGTCCCTGATCTGAACCCCGTAGACGTGACGACGGGGACCGAAGTCCCCGCCGGCTGTCTTGGGTAATAAGGCTTCAGCGGCCCCAGCTATGCCGTTTAGGCGGCGATAGCGAAACGCTCATCGTTGGCGTTTATGGATTTGCGCGGATTACGTCCGTCGCCTCTCGGGTTGCCTGCTTTCCTTCTCTCACCCCGTCGAAACCAGTACACCCCCCCAGTGGTGGAGGTGGCGGGAATCGAACCCGCGTCCGAAGCGCTTCCAGATCGCCGGAATTACAACCATGGGGCGAATTATGGGGGCTGCCCCCCACAAGTTCAAGGCATTTCCCCTGGGCATGTCCGACTTGCGACAGAAACCCACCAAGTTCAACGCCGACCTCCCCCGCGACAGCCGATAAGCAGGCCAGAGTTCGGGCTTGGCGCAGTTCCTGCGTTGTCGGGCAAAACGCCGATGGAGCTCGCGATGAAGCTACAAATTGAACGCCCCCACGTGGAAGCCCTGGTGACAGCCTTTCCTACCCTGATGCCGCTGCGGGAACAATTGCGCTTCGGCAACCGCGTGGAACTGGGATTCCACCAACTCTCCACCGACCAATTGGATTTCCTCAGCGACCGCTACCATCAAGCGGGGCCGCGGATGCAGGGCCACGCCGCCCAGTTGAGCACCCTGGTGCAGGCCCTCAAGGCAGACCAGGAGCGCTTCGACGGCGAGGACTTGGAAAAACTGATGCCGGCCCTGGCCCAATATCTGGTCAAGGACGGTATCCGCGGCTGGTTGTTCCGCGCCTCCCTCGGTGGCAAACCCCTGGCCTACGTGGTGACCCGACTCGACTACACCCCGCCGGGCCAGGAGGAAACCGCCCGCATCCTGATCGAGCTCAAGGCCAACGCCAAGGCCAAGCTGGCGACGGAAAACATCATGATCCTCAGCCGCGACGCGGCGGGACGCACCCTCAGCGAAATCCTCGCCGCCAAGGGCTACCTCAAGGAAACGCCGGCGTTGATCGCCGCCTACGACGCCACGGCGGAGAAGTATTTCGATTGGCGTGCCCGTTACGGCGCGCAGTTTTCCGGCCAGGGAACCGGCTACTTTGCCGAGGATCCCACCGCCACCCACCGCAATACCGACTGGGCCCGCAAGGACATCGTGATCCTCAGCTCCGCCGGCGGCCAGGCCCGGCTGGTGAACGACGAAGGCATCATCGGCGAACGCTCCCTGGCATTGGATGCCTCCGGCGACATCCTTGGCCGCTACCTGCGCCGGGCCGCCAAGAGCACCCGCTACGACAGCCGGGTCGAAAGCCAGATGGAGGAATCCCAATCCGCCATTCCCAAGGGGCTGTTCACCGAACTGCCCGTGCACAGCTATATCCTCATGTTCCACCTGGACCTGCACCACCATCTGTGGGTGCACGTGGACGACATCCAGCCCTACCGCTACCAGCCGGAACTCAAGAAGAAACTCGTCCTCCGCCCGGAACAGACCGACCTGATCGACATCCTCACCGCCGAGATGGACGTGCTGATGGACGACATCGTCGCCGGCAAGTCCGGTGGCACCACGGTACTCTGCGCCGGCCCAGCCGGGGTGGGCAAGACCCTCACCGCCGAGGTGTACGCCGAAATCATCCAGCGCCCCCTCTACCGGGTCCACTCGGGCCAACTGGGCCTCAACGTGGGCGCCATGGAGACCGCCCTCAAGGACGTGCTGACCCGGGCCCAGCGCTGGGGCGCGGTGATGCTGATCGACGAGGCCGACGTATACATCAAGCGCCGCGACGACAACATCACCATGAACGCCGTGGTGGGCGTCTTCCTGCGAGTGCTGGAGTATTTCAACGGCCTGCTCTTCCTCACCACCAACCGGGCCGACGACATCGACGAAGCCATCGTCTCCCGCTGCATCGCCATCATCAAATACACCCCGCCGGATCGGGAAGCCCGCCGCCGCATCTGGGAAGTGATGACCGAGCAGTTCGCCCTGACGGTGGCGCCGGACCTGCTGGACACCCTGGCCGACCGTTTCCCCGCTGCCACGGGGCGGGACATCAAGGGCTTGGCCAAGCTGGTGGCGAAATACTGCCAGCACAAGGATGCCGCCCCGACCCTGGCGGTGTTCGAGCGCTGCTCCATCTTCCGCGGCATGGACCTGGGCGACGACGCCTGAAGGAAACAAGACCGTTAGCACCCTGCCGGGGCGATGCCTTCATCGCCCCGGCAGATAAGCCTTATCCATAGGAAAGAAAAGCTTTTTCAGCTTGTCGGCCGCAGTCCGAACAGGGATAATTACGCCCTTTCGCCCCGTGGGTCCATGGCTGTTCATGGCAAGGCGTTTCCGGGTTGCTCCCTCATGACCAGTTACCTTTTTCTGTTGCTCGGCGCGGTCCTCGTCAACAACGTCGTTCTCGTCCGCATCCTCGGCCTCTGCCCCTTCATGGGCGTTTCCAAAAAGCTGGAAACCGCCGTCGGCATGGGCGCCGCCACCACCTTCGTACTGACCCTGGGCTGCGGCACCAGTTACATCCTCGACAAATACCTGCTGATCCCCTTCGGCCTGGAATACCTGCGCACCCTGTCCTTCATCGTCACCATCGCCGCCATCGTCCAGTTCACCGAACTGGTGGTGCAAAAGACCAGCCCCGGCCTGCATCAACTGCTGGGCATCTATCTGCCCCTGATCACCACCAACTGCGCCGTGCTGGGCGTGCCCCTGCTCAATATCAACCTGCGCCATGACTTCATGGAATCCCTGCTGTTCGGCTTCGGCAGCTCCGTGGGTTTCTCCCTGGTGCTGATCCTGTTCGCCGGTATCCGCGAGCGGCTGGAGGGGGCCGACGTGCCCAAGTACTTCAAGGGCACCGCCATCGCCTTCGTCACCGGCGGGCTGATGAGTCTGGCCTTCATGGGCTTTGCCGGATTGGACAAGTTCAAATGATCGCGGCCATTCTTGTCATGGCGCTTGGCGCCATCGTCCTTGGCGCTGCCTTGGGTTACGCCTCCGTCAAATTCAAAGTGGAAGGCGATCCCCTGGTCGAAAAAATCGACGCCATCCTGCCCCAGACCCAGTGCGGCCAATGCGGCTTCCCCGGCTGCAAGCCCTACGCCACCGCCATTGCCGCCGGTGAGGCCGACATCAACTGCTGCCCGCCGGGCGGCGAGGACGGCATCCGCAAGCTGGCCGATCTGCTGGGCCGGGAAGTGAAATCCCTGTCTGCCGAACACGGCGTCGAAAAGCCCAAGAGCACGGCCTTCGTGGATGAGAACACCTGCATCGGCTGCACCCTGTGCATCCAGGCCTGCCCGGTGGATGCCATCGTCGGCGCTGCCAAGCAGATGCACACCATCGTCGAATCCCTGTGCACCGGCTGCGAACTATGCGTTCCGCCCTGCCCGGTCAATTGCATTTCCATGGTGCCCATCGGCGAAACCGTCGAAAACTGGAAATGGAAATACCCGGTGTTCGCCATCAATACCCCTGTCGCCCCCCAGAAAGCGGCCTGACCCATGCTGCGCCAATTGTTCAAGTTCCACGGTGGCGTCAAGCCCGCCACCCACAAGACTGACTCCACCACCCAGCCCATCGGCCAGGTGCCGCTACCGGCCGAGCTGGTCATCCCCCTGCACCAGAGCGTCGGTGGCACGCCACGTCCCCTGGTCCAGGCCGGTGACGTGGTCAAAAAAGGCCAGCGTATCGGCGAAGCCGACGGCAACGTTTCCTCCGCCGTCCATGCCTCCACCTCCGGTACCGTCAAGGCCGTGGAAATGCGCACCATGGCCCACTCCTCCGGCCTGTCCGCCCTTTGCGTGGTGCTGGTGCCCGACGGCAAGGATGAATGGATTGATCTCGCCCCCGTGGCCTGGCAAACCATGGAACCCGCCGCCGTCCGTGACATCCTGCGCGATGCCGGCGTGGTCGGCCTCGGTGGTGCCGTATTCCCCACCCACCTCAAGGTAAATGCCGGCAAGGCAGGCAAGCTCAAGACCCTGGTGATCAACGGTGCCGAGTGCGAGCCCTTTATCACCTGCGACGACTTGCAGATGCGCGAGCGCTCCGCTGGCGTGCTGGGCGGCGTCATGATCCTCAAGACCTTGCTCCAGGCGGAAGAAGCCCTGGTAGGGATCGAGGACAACAAGCCCGACGCTATCGCCGCCATGAAGGCCACGGTGCAATCCCTGGGCGATGCCGCCAAGGGTATCGAGATCGTGGCCATCCCCACCCGCTACCCCGCCGGCGGCGCCAAGCAGTTGATCCGCGTGCTCACCGGCATTGAAGTGCCCCACGGCGAGCGCTCCACCGACTACGGCGTGCAGTGCTTCAACACCGGCACCTGCTACGGCATCCACGAAGCCCTGAACCTGGGCAAGCCCCTGGTGTCCCGCATCGTCACCGTCGCCGGCAACGTGGAAGCGCCGCGCAACTACGAAGTGCTGTTCGGCACGCCCATGAGTCACGTCATTGCCCTGGCCAAGGCCAAACCGAATACGGACCGCGTCATCATGGGTGGCCCCATGATGGGTTTTGCCATGCCCAATGCCGACGTGCCCGTGATCAAGGCCACCAATTGCATCCTGGTGGGCAGCCCTGAACTGTTCCCCGAGCCCGAGCCCGAGATGCCCTGCATCCGCTGCGGTGAATGTGCCAAGGCTTGCCCCGCCGACCTGCAGCCTTTCGAACTCTACTGGTACTCCAAGTCCAAGCAGTTCGGCAAGGCCCAGGAATACCACCTGTTCGACTGCATCGAGTGCGGTTGCTGCGCCTTCGTCTGCCCCTCACGCATCCGTTTGGTGGATTACTACCGTTTCTCCAAGGCCGAAATCTGGGCCCGGGAAAAGGAAAAGTCTGCTGCCGACGCCGCCCGGGAACGTTTTGAATTCCGCCAGTTCCGCGAAGAACGGGAGAAGGAAGAAAAGGCGGCCCGTCTCGCTGCCAAAGCCGCCGAAACCAAGGCCAAGCTGGCCGCGGAAGCAACTGCGGCCGCCGCTGCGACAAACGCTCCAACCGCCGAAGGTGCTGCGACGACCGCCGCCCCCGCAGCAGCAGCCGCCGCCAGCGACGACGACGCCAAGAAGGCCCTGATCGCCGCGGCCATGGCCCGGGCTGCCGCCCAGAAGGCTGAAGTCAAACCAGCCAATACCGAGAACCTGTCCCCGGCCCAGCAAGCCCAGGTGGACGCCGCTGAAGCCCTCCACGCCAAGGTAGACACCCTGGTTACCGGCAATGAAAGCGGGGAAAAGTAAAACCATGCTCTACAACTCACCCTATCTGGTCAAACCCGCCAGCGTCCGCAGCGTCATGCTGCGGGTCGCGGCCGCCCTGATCCCCGGCATTGCTGCCTACGTCTGGTTCTTCGGCGCCGCCATCCTGGTGCAACTGGCCCTGGCCTCCGCCGCCGCCCTGGCCGGTGAGGCCCTGATGCTCAGCCTGCGCAAGAAACCCGTGTGGTTGTTCGTCTCCGACGGTTCCGCCCTGGTCACCGCCTGGCTGATCGCCCTCACCTTCCCGCCCATCGGCCCCTGGTGGCTGGTGGTGGTGGCCAGCCTGTTCGCTGTGGTCATCATCAAGCACCTTTACGGCGGTCTCGGCCAGAACCCCTTCAACCCCGCCATGGCGGCCTTTGCCCTGATGATCGTCTGCTACCCGCAGCTCATGAGCCAATGGCCCGCCGCGGGTTTCACCGACTTTCACGCTCAGTTGGGCCTGATCTTCGGTGAGCGCCATCTGGATGCCGTGACCATGGCCACGCCCCTGGATGCCCTGCGTACCGCCCTCCACACAGCCGAAGCCAAGGCCACCGTCGCCGGCATCTTCGGCCACAGCGCCAGCTTCGGCAACGTGGGCGGCAAGGGATGGGAATTCGTCGCCGCCGGCTACCTGCTGGGCGGTCTCTTCCTGCTGCAACAGCGCATCATCACCTGGCACATGCCCGTCGCTTTCCTGGCCGCTTTGGGCCTGATGGCAGGCATCGCCCACACGCTGAATCCCGACCAGTTCGCCGGCCCCCTGTTCCACCTGTTCAGCGGCGGCGCCATGCTCGGTGCCTTCTTCATCGTCACCGACCCGGTGTCCGGCGCCACCACGCCCAGAGGCAAGCTGATCTTCGCCGCCGGCATCGGTTTCCTCACCTGGGTAATCCGCAGCTTCGGCGCCTACCCGGACGGCATCGCCTTCGCCGTGATGCTGCTCAATATTTGCGTGCCGCTGATCGACATGGCCACCCAGCCCCCGGTCTTCGGCCACAAGCTCGACAACAAGAAAAAGGGACACGCATGAGCCAGGAACAGCCCCAGGCCCCGACCACGCCCTCGACCCTAAGCCACGACGACATTCCGCCCCCCGGCGAATCGTCCATCCTGCGCATTTCCGCCCGCACGGCGGTGATCCTGCTCTGGTACTGCATCGCCTTCACCGCCCTGATGGCCGCCACCTACTTCGCCACCAAGCCGGCCATCGAGGCCAGTGCTGCTGCCGAAAAACTGCAGATGATCAATGCTGTGCTGTCCAGCGACCGCTACGACAATGAACTGCTGAAGGACACCATCAGCCTGCCGGCCACCGCCGCCCTGGGCACCGACGACAGCACCACCCTCTATCGGGCCCGCAAGAACGGTGAGGCTTCCGCCCTGATTCTGGAAGCCGTGGCCCCTGACGGCTATTCCGGCAAGATCCGCCTGATCCTAGCGGTCAAGGCCAACGGCGAACTGGCCGCCGTGCGCGTCACCGAGCACAAGGAAACCCCGGGCCTGGGCGATTACATCGACCCCAAGAAGGACCGTAACAAAGCCCGTCCCTGGATCACCCAATTCAACGACGTGGGCTTTGAACAGATTCCCGTCGCCGAATTCAAGGTGAAGAAGGATGGCGGCCGCATCGACCAGATGAGCGGTGCCACCATCTCGCCCCGGGCCGTGACCAACGCCGTGCGCCGCGCCCTGGAATGGACCCTGCCCCGCCGCGAAGCCCTGTTTGCCCTGCCTGCCGGCCAGACGCTGGAGGAACAACCATGAGTACTTACCGCGAAATCACCGCCAACGGCCTCTGGAAGCAGAACAGCATCCTGGCCCAGGTGCTGGGCATGTGCCCCACCCTGGCGGTCACCACCAACTTCACCAACGCCTTCAGCCTCGGCCTGGCCACGGCCTTCGTCATGGCCTTGTCCAACGGCGCCGTGTCCCTGCTGCGGGCCTTCATCCCCTACGAAATCCGCATCCCCGTGTTCATTCTGATCATCGCCGCCCTGGTGACGGTGGTGGATTTGGCCTTCAATGCCTGGATGCACGACCTCTATCTGATCCTGGGCATCTTCATTCCCCTGATCGTCACCAACTGCATCGTGCTAGCCCGGGTCGAAGCCTTCGCCGCCAAGAACCCGGCCCTCAAGTCCACCTGGGACGGTTTCATCATGGGCTTCGGCCTCGCCCTGGTGCTGGGCGTGCTGGGGCTGGCGCGGGAGTTCGTCGGTCAGGGCACGCTGTTCTCCGGCATTGAGGTGGTGATCCCCGGCCTCCACGGCATCCAGATTCTGCCCGAGGACTACAGCTTCCTGCTTGGCATCCTGCCCCCCGGCGCCTTCATCCTGCTGGGTTTCATGATCGCCATCCGCAACTGGCTCGATGCCCGGGCCACCGCCGCCAAGGCTGCCGCCGCCCGCATCAGTCCCGAGCCGCAAGCCGGCTGAAACAAAGCTCGCCGCTTGCTCAGCAAGTCCGGCGAGTCCCAAGAAAAAGGGCTCTTGCTGAATCAGCACAGGGCCCTTTTCCTATGGTGGCTTCCGCGTTTCTGTTGAAGCACGAATCCCTGTCCGTTCCCCTCAACCGAGGTGGGGATGCACGACGATATTGCAGCTCATGCCTGCCGCCAGTTGGGCACCGGCGGGCACCTCATCGATATGAATGCGCACGGGAATCCGCTGCGCCAGTCGTACCCAGTTGAAGTTGGGATTCACGTCCGCCAGCAGACTGCTGCTGGTGGCATTGTCCCGGTCCGTGATGCCTCGGGCTAGGCTTTCCACATGGCCCTTGAGAACAAAGGAGGTCCCGAGCAGGGTCATTTCCGCCGCATCGCCGACGTGGATGGAGGCCAGGCGGTTTTCCTCGAAGTAGCCGTACACCCAGAAGGAATCCTTATCCACCAGGGCCAGGCGGGCTTGGCCGGCCTGGATGAACTCGCCGCGATGGACCAGCAGGTTGGCCACCCAGCCGTCCACACTGGCGCGAATCTCCGTCCGCTCCAGGTTGATGCGGGCCACCTCCCGTTGGGCCAGGGCTTCGTCCAGACGCGCCCGGGCGGCGGCCTCGTCGAGGCTGGCGTCCTCACGGTTTTCCCGGGAGATGGCCTGGTCGTCCAGAACGGCCCGGCGGCTGGCCTGGCGATGGCGCATTTCCAGATCGGCCTTGCGCTGGGCCACCAGGGCATCGGCCTGGGCCAGGGCCTGCTTGAATCGCTGGCTGTCGATGCGGAACAGCAGCTCGCCCTTTTTCACGAACTGGTTGTCCGCCACGGCCACCTCGGTCACCAAGCCGGCCACGTCGGAAGCCACGCTCACCACGTCGGCCCGCACCCGGCCGTCCCGGGTCCAGGGACCGTCCATGTAGCGGGACCAGAGGGTTTGGCCTGCGGCCAGGGCCAGGATGAGCAGGGCCAGGGTTGGCAAGTAGGGAAGACAGCGCTTGAGCAAGGAGGATCGGAGCATGGAAAACCGTTGGAATCAGGGAATGAACAACAAACCGGCACCGGCGAACAGGCAGAAGAAGACCGCCACCCGGAACAGCCCCGGATGCCAGACCCTGCCGTAACCGCCGAAGCGGGCGATCAGCCGGTCGAGCAGCAGATGGACGGCGCCGCAGGCCAGCAGCAGGCCCAGCAGGAAAGGCAGGCGCACGCCGACCAGAAGCAGATCAGCCATGACGCAGCTCCGCGCTATCGAGCACCGACACCGGGTCCGCCAGGGCGCCGCGGATGAAATGCAGGTCGAGCATGAGGCCGCGCCGGAGGCGGTCCGGCAGCGCCGGGGTGGCCCCAGGGGCAAGGGACAGGATGGCGCACTCCACCGCCTCCCTGGCCTGCTGACGCCGGCCAAGGCCGGGCTGCTCGAACAGGGCGGCGAGACGGTCCAGGGCGAGGGACAAGGCCAGGGGCATGGCCTGACGGTGATCACCTTCAAGATGGTTGCGCAGGTCGATGGCGGCCCGGCCCACTTCCAGCACCGTCAGCAACCAGTCAAACACCCACAGATCGGTGGCATCGGCCAATTGCCCGCGAGTGGCGATGCGCTGCACCAGGTCGCGGCTGGCGCTTTCCAGCACTTCCCGCTGCAAGCGACCGGGACCGCGACAGGCTTCCACCATCTGCCGACGCAGGGCGCCGACGATGCGACGGCGGCCCCAGGGCCCGGCGTTGAGATCGATCAGGCTGTAGAACACCCCCGCCGTGACGAAGCCCACCATGTCCGCCAGGCAGGCGTCGAAGTAGTCCGGCAAGCTTGCGCTGAAACTGCGGTCCAGGCTGGTGTGCAGCATGAAGGAGATGTACATGCCGGCACCGAGGCCAGCCCAACGTGGCTTCGCCGCCAGCCAGGCGATCAGCGCCAGGGGCGGGATCAACAGCAGGCATAGCCCCACCCAATCAGTGGCCTGGGGAATCAAAAAGAAATTCCAGGCCAGCCCCAGGGGCAGCGCCAGGACCGAACCGAGCAAGGACTGGCGGATCACTTTGGTCGGATTGGGCAAGGCGGCGAAGATGGTGCCCGAGGCCACGCCGTTGATGATGGGGCTGGTGCCCCAGACCCAGCCGCTGGCCAGCCAGAAGCAGGCCGTCACCGCCATCACCAGCACGCCCCGCCCGGCAGCGGTGAAGGCTTGCAGGGTGTCGGTGCGGGTGGAAAAGCGTAGCCGTTCGGCATCGGCGATCCAGTCCGTGCCGCTCCCTTCCGGCGACTCCACCTGAACCTGGGACTGGCAGTAGGCCCGCAACTCCTCCGCCAGGCGTTGGAGCAACTCCACCCCGGTATCGAAGTCCAGCCCAGTACCCTCCCCGGCCTCGGCCGGCAAGGCCAGGCCTTGGCGCAGGGCCGCCGCCTGGGCGGGCAGTGCGGCCTGCCAATGGGCGATGCGGGCGGCCAGGGCCGGCGCCGCATGCCGGGGATGGCCAGTGGCCTCCCGACACAAACGACTGAAGGGTTCATAAAGATCCAGCAAGCCGGCCGCCAGGGGCGTGCCCTGCCCCAGCCGCCGCAGCATCTGGTGAAAAGCGTGCAGGGTGCTGCTGACGCCCATGAAGCGGTGGTTGAGCAATTGCAATTGCAGACGGGAACGGCGCAGATCGCTGCTTTCCAGCCCGGCATTGGCCTGGGCCGACTCCAGGCCTAGGGCATCGCCGGCGAAGCGCAGCATGGCGTCCCGCCCCGTGTCGCCGGCCCGGAGCTTGGCCGGAGCGCCACCGATGGTGGCGGTGAAATCGTGGAAACGGCGGGCCAGGCTGGCCTTGACCACATCGGCCATGCGTTGGGGAAACAACGTGTCGCTGACCACGGCGGCGCAAAAGACGCCGACGAACATTTCCAGCACCCGGGTCACCGCCACGTCGAAGACGTGCAGGGGATCGTTGAGGGACGGCAGGGCGACAAAACAGACCGTATAGCCGGCGAGGACGAAACCGTAGGACTGGAAGTTGCGGAAGACGAAGGAACCGGCGGTACAGAAAGCCACCCAGAGGGCGAAGCCGGCAAAGAACAGTTCCGGCGATTGGGCGCAGGCGGCGATCAACATCACCGAGACGGCGCCCCCCACCACGGTGCCGATCAGGCGGTAGTAGCTCTTCTGGAACACCAGGCCACTGCGGGCCTGCATCACCAGGAACACGCTGAACATGGCGGTGCGGGGCGAATCCAGGTCCAGGACCAGGGAGATCAAGAGGGCCGACAGGGCCGCCAGCACCACCTTGAACACCTGCATGCCCTCGCCCTTGCTCAGGCCGGCCAGGCCCTGCACCACTCGCCGCCCTAGAGTAACCGGGGCGGATGACGACAGCGCTGGCGCGACATTGCTCATGGCCGGGCCCCAGCCTGGGCCGCCGTGCTGATCACGGTGCTCGTCATGGTGCGGGCAGCGGGCGTTGCGCGGGAAGACGCCTGGGGGCCGCGTGCTCCGGAGTCGACTCCAGCGGAACCGTCATTCCCAGCACCAAGGCTTCCGGGACCGCCATCGCCGCCACGGCGCTTCTCGCCCAACTTCTTTGGCATCTCCAGCTCCCCCGGCAAGCCACCGCCGAGGGCCAGCATCAGGCCGGCATAACTGCGCCGCCGGGCGGCGGCCAGGCTGGCCAGGGTTTCCCGCGCGCTGAGTTCCGCCCCCTGGGCATCCAGCACGGCCGAGTAGGCCAGCACGCCGGCCTGCCAAGCCCGCAAGGTGCTGTCCAGACGGCGCTGGGCGGCACTGCGGGATTGCTCGGCGGCCCGGGTTTCCCGCTGGTTGGCATCCAGTTCCGTCACCCGATCCGCCACGGTTTGCAGGGACTTCACCAGCAGGCCGTTGTAGGCCTCCACGGCGCCGTCGTAGGCGGCGGTTTCCTGGCCCAGGCGGCTGCGGCGGCGACCGCCGTCGAACAGGGGCAGGGACAGGGCCGGACCGAAACCATGGACGCCGGAGGCGCCGTCGAGGAAACGGGTGAAGCCCAGGGCCTGGAAGCCGACGAAGGCCATCAGGTCGATGTTGGGATAGAAGGCCGCCTTGGCGGCGTGGATGCGCTCACCCGCCGCCTCCACCCGCCAGCGCTGGGCGATCAGGTCGGGACGGCGACCCACCAGATCGGCGGGCAAATGGGCAGGCAAGGCCAGGGTTTCCGCTGCGGCCAGATGGGGAGTTTCCAGTCCGTCGGCCGCGCCGGGGGCCAGACCGGCCAGGGCGGCGAGTTGATGGCGGGCCAGGGCCACGGTGGCGGCCAGGGCTTCTTCCTTCGCCTGCTGGCGAGCCAGGGCGTCGGCCAGGGCATCGCCTTCACGACCGGCAGCTAGGCCGGCCTGCTGGCGGCGCTGGATCAGGGCCAGGCCCTTGGCCAGGCGCTGGCGCTCTTCCCGGGCCAGGTCCCGCAGCGCCAGTTGCCGCGCCCACTGGGCATAGGCCTCGGCCACGGCGGCGGCCAGGGCCTGGCGCACCTGCCAGGCTTCGGCCAGGGCGGCATGGTGTTCATCCAGGGCAGCAGCGGCCAGGCTGTCCTGGCGGCCCCACAGGTCCAGGTCGTAGGCCAGGCTCAGGGCGGCCTCGTTGTTCCAATACACGGCGCCCCCCAGGGGCGGCGGGAAAACGTGGGTTTCGGAAAATCGTTCGCGGCGGAAGTCCGCCTTGGCATCTGCCCGCAGGGAGGTCAGGCTTTCCGCCTCGTCAGCGCTGGCAGCGGCCAGTTCGATACGGTTGCGGGCCACCCGCAGGGTGGGATTACCGGCCAGGGCCTGGGCCATGAGCCGGTTCAGTTGGGGGTCGCCCCAGGCTTCCCACCAGGCGCCGCTGTCCGGCACCGTTTCCTTGGCCAGGGGTTCACGCAACACCTCGGCGGTGGTCTTGAGTCGGGACTGGGGCACGATGCCGCCCTGGTCGGCGCAGCCGGTGGTCAAGGCCACGGCGAGGACAGCGGCGCCAGCCATCAGGCACCGCCAAAGAAAAATCGGCAACCGAACAGCACACGGTTGCCGACAAAGCGCGTGGAGATATTGCATGTACGGACTATAGGGATTTCCCTCACCGGGAAAAATGCGCTTTCATGGATAATCTATTCCACCAATGGAACAATTAAAGCCAAGAAAGGGCACCAATGGCCTATAACTGGAACGATATCGAGGTTTTTTGCACCGTGGCCACCCTGGGCAGTTTCACCCGGGCGGCGGAGCGCCTGGACATGCCCAAGTCCAGCACCAGCCGGGCCGTGACCAACCTGGAAAGCCGCCTCGGCCTGCGTCTGCTGGAACGCAGCACCCGGCGCCTGCGCCTTACCGCCGCCGGCCAGGAATTGAGCGAGCAGATGGCGCCCCTCTTCGCCCGCTTGGAGGACATCATCGAGGCGTCCCAAGCCCAGCGCCAGCAACCCCAGGGCGTGCTGCGGATTTCCACGCCGTTCGAATTCGGCGTGCTGCAACTGAACCAGGTGATCTGCGCCCTGCTCAAGGAACACGCGGGACTGGAGGCGGAAATCGAAATGTCCACCCGCAGCGACCACCCGATCGAAGGCAACTTCGACCTGGTGTTCAGCCTCCAGGATCAGGATCCGGAAAATTCCAGCCTGGTGGCGCGGCGGGTGTTTTCGGTGGACACGGTGCTCTGCGCGGCACCGGAACTGGTGGCCCAACTGGGGCAACCGCGCCACCCCAAGGACCTGGCCACCTGGCCCTGCCTATGCGAGGACGGCAACACGGTATGGCGCTTCGCCAGCGGCGACAGCGCGGAAATCCACGAGGTACCGGTCAGGGGCCGGCTGCGCACCGGCAACGCATCCTTGCGCCTGGGTGCGGCCGAGGCCGGCTTGGGCGCGGCCATCATCTCCGCCACCCTGTGTCGGGAATCCCTGGAATACGGCCGCCTGCAAGCGCTGCTTCCCGGTTACCGGACCATGCCGCGCCGGATCTACGCCTCCATGCCCAGCCGCAAGCACGTTCCGCCCCGGGTGCGGATCTTTCTCGACGCCCTCGCCTCCTACGGCGAAAGCCTGCACGGCCAAGTCGCGCAGATTTCGCCCCTGCGCTACGGCACCAGCCAGACCAACCGCTGACGTCGCGACGGACGTCGTCAGGAATCAGGACGGGCGGCGGGCAGGGTGAAGCAAAACTCGCTGCCCACGCCTTCCTGGCTGGCCACGCCGACGACGCCGTCCATCGCCTCCACCAGGGACTTGACCAGGGCCAGGCCCAGACCGGTGCCCTCGACTTCGCCTTTGCGCTCCATGTGCAGCCGGGAGAAGGGTTTGAACAGGTCCTGCAAGAACTCCTTGGGCATGCCCCTGCCGGTATCCGCCACCACGACCTGGACGCCATGCTCGTCGGCCTCGCGGCAATAGACGCGGAGACTGCCCTGTTCCCGGTTGTACTTGATGCCGTTGGACAGGAGATTCAGCAACACTTGCTTGAGACGCTGGGGATCGGCCCGCAGGCAGATGCCGGGCGGCACCTGGTTTTCACAGCGCAGGCGACGCTTCTCGACCTGGGGCCGCAAGAGACCGAAACACTGGTCCAGCAGGGGGGACAACTCGACATTCTCGGCAATGACGGTCAAGCGCCCGGCCTCGGCCTTGGAGAGTTCAAGGATTTCGTTCACCAGGCGAAGCTGGTCCTCGCCGGCGTCGCAGATCTGGTCCACGGCCTTGAGCAGGCTGTCCTGATGGACTTGCGGATCGGCACTGGGGGAGCGGACTTCCAGGGCGATCAACTGGGCATAGCCAAGCATGGCATTCAAGGGGACCTTGAGCTCGTGGTTCATGTCAGCCATGAAACGGCTCTTGGCCCGGCTCGCCTGTTCGGCGCCACGGCGCGCCTCATCCAACTCATGGCGCACCCGCTTGAGCATGCGCGCCCGCTTGGCCCGGGCCAGGATGGCGGGCACCAGGACCTCCAGGGTCACCGGCTTGGTCAGGAAATCGTCGCCGCCCAGATCGAGGGCGGCCATCTGGCGTTCGAGATTGCTTTCGCTGGAGAGGAAAAGGATGGGCGTGTCCACGAGGGCTTCGTCCTGGCGCAGCAGGGCCGCCAGTTCCAGCCCATTGCAGCCGGGCATGTAGACGTCGGTGACGATCACGTCGGGGGCGAAGCGGGCGACGACCGAGGGCGCCAACAGGGCATCGTTGCACACCTCGACCCGGCAACCGGCCTCGGCCAGCACCGTGGAATAGATCAGGGTATGGGCGCGATCATCGTCCACGAACAGCACCCGGAACGGTTCCATGGGAATGCGCGCGGTGACGCCGTTGAGGATATCCAGCAGCTTTTTCACGTCCACCGGTTTTTTCATGAACCGGGTCGCGCCGAGGCGGACCGCCTCCAGGCGGGCCTCGAAGTCGTCGGCCTCGGAAAGACAGAAGAGGTGCACGGTATTGCCCGATTGCTGTCGCACCTGGGCGATGACCCGGGCGATGTCGAGCTCCTCTCGGCAACGGGAGAGGTCCGCGACAATCGCCAGGGGCAGGATGTCCGGCGCCAGGGAAGACAAGGACTGGATCGAGTCCAGGGGCGCCAATTCGTAACCGGCATCGACCAGGGCGGTCTGCAACAGCATCTGGATGGCCGGACTCTCCACCATCAGGGAAACGACCCGGTTGCTGGGCGGCGGCCCGGAATGGGCCACGGGCGCCACGAGCTCCGGCATGTCCGAGGCGGCATCATCCTGTCCGAGCAGGCGGTGGCGCAAGGACAGCCACATCGACCGGACCTGGTCGCGATCCCCTTCCGACAGGGCAAGCTCACTGGCCGTCTTAAAGAAGCTCAACAGGGAGGCGGCCATTTCCCCCAGGCCGACGCTGACCTCCTCGAGCAACAGCACCTCGCGGGAAAGGGAGGCAATCGAGCGGTCCCGCGCCTCGGGCGCCCCGCCCTCAAGAAAGGAAGCCACCACCTGATCCAAGCGGGATACCAGGTCGTCAATCGGATTCTGTACGCTTTGATTCATGAAATGTTTGTCGTCGCCCGTGGCGTCAGCCACGCCCGTGTCCGATCATAGCGAAACTCGTCGGACTCGCCCACCACGGCGGTGCCTGTTTGTCGGATTTGCCTGGACCATCGGCTAAACTTGGGCCCCATGAGCCCGAAGAAGATCCGCGAGTTCTACAGCCGGCTGGCGTCCGCCAACCCCGAACCGGCCACCGAACTGGACTACAAGACCCCCTATCAACTGCTGGTGGCCGTGGTGCTCTCCGCCCAGGCCACGGACAAGGGCGTCAACCGGGCCACCCGCCCCCTGTTCAAGGACCACCCCACGCCCAAGGCCATCGCCGCCCTCGGCGTGGAAAAGCTGATGGACTACATCCAGACCATCGGCCTGTACCGGACCAAGGCGAAGAACGTCATCGCCCTGACCAACCTCCTGCTGGAACGACACGGCGGTGAAGTCCCCCATGACCGCGCCGCCCTGGAAGCCCTGCCCGGCGTCGGCCGCAAGACCGCCAACGTGGTGCTCAACATCGTTTTCGGCGAACCCACCATCGCTGTGGACACCCATATCTTCCGTATCGGCAACCGCACCGGCCTCGCCCCCGGCAAGGATGTGCGGGAAGTGGAGGACAAGCTGGTCAAGGTCACGCCGAAGGAGTTCGGCCTCCATGCCCACCATTGGCTGATCCTCCATGGCCGCTACGTCTGCAAGGCCCGCACTCCGGAATGTTGGCGCTGCACCGTCGCCGAGCTGTGCGCCTTTCAACCGAAAACCTCCGCTCCCTGACCCCACATGAACACCATTGCCGCCACCGGTTTTGCCGCCGGAGACAAAGCCACACCCGACCTGGCGGCCACCGCCGTCAAGAATGCACTGGCGGAAGCCGGCTGCGACTACGCCCACAGCGTGCTCCTGCTGCTCACCAGCGACTTCGCCCGCCATCGCCAGGACAGCCAACTGGCGATCACCGCCGCCTCCCGCGCGGCCCGTTGCCTCCAGGTCAGCGGTTGCACCACCCCCGGCGTGTTCACCGAAAGGAGTTGGGCACTGCACCAACCCGCCGCCGCCGCCCTGGTGCTGTGCGGCCCGGTCAGCCTGGGGCTGGTCCAGAACGGCGAACCGGTGTTGACCCTGGCGCCGGCAAACCAGGTGAACCCCGACTGGCTGATTCCCTATCCGCCCCGCTACGGCATCATCGCCAGCGGCCTTGACGACCGGGATGGCGGCCGGGTCTGGGGCCACGGCAAGTTGCGCGACGACCGACTGGAGGCCAGCTTCCATTGCGCCAGCGTCCGCACCGCCCTATCCCGCGGCTTGCGCTTTCTTTCGCCCACCCTGTTCGTCACCGAGCAGGACAGCTTCGAGGTGTTCCGCCTGTCGGACAACCCAGCCCTGGACACCCTGCTTCACCAACTGCCGCCAGAAGCGGGCGACCTGGACAACCTGCCGCTGCAACGGCTCTGCGCCCTGGTGCTGGAACCGGGTTTGCCGACGCCGCTGGCCCTGCGCGACGGCCGCTACACCCTGCTGCCCCTGCTGGGCATCAACAGCAGCGAACGGTCGGTCACCCTGGCCGCCCCCCTGCCCCAGGACACCGCGCTGATCTGGGCCTGGCGCGAACCCGCTGCCGCCGAGGCCGACACCAACGAAGCCCTCGACCACCTCACCGCGGGGCAACAGGCGGAACCCGACTTCGCCCTCATATTCGCCTGCATGGGCCGCGGCCCCTACTTCTTCCAAGGCCACGACCGGGACCTGGCCTTGTTGTCGGCACGCTATCCGAGCCTGCCGGTGCTGGGCGCCTACAGCGGCGGCGAGATCGCCAGTCTGGGCGACGGCAACGTGCTGCTCAGCTATTCCACCGTCTTCACCCTGGTGAGCGCCCATGTTTAGCCCCAGCCGGGACCAAGCCCGCAAGTTCCTGATGGAAGCCTGGCGCAAGCGCCTGTCCGCCCTGCCGGCCACGCCCTTGGAAACCATGGCGGCCGACATCATCGGCGACCATCCCGAATACCACGCCCTGCTCGGGGCGGGCGAAGACGCCCTGGCCAAGGAATGGACGCCCGACTCCGGCGAGACCAATCCCTTCCTTCATCTGTCCTTGCACCTGGCCATCGCCGAGCAATTGCAGATCGACCAGCCACCGGGCATCCGCGCCGAATTCGATCAGCTCTGCCAGCAGTTGGGCAATCGCCACGACGCCCTACACCGCATCCTCGACTGCCTGGGTGAAACCATCTGGCAATCCCAGCGCAACAATCGCCCCCCGGACGGCGACGCCTATCTGGCCTGCATCCGCCGCCAGTCCCGTCAGGGCTGACGGAATACCGCACATCCTCAAAAAAAGAAATAGGGCGGATAAACCGCCCTATTCCCCCTCTTTACCCAAGCCCCATCCCCTTGTCAAAACGACACCCCTGTCGTTAAATCAATCGCATTGACAAAAAACGTCATCGATTAAGTAATTTCATCGTGATTCATTTACTCCCGCCTGCCGCTTCATGCCACGTGACTTTCCCAAGGACGGGGCGGCGCGACAATCCCCTCCACGCCGAACCGCCGGGCCATTGACCGTCGGCTGCTTCCAGACTCGCCATGATCCCAACCGCCCCCATCATCGGCTCCACCAAGGTTCTGGAAGCACTGGGCTATTGGCCCTCCTTCCACGACGCGGAAGTCATCGCCTTCTCCGCCGAACGGGCCTTGCCCTTCCGCCACGGCAAGACCCTCGCCCGGCTGACCGTCCATGTCCGCCATTGCGTTCCCGACGATGAAATGGACGCGGTTGCCGTGCCGGACATCCCGCCTGCGGCGGTGATCCGCTTCCTGTTCAATGGTATTTGCGACCTGGACCTGACCCAGTTCAACCACCTCAACGTGATCGACTGCATCGCGGTGTTCGCCAGCGAGGCCGGCGCAGAGGCCGAACTGCAAGTCGCCATCGATCCGATCTGGGGCTTTGGCGGCACCCTGTGCTGCGCCTCGGTGGAGATCGAGGGGATTGAAGTCCTGCCCCCGGCCTGTTAGCTTCGGCATCCCGCTTCGACGCACCGCGCACCCGCCATGCCCCACCTGACCCTGGAATACACCGACAACCTGGGCGACTTCCCCGCCGCCACCATCCTCGCCCGCCTCAATACCGTCCTGGCCGGCTCCGGCCAGTTCGAGGAAGTGGACATCAAGAGCCGGGCCCGGCGCCTGGACTGCTATGCCATCGGCACCGCTTCGACGGGCCGGGCCTTCGTCCATGTCCGCCTCTCCCTGCTCAGCGGCCGCTCGCCCCAGATCAAGCAGGAACTGTCCGCCGCCCTTCTGGCGGCCCTGGCGGAATGCCAGCCGCGCCCGGCCACGCTGCACGTGCAGCTCAGCGTCGAACTCCAGGACATGGCGCGGGAGTGCTACGGCAAGGCCAGCCTCGGTCCCGGCTGAGCCCCTATTCGATTTCGAGATCCTTGCCACCGGTCATGGCGGCCTTGAGCAAGGGTTCCTGCAACTCGGGAGAGCAGTACTCGATGAAGCGATAGGCGTAACCCCGCAGGTAATGTCCCCGGCGCACGGCGATGCGGGTGGTGTTGCGGGGGAAGAGATGGTCGCCGGCCAGCAGCTTGAGACCGGCATCCTTCTGGGGATTGAAGGCCATGGCGGCGATGATGCCGACTCCCAAGCCCAGTTCCACGTAACTCTTGATCACGTCCGCGTCCAGGGCCGCCATCACCACGTCGGGCACCACGCCGGCCTCGGCGAAGGTGCGGTCGATGCTGGCGCGGCCGGTGTAACCCTCGTGGTAGGTGATGATCGGGTATTCCGCGATCTGTTCCAAGGTCAGTTTTTCCACCTTGGCCAGGGGATGGTCGTCCGGCACGATGACGCCGTGGTGCCAGGAGTAGTAGGGAAAGGAAGCCAGGCTGGGCACGCCCTCCAGCGCCTCGGTCGCGATGCCGACGTCGGCGTCACCCCGATTGAGCAGGGTGACGATCTCGCCGGGATTGGCCTGGTGCAACACCAGATGCACCCGGGGGAATTCCTGTTTGAAGCGGGCCACGATCTGGGGCAGCATGTAACGGGCCTGGGTATGGGTGGTGGCGATGTGCAGGCGTCCCTCGTCCTTGTTGGAGAACTGCTCGGCCAGACGCTTGATGTTGCGGGCGTCCATCAACATGCGCTCGACGATTTCCGCCAACTCCTTGCCCGGCTCGGTCAGCCCGGTCAGCCGCTTGCCGCGCCGGACAAACAACTCGATGCCCAATTCGTCCTCCAGGTCCTTGATGTGCTTGGACACACCGGACTGGGAGGTGAACAGAACGTTGGCCGCCTCGGTCAGATTGAAATTCTGCCGGACCGTCTCGCGGATGATGCGCAGTTGCTGGAAGTTCATGGTCAGATGCCCTCGCCCTCATGCAGCACATAGCCGCGATGGCGGATCTTGGCCTGCAACAGCCAGAGCGGGCCATGATCTTTCAGATCCAGGAAGTCGGCGACGAAATCCGTAGTGGGCTGCTCCACCAGTTCCTGGGGCGTGCCCACCTGTTCCACCTTGCCCTTGTTCATGACGACGACGCGGTCCGCCACTTCCAGGGCTTCCTCCTGGTCGTGGGTCACGAACAGGCTGGTGATGTGCAGTTCGTCATGCAGGCGCCGCAACCATTGGCGCAATTCCTTGCGCACCTTGGCGTCGAGGGCGCCGAAGGGCTCGTCCAGCAGCAGCACCCGGGGCTCCACGGCCAGGGCACGGGCCAGGGCGATGCGCTGGCGCTGGCCGCCGGAAAGCTGGGAAGGGAAGCGGTCGCCAAGCCAGGACAGTTGCACCAGTTCCAGCAGGGCGCCGACCCGCTTTTTGATTTCCGTCTCAGGCAAGCGATCCTTGCGCGGCTTGACCCGCAAACCGAAGGCCACGTTGTCGAACACGGTCATGTGGCGGAACAGGGCGTAATGCTGGAAGACGAAACCCACCTGACGCTCGCGCACGTGGGTATCGGAAGCGTCCTCCCCTTCCAGCAGCACCTGGCCGCTGTCGGCCACTTCCAAACCGGCGATGACCCGCAGCAGGGTGGTCTTGCCGCAACCGGAAGGCCCCAGCAGCGCGGTCAGTTCTCCCGTGGGAAATTCGAGGGACACGTCGTCCAGGGCGACAAAATCCTTGAAACGCTTGTTGATGTTTTTGACTTCAATGCTCATTTCATCAGTCCTTAATGCTTTGGGCGGCACGCCATTCGACGTAGGTCTTGACGGCCAGGGTGACCAGGGCCAGCAGGGCCAGCAGGGAAGCCACGGCGAAGGCGGCGGCAAACTGGTACTCGTTGTAGAGGATTTCCACGTGCAGGGGCATGGTGTTGGTCTCGCCGCGGATGTGGCCGGACACCACCGACACCGCGCCGAACTCGCCCATGGCCCGGGCGTTACACAAAATCACGCCGTAGAGCAGACCCCACTTGATGTTGGGCAGGGTCACGTGCCAGAAGGTCTGGAACCCGGACGCCCCCAGCACCACGGCCGCTTCCTCTTCCTCGCGGCCCTGGGACTCCATCAGGGGAATCAGCTCCCGGGCGACGAAGGGAAAGGTGACGAAGACGGTGGCCAGCACGATGCCGGGCACGGCAAACAGGATCTTGATGTTGTGGTCCGACAGCCAAGGACCGAACCAGCCCTGGGTACCGAAGATCAGCACGTACACCAGACCCGCGATCACCGGCGACACCGAGAAGGGCAAGTCGATCAGGGTGATCAGGAACTGCTTGCCGCGAAACTGGAACTTGGCGATCAGCCAGGCGGCGGAAACACCGAACACCAAGTTGAGCGGCACGGCGATGGCCGCCGCCGTCAAGGTGAGGCGGATGCTGGCCAGGGCGTCGGGCTCCGTCAGGGCGGCGAAGTAGGCTTCGCTACCCTTGCGCAGGGCCTCGGTGAACACCGCCGCCAGGGGCAGCAACAGGAAGAAGGCAAAAAACGCCAGGGAAAGGCCGACGATGGTCCACTTGACCCAAACCGGTTCCCGGGTGGCCGCGGAAGATTCATAACGGCGGGCGTTGTCGCCCCCCCAGGCATGTGCAACGGCGCCGGCCATCAGCGGTCCCTCCCAGTTCGTTTCGAGGTCCATCCTTGCAGCAGGTTGATCACCAGCAGCAGGATGAAAGACACCACCAGCATCACCACGGCGATGGCGGTTGCGCCGACGTAGTCATACTGTTCCAGCTTGGTGATGATCATCAGCGGCGTAATCTCGGACACCAGGGGGATGTTGCCGGCAATGAAGATCACCGAGCCGTACTCCCCCACCGCCCGGGCAAAGGCCAGGGCGAAGCCCGTCAACAGGGCCGGCAACAGGGTGGGAAACACCACCTGGCGGAAGGTCTGCCAGCGGTTGGCGCCAAGGCTGGCCGCCGCTTCCTCAAGCTCCGTTTCCAGGTCTTGCAGAATCGGCTGCACGGTCCGCACCACGAAGGGCAGGCCGATGAACACCAGCGCCAACAGGACGCCAAAAGGGGCAAAGGCGATCTTGATGCCGTGGGGCTCGACGATGCTGCCGACCCAGCCGTTCTTGGAATAGATGGCGGTCAGGGCGATGCCGGCCACGGCGGTGGGCAGGGCGAAGGGCAGGTCCACCAGGGAATCCACCAGCTTCTTGCCAGGAAAGTTGTAACGCACCAGGGACCAGGCCAGCAGCAAGCCGAACACGGCATTGATGCCGGCGGCCAGCAGGGAGGCACCGAAGCTGAGCTTGTAGGAGGCCAGCACCCGGGGCGTGGTGGTCACCGCGAAGAACTGCTCCCAGGTCAGGGACGAGGCCTTGAGGAAGGTCGCGCCGAGGGGGATCAGTACCAGCAGGGAAAGATAGATCAGGGTGTAGCCGAGGGAAAGATTGAACCCCGGCAGCACCCGACGGGCGGATTTGCTCATCGACGCCCCTTCACATTGGCGATGATGATCTGGTCGTACACACCGCTGTCGCTGAAGTGGGTCTTCTGCGCCTTGTCCAGGCTGCCGAAAACTGCATCCACGGTAAACAACCTGAGAGGCTTGAACTCTTTCGCGTATTTCTTCAGCACAGCTTCGTTACGGGGACGGAAGTAATGCTTGGCAATGATGTCCTGGCCTTCCGGGCTATAGAGGAATTCCAGATAGGCCTGGGCCTGCTTGCGGGTGCCCTTCTTGTCCACCACCTTCTCGACGATGGCCACGGGTGCCTCGGCCTCGATGCTGACGGAGGGATAGACGATGTCGAACTTGTCGCCGCCCACTTCCTTGTCGATCAGCACCGCCTCGTTCTCGAAGGTCACCAGCACGTCGCCGATGCCCCGTTGGGTGAAGGTGGTGGTGGCGCCACGACCGCCGCCATCCAGCACTGGCACGTTGGCGAACAAGCGGGTGACGAAATCCTGTGCGCTGGCGTCGTTGCCGCCCTTCAGCTGCTTGGCGTAGCCCCAGGCGGCCAGATAGGTGTAGCGACCGTTACCGGAGGTCTTGGGGTTGGGCACGATGACAGAAGTACCGGGCTTGACCAGGTCGTCCCAGTCCTTGATGTTCTTCGGATTGCCCTTGCGCACCAGGAACACCGAAGTGGAGGTGTAGGGCGCCGCGCCGTTGGGGAAGCGCTTGCGCCAATCCTTGGCCACCAGGCCGCCCCGCTCCACCAACACATCAATATCGGTGGATTGGTTCATGGTCACCACGTCCGCTTCCAGGCCGGCGGCCACGGAATTGATCTGGGAACTGGAACCGCCGTGGGATTGGTTGATGCTGACCTTCTCGCCGGTCTTGGCCTGCCAGGCCTTGATGAAGGCCGGATTGATTTCCTTGTACAGCTCCCGGGTCACGTCGTAGGAGACGTTGAGCAAAGCGGCATCGGCCCAAGCCAACGGGGTCGCGCCCCATGCCAGGGACAGGCCCAGCAGTAGCGCCGGACCCCGCAAGAAGCGGGAAATTCGCTGGGGTGAAGACATTTTTAACTCCGTTTTGTTATAGCCAGGACGGAGCTTATGAGCTTCAGTTCATAACCAAAAATAATTTATTGCGATTTTCTTATTCGATTTGTTGCAAAACCCTTGGCGCACAAGCCGTAGCGAATGAAACACCGATCGTCAAAAAACATCGGCGTTAAGGCTCATTCCGCCACCACGCAAAGGCAGCAATGCCGATTCTCTGATTAGCTTATGAGAAGCAATTCGTTAACCGGCAGGAACGGGGCTGCTAGATTAAACCATCCCACCACCGACGATACGACGCTGCCATGGCCGCAGAAAAAAGCCCCTGTCCCGCCGATCGCGCACCCAAGACAAGCGGCCGCCACCCAGGACGTCATGAGGGATTGTCCACCTTGCAGATCAATGCCCTCGCCCAATTCCTGGAAACCCGCAATTTCACCGCCCACGACATCGCCCGCTACTCCTACGAAACCATTGCCCGCCTGCCCAAGATCGGCAGCAAGGGCATCGTCAGGATCGAGGCCTGGCTAGCGGGCTACAACCTGAGCCTGGTTCGTTTTGAGCAACGGGGAAACAACAGGGAGTCAATGCCCGCACAAGGCTCACGCCTTGCAAAAGCGGCGAAGCTGCTAAGGGAAAACGGTTACGGTGTGTTTCCGCCAAGTGACGACCCGGACATGCCCCATTCCTACTGAGGCACGCACTCATTCGGGAAACCATGTCGACGACACCGGCACCAGGGATCTAGCTCTCCTTGGCAAGCCCTGCCAAACAAGCATGAATCTCCAGAACGGAATGACGACAAAACACCATGGGGATCGCCATGCTTTCCGCTTGCTTGCGGACATTCCTCATCAGCATGTGATTGGTCCGGTCGCAAACGAAGATCACCAGACGCGTGCAGTGTGGAATCGTGCGCCGACAATCGGAAACCTTCCGGCCCGGCCAATGGGCCACGCTTTCAATACCCAACCGAGATCCGGATCGCAGTATTTCGGCGCGCAGTGTATCGACCCGATCAGCACCGACGATCAACGCTTGCATGGCATTCCCTTGGACCAGCCACATCATGTGGCGACCGATACAGTGTGCCTCGCCGGTCCGTGAGCCGGAACCAATAAATCCTGATTTGCATATGCCAGATTGTCGTCAGTGCGTTTCACCAGCGACCACAACGGCCCTGGAAAACCTGGTGACGGAACAAAATTCCCTCAACGCCAAGCGTCAGGTCCTGCGCTGGAAAGACAGCAGTGGGGCAATGCGGTGCTGTTGATCAAGGCGCAGGGGGGAGGCTGGTAGCAACACCGGGCAAGCAGATACAGACTGCGGGTTGTTAATTCAATTTACAGATCCTAATTTGTAAAGCTACAATACAAACAATAGGCTGTTATTGTAATTTACAGCCCAAGGCCTGTATTTCAGCCGAACACAGCAACGGAGGTGGAGATGATTTACCCCATCAAGACACTCAGCCAACTCCCCTTAGTGCTCAAGGGTTTTCGCAAGAGCAAAGGGTTGACCCAGGCCGCCATGGCTGAGAAGTTGGGCATCACCCAGCAAAGCTATGCCTATTTTGAGGCCAACCCGTCAACAGCGACCCTTGAGCGGCTGTTCATGGTACTGCGTCTGCTGGACATCGAAATTTCCCTGGATCAACCAGCGGCAACCCGCGATGCAATCGCCGCCACCAACACCACGACAATCACCAAAGCGAGACCGACCAAGTCATCCGGCGCCAATGCAAGGAAAAAGACAAACTCACCCGTCATCACCGGGGCAAGTCCCAAGGCAAAGCGGATAGCGGCCCCATCATGCAAGAAGGAAACTTGGTAATCATGGCCCGCCATGCGAAGACAAAAAGACTGAACGTCTGGATGAATGGCATCCCGGTAGGCTACTGGGAAACAACGCGATACGGCGAACGCTTCGGCTACTTCGACGAATGGCTGACGGATGAACAGGCCCGCCCCTTGTCCCTGTCCCTACCGTTCCTGCCCGACAATGCGCCCTATCAGGGCCAGCTTGTCAGCGATTACTTCGACAACCTGATCCCCGATAACGACGCCATTCGCCGGCGGCTGGCGCAACGCCATCACACCGGCGGGACAGATGCCTTTCAGCTACTGGCAAAGCTTGGCCGTGACTGCGTTGGCGCCATCCAACTTCTCCCCGAGGACGAGGCGCCAACAGACTTGTATGCCATCAACGGTGATGTGTTGAATGCTGCCGGGATCGCCCAACAGTTGCGCAACACCACTTCGGCACAACCGTTGGGACCACACGAGCAAGACAACGATCTACGACTGTCCATCGCCGGTGCCCAGGAAAAGACCGCTCTACTGCGTCACAAAGGGAAATGGCTGTTGCCCAAAGGCAGCACCCCGACCACACACATTTTCAAACTGCCCTTGGGCTTGGTCGGCCATATGCAGGCGGACATGCGCACGTCCGTCGAAAACGAATGGCTGTGCTCGAAGATCATGGCCGCCTACGGCATCCCCATCGCCCACTGCGAGATCGCGCAATTCGAGGATCAGAAAACCCTCATCATCGAACGCTTCGACCGCAGTCCGGCAAGCGATGGAAGCTGGATCCTCCGCCTGCCCCAAGAGGATATGTGCCAAGCCAGCGGCACCTCGCCCCTACACAAATATCAGGTGGATGGCGGCCCCGGCATCGCACGCATCATGGACATCCTGCTTGGTTCGGACAATGCCGAGCAGGACCGCATAAATTTCTTCAAAACCCAGATCATCTTCTGGGTGCTCGCCGCCACCGACGGTCACGGCAAGAACTTCAGCATCGCCCACCTTCCCGGTGGCCACTACCGTGCCACACCGATCTATGACGTGCTTTCAGCCCACCCTGTCATCGGCAAAGGCTCGAATCAGATTTCCCCGAAGAAGGCCAAACTGGCAATGGCGGTCAGGGGTAGCGCCAACTACTACCTGATCGACAAAATTCAACGCCGTCACTGGATCTCCCAGGCCCAGCAAGTTGGACTCGGCGCAACAGCGGCAGAGCAGTTGATCGAAGAAGTCATTGATACAACCACAACGGTGATGACCGACGTAGGCAAGATGTTGCCGAAAGATTTCCCTATGGATATGGCTGAGGCCATATTTAATGGAATGAAACAACAGACGGCCAAGCTAGGTGCCATCGCACAATAGTCGATGCTGTAAGTCCTGCGCTACAAAGCAGCTTTGCTCACTTGTCCCCCGCCGTCGCCAGCAGCGAGACTCGCGGTTTGT
Organism: Denitratisoma sp. agr-D3; assembly: GCF_054658675.1. Lineage (NCBI taxonomy): Bacteria > Pseudomonadati > Pseudomonadota > Betaproteobacteria > Nitrosomonadales > Sterolibacteriaceae > Denitratisoma > Denitratisoma sp. agr-D3. The sequence continues at coordinate 963,048 of NZ_BAAGIA010000001.1, read as the reverse complement.
CCCGAGGGCTATTTTCTCAACTAAAAGGCGTAGCTAACACCGATGGACAGATTCGAGAAATGGACTGCATTGGATTGCTTAAGTGAAGCATCGGAAGCGCCGGTATCAGAGCGACCGTAATAGGTCGTCTTTACATTGCCAAAGTCAACATACTCATAGTTGCCTCGGAACGACCATTTATCATCCCACTTATATTCAACGCCAACACCCAAGACATAACCAGATTTTGTTTTGCTGTCTGAAGTCACCGTATTGGCAGCAAACCATTCAGCCCCGGTGTTACGAAGTGTTCTTTTTATTTGGCCCAATGCGGCACCACCCGACACATAAACCAGGACGGCGTTATCCAGAATACGTCCGAATCTCAGAGAAAGTGTTTCGTAAGTGTTGATCTTGGTTTGCGCCTTTAATAAATGAGCTGAGATGTCGACAAAAGGTGTCGGGGATGTGTGATCCAACTGGTAAGTATTGGGCTGTTCGTTTTTGGATTTCGCGTTTTGCCAGGTACCGCCAAACTCAATACCCACCAAATTGGCATCCAGCTGTTTGTTGTAACCCAGCTTCAGACTACCTCCCCAGCCACCAATGGATGCCCCAATCCCCCGGGATATAGCTGCTGAATAGGAAGATCCGTTTGTCATCTGAACAAAGCCATCCCCCTCGTTCACATGACCAGAAACACGCCCCGCCAATACTGCCCCATAAAACCCGGTCCAATCGGCATGACCTTCTGCAAAAAGAGGCGAAGCGTAGACGAGCAGTGCAGCCAATATCATTTTTTTCATCATGATTTTCTGTTCGCGATGGGGTCGGCGGTTCGGCAATATATCCCAAGGGGGATACTTCTATCCATCGTGGCAGACTGGTCCAAAAGGACCAGTTCATCTCTTTCCACAGGCCGCGCATACGCTGTTGCGCCATCAACATCCCGCACGCCTGCTGCTGCACCAGCAACAATCACTCCCCACCTGCTGGCACTGCCTGCTCCCATCGGCTGCTCTGCCCATGTTCACATCGGCATTTCCGGTACTTTCGGCGGGGACATGGATGCCACCTGCACCCAGGCCGGTATCAACAAGATCGCCAAGGGCCTGGAACCACCCTCGCCTTGTTGCTGTTGATTCCCCGCTGGAGCTACACCCCTAGCGCAGGAGACTGATCAAAACGCCGGCCGTGGCGCCGGCGAGGATCACCTCGATCACGCTGCGCTTGAAGCGGAACAGGGCCAGGGCGGCCCCGGCGGCCAACAAGAGGGCAAGGAGATCCGGCATGGCCGACCAGCCCTGGGGCCAGAGCACGTGATAGGCGAAGAACAAACCCAGGTTGAGGATCACGCCCACCACGGCCGCGGTAATGGCCGTCAATGGCGCGGTGAACTTCAGATCGTTGTGGGTGCGTTCCACCAAGGGGCCACCGGCGAAAATGAACACAAAGGAGGGCAGGAAGGTGAACCAGGTCACCAGCAAGGCCGCCGTCGTCCCCGCCAGGAAAAGATGCTCCGGCCCGAACAGGGCACGGACCTCGCCATTGAGGTAGCCGGCCACGAAACCGACGAAAGTCAGCACCATGACCAGCGGCCCCGGCGTGGTTTCCCCCAGGGCCAGGCCATCGATCATCTGGGTCGGGGTCAGCCAGCCGTAATGCACCACCGCCCCTTGATAGACATAGGGCAGCACGGCGTAGGCGCCGCCCAGGGTGAGCAAGGCCGCCTTGGTGAAGAACCAGCCCATCTGGGTCAGCGGATGCAGCCAGCCCAGCCAGGCCGCCATCGCCCCCATCGGCAAGCCCCAGCACAACAAGCCCAGGGTCGTCACCAGCAGCAGCCGCGACCAGCGGAAACGAGCATGGGGCGGCGTGGGCGTGGCATCGTCGATCAAGGCCGGCCCCCAGGACCGATCGGCCGCGCCGTGGCCGTCACCGACGCGGAACTTTTCCGGGGCGAAGCGCCCGCCCAGCGCCCCCAGCAAGGCCGCCGCCAGGACGATGGCGGGGAACGGCACATTGAAGGCGAAGATCGCGACGAAGGAGCCCGCCGCCAGCGCCCAGAGCGTGCCGTTCTTCAAGGTCCGGCCGCCAATGCGGTGCAGGGCCTGGAAGACAATGGCCGTCACGGCGGGCTTGATGCCGTAAAGCAGACCGGCCACCAGCGCCAGGTGGCCGAAGGCGACATAGGCCCAGGACAACAGGATGAGCAGCACCAGGGACGGCAGCACGAACAAGCCGCCGGCGACGATGCCGCCCCAGCTTCGATGCATCAGCCAACCGATGTAAGTAGCCAGTTGCTGGGCCTCGGGGCCTGGCAACACCATGCAGTAGTTGAGGGCATGGAGAAAGCGACGCTCGCTGATCCAACGGCGGCGTTCCACCAGTTCCCGATGCATGATCGCGATCTGTCCTGCCGGGCCGCCAAAGCTGATGAAGCCCAGCTTGAGCCAGAATAGGAAGGCGCTGAAAAAGGGAATAGGCAGGGGGGCCGGGGATGTTTTTGATTCGGTCATGGCAAGGACTCCTTCTCGGCGAATGATCCGATGGAGCAGGCCTTGGATGCGGAGGCATCTTGAAGAACGGGGAGGCTGCGGAATCCCCATGGATGACTGATGCGCCGGGTTTATAGCATGTTCCCCGACGGGGAAAGACGATGCCCAACGGCCAAGGCCGCCGGGCATGAGACATTGGCTACGGAATCAGCCCTGGGTCCAGGGCAGGCCCGAGTTTTTCCAGCCGTTCTTGAGACGGTGCTTGTTTTCGTCCAGGTCGCCCTCGAAGCCTTCGAGGACATTGAACACACTGTTGAATCCCTCCGCCAGCAGGGCCTTGGCCGCCGCGTCGGAACGCACGCCGGAACGACAGAGGAACAGCACGTTGTCGTCCAGGCGCAATTGCCGCTGAAGATCGTCGATGAAGGAGCCATTGGGCTTCCAATCGGGGAAGAACTTGAACTCCACCTCGATGGCGCCGGGAATACGGCCGATCAATTGCCATTCGGCCTTGGAGCGCACGTCCACCAACCGGGTGTTGGGCAGGTGCTGGACCAGCTCCCAGGCTTCCTGGGGCGTTACCGCGCCCCGATAGGGCAGGCCCGCTTCCCGTGCCCGCTGCTCGGCCTTTTGCAGGATGGCGTCTACTGCTTGATTGCTCATCGAATCTCTCCTAGTTGGTCACGCCCAGGGACTGGACGGTGGACTTGCTGCCGCGGATGCGGTGGATGGCCGCGGCCAGGGCATCCAGTTCGGCGCAGGTATTGTAAAAGGCCAGGGACGGTCTGACCGTGGCTTCGACACCAAAACGCCGCAGGATGGGCTGGGCGCAGTGGTGGCCGGAACGCACGGCAATGCCTTCGCGGTTGAGGGCTGCCCCGATCTCTTCGGTCTTGTGACCGTCGAGTACGAAGGACAGCACCCCGGCCTTTTCATGGGCGGTGCCGATCAGACGCAGACCGTCGATGCCCTTGAGCAGCCAGGTGCCGTATTCCAGCAGGCTGTGTTCGTAAGCGGCGATCTTTTCCATGCCGATGGCGGTAACGTAATCGATGGCGGCCCCCAGGCCCACGGCGTCGGCAATGTTGCCGGTCCCGGCCTCGAACCGACCCGGCGCCTTGTGGTAGCGGGTCTGTTCAAAGGTCACGTCTTCGATCATGTTGCCGCCCCCCTGCCAGGGATCGGTGGCGTTGAGCAGATTTTCCTTGCCGTAGAGCACGCCGATACCGGTGGGGCCGAACACCTTGTGACCGGAGAATACGTACCAGTCGGCATCGAGACCGATCACATCGACGGGCATGTGGGAAACCGCCTGGGCGCCATCCACCAGCACCTTGGCCCCTGCCGCATGGGCCAGGGCCACCATCTGCTGGGCCGGGGTCACGGTGCCCAGGGCATTGGAGACCTGGGTGAAGGACACCAGCTTGGTACGGGGACCCAGCAGCTTGGCGTATTCGTCAAGACGGATCTGCCCGGTGTCATCCACCGGAATCACCTTGATCTTGGCGCCGGTTCTGGCGGCCAGTTGCTGCCAGGGCACGATGTTGGCGTGGTGTTCCAGATTGCTCACCACGATTTCGTTGTCCGCACCAATGTATTGCTGGCCCCAGCTCTTGGCCACCAGATTAATGGCTTCGGTCGCCCCGCGCACGAAGACGATTTCATTCACCGAACGGGCCTTGAGGAAGCCCCGCACCTTCTCCCGCGCTGCTTCATAGGCGTCGGTGGAACGCGCGGCCAGCTCGTGAGCGGCGCGGTGAATGTTGGAGTTTTCGTGCTCGTAGAAATAGCTCAGGCGCTCGATCACCTGACGCGGCTTCTGGGTAGTGGCGGCGTTGTCCAGCCAGATCAGGGGACGACCATTGACCCGTTCGTTGAGAATGGGAAAGTCGCGTCGGATCAGGTGGGCATCCAAAGGCGCCACGCCGCCCACGTTCAAGCCAGCCGGACTGACCTTGGGCACCTTCTCGGCCTCGAAGCCGGGCACGCGAATGCCCGCGCCCTGGTAGCCCTGGGGCTTATTGAAGTCGAGGAAGTAGAAGGGCGAGGCGTTGGCAGACTGTGCTGGCAACTGAGCGGGCGACTGAGCGCCACCCACTGGGGCCGGTTGCAGCAGGGCTTTAATGTCCGCCGCCCCCGGGGCACCGGGAATGGTGGGCGAGAAAGGCGCTGCCACATTGGGGAAACCCGGCAGTCCCAGAAAGCCTTCGGGGTTGCGCTGGGGCGCCCCCGTCACCTGACTTGGACTGGCGGCGGACACCAGGGACGGTGCGCCACGGGTTAGCTCGGTGGGAGATGGAATGCTGGGCGAAAAGGGATCGAAGCCCGGCGTCGGCACACCGCTGCCTCCAGGAAAACCCGGCAAACCCGCCTGAACACTGGCCGGAGCGCTCACTGGACTGGGCGCAGCGGAAGGCGTGGGCACACCCTGCCCGGCCGCAGCCAGCGTGCCTTCACCGGGAAAACCGCCGGGAAGCGGCGCAGGAGAAGCGGCCTGGAGGCTGGACTGGGGCGCACCTACATCGGCTCCACCCGCACCTCCACCACTGGGGGTACCCGGCACGGCGCGGAAGAACTGATTCGCCAACTGGGCCAGCACCGCAGGGTCGGGGAAGCCAGCAGGCGTTCCCGTGCCACCGGCACCCGACAGATCAGCGGTATTCAGGCTTGTAGTCATGGTACTTGGTGATATCCACGTTTTCGAGAATAGCGATGGCGTCGTCGGTCAGCACAGCCACGGAGCAGTACAGGGACACCAGATAGGAAGCGATGGCGCGGTGGTCGATGCCCATGAAACGCACGGACAGGCCGGGGCTCTGTTCGCCGGGCAGATTGGGCTGATACAGACCCACCACGCCCTGACGGCTTTCACCGGTGCGGATCAGGATGATGGAGGACTTGCCGTTTTCCACCGGCACCTTGTTGGAAGGAATCAGGGGCACGCCGCGCCAGGTGATGAACTGGGAACCGAACAGATTGACGGTGGGGGGCGGCACGCCACGACGGGTACACTCGCGGCCAAAGGCGGCGATGGTCTTGGGGTGGGCCAGGAAGAAACCGGGCTCTTTCCACACCAGGCTCAGCAGCTCATCCAGATCGTCCGGGGTGGGTGTGCCGGTGATCGGCTTGAGGCGGTTCTTGGCGACGATGTTGTTGAGCAGGCCGTATTCCTTGTTGTTGATCAACTCGGATTCCTGGCGCTCCTTGATGGTCTCGATGGTCAGACGCAGCTGTTCGCTGATCTGGTTGTAGGGGCTGCTATACAGGTCGGACACCCGGGTATGCACGTCGAGTACCGTGTTCACGGCGGTAAGCAGGTATTCGCGGGGCGTTTCCACGTAATCAACAAAGGTCTGGGGCAGTTCGCGCTCGTCGCGACCGGAACATTCCACCGTCACGTTGTCGGCATCCTTCACCTTGTTCAGACGGTAGATACCAGCCTCCACGGGCACCCAGTGCAGCAGGTGGGTGAGCCAGCGCGGGGTGATGGTGGATAGCTGGGGAACGGTCTTGGTGGCGTTCGCCAACTGCCGGGCGGCGACATCGCCCAAGGCGGTTGGATGTTGATACTGGTCGGTCATGGAAAGCTCCTAGTGGTGGGTTTTATGAGGAAATGAAAAATCAGTCGTCCCGATGGTCGTCCTGATCACCGTTGTGTCGATTGCTGGCCTGGAGCACGTTGCTAGCCGGCGGCACGCTATGGGTCAGCCAGACGTTGCCGCCGATGGAGGAGCCCTTGCCGATGGTGATGCGGCCCAACACCGTGGCGCCGGCATAGATCACCACGTCGTCCTCGATGATGGGATGGCGGGCCTCGCCCTTGACCAGGGCGCCGGTTTCATCGGCATGGAAGCGCTTGGCGCCCAGGGTGACGGCCTGGTAAAGACGCACGTTGCGACCAATCACGGCGGTCTGGCCGATGACGACGCCGGTACCGTGGTCGATGAAAAAACTGCCGCCGATGCTGGCGCCGGGGTGAATGTCGATACCGGTCTTGGAATGGGCGATCTCGGAAATCAGCCGGGCCAGGAAGGGAACGCCCAGCACATAGAGGGCGTGGGCGAAACGGTAATAAATGATGGCGGTCATGCCGGGATAGCAGACCAGGATTTCCGACAGGCTGGTGGCGGAAGGATCACCGGCATAGGCAGCTTGCAGATCGCTGAACAGCAGGCCGCGAATAACGGGCAACTGGTGAGCGAAATCCCGGGTGATCTGCTGGGCCTGGGCATAGCTGTCGCGGTTTTCCAGTTCCTCCGGCGTCGCGGCGAACAACAGGCCACGCCGCACCTGCTCGGCCAGGCTTACCAGGGTGGTGTTGAGCACGTTGCCGACGTAATAGTCGATACTTTCGTCGGTCAGGCTGGGACGACCATAGTGGGTAGGAAACAGCGCCGCGGAAAGACCGTCGAGAATCTTGACCAAGGCGCTACGGGAGGGCAGATCGCGCACCCGACCCAGATGGCGCACCTTGTGGCTGGCTTCACGGGATTCGCGCAGGGCCTGCACAATTGCCGCCAAGTCCCAGTGAGGGGGCTTGCTGTGGACGGCAGGGGGAACGGCAAGATCGGTCATTCGACTTTCCTTATGGAGAGGGCGCTCACATCGCCCTCTCGGCTTCGATGTAAGGCGCATAAGTTATTCAAAGAAACTCGCAGGAACAAACAAGAAAATCTGCTAAACAAATCGTGTTTACTGAGAGAACTTCAAAAAGCGAGATGAATGGCTGTTTATGCCTGGAAAATCCTGTCCAGGCAGGGACTCAGACGTCGATGCGACGGGGAATGAACTCGCTGCCCACCGGCTCCTGGCAATGGTTGCAGCGGCCGGTGCGGGACCAATTGCGGGACGACATGACCCGGCCGCAGCAGGCACAACGCAGGGTGAATCGGGCGCGAAAGCTCATGGCAGTGATGGCGGGCGGTTGCCGCCCGCCGGACGAAATCAGCGGTTGGGTTGCGGGGTGATGCGCAGATAGGGCTTGACCACCTTGTAGCCCTTGGGGAATTTCTGCTTGATGACCTCGGGATCTTGCAGAGAGGGCACGATCACCACGTCGTCGCCATCCTTCCAGTTCACCGGCGTGGCCACGCTGTGGTACTCGGTCAACTGTAGGGAATCGATGACCCGCAGGATCTCGTCGAAATTACGGCCGGTGCTGGCGGGATAGGTGATGATCAGGCGGATCTTCTTCTGCGGGTCGATGACGAACACGGAGCGCACCGTGGCGGTGGTGCTGGCATTGGGATGAATGAGATCGTAGAGGGTGGACACCTTCTTGTCGGCATCGGCCAGGATGGGAAAGTTCACCGTGGTGTTCTGCGTCTCGTTGATGTCCTTGATCCAGCCGTGGTGGGACTCCACCGGGTCCACGGAGAGGGCAATGACTTTGACGTTGCGCTTGGCGAACTCGTCCTTGAGCTTGGCCGTGGCGCCCAGCTCAGTGGTGCACACCGGGGTGTAGTCGGCGGGATGGGAAAACAGCACGCCCCAGCTATCGCCGAGATAGGCGTGGAACTTGATGGGGCCGGCGCTGGAATCCTGTTCGAAATCGGGGGCGGTGTCGCCGAGTCTGAGGGTCATGATGTTCTCCTTGGGGGTTAGAGGAATTGGTATGGGGACGGCGCCTGAGGCAGGGAGGCCCCATCCCGGATCGGGATTTCCCCGGAAAAGATGCCTTCGTGGCTGCGGACGAACCGCAGGAACAGATTGCGCCCCTCGATCCAGGGCCCGAAACCGGAGGCAGGATTGATGTGACCGACCTCGCCCAGGTTCACCAAATGGCTACCCCAGCGGGCGGCCAAATAGCCGGCGTTCATCAACTTCAACCAGGGATCATTACTGCTGGCCACCAGCAGACTGGGAAAAGGCAGGGCCTCGTCCGGCACTTGGGCGGACAAGCCGAATTTCTCGGGATCGGCGGGGGCGACCCAAAAGGCGCCCGCCACCTTGTGGGGCAGACGGGCCGCAGCGTGGGCCGAGGCCAACACACCGAAACTGTGGGCCACGATCCAAACCGGGCGGGATTGCTGCTCCAGGGTGTGGGACACCTGCTGGGACCAACGCGACAGTTCCGGTTGGTCCCACGCTTCCTGCTCCACCCGCACCGCCTCCGGCTCCAGGGCCTGCCACCAGCTTTGCCAGTGGTCGGGCCCGCTACCGCCGAGGCCGGGGACGATGAGGGTGGGGATCATGACATTTACTTCTTTTCGAAGATCTGGTCGAACACGCCGCCATCGGCGAAATGAGTCTTCTGGGCCTTCTGCCAGCCGCCGAAGGTATCGTCGATGGTGAACAGCTTCAGCTTGGGGAATTTCTTGGCGTACTTGTCCAGCACTTTGGGATCGGTCGGGCGATAGCCGTTCTTTGCCGCCAGTTCCTGGGTTTCGGGGGCGTACAGATGCTCCAGGTATTCGGTGGCTACCTTGCGCGTACCCTTCTTGTCCACCACCTTGTCCACGATGGCCACGGGCGGTTCAGCCAGGATGCTGGCCGGCGGATACACCACATCGAAGTTGTCGCCGAATTCCTTCTTCACCAGATCGGCCTCGTTTTCCCAGGCCAGCAACACGTCGCCCAGGCCGCGCTGGGCGAAGTCCACGGTCGCGCCACGGGCGCCGGACTGGAGGGACGGCACATTGGCGTACACCTTCTTGATGTAGTCATTGGCCTTCTGCTCGTTGCCACCGGGCTGGTGCAGGGCCCAGCCGTAAGCGGCCAGATAGGCCCAGCGCGCGCCACCGGAAGTCTTGGGGTTGGCGACGATCACGCCGACGCCCGGCTTGGCGATGTCACCCCAGTCCTTGATGCCCTTGGGGTTGCCCTTGCGTACCAGCAGGACGATGGTGGAGGTGAAGGGAGTGGAGTTGTGCTTGAACTGTTTTTGCCAATCGGACTTCAACAGGCCCTTGGCGGCGATGGCGTCGATGTCGTAGGCCAGGGCCAGGGTGACCACGTCGGCGTCGAGGCCGTCCTGCACCAAGCGCGACTGTGCGCCGGAACCGCCATGGGAAGCCTTGACCTCGACGGTCTCGCCGCTCTTGGCCTTCCAATACTTGGCAAAGGCGGCGTTGTATTCGGCGTACAGCTCACGGGTCGGGTCGTAGGACACGTTGGTCAAACTGGCGTCGGCCAAGGCGTGGCCTGCCAAACCGAGGACCAGGGCAGCGGCGAGGAAGGTACGGCGGGGGAAGTGCATTTGATTTCTCCGTTGGGGTTTGCGATGGGAGAAATCTACGAAAGCGCCTGGACAAAGCGAACCAAGAAATTCTGCTGAGCTTATGGCGCGGCCGTGGAATAAGCACAGCATCGAGGGCGATACCTCGGCGGTATCGAGTTCCACCGCCGATAGCATTGGACGGCCGCCCCAGCGGGTCCTAGCATGGCGCGGTCAGATTTCCTGAATAGCCCGCCATGAACGCCGCCACCGCCCCCGTGATGCGCATCGCCCGTCGCCGTGCCAAGCCCGGCTGCGACCAGGCCTATGTGGCCCTGGTGCAGGGCATGTTCGCCGACGCGCGACAGTTGCCGGGTTTTCTCGGCGCCGAACTGATCCCACCTGCCGAGGATGGCGGCGACTACCAGGTGGTGCTGCGCTTTGCCACCCAGACCGACATGGGCCGTTGGGACCGTTCGCCGCAACGGGCCCTCTGGCACCGCCGCCTGCGGGCCGTGGCCGAGGGCGATCCCGAATATCGATTGCTGTCGGGGCTGGAGGCCTGGTTCGCCCTGCCCCAGGTGGCCAGCGGCCATCCGCCCCCGCGCTGGAAGATGGCCCTACTCACCTGGCTCGGCATTTTCCCCACGGTGTCCCTGCTGCTGGCCTTCGTCGCCCCCCACCTGGCCGCCCTGCCCTTTCTGCTGCGGACCGCCGTGATCACCGGTCTGGTGGTGCTGATCATGACCTGGGGCGTGATGCCGCGCCTGGTGCCACGCTTCCAACACTGGCTGGCAAAGCGCTGACGCAACGCCAACCCGGCGGCGGGGCGGCCGCTGCGGGATAATGGCGGCCATGAACGATCCCCAATCCGCCGCCCCGGCCTACCGCAAGGTGGCCCTCGCCGCCTGTTTCGGCACCTTCATCGAGTGGTACGACTTCCTCACCTTCGCTACCCTCGCCACCCACTTCGCCGTGCTCTTCTTTCCACCGGAAAACCCCACGGCGGGCCTGCTCTACAGCCTGGCCACCTTCGGCATGGGCATGGTGGTGCGTCCCCTGGGCGCGGCCCTGTTCGGCTCCTTCGGTGACCGTCATGGCCGCCGCGCGGTGTTCATCGCCACCATCGCCATCATGGGTGCCGCCACCTTCGCCGTGGGCCTGCTGCCCACCCACGCCCAGTGGGGCTGGGCCGCCACCGGCCTGCTACTGGCCTTGCGCCTGGTCCAGGGCCTGGCCATGGGCGGCGAGATCGGCGGCGCCAACGTCTACCTGGCGGAACACGCCCCTGCCGCGCAACGGGGCGCCATGACCAGCGTGCTGCAATGGATGGGGGGCCTGGGCATTCTCGCCTCCACCTTCCAGATCGTGTTGCTGCAAAGCTGGCTAACCCCCGCGGACTTCCAGGCCTGGGGCTGGCGCGTTCCTTTCCTGCTCTCGGCCCTGCTCTTGCTGGCCAGCCTGCCGGCGCGGCTGGCCCTGCACGAATCGCCCGCCTTCGAGCAACTGCGCGCCCAGCACCGGGTCGCTGTCACGCCCCTGCGTGATTGCCTGCGGGATGCCGTCACCCGGCAGCGGATGCTGCTGCTGTTCTTTTGCGTTTCCGCCGGCGGCGGCCTGTTGTTCTTTTGTTCCCAGGTCTATGCGCCGGTGTTCCTCAAGACCGTGGTTGGCCTGGACCCGCTGGCCGCCGGCTGGATCACCCTGCCCGCCACCTTCTGCCTGTTTCCCTTGACCTGGCTCTGTGGCGCCCTGTCGGACCGCATCGGCCGCCGCCCCGTGGTGCTGGCGGGCCTGTTGCTCGGTGCCGTCGCCATCCTGCCGATCTACGGCGCCCTGCCCCTGCTGGCGCAACGGCCCCTGGCGGCCTTCGCCCTGCTCCTGCTGCTGGTGGCGGCCACGGCCCTCGTCACCGGCCCGCAAACAGCCCTGCTGGCGGAACTGTTTCCAACCCGCACCCGCTACACCGCCGTGGGCCTGCCTCACAATCTGGCGGCGGGTTGGATCGGCGGGCTATCACCCTACATCTCGGCCCTGATCGCCGAGCAAACCGGCAGCCCCCTGGCCGGGCTTTGTTATCCTTCCGCCTTGCTCTTGCTTGCCCTGATCGTGGGCTTTTTCTTCCTGCCCGAAACCCGGGGCAGCAGCCTCCAAGACTGAAGGCCATCATGTTCGATTTCGTCAAACGCGCGCTGGGCCAAGGGAATGTGCCGATTTCCGACAATCCCTTCGGCGACAAGGATGCGACCAACCCGTTGCCCGCCCCAACGGGCAGGGCCTCCTCGCTCCAATTGCAGCGGGACGAGATCATCGACAGCCGTGGCCGCATCGCCGGTTATCGCCTGCGTCCGCTCAAGGAGCCCGGTACCATCGACAGCGCCGACTACGGCGCCCTGCTCGCCAATGAAGGGGTTGCCGCCCTCGCCCGCCGACGGCTGGCCCTGATTCCCCTCACGCCCCTGGACTGGTCCCAGGGCAATTTCACCGCCCTTGCCCAAAGCGGCACCGTTTTTCTGCTGGTGGCCCCCGCCGTCCCCCTCAGCGAAGAGGAGTGGCGACAGACGGCCAACACGATCCTCGCCGCCGGAGCCTCCTTCGCCCTCGGCAACCATTCCCTGCCGCCGCCCGCCAAATCGCTTCTGCCCCAGGCCCGGCTGTTCCTGATGGACTTCCAGGCCCTGGGCTTGTCGCGCCTGGAAACCCTGGTGAAAAAACTGCGGGCCCAGTGGCCGGACCTCAAGCTCGCCGCCGACCGGGTCGCCACCTGGCCGGAACGACGCCTGTGCCTGTCCCTGGGCATCGACTACTGCCTGGGCGGTTTCGCCAGCACCCTGGACGAGGATGACCGGCAGGAGGAAATCAGCGAAAGCCGCCTGACCCTGATCGAAATGCTCAACCTGCTGCGCCAGGAAGCGGAATTGAGCGAACTGGTCACCATCGCCAAGCGCGACCCCGGCGTCTCGCTGCAAGTGGTCGCCATGGCCAATGCCCCCATCGTCGGGCTCAACCAGCCCGTCGCCAGCCTGGAACAAGCCATCATGGTGTTGGGGCGGGAAAGCCTTTATCGCTGGCTGGCGGTTTCCTTGTTCCGCGCCGCGCCCCAGCGCGACCAGGACGAAATCCTGCTGGAGCTGGCCCTGGGCCGGGCCCGCTTCCTGGAATTGGTGGCGGGCGACATGCTGCCCAAGGAGCAGACGGAAGAGTTGTTCCTGGTCGGTCTGCTGTCGGTCATGGATGCCCTGCTCGGCATGCCCATGAGCCGGGTGCTGGAAAAACTCCATCTTCCCGCAACGGTGCAGGACGTGCTGCTACGTAGCGAAGGCCCCTACGGCCGCTACCTGATGCTGGCCCTGGCCCAGGAAAAGGACAAGGCCCAGCAGACGGAAAAACTGGCCGAGGCCCTGGGCCTCGACCCGAGCCGACTTGCCAGCCACAGCCTCAGCGCCATGGCCTGGGCCGAAGCGGCAATGACACAGCACCGGGGCTAATCGCCGCCGGCCCCGCCGCCGTCACTTCCGGGCACGGCCCGAGCCGCCAGCCAGCGGGCCAGCACCTCGGCTAGGTCGCCGGTGGCCACGGGTTTCGTCAGATAGTCGTCCATGCCCGCCGCCAACACCTTTTCCCGCGCGCCCTGCATGGCGTCCGCTGTCAGGGCGATGATGGGAATGTGGGGATTGAGCACCCGCGTCCGCCCAGCGCGGATTTCGGCGGTGGCCTCATAACCATCCATTTCCGGCATCTGGCAATCCATCAGCACCAAGTCGTAGGGAATGCGTTGCAGCGCAACGATCGCCTCACGCCCGTTGGCCACGGCGTCGGCACGGTGTCCCAGCTTGTCGAGCAGGTGCAGCAGCACTCTTTGGTTGATCGCGTTGTCCTCGGCGATGAGGATGTGACCTTGCCGGGATTGCTCCGCCAAGGGGAACTGGAGCACCGGCGGCTGGACATCGACGGGCTTTGGCGCGCCACGGCCCAACACCGATGCCAGACAGTGACAAAGCTGGGCGTTCTTCACCGGCTTCGACAGATACACGGAAAAGCCGCAGGCGGCAGCCCGGGCCACGTCGCCCTGCTGCGCCACCGAAGTCAGCATGATCATAGGCATGGCGGCCCAGCGCGCCTTGGTCTTGATCGCCTTGCCCAGGGCCAGGCCGTCCATGTGCGGCATCTGCATGTCGATGATGGCGGCGTCCACCTCGCGCCCGGCCGCGGCCTCCGCATCGAGCAGGGCAAGGGCCTCGGGACCATCCTCGGCCAGCAGGGGGGCGCATTGCCAATGGCGCAGCAACACCTCCAACAATCGACGGTTGGTCTTGTTGTCGTCCACCACCAAAATGCGGCGACCGGCCAAGTCGGGTTGGTGCAGCGGATTTTCGCCGCCGTCCCCGAGGCCGAAAGGCAGCGTGAACCAGAACGTGGAGCCCTGGCCCTCGACGCTGGTGACACCGATCTCGCCGCCCATCAAACGCACCAGGCGCCTGGAAATGGACAAGCCGAGACCGGTGCCGCCATAACGGCGGGTGGTGGACGCATCGACCTGGGTAAAGGCCTCGAACAGGGCCTGGACCTTGTCGGCGGGGATGCCGATGCCCGTATCCCGGACCTCGAAACGCAACATCAGGCGACGCTCGCCGTCCCCTTCTCCCGCCATGTCCGCCAGGACCACCACCTCGCCGGCATCGGTGAACTTGATGGCGTTGCCGCCGAGGTTGATCAGGACCTGGCGCAGGCGGCCCGGATCGCCGCGCAGCCAGGACGGCACCTCGGGCTCGGCAAGGCAAACCAGTTCCAACTGCTTTTCGTAAGCGCGAAAAGCCAGCAGGTCGGAGACTTCCTCCAGCAGGGTGCGCAGGTCGAAATCCACCACCTCCAGGTCGATCTTGCCCGCTTCGATCTTGGAAAAATCCAGGATGTCATTGATGACGGCCAGCAGAATGTCCGCGCTCTTGCGCACGGTTTCCGCGTACTCCCGTTGTTCCTCGTTCAACGGCGTGGTCAACAGCAGGCCAGCCATGCCGATCACGCCGTTCATGGGCGTGCGGATTTCGTGGGACATATTGGCCAGGAACTCGGACTTGGCCCGGCTGGCCCCTTCCGCGGCGGCCAGGGCTTCGCGCAGTCGCAGCACGCTTTCCACGTGAAAGGCGTTGAGCAGGGTGATCACGGCCGCCGCCAAGATCACGGCACAGCCGGCCCGGAGCAATTGCACCGGCACATGGAAAAGCGTCTGAAAGTTTTCCTGGTTGAGCCAGGCGGCGGGCAATCCCTCCGCCCTCGGCACCACCCAACCGCCGAGAACGCCGTAGGCGATGAAGACGATACCGGCGCTGTAGCTGGCCCAGGCCAGTTTGTGCTGCGCCCAGGCCGGCAGTTCGGGATGCAGGCGATGGCGGAAATACAGGATGAAACCGGCACCGGTCAAAAAAGCGGCCGGTGCGCCGAACAAATAGCGCGACCAGATATTGAGGGCCAGCGAAGGGTTGTCGGAGAGCGCCGTGCCGAGGGCCACGCCAACCAGCAGCAAGGGATAGACGGCCCAGTGCAGCAGTTTCGCCGGCAGCGCAGCGAGGGCTTCATTACCCAGGGAGGCGCGCAGCAGGCGACGACCGAACTCGAAAAGGAAGAGGTAGGAAAGCAGCAGCAGTCCCGGACGGATGGCGGCCAACAGCGGCGTATCGCCCCGCGCCACGCGCCAAAAATCGATCCACTCCAGCACACCATGGCTGTAGCCGAAGGCCGCCAGGAGCCAGATGAAGGAAGACAACTGGAAACGGCTTTCATCCCGAAACCGGATCGAGATCACCAGGCCCAGGCAGAGGAAGGCCAGGCCATACACGAGAAAAACGATGTCCATGGTGCGACAGCGGCAGCTATTCAAGGGGAAACGGAAGGCAGCATACACACCCAATCTTCGCCGCATCTGACGGAAGGAGACTGTTCTTGCCGCCCCGTGATTTTTGCCAAGAATGGCAAAAAGAGTGCGCCGACGGACCGGCTTAGCGGGCCTTGCGCAGGGTGAGGTTGATGCGTTGGGGGCCGAGACGGGGATGCAATCCCTCGGCCACGGGCAGCACGCCGTGGAAACGCATTCGCGCCGGGCCGCCCCAGACCAGGACATCCCCATGGAACAGGGGCAAGCGCAGCGTGGGATCGCCACGCAGCTCGCCACCGAATAGGAACCAGGCTGGCAGCCCCAGGGAAAAGGAAACGATGGGCTGCGTGAAGTCACGCTCATCCTTGTCCTGATGCAAGGACATCTTCGCGCCCGGTCGATAGCGGTTGATCAGGCAGGCGTCGGCAACAAAACCGGGAAAGCCCGCTTCGGCCGCGGCCGCGGTGGCGAGGCGCTGAAACACTCCGGGCAAGGGCGGCCAGGGAGCCTGCCGTGCCGGGTCATGGCGGACATAGCGATAACCGTCCCGGCCGGATACCCAACCGAATTCGCCGCAACTGGTGGTCGCCACGGACATGGCGCGCCCACCCGACGTCACCATAGAGCGAAACGGCGCGGCGGCGATCACCGCCCGCAAGGCCGCCAGGAAATCCTCTTCCTCCGCCAGGAGGAATCCCCGCAACAACAGCGCACCGGGCACT
Source organism: Denitratisoma sp. agr-D3 (assembly GCF_054658675.1). Classification (NCBI taxonomy): domain Bacteria; kingdom Pseudomonadati; phylum Pseudomonadota; class Betaproteobacteria; order Nitrosomonadales; family Sterolibacteriaceae; genus Denitratisoma; species Denitratisoma sp. agr-D3. The sequence continues at coordinate 946,821 of NZ_BAAGIA010000001.1, read as the reverse complement.
GGTGATTGACGCGGCGGCAGACCAAGGTCTTGATCGCTGAACAGGTCGGTGCTCACGTTTCCTTGCATTGCTCCATCGTTGTCTGTCCGCTACCTACCGCTGGATGCCCGGTGCGCCACTATCGTGGGCCGTGCATCGGAAAACTTGTTAGATTGCCGTTTTTCTCAGGATAACCGCCATGACCTCGCCACGTTTGCTGCGCCAGGCCCGCGCCCATCTGGCTGCGGTGGATGACCAGTGGGAACGCCTGTTGGCTTTGGCTGGCCCCTGCCGACTCCAGACCGAGCAAACGCGGGAACCCTACGAGGCCTTGATCCGGGCGGTGGCGTCCCAGCAGATTCACGGCAAGGCGGCAGCCGCCATTCTCGCCCGTTTTCTCGCCCTGTTCGACCAAACTGCCCAAGGCGATGACGGCTTCCCTTCGCCTGAACGAATTCTGACCATCTCGAACGAGCAACTCCGGGCCTGCGGCTTCTCGGCGCGGAAAGTGGAGTCCATCCAGGGCATCGCCAGGGGGGCCTTGGACGGCCGGATACCCGATCGACGGGAAGCCGCCGCCCTCGATGACGACACCCTGATCGAACGGCTGGTGACCTTGAAAGGCATCGGCCGATGGACGGTGGAGATGCTGTTGATGTTCTCCCTGGGACGGATGGACATTCTGCCCGTGGACGACTTCGGCGTCAGGGAGGGGCATCGACGCATGCGCGGCCTGGCGGCCCAGTTGAAGCCCAAGGCCCTGGCCGAGGAAGGCTTGGCCTGGCGGCCCTACCGCAGCGTGGCGGCCTGGTACCTGTGGCGGGCCAATGAATTGCCGGCCTACCGGATGAAAACGGACGCATCGTGATGGGTCCCGCGCCCCTTTTTATTTGGGCGCCGTACAATGCCCCTCCTGGAACAAGGACTTTTCCCTAGATCGTGCCCTCCTCAAGCCGCGATGCCCTGAAATCCCTCAGCAACCTGCGTCGCGGGTTTCTGGCGATGGCCGTGCTGCTCTTCTTGGTCGGCCTGATCTTCGCCTGGCGCTCCTGGGAAACGGAAAAAGAGCATGAACTGCTCTATCTCACGTCCATCGTCGAAATCACCGGCAACTCCCTGGACAGCTATTTCGACACCCACAGCCGCCATCTGCAAAAACTGGCGAACGATCTCCTGCCCGAGGGCACCAAGGTTCCCGACCGCAACGCCCTGCTTCTAATGAAGCGAGCCAAGGAAGCCAACCCCGAATGGCGTCATGTGGTGCTGAGCCAACCGGACGGACGGGTGCTGATGAGCGACGTGCCGATTTCGGGCATGCCCACCGTCAACGAATCCGCCTCCTTCCAAACCGCCGTCAAAGCCCTGAAGGCGGCGCCGGGGCTGAATATCGGCCGCCCCCTCAAGATCGGCCGGGAACATGCCTGGCACATCCCCTTGCGCCTGGGCATCGTCGATGAAGCGGGCCGTTTGCGCTTCGTCCTGACCGCCACGATCCTGCTTTCCAGTCAGCAGGGTTTTTGGCAAAACCTTTCCCTGCCGCCCGCCTCGGCCCTGGGCCTGCTACGGGACGACGCCTATCTGGTCAGCCGCTATCCGATTCCGCAAGCGATGGATTATGAAGAGGCCTACGGCAAGCCCCGCAACGGCCGCCTGATCGAATACCTACGCGCCCACGACTTCCCTGCCCGAGGGGTGACGGAAGGTTTCAACAGCGTCTCCAAGGCGAACTATCTGTTCGCCTTCCACCGCCTGGCCCGCCATCCCCTGACCGTGTTCGTCTCCACGCCCCTGTCCAACGTACAGAAAAAATGGTGGCGCCAGACGCAATTCTCCCTGGTACTGCTGGTCCTGCTGCTCAGCGGCGGCTATCTGGTTTACCGCTGGTCGAGCCGGCGCCAATTGGCCTGGGAGGAGGAGCGGGAACAGAACGCGGCCCGTATCCAGTTCCTGGCCCACCACGACCCCTTGACCGAACTCCCCAACCGGCTGCTGGCCCGGGACCGCTTGCAGCAGGCCATCGCCTACGCCGACCGCCAGGGCAGCAAGGTCGCCCTGATGTTCCTCGATCTGGACAACTTCAAGAGCATCAACGACTCCCTCGGCCATCTCATCGGCGATGCGCTGCTGAAGGAAGTCACCCTGCGCCTGAACGACAGCCTGCGTAGCGTGGACACGCTGAGCCGGCAAGGGGGCGACGAGTTCCTCATCATCCTCAACGACATCCGCGAACCAGAAGATGTGACCCGGGTCGCGGAAAACATCCAGGACAAGCTGGCCCACACCTTCAACATCGAAAACCACGAGCTGGCCTCGACCCTGTCGGTGGGTGTCGCCCTCTATCCCGACGACGGGAACGATTTCGACACCCTGCTGCGCAAGGCCGACACGGCCATGTACAACGCCAAGGCCTCGGGACGGAACACCTACCGTTTCTATACCGAGCAAATGAACGTGGACGCCGACGAGCGCCTGCGCATCCGTCACTGGCTGAACCAGGGCCTGGAAAAAGACCACTTCGTCCTCTACTACCAACCCCAGATCGATCTCGCGACGGGGGCCGTGATTGGCGCCGAGGCGCTGATCCGCCTGCAACACCCGGCGGCGGGCCTGGTGATGCCGGGTCGCTTCATCGCCGTGGCCGAGGACAGCGGCCTGATCGTGCCCATCGGCACGTGGGTGATCCGCCAGGCCTGCCGCCAACTGGCGGCCTGGCACCGGGCGGGGCGGACCGAATTGGTGATGGCGGTCAACCTTTCCGCCGCCCAGTTCCGCCGGGGCGACCTGGAGGAATGCGTACGCCGGGCCCTGGCAGAAAACCAACTCGCGCCAGACAGCCTGGAACTGGAACTGACGGAATCCATCCTGATCGACGACGTCGAGGAAGTCCTGGCCGCCATGCAAGCCCTCAAGGCCCTCGGCGTGCGCTTCTCCATCGACGATTTCGGCACCGGCTATTCCAGCCTGGCCTATTTGAAGCGGTTCAACGTGGACAAGCTGAAAATCGACCAGTCCTTCGTCCGCAACATCCTGCACGATGCGGAAGACGCCGCCATCGTGCATGCCATCATCCAGATGGCCCGCAGCCTGAACATCCGCACCATCGCCGAAGGGGTGGAGGACGGGGAAACCCAAACCTTCCTGCGTAGCCAGCGCTGCGACGAAGGGCAAGGCTACTTCTTCGGTCGCCCGATGCCGGCGGCGGATTTCGAACGCTACCTGGCGCTGCACCCGACTCTCGACTAAGCGCCGACTTGGCGTGCCGCTCAGACGCCGCCCCTAAGTCTCCCCCTCAACCGCCCCGCTCCGCCTCGCGCCGGGCCAGTTCCATCCGCGCCGAGCGTTCCAGCTTATCCACGAAATCGGGGAAGTCCAGGCCGTACTTGCCCCGCAGCACCTTGGCCTGGGCCTGAAGACGGCGCCAATTGGGATCGAAGCCGGGATCCTTGAAGGCCAGCAACAGGTGGTTGTCGTCCTCCCGCACCGGCACCACGATGACCCGGTCGTCGAACACGGCCATGGCTTCGCCGATGAGGCCGGCGTAGGTTTCCTTCTCGCCAGCCAGGTTGATCACCAGCACGCCGTTGCCGGCGAGCTTGGCGTAGGCCTGCTCGAAGAACTCCCGGTTGGCAAGACTGGGGGCAAAACCGATGCGGTCGAAGGCATCCACCAGCAGCGCGTCGATGCCCTTCTCCGTCTGCGCCAGATAGACCGAACCGTCAGCGTGCAGTACCTCCAACTGGGGACCGTCCGGCGGCAACAGGAACGCATCGCGCAGGGCGATCACGTCAGCACTGAGTTCCACCGCCGTCATCTGCGTCGCCGGCAGGCGGTGATGGCAGAACTTGACCAGGGAGCCGCCACCCAGGCCGATCAACACGATGCGCCGGGGACGGGGATTGAACAGCAGGAAGGACATCATCTTCTGCGTGTAGCGCAGGTCCAGGGCGTTCGGCTCGGCGAGCCGCATGGCGCTCTGGATCAGGTGCAGGCTGAAGTGCAGGTAGCGGCGCTCGCCGTCCTCGCTGACGAAGGGCTTGGCATAGGACTCGTCGAGCAGCCGCGCCCGCAGCTCACTCACCTTGGCCCAGGGAGGTTCCAGGAGGGAAACCCGGCCGCCGATCTCCTCAAAGGGATTGGGCAGCTCGAACAGGGGATGGCGTTCGCTCATGACGATAAAAGCAGACCGCAACCGGGCTACGGCGGCCATCGGCCAACCAGCCGCCCGACCCGGGGACTTATTTCACTTTCGCCAGTCGCTGGCGACGGGCCTCGAACAGACAGACGCCGCTGGCTACGGACACGTTGAGGCTTTCCACCGCACCGAACATGGGAATGCGGGCCAGCTCGTCGCAGGTGTCGCGGGTGAGGCGGCGCAGGCCGTCGCCCTCGGCCCCCAGCACCCAGGCGGTGGGGCCGCTCTGGTCGATGGCGTAGATGTCCTTCTCGGCTTCGCCGGCGGCCCCCAGCACCCAGATGCCGCGCTCCTGCATTTCCCGCAGACTGCGGGCCAGGTTGGTGACGGTGATGTAGGGCACGGTGTCGGCGGCACCGCTGGCCACCTTGATGGCGGTGGCGTTGAGGCCCACGGCCTTGTCCTTGGGGGCGATCACGGCATGGGCGCCGGCGCCGTCGGCCACCCGCAGGCAGGCGCCGAGATTGTGGGGATCGGTAACGCCGTCCAGCACCAGCAGCAGGGGCGGCTCTTGCAGGCCGTCGAGCACGTCGTCCAGGGTCAGGTAACGCTGGCGGGCATCCACCTTGGCCACCACGCCCTGGTGCCGCTCGCCGTTGGCGAGGCCGTCCAAGCGGGCCATGGGCATGGGCATGACGCGCACGTTGTGGGCTTCGGCCAGCTTGAGCAGGTCCCGCGTGCGGCCATCCTTGCGGTCTTCCGCCAGGTAGATTTCCTTCACGTCCTCGGCGGCGTGGCGCAGTTTGGCGGTAACGGCATGGAAGCCATGGATCAGGCGGGTATCGGCCACGGGAATGTCCTTTTTTCGAGAGGCCGGGAGTCTACCCCAGCCGTTCCATCAATTCGATAAAAACCCGCAAGCCAACAGCCCTTGCCGCAGAGCGGCCAAGCCGGCGGCCGCGCCCAGGGGCACGCCCACGGCCCGCTCGCCCCGAACGGCCGCTTCCCGGGGATTGATGCGGACCAGCGCCCCACCGTGGTATTCACCGTAGCGCCGGGCCGTGGGAATGGCCGTACCCGCCCCCAGTTCGATCACCACCAGGCGCTTGCCCACTTCGGCACACCAGTCCTCCAGCCGGGCTTCCTGGCGATCGGTACGGGTGCTGATCCAGCCGCCGTCACCGAACATGAGAATGTTGGGCCGGGCCAAGGCACCGCAGTGGGGACAGCGCGGCAGGGGCGAGGTCATGCGGCAATGGTCCGCGTCGATCTCGGGCCGTACCTCCTGCGCCGACCAGATGGCGTCGCTACAACCCTCCAGACATTGCAGATGGTGGATAGAGCCGTGGCACTCGGCGATGCGCAAGGGATCGAAGCCAGCCGCCTGGAACTGCCCGTCCACGTTGCTGGTGAACACTGCCACGCCACAGGGCAGGCAGTCGCCGATCTCCCGCAGCACGGCGAAACCGCCGTGGGGTACCGTGGCCCGGTAAAGGGCCAGGCGGTGGCCGTAGAAACCCCAGGCCAGTTCGGGCCGGGAATAAAAGTTGTCCGGTGCGGCGATCTGTTCGAAACGCATGCCCGCCCGACCCAGGGCCGGATAGGCCCGCCAGAAGCCTTCCGTGCCACGGAAATCCGGCAGGCCGGAATCGACGCCCATGCCGGCACCGGCGGTCACCAACAAGCCATCGGCCTGGGCGATGAACTCCACAGCCCGGGCCAGGGCGTCCTGCGTCACGGGCCGTCAGGCCTTGCGACCACCGGTCTTCTTGGCAGCCGTCGCCTTGCCGGCGGTTTTACCCGACGACTTCGCGGCGGTCTTGGCCACCCCCTTGGCAGCGGTTTTGGGAGCAGCCTTAGTGGCCGTCTTGGCGACAGCGGTCTTGCCTGCTTGCGGGGATTTGGCCTTGGCAGCGGTTTTTGCCGGCGCCTTGGCCATTGCCTTCTTGGCGGGGCTGGACGCTGCCGCCTTCGCTGGACTGGCCTTGGACACCTTGGTCACGGCGGTCGCCTTGACCGGCTTGGCTGCAACGGCAGAGGCAACGACAGGCGCAACGGCGGGGGTCGCCCCGGCAGACTTCGGTGCCTGAAGCAGGGCCGCCCTCGGCGCTGCCTTCTTCGGTGCGGCGGATGGCAGCGGAGAGTTCTTGACCGAAGCCGAGGTTTTGGCAACCACGGTCTTGGCCGCTGTTTTCTTCGGCTTGGCTGCAACCGTCTTGGCCGTCTTATCCACCGCCGGCTTGACGGCGACCTTGGCCACTTTGGGGGCCTTGGTCTTGGTCTGGGGCGCCGCCTCAGACTTGGCAACCTTGGTCGGTTTCGCCGCCTTGGCCACAACAACAACCGGCTCGACCACGGCCGTCGGCTTGGCCTTGGCCGGCTTGGCGGCCTTGCCGACCGCTTCCAGCGGGGGAGCCACCACGGCAGGAGGCGCCTCGCCGAGGAGGCGGAAGTCGATCTTGTTGTTGTTCATATCCACCCGCACCACCTGGACCTTGACCCGGTCCGACAGGCGGTAACGCACGCCGGTACGCTCGCCCAGCATGGCGTGATGGGTGGCGTCGAACTTGAAGTAATCGCGTCCCAGTTCGGACACATGCACCAGGCCTTCGATGAACACGTCGTCCAGGGCGACGAAGATGCCGAAGGGCACCACCGAGGAAATACTGCCGGTGAATTCCTCGCCCACCTTGTCCTGCATGTAGAAGCACTTGAGCCAGGCTTCCACGTCCCGGGTCGCCTCGTCGGCACGGCGCTCGGTCATGGAGCAATGGAGGCCGATGTCGCTCCACTCGCCCGGCGCGTACTTCCTCTTGGCCAGCACGGCCTTGATCGAACGGTGCACCAGCAGGTCGGGATAACGACGGATGGGCGAGGTGAAGTGGGTGTAGCGTTCGTAGGCCAGGCCGAAGTGGCCCACGTTGTCCGGGCTGTAGATGGCCTGGCGCAGGGAACGCAGCATCACGGTTTGCAGTAGGGCCTTGTCGGGACGATGCTCGATGAGCTCCATCAGCTTGGCGTAATCCTTGGCGCTGGGCTTTTCGCCGCCGCCCAGGGGCAGACCGAAGGTGCCGAGGAAGTCCCGCAGCTTGGTCAGGCGCTCCGGCGTGGGACCTTCATGCACACGATACAAGGTGTCCTGCTCGTGCTCGTGAAGGAATTCGGAGGCACAGACGTTGGCCGCCAACATGCACTCCTCGATCAGACGGTGGGCGTCGTTACGCTCGTAGGGCTCGATGCGCTCGATCTTGCCTTGATCGTCGAACACCATGCGGGTCTCGGGCGTATCGAAGTCGATGGCACCGCGCTTTTCCCGTGCCTTGACCAGCAGGCGGAACAGGGCATCGAGGGCCTCCAGGTTGGGCAACTGCTCGGCGAGTTTCTGCCGCGTGGCCGGATCGCGGTCATAGAGGGCGGCGGCCACTTCGGTATAGGTCAGGCGGGCATGGGAGAACATCACCGCCGGATAGAAGCGATAGCGCTTGACCTCGCCATTGGCGGCGATGGCCATGTCGCACACCATGCACAGGCGCTCGACGTTGGGATTGAGGGAACACAGGCCGTTGGAGAGCTTTTCCGGCAGCATCGGGATGACCCGGCGCGGGAAATAGACCGAATTGCCCCGGTCGTAGGCATCCTGGTCCAGGGCCGAACCGGCGGTGACGTAGTGGGACACGTCGGCAATGGCGACGATCAGGCGGTAGCCGCCCTTGCCGTCCTTGCCTTCCCGCGCGCAATACACGGCATCGTCGAAGTCCCGTGCGGTTTCGCCGTCGATGGTGACCAGGGGCAGCTTGGTGATGTCCTCCCGGTCCTTCCAGTCGCTCTTGCGCACCTCGTCAGGGATTTTCTTGGTCTGTTCCAAGGCCTCCTTGGAAAACTCGAAGGGCAGGTCATGCTTGCGCAGGGCAATTTCGATTTCCATGCCCGGGTCGGCATAGTTGCCCAGTACCTCGACGATGCGGCCGATGGGCTGGGACTGCTTGCTGGGCTGCTCCAGGATTTCCACCATCACCACCTGGCCGTCCTTGGGGTGAAGCGCCTTGCGGTCACCCTTCTGGGGCGGGGCGATCAGGATGTCCTGGCTGATGCGGCGATTCTCAGCCACGGCGAACCAGACCCCGTGTTCCTGGAACACCCGGCCCACCAGGCGGGTATTGGCCCGCTCGGTGACCTCGACGATCTTGCCCTCGGGACGGCCACGGCGATCGACGCCGATAACCCGGACGATGGCCTTGTCGCCGTGCAGCACCTTTTCCATTTCCTTGGGCGAGAGGAAGATGTCCTCGCCGGCTTCCTCGGGGATCAGGAAGCCAAAGCCATCCTGGTGCCCCTGCACCTTGCCCCGGACCAGATCGGCCTTGTTGGGAATCAACCAGTCGTCGCGGCGGTTTTGCATCAGCTGGCCGTCGCGGGCCATGGCGCCCAGGCGGCGCTGGAACAGGTCGCGTTCATGACCCTCCACATCCAGCAGTTCGCACAGCCGCTCAAAGGAAACCGGTACGCCCTCCTGCTCGCCCAACACCTGAAGGATGTACTCCCGGCTGGGCAGGGGATGGGGATAGTTCTTCAACTCCCGCTCGAGCATGGGGTCTGCACGGCGGATGGGGGACAATTTTTTAATCTTCTTGTTTGACAATTTTCATTTTTCCTATAGAATTCGCGCCTCTTTGATTTGCCAGCAATGCCCAGGTGGCGGAATTGGTAGACGCACTAGTTTCAGGTACTAGCGGGTAACTCCGTGGAGGTTCGAGTCCTCTCCTGGGCACCAAGCAAATCAAAAGCAAAGACCCCGACATTGCTCGGGGTTTTTTGTTTTCCGGGTTCCGCCACGCGGAACTGACACCGGAACACGGACCTCGATCCAGGTCCGCATTCTACCCGCGGAGCCCTGCCCCGCCCGGTAAAACACCCCAGACGACAAAAGAAAAGGGCCGCCCGCAGGCGGCCCTTGGTTTCCTGGCGAGGAGAACAGTGGATCAGTGTTCGCCCAGCACGGAAACGGTGATGTTGGCCACCACGTCGGTGTGCAGGGCCACTTCCACGGCGTTGTCGCCGATCATCTTGAAAGGACCGTTGGGCAGGCGCACGGCGGCCTTTTCCACGTCGAAGCCCTGGGCCTTGAGGGCCTCGGAGATATCGGCGTTGCCAACGGAACCGAACAGACGGCCATCCACACCCGCCTTGCGGGTGATGGTGACGGTCTGGCCTTCGATCTTGCCGGCCAGGGCCTGGGCAGCGGCCAACTTCTCGGCCTGGGCCTTTTCCAGCTCGGCACGACGCTCTTCGAACACCTTCTTGTTTTCCTCGGTGGCGCGCTTGGCCTTGCCTTGGGGGATCAGGAAGTTGCGGGCATAGCCGTCCTTGACCTTGACGATGTCGCCCAGGCCGCCGAGGTTAACCACTTTTTCCAACAGAATGATTTGCATGGCGGACTCCTCAGGCGTTGTGCAGGTCGGTGTAGGGCATCAGGGCCAGGAAGCGGGCGCGCTTGATGGCGGTGGACAGCTGACGCTGGTAGCCGGTCTTGGTGCCGGTGATGCGGGCGGGCATGATCTTGCCGGTTTCGGTGATGAAATCCTTGAGGATTTCCACGTCCTTGTAGTCGATCTCTTCGATCTTCTCGGCGCTGAAGCGGCAGAACTTGCGACGCTTGAACAGGCTGCGGCCCTTGTCGTCCTTACGCTTGGCGCCAGCTTTGGGTTTGAAAGCCATTTTCAGTTTCCTTCAATAAATTCGATGGTTATCACATGCAATACCGGGTTTCGGCTCTTCAGGCTGCGGACGGCGAGAAAACCGCCGACTTTCACCTGCTCCATGCCGGTCCCCGGCTTGAGGGCTGCGATCAGGTTGGCCACCGGGCCCAAAGCGATGCAGGGCATTTCGCATTCCACCTTGCGCAGAGCTTCCGCTTCCATTTGCTCCGACTGATGCAACAGTCGAAACTCGATGACGGGAATGCCTGCGGGTGTATGGCGTAAAGCGCCCCGCTCCAGAACCATCCCCGACAATCGCGTCAGGTTGGTCGGACCGGTGTCACCCCTTGCTGCTTCAGGCAGCGGCAGCCTCCGCCTTGGGTTCGGTCAGGGACTTGGACTTCTCTTCCTTCATCATGGGGGAAGGAGCGGTCACGGCCTTGTCCATCTTGATGGTCAGGTGGCGCAGCACGGCGTCGTTGAACTTGAAGGAGTTCTCCAGTTCAGCGAGGGTTTCCTTGCTGGCTTCGATGTTCATCAGCACGTAATGGGCCTTGTGCACCTTCTGGATGGGATAGGCCAACTGGCGGCGACCCCAGTCTTCCAGGCGGTGGATGATGCCGCTTTGGCCGGTCACCAGCGTCTTGTAACGCTCGATCATGGCAGGCACCTGCTCGGACTGGTCCGGATGGACGATGAATACGACTTCGTAATGGCGCATGTAATCTCCTTTTGGCTCGATTGCTTAATGAGCTCCCCCGCATGCGAACGGGTGGAGCAAGGTGGAAAGGGGCGGGATTCTACGGGTTTTATTCGGCTAATTCAAGGTTTTTCAAACACATCCATCGTGCAGAATGTGCTGAGCGTCCTGTACGCTCCTAAAAACATCATAAGATTGGCAGCATGATCGAAAAGCCCTTCAGCACCCTGGAAGACTGGGTCCAGTTCTACTGTGACGCGGACGTCCCCGTCCTGCGCCACACCATGCAGGAACTCACCCAACTTCGTGAGAATGCCGAAAACGTCAACGGCAGGGCCTTGGCCTCCATTGTGCTCAAGGACCCGCTGATGACGATGCGGGTGTTGCGCTATATCGAGTCCCATCGCCAGGCCCGGCAATTGACGGACATCACCACCATCGAGCGGGCCATCATGATGATCGGCATCACCCCGTTCTTCCGTGACTTCGCCGAGTTGCCCCTGGTGGAAACCCAGTTGGCAGCCTATCCCCAGTCCCTGTTGGGACTGCTCAAGGTCATCAACCGCAGCCGCAAGGCCGCCCATTGGGCCAAGGAATGGGCCATTCTGCGCCACGACCTGGACGTGGATGAAATCACCGTCGCCACCCTGCTGCGCAACGGTGCCGAAATACTGATGTGGTGTTTTGCCCCCACCTTGGCGTTGAAGGTCAAGGCCCTGCAAACCACCGACAAATCGATCCGCTCGTCCGTCGCCCAACGCCAGATCTACGGCGTCACCCTCAATGAACTGGGGCTAGCCCTGGCCCGGGACTGGCACCTGCCCGAACTGATCACCTCGTTGCTGGACACCAGCCAGATGCGCAATCCGCGGGTACGTAACGTCCTGCTGGCGACGGACTTGGCCCGTCATTCCGCGCTGGACTCGGACCACCCCGAAATCGCGGAAGACATCCAAGCCATCAGCGAACTGCTCCATCTCAACGTGGAAACGATACAGCGCAAACTGGGACTGGATGAGAACAACCGCCCCCTCCCGCCCCCGCCCAAGCGGGAAAGCACCTAGCAAAATCCCTGGCCCCAGCGCTGACGAAATGGCAACAGAGGCTACAATGGCGCCCCTTGCCCTGGTAGCTCAGTGGATAGAGCAACCCCCTCCTAAGGGGTAGGTCGGACGTTCGATTCGTCTCCGGGGCGCCATCTCCTCCCCGCACAGGACAGTGACCGTGCGGGTGCAGCCAAACCTGGGCGGTGCGCCCAAACAACGACAAACAACAGAACGTTTTTTATTTGACCCGCGTCAGATGGGAGCGGGGCTTGCCGTCATCGCCAGCGGGCGCTTCCTGAACCGGTGCGTCACTTTCGATGGAGGCCTCGCCGGAGGTATCTCCCGCAGCGGAATGGGCCTCGGGCTCAACCTCGAAAGCCATGCCCTGGCCGTTTTCACGGGCATAAATGGCAGCAACGCAATCCACCGGCACGGAAATGGGGAAAGCTCGGCCATTGAACCGCGCTTGAAAGGTGATGAGATCGTTGCCGATCATCAATTGATGCGTGGCCTCTTGACCAATATTCAAGACGATCTGGCCATCACGCACATGTTCGGCCGGAACGCGGGTCCGACCATCCACCGCCACCTGCATATAGGGCGTGAAGCCCTGATCGGTGCACCATTCGTAAATGGCGCGCATCAGGTAGGGTTTGGTGGAAATCATGGGGATTACAGAGAGTGAAAACGGGGCCGCCTCAACAGCGGCCCACGCTTTCTCAGCGACGCATGATCTTTTCGGAAGGCGTCAGGGCATCGATGAAGCCTTGACGGGAAAAGATGCGTTCAGCGTACTTCATCAAGGGCGCGGCCGTTTTCGGCAACTCGATGCCGTAATGATCCAAGCGCCACAACAGCGGGGCGATGGCCACGTCCAGCATGGAGAAATCCTCGCCGAGCAGATGCTTTTGCTTGGCAAAAATCGGCGCCAGTTCGGACAGCCGGTCGCGAATATGCTGCCGCGACTTGTCTGCCGACTTCAGGTTCTTCTCCAGGGCGTCGATGTGGCTGAACAACTCATGCTCCATGGTGAACAGAAGCTGGCGCGCCTTGGCCCGGGTTTGCGGATCCGGCGGCATGAGCTGCGGATGAGGAAAACGCTCATCGATGTATTCGTTGATGATGTTCGACTCGTACAGCACAAGATCCCGATCCACCAGCACAGGCACCCGGTTGTACGGGTTGATGACGGCGATATCCTCCGGCTTGCCCAACAAGTCCACGTCGATCACCTGGAAATCCATCTGCTTCTCGTACAGAACGATTCTGCAACGATGGCTGAACGGGCAGGTCGTGCCCGAATACAGGTTCATCATGGTACTCGTACCCCAGGAGTAATCGGCATCACGCACCACCTTACGTGCAGACGGTGCGCTCATTTCTCGATGCCCCATAGTCATTTGATCAATTCAGATTAGTGAACGTCTTTCCAGTATTCGCGTTTCAGCGCATACGTGAAGACGAAAAGTACTGCCAGACCGGCCAGCAGAATCCAACCCAGGGTCTTGCGCAGTCCGGAAACGGGCTCGCCCATGTATTGCAGGTAGGCCACCAGATCAGCCACGGCCGCATCGTATTCCTCGGGCTTGAGCTTGCCGGGCTTGGCCAGGGTCAGTTGATGATCCTCGCCCAACACCTGCTCGCCCTGAAGCTCCCACAGCACGTGGGGCATGCCCACGTTTTCGAACACCAGGTTGTTCCAGCCGGAGGGACGATTGCTGTCGCGGTAGAAGGTGCGCAGATAGGTGTACAACCAATCGGGGCCGGTACCGAACTCGGAGGCACGGGCACGGGCGATCAGGGTCAGGTCGGGCGGCGCGGCGCCGAACCAGACCTTGGCGTCTTCACGCTGCATACCGATGCGCATCAGCTCGCCGGTCTTCTCGGCGGTGAACAGCAGGTTGTCCTTGATCTGCTGCTCGGACAGACCGATGTCCTTCAGGCGGTTGTAACGCATGTAGGAGGCGGAGTGGCAACCGAGACAGTAATTCACGAACAGCTTGGCGCCGTTTTGCAGGGCGGCCACGTCGCCGGACTTGTCCGGTGCCTTGTCCAGGTGGAGTTCCGCACCGCTCGCCCAGGCAAAGAGGGGAGCGAAGAGCAATGCAACAAGTAGCTTTTTCATTATCCAGTCACCCTTTCCGGTTCGGCTTTGCACTTGTCGGACTTCGACCACCAAGGCATGGAGAGGAAGTAAGCGAAGTAATAGACCGAGAAAATCTGCGCCACGGGAGCGCCGGGAATCACGCCAAAGAAAGCGTAGGAAGGCGGCTTGGTGCCGAGGAAACCCAGGATCAGGAAGCCGACCACCCAAATGCCCAGCAGGGTCTTGTAGGTGTTGCCGCGATAGCGGATGGACTTGACCGGGCTACGATCCAGCCAGGGCAGGAAGGCCATGATCACCACACCACCACCCATCGCCACCACGCCCCAGAACTTGGCGTCGATGCCCAGCAGGGGATAGGTCACGGCACGCAGCAGCGAATAGAAGGGCGTGAAGTACCAGACCGGGGCGATATGGGGAGGCGTCTTCAGCGGATCGGCGGGGATGAAGTTGTTGTACTCCAGGAAGTAACCGCCGAATTCGGGCATGAAGAAGATCACGATGGTGAACACCATCAGGAACACCACCACGCCGACGATATCCTTCACTGTGTAGTAGGGATGGAAGGGAATGCCGTCCAGGGGAATGCCCTTTTCGTTCTTGTGCTTCTTGATTTCCACGCCGTCGGGGTTGTTGGAACCCACTTCGTGCAGGGCGATCAAGTGAGCCGCCACCAGGCCCAGCAGAACCAGGGGAATCGCGATCACGTGGAAGGAGAAGAAACGGTTCAGGGTCGCGTCGGACACCACGAAGTCGCCGCGGATGAACACGGAGAGATCGGGCCCGATCAGGGGGATCGCGGAGAACAGGTTCACGATCACCTGGGCGCCCCAGAAGGACATCTGACCCCAGGGCAACAGGTAGCCGAAGAAGGCTTCCGCCATCAGGCACAGGAAGATGCCGATACCGAACAGCCAGATCAGTTCGCGGGGCTTGCGGTAGGAACCGTAGAGCATGCCGCGGAACATGTGCAGATACACCACCACGAAGAAGGCGGAAGCGCCGGTGGAGTGCATGTAGCGGATGATCCAGCCCAGGGGCACGTCGCGCATGATGTACTCGACGCTGGCGAAAGCCACCGGCACGCCGGAGGCGTTCAGGGCGGCATCGGGCTTGTAGTGCATCACCAGGAAAATACCTGTGACGATCTGGTTAACCAGCACCAACAGGGCCAGGGAGCCGAAGAAGTACCAGAAATTGAAGTTCTTGGGCGCGTAGTACTCGGACAGATGCTCCTTGTACAGGGTCATCAGGGGGAAACGGGCGTCAAACCACTCCAGCGCGTTTCCGGCGAGGCTACCGTCCGACTTGTATTTTTCAGCAGTGCTTGCCATGGATCAGGCCCCCTTCTTGTCTTCGCCGATGAGAATCTTGGCATCGCCCAGGTACATATGGGGCGGCACTTCCAGATTGTCGGGCGCAGGCTTGCTCTTGTAGACGCGACCGGCCAGGTCGAACGTGGAACCGTGACAGGGGCAGAGGAAACCGCCAGCCCAGTCGGGGGTCACACCGGATTCGGCGCCGGTCTTGAACTTGTCGGTGGGAGAACAGCCGAGGTGGGTACAGATGCCGACCACCACCATGTACTCAGGCTTGATGGAACGGTATTCGTTTTGCGCGTACTCGGGCTGCTGCTTGCGCTCGGAGTTGGGGTCGGACACCAGTTCGTCGGTCTTCTTCAGGGACTCGAGCATTTCCGGCGTGCGGTGGATGATCCACACCGGCTTGCCGCGCCACTCGACGGTCATCATCTGACCGGGGGCAAGTTTGCTGATATCGGCCTCGACCGGAGCGCCGGCAGACTTGGCGCGTTCGGAAGGGGCCATGCTGGCGAGGAACGGCACTGCCGCCGCTACGCCAGCCACGCCGCCTGCGGCAGCGGTGGCAACGAGCAAGCGCCGCCGACCGCAATCCACTTTATCGTCACAGCTCATGGTGGGTATCCCTGAAGATGGAAAGACGAGAATCGGGCAAGCCCGAAACGAAACCGCCAGATTATACCGGAGTCAGCAGGGCTATTAAAGCCCTTCGCCATAGGAAGCCGCCGCCAGAGCCTCCAACGACGCCCGATCCTGCCGAAATTTCCTGAATAGACAGGGCGTTGCAAACCTTGCCCGGGATAGCGGCCGATAAGGCCTAGTAGCGGCGGCGCTCGATCAGGGCCTGGGCGACCGTTGCTGCGTCGGTGAACTCCAATTCGCCCCCCACCGGCACGCCCCGGGCGATGCGGCTGACCCGGATGCCCCGGGGCTGGAGCATTTCGGAAAGATAATGCGCCGTCGCCTCCCCTTCGTTGGTGAAGTTGGTGGCCAGGATGACCTCTTTCACCAAGCCGTCGCTGGCGCGGGCCAACAGGTTCTCGAAAGCCAACTCGCGGGGACCCACGCCGTCAAGGGGGCTGAGCCGCCCCATCAGCACGTAGTAAAGGCCATTAAAGACGTGGGTCTGCTCCATGGTGTTCAGATCCACCGGCATTTCCACCACGCACAACAAGGAAGCATCCCGCTTGGGGGACGAACAGCGCTCGCAGACTTCGGTTTCGGCGAAACTGTTGCAGCGGGTGCACCGGCGCAACTTCTGCAAGGCACCGGTCAGCGCCAGGCCGAGACGATTGGCCCCTTCGGGGTCATGCTGCAACAGGTGGTAGGCCATGCGCTGGGCCGACTTGGGGCCGACCCCGGGCAAACAGCGCAGCGCCTCGATGAGTTCCTCGAGGCTGTTGGGAAGCCTCATCAGAAAGGCAGCTTCATGCCCGGAGGCAGGTTGAGGCCGGCGGTGAAGGCACCCATCCGTTCCTGGGTGGTCGCTTCCACCCGGCGATTGGCGTCGTTCAAGGCGGCGGCGATCAGGTCTTCCAGCATTTCCTTGTCGTCCATGACCGATGCGTCGATGGAAACACGGCGCACGTCGTGCTTGCAGGTCATCACGACCTTCACCGCACCGGCACCAGACTGACCTTCCACCTCAAGGGAAGCCAGTTCTTCCTGGGCCTTGGCCATGTTCTGCTGCATTTGCTGGGCCTGTTTCATCAGGCCGGCGATGTTGCCGAAACCACCTTTCATGGGGCAATACTCCTGAGTCGCTAAATCGGTTTAATGGTTGATTCGTCGATGGTGGCGTCGAACATGTCCACCACGTCGCGCACGAAACTGTCGCCCTCGATGGCCGCGATGGCCTGGTCCTGACGCTCACGCTGGGCATTCCTGGCCCGCTCGGCCGGCGTTTCCGATTCGGTGTCGGCCAGATTGATGGTCAGTCGCAATTCGGCGCCAAGCAAGGATTGCAGCTCGGCCTGCAATTTGTCCTGCTGCACCGGACCGAGCAGATGCTTATGGGCGGGCGCCAAGCGCAGCACGACCGAAGTACCGGACCGGTCCACCAGTTCGCAGTGGTGGGCCAACTGGCGCACCATCCCGCTCAAGTTCATTTGTTCCAGCCATTGGTGCCAGGTATCCACACCGCCGCCAGCAGCGGGCTCGCGCCTGGCTGCCGAAGGAGCGGCAGCCGCCGCAGGCGCCGGTGCTGCGGCCACCGGCGCAACCACGGGCTGAGTCGGCACCGGGCGCGGGGCCGCCGCGCCGGGCAGGGGCTTTTGTGCCGGCGCACGTCCACCACTGTCGGGGCGAAAAGCCACCAAACGCAGCAGGGCCATGGTGAAGCCGGTGTATTCATCGGGCGCCAGGCCCAGATCATCCCGTCCCTGGACGGCGATCTGGTAACAGAGCTGCAAAAGCTCGGGATCGAAACCTTGGGCGTAAGCCTGCAACCGCTCCCGCTCCGCGCCGTCCGCCAACGCTTCCGGGGCGAATTGCAAAAGGGCGATGCGATGGAACAGGGTCGCCAACTCCTGGAGGGCGGAATCGAAGCTCAGGCTGCGGCCTTCCATGCTGTCGGCGACGGCCAGAAGTGCCGGCGCATCGCCGACCATCAGGGCATCGAGCAGGGCATACAGATAGTCGTCGCCGACCGTGCCCAGCATGTTGCGCACCCCCTCCTCCTCCACCTTGCCGGCGCCATGGGCGATGGCCTGGTCCAGCAGGGAAAGCGCGTCACGCATGCTGCCGGCGGCGGCCTTGGCCAGATGGCGCAACGCAGCCGGCTCGAACGCCACGGCTTCCTGGCCGAGGATGTTGGTCAGATGGTCGATGATGTGCCCCATGGGCATTTGCTTGAGGTTGAACTGCAAGCAACGGGACAACACCGTCACCGGGATCTTTTGCGGATCGGTGGTGGCGAGAATGAACTTGATGTGCTCCGGCGGCTCTTCCAGGGTCTTCAACATGGCATTGAAGGCCGAATTGGACAGCATGTGCACTTCGTCGATCACATAGACCTTGAAGCGACCACGGGTCGGCGCATAGGTGGCGTTTTCCAGCAACTGCCGCATCTCGTCGACGCGGGTGTTGGTGGCCGCATCAACCTCGATCAGGTCGACGAAGCGGCCGCCATCGATTTCGGTACACGCCGAACAGACGCCGCAGGGGGTGGCCGTGATGCCGGTCTCGCAGTTGAGGGACTTGGCCATGATCCGGGCCAGAGTCGTCTTGCCCACCCCCCGGGTGCCGGTGAAAAGATAGGCGTGGTGCAGGCGCTGCTGTTCCAATGCATGGGTCAGCGCCCGCACGACATGTTCCTGCCCCACCAACGTGGCAAAAGACTTGGGACGCCACTTACGGGCGAGGACTTGATAACTCATGCCGTCGCGGGATAGGAAAAGAAAGGGAAAGGTGGCGAGCCTGACCCCCGGCACTTGCAGTAAATGGCTGTGGCTGCTGCCTTCCGGCCCTGACCAGGTTCACCACCCCGCAATGCGGGGAGACCCGCCACGGCGAATTCTAACAGATCAGAGGGGGGGCAAACCGTGACGACGACGGGCATCGTTGCAGGCATCGTCGGCACGCCCCAGGGCCGCCAGGGGAGCGAAATCGCGACAGGGACTGGGGCGGAATTCGTAAATGGCGCAGCCCACCTCGCGCCCGATCTCGCCACGCAGGGCAACGCAGCGGACCGGCGACTGCCCCGTGCCCTTCATGCAGGCCATGGTGGATGTCACCTGCTCCGCCAGGCCGGTGGGCACGCAGCCTCCGGGAAATTCGTCCAACTCTCCGCAATAGAAGGACACGCGGTAGGTGGCACAACAGGCACCGCAAGACTGACAGGGATTCACGACTTACAGCAGCAGCATGCCCACCCACCAGGCCAGGGCCGAAATCAGCGCGCTGGCGGGAATGGTCAACACCCAGGCCCAGACGATGCTGCCAGCCACGCCCCAGCGCACATTGCTGGCGCCACGGGTGGAACCGACGCCGACGATGGCACCGGTGATGGTATGGGTGGTGGACACGGGAATCCCCAGGGCCGTGGACATGAACAGCGTCAGCGCACCGCCGGTTTCGGCGCAGAAACCGCCCACCGGCTTGAGTTTGGTGATGCGCTGGCCCATGGTCTTGACGATACGCCAGCCGCCGAACAGGGTACCCAGACCCATGGCGGTGTAACAGGCGACGATCACCCAGATGGGGACGGGGGCATCGGCACTGCTAAGACCGGAAGCCATCAACAGCATCCAGATGATGCCGATGGTTTTTTGTGCGTCATTGCCGCCGTGCCCCAGGCTATAGAGGGAGGCGGACAGCAGTTGCAGGCGACGGAACAGCTTGTCCACCTTGCGCGGGGTATAGCGGTTGCACAACCAGGCCACCGCCAGCATCAGCAGGGAGCCGAGCAGGAAGCCCAGCACCGGCGCGACGAAAATGAAGGCCACGGTCTTGCCGATGCCCTGCCACTGGAGGGCGCCGGGGCCGGCCTTGATCAGCGCCGCTCCCACCAGGCCGCCGATCAGGGCATGGGAGGAACTGGACGGAATGCCGTAATACCAGGTGATCACGTTCCAGGCGATGGCCCCCACCAAGGCGCCGAACACCACGTGGTAATCGACGATGGACGGATCGATGGTGCCCTTGCCGATGGTGCTGGCGACCTTGAGCTGGAACAGGAAGACCGCGATGACGTTGAACACCGCGGCCCAGGCCACCGCTTGGTGCGGCTTGAGCACGCCGGTGGAGACGACCGTGGCGATGGAGTTGGCGGCATCGTGGAAGCCGTTCATGAAATCGAACAGCAGCGCCAGGGCAACCAGCAGAAAAACCACCCACAGCGTGGCGTTGAGACCCGTCATGGCCGGACCCCGCTCAGGCGTTTTCGAGGACGATGCCCTCGAGGATGTTGGCCACGTCCTCGCAGCGGTCGGTGATGGTTTCCAGCAGCTCGTACACGCCCTTCATCTTGATCAACTGACGCACGTCGGCCTCTTCGCGGAACAGCTTGGCCAGGCCGTGGCGCATCACCCGGTCGGCGTCGGATTCGAGTTGATCGATCTCGGCACAGGTGCGCAGGATGGTGGCCGCGTTGTCCATGCTGGACAGCAGGTTCACCGCGGTCTTGACCCGCTCGCAACAGGACACGCAGATGTCGGTCAGACGAATCGCTTCCTCGGTCAGCTTGCGCACATCGTAGAGGTGCATGGTTTCGGTCACGTCCTGGATCAGGTCCAGGATGTCGTCCATGCGCACGATCAACTGGTGGATTTCGTCCCGGTCCAGCGGCGTGTTGAAGGACGTGTGCAGCAGCGCGATGGTGTCGTGGGTGATCTTGTCCGCCTTGGTTTCGGTTTCGTCGATGGCGCGGGAATGCTGGGACTGGATTTCCGGCCCCTTGCCGATATCGGCCACCAGGGAAGCAAATTGGTGACTGCCTTTCACGACCAATTCGGCATGGGCATTGAACAAATCAAAGAACTTGCCTTCCTTCGGCATCAACTTGGAGAACATAGGCGTTTTGCTATGAAATAAAAATGTAATACGCGAAGTCTACCAGCGGCCCGCACTTGCTGAGTTGCTAAAATGGTCGGCTGGCGTTTTCAAACGCCCATTTCGACCTCAGGCCGTCCATTCCCATGAAGCGAATCCGCCCTTTCCGCTCGTCCCGTGCCACGCCCGATCTGGATGCCCTGCTCCGAGACGCCCGCGCCCTGGGCCTTTCCTCCAGCCGCCTGGAGGACGCCTTCTGGGAACAGCGCTTGACCGCCAAGTTGGACAGCCTGCTGCGGGCCGGCAACGACGAAGCCCTCAACACAGCCCTCGACCAGCTCTATCAAAGCGGCGACCGGGGCTACGAAGCCCTGGCCGACCTGCTCGAGGCCCGGGCCGAAAGCCACACCACCGACGGCGAAAGCGCCGACGACCTGCTGCTGATCGCCATCCCCGTCCTGGCCTGGTCCCGCTTTTCCATTCCCTCCGGCGCGGTGCCGGCCGCGGCGCTGAACACCATCCGGGTGCAATGCCAGGCCCACATCCTTGCCGAGGGCGTCCGCCTCGGCCTGGCCGACGTCTTGTTCAGTCCGGACCAACTGCCACCGGGCTTTTCCGCCACTGCCCGTTTCACCGGACAACTGGGGAAAATGGCGCAAAAAGGGCAAAACCTCCACGTGGACGCGGGTCAATTGCCGGAAACCATGAATTTCCTCTCGGACACCCGCTATCTGCTGGCGGTGGCCGCCGTTCCCCATGGCCAGCCGATTTTCCGCTGGCAGGAAACCGATGGCGACCAGGAAGAATGCCGCCGCCAATGGCAGGCCCAGGGCGGTGAGGCGCTGCGCCCGCTGTTCACCGGCTGCGCGCTGGAAGCCCTGCTGCCCCTGGCCTTTTTCAGCGCCTGCCGCGAAGCGGACCGGGCCGCCCGTCCCTTCGCCATTCAATCCTCGGTGGCCTACCTGAGCACCGCGCTGTCCCGCGAAGCGGCGGCTTTCCAGGCCGTCGTGGCCCCTTTCCACGATGAACGGGGCCTCTTGGAATACCGGATCGGTTTTTCCCTGGACGATCCGAGCAAGGTCATCCATGGCGTCGCCTGGCCCCTGCTCGACGGCGAAGATGAAAACACGGACATTCCCGGCCAGATCGACACCCTGTTGCGGGAAGCCGGCGTCACCCACCTCACCACACTGGATCACCGTTTCCCCGCCGAATACTGCGAGGATTGCGGCACCCCGCTCTACCCCAACAGCGAAGCCGAGCCGGTGCACGCCGAAATGCCGGAAGAGGACAACCACCATCCTCGCCATCTGCACTGAGACAGCGTCTCCAAGACAGCCGGCAATGCCCCCCCTAGGCGCGGGGCCGGGAACTAGGGGCGATAGCGTGTCGGATCCAGGGCCGGAGGCCGGCCACTGACCAGATCGGCCAGCAATTGGCTGGAACCGCAAGCCAAAGTCCAACCCAGGGTGCCATGACCGGCATTGAGGAATAGGTTGGCATAGCGAGTCGCTCCGACCAGGGGCACGTTGCCCGGCGTCGCCGGTCGCAGCCCCGCCCACTCTTCCACCTCTCCGGCGGGCTCGATCTGGGGAAACACCTCCCGCGTCCGGGCCTTCAAGGCCTCCAGCCGCGCCCGGTTGAGGCTCGTGTCGTAGCCGCAGAACTCCGCCGTGCCGGCCACCCGCAAACGCTGCCCCAGGCGGGAATAGACCAGTTTGTAGCCGTCGTCGGTCAGGCTGACCGTGGGCGCCTGGGCATCGTCCGCCAAGGGGATCGTGATGGAGTAGCCCTTGGCCGGGTAGATCGGCAGGGACAAACCAAGGGGCGCCACCAGCAAAGGCGCGTAACTGCCCAGGGCAACCACGTAGGCATCGGCCTGGAGAGACGCTCCCTCCGCCAGCAACACGCCGTCAATACGCCCACCCTGGGCAGACAAGCCACGAACGACGGTATCGAAACGGAACCGTACCCCCAGCTCGGCGCAATGGCGGGCCAAGGCCTGGCTGAACATCCGGGCATCGCCCGACTCATCGTCGGCGGTGTAGGTGCCGCCGACGATGCGCGGCGCAATATGGGCCAGCGCCGGCTCCAGGGCCAGGCACTCGGCGCTGGAAACCACCTGGCGCCGGCAGCCGAGACGGGTCATCAACTCGGCCTGGGGCACCGCATGTTCGAATTCCCGAATATCCGTGTAGAAATGCAGGATGCCCTTTTCCAACTGGTCGTACTCCAGGCCCAGCTCCTGGCGCAGGGTTTGCAGGCAGGCGCGGCTATGCAGCCCCAACGCCACCAGGGCCTCGATGTTCTGCCGGGTACGACGCGGGCCGCATTGGGCCAGGAAATGCAAACCCCACCGCCACTGGGCCGGGTCCAGGCGAAAACGCCAGAGCAGGGGGGCATCCTCCCGCCCCAACCAGCGCAGCAGCTTGGTGAAAACTGCCGGATTGGCCCAGGGCTCCGCATGGCACACCGAAATCTGGCTGCCATTGGCGAAACTCGTCTCCAAACCGGGCTGGGGCTGACGGTCCACGACCGTCACCTCATGGCCGGCCCGGGCCAGATACCAAGCCGACGTGACACCGATGACGCCGGCCCCCAGCACGACTACGCGCATTGCTTGCTGCCTCCGATGGGATACCTTCGCTATATGGTAACGTGACGAACCAAGGAGTTCCCCATGAGCGAGAGAGAAAAAACCGCCGACGAATGGCGCCGCCAGTTGAGCGAAGAACAATACCGGGTCACCCGGGAAAAAGGCACTGAACGCCCTTTCACCGGCCAATACTGGGACCACTGGCAGGAAGGCCGCTATCATTGCGTCTGCTGCGGTACGCCCCTGTTTGACTCCACGGTCAAATTCGACGCCGGCTGCGGCTGGCCCAGTTTTTCCGCCCCACTCCAAAACAGCGACATCGCCGAACACCAAGACCACAGCCACAACATGCATCGCGTCGAGGTCACCTGCCGCAAGTGCGGCGCCCACCTGGGCCACGTCTTCGACGATGGCCCCGCCCCCACCGGCCTGCGCTACTGCATCAACTCGGTCTCCCTGGATTTCAAGAAAAAATAAAGCCCCATGAAACTGCTGTTCGACCTGTTCCCGGTCATCCTGTTTTTCGCCACCTACAAGTTCGCCGGTCACGGCCATGGCAACGGCGAGGCCAGTTGCCTGGCTGCAGCCCAGTCCGCCCTGCCCCTGACCCAGGAACCCATCCTGCTCGCCACCGTGGTCGCCATCCTGGCCACCTTCGCCCAGGTAGGCTGGCTGCTGTTCCGCCGCAAGAAAGTGGATGCCATGCTCTGGGTCAGCCTCGCCATCATCGTCTTTTTCGGCGGCGCGACCCTTTACTTCCGCAATCCGACCTTCATCCAGTGGAAACCGACCGTGCTCTACTGGACCTTCGGCACCGTGCTGCTGTTCGCCGCCACGGTGTTGAAAAAGAACCTGATGCGCAACCTGATGGACGCCCAAATCACCCTACCCGAAGCGGTCTGGCCCCGGCTCAATGCCGCCTGGGCCGCCTTCCTGTTCGTCATGGGCGGCGCCAACCTGGTCGCCATGCGCCTGCTGTCCTGCGACGGCTGGGTCAGCTTCAAGCTCTACGGCCTCACCGGCCTGATGTTTGTGTTTGTCATCGGCCAAGCCCTGTTGCTGGCCAAATACATGGAAGAGGAAAAAACCTGATGCTTTACGCAATACTCGGCGAAGACGTCCCCAACAGCCTGGAAAACCGCCTGGCCGCCCGCCCCGCCCACCTGGCCCGGCTGGAGCAACTGCAAAGCGACGGCCGCCTGATTCTGGCCGGTCCCTGCCCCGCCATCGACAGCGCCACACCGGGCAGCGCCGGTTTCACCGGCAGCGTTGTCGTCGCCGAATTCGAATCCCTTGAAGCCGCCAAGGCCTGGGCGGACGCCGACCCCTACGTGGCTGCCGGGGTTTACGGCAGCGTTCAGGTAAAGCCCTTTTTGCGGGTTTTTCCCCGCTAGATCACGCTTTTGCCCAAAATGGCTGGTGTATGATCCTCTAGCCATGCGCCTTCGCGCGCAACACGACCGCACCACAACCCGTTTTCAGACCGCAACGCAAAAGACTAGGAAATAAATCCCATGAACCGCCCCTTGCGCCATACCTCCCTGATTGCCGCCCTGTTGATTCTGGCCAGCACCCCCGCCTTGGCCGCCAAGGCCGCCGACACCACCGGCGCCATCGCCACCGTGAACGGCAAGCCCATCTCCAAGGCCAAGGCCGATCTGCTGATCAACGCCCAGCAAGCTCAAGGCCGTCCCGACTCCGACGACCTGCGCCGCGCCGTCAAGGAACGCCTGGTCATGCTGGAAGTGGTGGCCCAGGAGGCCCAGAAAAAGGGCCTCGACAAGAAGCCCGAAGTCCAGGCCCAGGCCGAACTGGCCCGCCAGGACGTGCTGATCAACGCCTACCTGGCCGACTACGTGCGCAGCCACCCCGTCAGCGCCGACGCAGTCAAGCGCGCCTATGACGCCGAAACCGCCTCCCTGGGCGACAAGGAATACAAGGCCCGCCATATCCTGGTGGAAAAGGAAGAGGAAGCCAAGGACATCATCGCCCGCCTCAAGAAGGGTGACAAATTCGAAGACCTGGCCAAGCAATCCAAGGATCCCGGCTCCCGGGACAAGGGCGGCGACCTGGACTGGTCCGTTCCCGCCAACTACGTGAAGCCCTTTGCCGACGCCCTGACCAAGCTGCAAAAGGGCAAGTTCACCGAAACCCCGGTGAAGACCAATTTCGGCTGGCACGTGATCCTGCTGGAAGACAGCCGTACCTTTAACCCCCCGGCGCTGAAGGAAGTGGAAGGCCAGATCACCCAGGGCCTGCAACGGCAAATGGTTGACCAGCACGTTCAGGATCTGCTGAAAAAGGCCAAGATCGACTGATTACGCCCAACGGCGCAACGCCGAATACCACGGAGGGGAGCATGGGCTCCCCTTTTTTACGTTCTTTTTCAAATTTCCTTCTTATCCCCCCACGTACACAACGCCGGGCACGCGCTATAATTTTTGACTAGTTGGTGTCCAATACCGGCTACCCGATGTGATCGGGATTCACGTGTTTGTCTTTATCGATAAAGGGAATCTATCAAATGAACAAGTCTCTCCTCGTTGCTGCCCTGGTTGCTCTGGCCGTTACCGCTTGTGGCAAGAAAGAAGAAGCTCCCGCTCCTGCCCCCGCTCCCGCTCCCGCCGCTGAAGCCCCCAAGCCCGCTGAAGCCGCTGCTCCCGCTGCTGCTCCCGCTGACGCTGCTGCCAAGCCCGCTGAAGCTGCTGCCGCTCCCGCCGCTGCTCCCGCTGACAAGAAGTAATCAGCGCAAGCTAGCTGCAAAAAAGCCCAGCCGATTGGCTGGGCTTTTTCTTTTCTGTTCGCCGGTCAGCATACGCGATGACCAGCGAGCCTCCCACAGCAGCGCCCCACTGGGACGCCGCCGCAGGCGCAGCAATCACTTCAATTGCTCAAGCAGCAAGCCGAGGATCTTGCGGGAAGTGTCGGAAGTATCCGCGCCGCCTTCCCGGGTCAGGACCTGAACCTTGGACAGATTGCCGCTGGTCTGCACCAGGATGCGATAGCGCGGATTGTTATCCACCGGCGCGCTCCCCTTCCAGAACATCAGCTTGGACATGAAGCCCTTGTCGTCCTTCTTGCCGTCGGCCTCGGGGTCCACGTAGCGGACGTAATAAATGCCCTGGGAGCGGTCCCGGTCTTCCACGGTGAAACCGACCCGATCCAGGGCCAGGCCGATACGACGCCAGGCGCGATCGAAAGGCTCCTGCAATTCCAGGGCACCGCTGCCGTCGGCGGAACGGCCCACCAACTTGGCCCGATCCACGGTGGGCGCCGCGGCCAACATGGCGGAAGTGCGGGACTCCTCGACCCCCAGGCGGACCATCAGGCGCCGCAGCATCTCGGCTTCCAGATCAGGGTCGGCGGGACGAGGCTGCCAACGGGTCTCGTTGCTGCGCTCGCTGGTATAGATTTCGTACATGCCGCGATGGCTGATGTACACCTCGGTCGTGCCCGCCTCGGCGCCCGGCTCCAGGCGGGTGCGGAACTTGTCCCGTTCGGCGGTGGAATACAGGTCGTCGAAAATCTTGCCCAGGGTGCCGCGAATGATGTCGTTGGGCAGCTTGGCGCGGTTTTCCGCCCAATCGGTTTCCATCACGCCGGCCTCGGGACGCTCGACGTTCACGATGAAGCCCGTGTCCTGCCAGAACTCCTTGATGCTGGACCAGAGCTTGTCCGGCGGCACCGGCACCACCAGCCAACGCTGCGTGCCGGAACGCTCGATGCGCAGCTTGTCCGCAACAGGCAGCACGTCCTGGGCCGTCGTGGTGCGGCTCTTGCCGGCCCGCTCGGCGGAATAAACGGAGAAACTGGCGCCGCCCTTGCCGGAACCGCTATCGGGTACGGTGAAGCGCTCGTCACGGCTGGGGGCCGTCAAATCGGGAGGAAGTTCCAAGGGTGGCAGCTTGCCAGCGGACTTGTAGTCGATCTTTTTCGACTCGAGCAGCGAACTGCTGCAACCGGCCAGACCAGCCGCCAGCAACAGGGGTAAGACTAAAGCCTTGGACTTCATGCACACTCGCCTAGGAAAGTTGAAAACACCACCGCCCCCAAGCACGGGAACGGCTTAAACCGCAGGATTCTACCGGAAAGCCCCCACGCGGGCCGCCTGGCAAAGAGGCTTTACAAATCGGCCAGGGCGCGGATGTGGGAGGTCACGCTACGGGCCAGGGCGG
This sequence comes from Denitratisoma sp. agr-D3, assembly GCF_054658675.1. NCBI lineage: Bacteria > Pseudomonadati > Pseudomonadota > Betaproteobacteria > Nitrosomonadales > Sterolibacteriaceae > Denitratisoma > Denitratisoma sp. agr-D3. The sequence continues at coordinate 919,584 of NZ_BAAGIA010000001.1, read as the reverse complement.
AGAGGGAATAACCGCCCTCCAGCACCGATACCACCCGACCTTGGGCGGTTTCCTCGGCGAGGAAACGTAATTGCTCGGTAACCCAGGCGTAGTCCGACTCCACCAACCCGAGGGAACCCATGTCGTCCTCGTAGTGGGCATCGAACCCCGCCGAAATAAAGACCATCTCCGGCTTGAACTCGCGCATGCGGGGCAGGATGATGTCGCTCACCACCTGACGGAAACCGTCGCCCCGGGTGCCGGCAGTGAGGGGAACGTTGCACATGTTGGCTGCCACGTTCTCGGTACCGCAGTAGGGGTAGAAAGGATGTTGGAAAGTACCAGCCATCAGCACCTTTTCGTCACCGGCGAAAATCTGCTCGGTGCCATTGCCGTGGTGCACGTCGAAATCCATGATCGCCACCCGGGACAAACCCCAGGCGCCGATGGCGTGACGGGCGGCCACCGCCACGTTGTTGAAAAAACAGAAGCCCATCGCCTTGCCGCTTTCGGCATGGTGGCCGGGGGGACGCACGGCGCAAAACGCCGACTTGCACTCGCCCTTCATCACCAAATCCACCGCCAGCACACCCGCGCCCGCGGCGCGGTAGGCTGCCTTGAGCGTGCCGGGACACATGGCGGTATCGGGGTCTACGTGGAAGATGCCTGTTTCGGGCACCGAGGCATTGAGGAAATCGATGTGTTGCTGGGGATGAACCCGCAGCAATTGTTCGGCTTCCGCATTGGGCGCGTCATGGAATTGCAGGTAGATATCCAGGCCGGCAGCGATCAGCCGATCATTGATGGCACCCAGTCGCTCGGGACACTCGGGGTGGTGTGAACCCATGTCGTGGGCCCAGCAGTCTCGATGGGTAATGAATGCGGTAGTCATGGTACGGCCTTGCTCACACACAATGGGACGCAGGCCTTCACTATATCCCACTTCCCTAATCGACGCCGCGACAGGTCCGCTGCATGCCATCGACCGGCATCGCCCGATCGCGAGGATGCCCAGCCAAGAAGCGGAAATCCGCGGCATTTGCCCTCATCGGCCCATCGTCGACTGCGGTAGAGTCAGCCCTATCCATCAATGCAATGATGCAGCGCCGCATAACAACATTCACCACCGATGAAACTCCTACCTTTTCTCTTTGCCTGCCCCGCCCTGTTGCTCACTGCCACCGACGCCGACGCCACTCCCCACAAGAAGACGGCGCCCGTCGCCAAGCACAAGGCCACCGAAAAGAAAAAGGACATCGCCCCGGTTCGACACTACGAAGCCCTGCCGGAAGTTCGCGCCTTCGTGGACAGCCTGGTACAGCGCCACGGCTTCGACCGCGACGCCTTGCTCAAGCTGTTCGCCCAAGCCCGTTTCCAACCGGGCGTGATCAAGGCCATCCTGCCCCCCAGCAGCCCGCGCCAACGTTCCTGGCAAGCCTACCGCGCCCGCTTCACCGACCCGCTGCGTATTCGCGCCGGCCTGCGTTTCTGGGACGAACACGCCGACAGCCTGCAACGGGCCGAGGCCCAATACGGCGTGCCGGCGGAAATCATCGCCGCCATCATCGGCGTCGAAACCATCTACGGTCGCAACACCGGCAGCTACGAAACCTTCTCCGCCCTCACCACCCTCGCCTTCGACTATCCGCCCCGGGCCGACCTGTTCAAGCGCGAACTGGAAGCCCTGCTGCTGCTGGCCCGGGATGAAAACCGCTCGCCCCTGTCCTACCAAGGCTCCTACGCCGGCGCCCTGGGCCTGCCCCAGTTCCTCCCCAGCAGCCTGCGCAACTGGGCCGTGGACTTCGACGGCAACCACCACATCGACCTGACCGACCCGGTGGACGCCATCGGCAGCGTCGGCCATTTCCTCGCCGAGCATGGCTGGGAACCGGGCGCCCCCATTGTCGTTCCGGCCCAAGTCGAACCCGGCCCCGGCATCGACACCCTGCTGGCCGAAGGCATCGTGCCCCGCCGCCTGCCGGCCGACCTGCGCAGTTTCGGCGTCATCATGGGCAACGTGCCCCAACGCCCCGCCGCCCTGATTGATCTTGCCACCCCCGACGACGCCACCGAATACCGCCTGGGCTACCGCAATTTCTACGTCATCACCCGCTACAACCGCAGCAGCTTCTACGCCAGCGCGGTGATCGACCTGGCGGAAGCGTTGAAGGCGGCGCGGAGTGAGCGATACTGATTCGCCCCCTTTCAGCCGCACCAAGCTGCGATAGCCGCCCGTGTCCGCCAAACCCGCGAACCTTTACCAATCCCTCGCCGACCGCATTGCCGCCACCATTAGCGCCGGCACCCTGCGCCCCGGCGAGCGGCTGGCCTCGGTGCGGCAAGCCTGTTCCAGCCACAACGTCAGCCCGGCCACGGTGTTGCAGGCCTATGCGCTGCTGGAAGCCCAGGGACTGATCGAAGCACGGCCCCGCTCCGGCTACTACGTACGGGCCCGCATCGGCAGCCGATTGGCGGAACCGGACATCAGCCGCCCCTTGGGCTCCTCTACCGCACTGGAAGTCAGCGATTTCATTTTTGAAATTCTCGAATCGGTACGAGACCCGGACGTGGTGCCCCTGGGCTCCAGCTTTCCCAGCCCCTACCTGTTCCCCCTCGACAAGCTGGCCCGGCATCTGGCTGCCAGCGCCCGCCACCTGGACCCGCGCAGCACCGTCACCGACCTGCCGCCGGGCAATGAAGAACTGCGCCGTCAGATCGCCCTGCGCTACTTGGCCGCCGGAGCAGATGTGCAGCCGGCGGAAATCGTCATCACCTCCGGCGCCATGGAAGCCCTGAATCTCTGCATCGAGGCGGTGACCCAACCCGGCGATCTGGTGGCCATTGAATCCCCCTGCTTCTACGGTGTGTTGCAGGCCATCGAACGACGCGGCCTGAAGGTGGTGGAAATCCCCACCCACCCCCGGGACGGCATCGACCTCAACGCCCTGGCCGACGCCCTGCGTCACCACCCCATCAAGGCCTGTCTGGCCATGCTCAACTTCCAGAATCCCCTCGGCAGTTGCGTGCCCGACGAACACCGCTGCCAACTGGTGGCCCTGCTGGCCAAGTATGGCGTGCCCCTGATCGAGGACGACGTTTATAGCGAGCTGTACTTCGGCAACGAGCGCCCCCTGCCCAGCAAGAGCCTGGATAATCGGGGCGACGTGCTCCACATCTCGTCCTTTGCCAAATGCCTGGCGCCGGGCTACCGCGTGGGCTGGGTGGCGGCGGGCCGCTATGCGGAAAAGGTGCGACGCCTGAAGATGTCCACCAGCATCGCCACCAACATTCCCGCCCAGGCCGCCCTGGCCGATTACCTCAAGCACGGCGGCTTCGAAAACCACCTGCGCCACCTACGGGCCAAACTCGCCAGCCAGGAAGCCGCCATGGTGGACCACATCGAACGCACCTTCCCCGAAGGCACGCGCCTGGCTCGCCCCAAGGGCGGTTATTTCCTCTGGCTGGAAGTGCCAGGGCTGGACGCCCTCGTCCTCCACCGCCGAGCGCTGGAACGCGGCATCAGCATTGCACCGGGGCCGATTTTTTCGGCCAAACGGGAATTCCGTAACGCCATCCGTCTTAACTGCGGACATCCTTGGTCATCACGAATTGAGGAAGCGATGGGAATGCTGGCGTGTTTGATGAGTTGAAATGAAACAACGGGTCATCGCCTACTAACGGCCAGAAGCTGTCCTTCGAGCTTGGACCCAAAATCGGCCACTCGTAGCCACAACTTTGAATTGGAAGTTACCCACTGGCGTCCGGTATTATTGGGGTTGTTATACTGAAAGCATAAATACCAAGTGCCTGAAAGTCATGGACAAAAACTGCCGAATCCCGCGTCATCGATATCAATTGTTATACGGACCTCAGAGTCCGTGTAAACACTGTTAGAACACATGGCCCGCGCCACTTACCCACTCAAGGTCTTCGCGTACTCCGGTAGAGAGAACGGTCTCATGGTTGTGGGGTCCCGTGAGGCTCTTGCAGAACTTGCGTCCAAGCTGCAAGACGCAGCACAGCATTTGCCCCCTGCCTCCGCAGACCAATGGCCGCCAGAGATCCTTTCCTACGAGCCCAAGGTTGGTCCATTCAAGAACCAGAATGACTGGCTTCTGTCATTTCATATTGAAGGCGCTGTGCCGGCCGAGTCCAGGGTACCGTTAGCGGTCAGCCCAAAAATGCCGCAGCCGATTGTAATAAGCACCGTTGTCCTAGCCCTCGTAGGGCTCTGGGCAATCATTCAAACTGTCCTCCCAAATGTGTTCTAACCCTACGGTCAAGGCGCGGCCTCTGGCCGCTGGGACGCTCCGCCTAGGGGCGGCGCGCCCCTTACCTCCACGTTAGGAGTCTCAATCTCCATGTACCTCTTGTATTGCGACGAGACAAACCTAGAAGAACGGGGCGGTGATTTCTTTACATATGGCGGGATAGCTATCCCTGGGGAAGTCGCTCAAGCTTTGTCCCAAGAGATAGACGAGATTCGTGCGAAATTTGGAGTCCCCCGAGACTTTCGTCTCAAGTTCAATCCCGGCCCTAAGCATCTTAGCCATGATGAATTCATCGCTCTAAAGCAATCAATCATCGAGGCGGTAGCGCGTCAAAATGCTACGTTGTTCATTTCGTTGATCTTGCACGATGTTGCCACAAGCCCCGCAGACGCTAGGCAAAATGAAATCAATCGAGTCTGTTATCACTTCGACTGTTTTCTGAACCGCAAAAAGTCTCCCGGCTTGGTGCTTATCGATCGGTTCGACGACAAGGCAATTGATGCCCATCTCGCCGAAAAATTCTCTGTCGGGATCACCGGGCTACCGTACACAAAAGAGATGCGTCTTTCCAACATTGTCGGGTTTCATTACTCGGCAATCGGACAATCCAACTTTGCGAGTGTCGTGGACATCCTTCTGGGATCAATCAGATTCTCAATGAACGGGTTTACGCGGAATGATCCTAAGGCGCGGGATACGGCAAAGAAGGTCATTCCACTTCTTTCCCCGATGCTCTTTCGTGAAGAGGGCCGAACTACGGTATCGGAACTTGGAATCTTCTTTAGCCCAAAGGTTATTAAGTCCGACAAGTTCCGCGCCATCTACCAGGGGATGAAGGACTTTTTTGCGGAGTGTGGGGTCGTGGTTGAGCAAACAATCACGGGAGCACATGCCTAGACTCCTAACACTACGTTCGAGAGGGACGCTCCACCTATCGGCGGCGCGCTCCTCAACTTCACGTTGGGTTTCTTAGTCCTATCCATTTCCGATGCCAATAAACTCTAAGTCACTACTTCTGTCTGAAGAAGCCTGGGGAGTTCCGTCAGAGTTTTATTCATGCTGGAACGCACGGGGCCTCTACAACCCGCTTCAATTTGTACTTCGCCTTCGACCGGATATTCACCGAGCTCTAAGCAGTGCACCCGCAGGACTCATCATGCGGAATGAACTGTCAGAAGAACAATTCTTCGCGTTCTCGACTTACCTGCACGAAAACATTCATTGGTGGCAGCACATTGGATCAACAACGGGATTTCTCCTAAGTCTTATCTATCCAGCACAGTCTCATTTGAACCACAAGTATCTGATGGCAATTCTTTCCGACCTGGGGCCGGTGAAGTCCATTCGCGATTACAACCTCTTGAATGCGAAGCCCCATGACCAAGAAAGTGAACTTGACCGAAACATAAACGTTGCTCTAAACAATTGGCACGACATTGAGTTCTATCGTTGGCTCGTAATTGATCCAAAGAACATCAAAGAAAAGATCCATGACCCCTACTTTGAATGTGTAGGCCACTCCTACGATGTCGCTATCGCAGCGGTACTTTGGCTTCTTTCCTCAACTGTCGATCCTGACCTTGAAATTTTTCCAGACCCCAGGGCCTGGGAGCCAAGATCGCGGCAATTGCGAGATGCCAAAGCTCCCGGTTTCTATTATCGCTCCCCTATACTCCTTCCCCCGATTGGTGCAAAGGAGATATTTGAGGGGCAAGCGCGGTTTAGCCAGTTGCAGTATTTGTATCTCTCTTCTGGTCGAAAAATTAGCTGGGATGACTTTGATAAAGCAGGGATGTTTACTGAAGTGTACGTAGAGGCGTTTCAATACTTCCTAGGTGTCACCGGGCTGGAACTCCCATCAGAACTCGATGATCCTGTAGTTGGTTTATTCTTGATCGTCTGCGACATTTCCATCAACCCAGCCGAGTGTTTTATCGAAGACCTTATCGATTTTGAGCGGCTGGTCGTGGTCCACGATCCAGGATTGAGATTTATTCAACTGTGTTTGGCGATCAAGGACGATATAAACTCGTTTCGTTCGTGCATCACGAATTATTCAGCAACGGAGTATTGGAAGGTTTCTGATCTTCTGTGTTCTGCAACTGGCTTTACCAGCCCTCGCACTCTTTTTCAAACCGTGGCTTCGTGGCCAAGTAGGCTTAAAAGCATTGAGAAGCTTCTCGATGAAGACAAGACGTTTAGTTTTTCGCTGGGCAACCTACCAGTGCGAGTGTTCTTGGCTCGGTTCATCCGCTTTCAAATAGACAAGCTGGCAACGCCGGAATTCTTCTGTTGGCCAGGCACTTGGATGACTACAGCCAAGGAAGGCGGCATTACCCCTGAGAAAGCGCTCTCCCTATTTGAGGAGCATCGAGCACTCTTCTTAGACAAGGAGGATGGAGATGTATATCCAAGAACGTTTATTGATCGTGACGAAATTGCGGTGCAAGAGACATTTGACACCTTCTATTCCTGGGTGGCGATTTATGAACTTACCCGTCAATGGTTAGTCGGAACTGGCGATTTCGACTACGACTTTTCTTGGCTTACGAGCAAATATTCGCAGAGCGAAATGGAACAGTGGGCATCAAGCCGATTTAAGGACGCATTCGGCATTTCCACAACAGAGTTCAAAGTTGTATCCGGCTAACAGAAACCCAACCCATCATTCCACCGGACCTACGCAAAAAGCCGCGCGCAGACCGCTCACTTCTACGTTCCTGAATGTCCCGTTTCGCCCGCTTTGGGTCGATTGCTGCCTCTCACCCAAGGTCAAATGGTCTCAGCATTAGCCCATCTGTTACGGTCAAATATCAAACCAACTGAATCTGTACCCATAACAACGTAATCGCTGTAATGGCGGCCATTCTCATCCCGGAGGCCTGCCATGAGCACCATCCATCCGCTGCATTTCCATCCCCTCGGCGACATTCAAGGCGGCAAAATCCAGCCCCGGCGCACCACGGGGCGCTACAACAGCCTGCGCTGGTTGATGGTGGCGCTGACCCAGGCGGTTTTCTACGGTCTTTGCTGGTTGCCCTGGGATGGCCGTCAGGCGGTGTTGTTCAACCTGGAAGAACGCAAGTTCTATCTCTTCGACCTGGTGCTATGGCCCCAGGACGTGCTCAACCTGGCCCTGCTGCTCATCATTGCCGCCGCCGCGCTGTTTGCCGTCACTGCCGTGGCGGGGCGACTGTTCTGCGGCTTCGTCTGCCCGCAAACGGTCTATACGGCCCTCTTCATGGGCATCGAGTCCCGCATTGAAGGCGACCGGGCGGCGCGGCTCAAACTCGATGCTTCGCCCTGGACGGGCGAAAAGCTCCTGCGCCGGGGTGGCAAGCACTTGGCCTGGCTGTCTCTGGCGGCCTGGACCGGTGTGACCTTCGTCGGTTACTTCACGCCCATCCGCGAACTGTTGCCCAGCCTGGGCCAATTGCAAAGTGGCCCCTGGGAAGCCTTCTGGGTGCTGTTCTACGGCGCCTTCACCTACATGCAGGCCGGCTTTCTGCGGGAGAAGGTATGCCAGCACATGTGCCCCTATTCCCGCTTCCAAGGCGTGATGTTCGACCCGCAAACCCTCAACGTGGGTTACGACGTGCTACGGGGCGAACCCCGGGGCGCCCGGCGCGAGGACGGGAGCGCCAATTCCGCCAACAGCGCTGCAACACCCCAGCGCAAAGGCGATTGCGTGGACTGCACCCTCTGCGTTCAGGTCTGCCCCACGGGCATCGACATTCGCCAGGGCCTGCAATACGCCTGCATCAGTTGCGGCCTGTGTATCGACGCCTGCAACAAGGTGATGGACAAGATCGGCCTGGCCCGGGGCCTGATCCGCTTCGACAGCCTGCAACGATTGGAGCAAGGTATCGCCGTGCCCTTCCGCTTCTGGCGGCCCCGGGTGATTGCCTACACGGTGCTGATCTCGGCCATGGCCGTGGCCCTGGTGGTCGGGCTGGCCCAGCGCATTCCCCTGCGGGTGGACGTGCTGCGGGAACGCAACGCCCTGGCCCGGGAAGTGGACGACGGTTGGGTGGAAAACATCTACACGGTGAAGCTGGCCAACATGGCCGAAATGCCGCGCCTCTTCAAGCTGGCGGTGTCCGGCCTGCCCGATGCCCACATCGAGGGCCCCGACGAAATCGCCAGCGGCCCCGGCGAACTGACGCCGGTGGTGCTCACCGTGCGAGCCCATCCCGAACTGGAAGGCCGCCATGCCCGCCCCCTGACCCTGGACGTGACCGCCCTGGACGCGCCGGATCAGGTGCACGTGCGGGAAACCACGCCCTTCCTGCTGCCCTGATCTTTACCAGGAAAACCCCATGTACCTCTACGACGAACAGGACCAGCAACTGGTGGAGCAGCGCGTCGCCCAGTTTCGCGGCCAGATGCAACGCCACCTGGCGGGCAAGCTGGCGGAGGACGACTTCCGCCCCCTGCGCCTGCAAAACGGCCTCTACGTACAGCGCCACGCGCCCATGCTGCGGGTGGCCATTCCCTACGGCATGGTGTCCTCCCGCCAGTTGCGCGTGTTGGCCCGCATCGCCCGGGAATACGACCGGGGCTACGGCCACTTCACCACCCGCCAGAACGTTCAGTTCAACTGGCCGCGCTTGGAAGACGCGCCGGAAATCCTGGCCCAGTTGGCCCAGGTGCAGATGCACGCCATCCAGACCTCGGGCAACTGCATTCGCAACGTGACCACCGACGCCCTGGCTGGCGTGGCCCCGGACGAAACCGTGGACCCTCGCCCCTACTGCGAACTGCTGCGCCAGTGGTCCACCCTCAACCCGGAATTCGCCTACCTGCCGCGCAAGTTCAAGATCGCCGTCAGCGGCGCCACCGGCGACCGGGCCGCCACGGCCTTTCACGACATCGGCGCGCGGGCGCTGCGTAACGAGGCGGGGGAGATCGGCTTCTGCATGCTGGTGGGTGGCGGCATGGGCCGCACCCCCATGGTGGGCCAAGTGGTCCGCGACTTCCTGCCCCGGGCCGAGCTGTTCAACTACTGCGAGGCCATCCTGCGGGTGTACAACCAGTACGGCCGCCGCGACAACAAGTACAAGGCCCGCATCAAGATTCTGCTGAAGGAACTGGGGCTGGATCAGTTCCGTCGCGAAGTGGAAGCCGAATGGCAGCACCTGCGGGGCGGCTCCGGCACCATTGCCCCCGAGGCCTTTGCCCGCATTGAGGTCCGTTTCAGCCAACCGGTTTACGACCCTGCCGAAGCCGCCTTTGCGGACCCCGTACTGCCTGACGAACCAGCCTTCCGCCAGTGGCTGACCCAGAACGTGCAAGCGCATCGGGTGCCGGGTTACGCCATCGTTACCTTGTCCCTCAAGGCCCCCGACTCGCCGCCGGGGGACCTGACCGCCGACCAGATGGACGGCGTGGCCCAACTGGCGGAACGCTACAGCCAGGGCGAAGTGCGGGCCAGCCACGAACAGAACCTGGTGCTCGCCGACGTGCCGCGCCGCCGTCTGTACGATCTGTGGCAGGAAGCAACCGCCCTCAAGCTCGCCACCGCCAACGCCGGGCTGCTGACGGACATGATCTGCTGCCCCGGCGGCGACTTCTGCTCCCTGGCCAATGCCCGCTCCCTGCCGGTGGCGGAAGCCATCGTCCAGCGCTTTGCCAACGCCGACGAGTTGCGGGACATCGGCCCCCTGCGCCTCAACGTGTCCGGCTGCGTCAATGCCTGCGGTCACCATCACGTGGGCCACATCGGCATTCTCGGCGTGGACAAGAACGGCGAGGAACGCTTCCAGGTCAGCCTGGGGGGACATGACGGCAGCGGCAACGGAAAGAACACCCTGGGCCGCATCGTCGGCCCCTCCTTCGCCGCCACGGAAATGCCCCGGGTGATCGCCCAACTGACCGACACCTATCGCCGCCAACGGCAGGCGGGAGAAACCTTCATCGACACCTGCCAGCGCACCGGCATCGAACCCTTCCGCCAGGACCTTTACGGAGACGCGCCATGACCGGGCATTTGCTCTACAGCAACGGACAACTGAGCCAGAACGACTGGCAGCTGGTCACCGACGAGGCGGCCCTTGGCACGGATGCTCCCGCACCCGGTACAAAGCTGATTCTCTCCCTCCCACGCTGGCTGGCCCTGGATCAGCCGCAGCATGGGGTCTGGCTGGGCAATCATGAAAGCGTGGACCCACTACGGAAGGTCCTACCCGCCATTTCCTTGATCGCCCTGAACTTCCCCGTGTTCACCGATGGTCGCGCCTACAGCCAAGCCCGCCTGCTGCGTCAACGCCTCGGCTACCGTGGAGAGTTGCGTGCCGTCGGCGACGTGCTGCGAGACCAGGTCGCCTACATGGCCCGCTGCGGTTTTGATGCCTTCGCCCTGCGCAATGATCAGGAACCACAGGAATGCCAGTCCGCTTTAGCTGAAATTTCCATTAGCTATCAAGAATAAGGCACACTGATGCTTCCCGCCGCGGCCGGCCAGTATTCCGCGACGGCACAACCTATAAAAAACGATCAGAGAGAGCATCGCCATGTCCACCACCGTCGCCCCGGCCGCCCCGGGCCTGCTCAACGACCGCCTGCGCGGCACCCTTGCCGCCTGCGTGGTGGTGCTCTGTTGGTCCGGCTTCAACATCGTTTCCCGTTTCGGCAGCAAGGGCATCTTCACGCCCTTCGATCTGGCCGCCATGCGCTTCGGCGTTTCCGGCGCGATTGCCCTGCCCTTCTTCGTGCGCTGGGTTCCCTGGCGGCAATGGCCGCGCTACTTGGCCATCGCCCTGCTGGGCGGGGTCGGTTACGGCGTGCTGGTCTATTCCGGTTTCGCCTTTGCCCCCACGGCCCACGCCGGCGTCTTCGTCAACGGCGGCATTCCCTTCTGGACCATCGTCCTCGTCACCGCCCTGTCCGGCTGGCACATCCAGCGCCCGGTGCTGATTGCCCTCTGTCTGTCCCTGGCAGGACTGGTGCTGATCAGCTACGACAGCCTGGTGAGCAGCCATGCCGAGGCGTTTTGGATCGGCGACCTGCTGTTCCTCACTGCTGCCCTGTCCTGGGCGGTGTTCGGCCTGCTGATGCGGCGTTGGCAGTTGCGTCCCCACTTCGCCATTTTCGGCCTGGCCAGTTTTTCCAGCGTGCTCTACCTGCCCGTCTACCTGCTCTGGCTGCCCAAGACCATCGCCGCCGCACCGGCCTTCGACATCGGCCTGCAATGCGTCTACCAGGGCATCATCGCCGCCCTGCTGGCGGGCGTCATGTACAGCTACGCCAACCAGAAGATCGGCGCCACCTCCGCATCGATGATGCTGGCCCTGGTGCCGGGCGTCTCCGCCGCCGCCGCCGCGCCCATCCTGGGCGAGGCGCTCAATGCCACCATCGTCGCCGGCATTGTGCTGGTGTCCCTCGGCGCCATCCTCGGCGCCCTGCCGCCCCAGCGGGTGCAAAGTCTGCTGGATCGCCTGGCGGGACGCTAAGGCAGCACAGAGACCGCACACAATGAAAGCCCTCGCCCGCCGACTCGACGGCCGCGTCCATTACGCCTGGATCGCCGTGGCGATGGCTTTCCTGATCATGCTGGTCAGCGCCGGCACCCGGGGCACGCCCAGCGTCATGATCCTGCCCCTGGAGCAGGCCTTCGGCTGGGGCCGGGCCGAGATTTCCCTGGCCCTGTCCATCAATCTCGCCCTGTTCGGCCTGATGGGCCCCTTCGCCGCCGCGGCCATGGAGCGCTACGGCCTGCGCCGCACGGTCCTCAGCGCCCTGGCCGTGCTGGCCGCCGCCATCGCCCTGTCCAGCCTGATGCGGGAAATCTGGCAGCTCTGGCTGCTGTGGGGCATCGTCGTGGGCTGCGCCACGGGTGCCACCACCACCACCTTCGGCGCCATGGTGGTCAATCGCTGGTTCAAGACCCGGCGCGGACTGGCCATGGGGCTGCTCACCGCCAGCGCCGCCACCGGCCAACTGGTGTTCCTGCCCCTGCTCGCCGCCATCACCGAAAGCCAGGGCTGGCGGCCAGTGGTCCTGGTGGTTGCCGGCGCCACCTTGCTGGTGTTGCCCCTGGCCTATTTCCTCTTGCCGGAACGACCAGCCGCCCTCGGCCTGCGCCTCTACGGCGAAGCCGACGACGCCCCGCTGGTCACCGCGGAAGCCCACCGCAACCCCATCGCCCTGGCCCTCGGCGCCCTGCAACGGGCCGTGCGGGTGCGGGACTTCTGGTTGCTGTTCTTCAGTTTTTTCATCTGCGGCGCCAGCACCAACGGCTACATCGGCACCCATTTCATCGCCATGTGCGGCGACTACGGCCTCGGCCCGGTGCAGGGCGCCGGCATCCTGGCCGCCATGGGCGCCCTCGACCTGATCGGCACCACCGCCTCGGGCTGGCTCTCGGACCGCTACGACAATCGCGCCCTGCTCTGCTGGTACTACGGCCTGCGCGGCCTGGCCCTGATCTACCTGCCCAGCGCCTTCGGCCTGAGCTATTTCGGCCTGCCCATATTCGCCGTGTTCTACGGCCTGGACTGGATCGCCACCGTGCCACCGACCCTGCGCCTGACCAGCGACACCTTCGGCGCCCGGGACGCGCCCATCGTTTTCGGCTGGATTTTCAGCGGCCACCAACTGGGAGCCGCCAGTGCCGCCCTGCTCGGGGGCTGGCTGCGCCAGGACCTGGGCAACTACACCCTGGCCACCCTGATCGCCGGCGGCCTCTGCCTGCTGGCGGCGGCACTGGTGCTGCGCATCCAGCGCCAAGCAGCCGCTCCGACGGCGGCCTAGGCGACCTTCAAGCGCTGGCGCTGGCCGAGGCCACGCTGGCGCCGATGCGCTCCACCAAACTCAGGCGCGGCTTGGTCTGGCCCCGCTCCAGGGTCAGATAGCGCAGGCAGGTGACCCGCAGGAAGGAAGTGAAGTTATCCACCTCGCCACGGAACTCGACGATCTCATCGTGCAGCTTGGCCACCAACTGATTGGTGGTCATGCCCTCGCCAGCCGCCAGCTCGGCCAGGATGTCCCAATACAGGTTTTCCAGGCGGATCTTGCTCACCGCGCCGTGGATGCGCAGGGAACGGGAACGGGACTCGTAGAGAATGGGATCGGCCTTGACGTAGATTTCACACATGGGATGGCCCTCCAAACAAGGGGGAATCGCCCCGACCACGGGGCGCCCCGGACAAGCGACAAAGCTTATTACAGTTCGATGCGGGTGCCCAACAATTGCAGGAACTTGGCCAACCAGGCGGGGTGGGCGGGCCAGGCCGGGGCCGTGACCAGGTTGCCGTCCACATGGGCCTGATCGACGGGAATTTCCACGTACTTGCCGCCGGCCAGTTTCACCTCGGGACCGCAGGCCGGATAGGCGCTGCATTGGCGGCCATCCACCACGCCGGCCGCCGCCAGCAGTTGCGGGCCGTGGCAGACGGCGGCGATGGGTTTCTTGGCCTCGGCAAAATGCTTCACCACGGCAATCACCTCCGGGTTGAGGCGCAGGTATTCCGGAGCGCGACCGCCAGGAATCAGCAAGGCGTCGTAGTCGGCGGCCTTGACGGCGGCGAACTCGGCGTTGAGGGTGAAGTTGTGGCCGGGCTTTTCGCTATAGGTCTGGTCGCCCTCGAAGTCATGGATGGCGGTGCGCACCTGCTCGCCGGCCTTCTTGCCTGGACACACGGCATGCACCGTGTGGCCCACCATCAGCAGGGCCTGGAAGGGCACCATGGTTTCGTAGTCTTCGGCGTAGTCGCCCACCAACATCAGGATTTTCTTGGCAGCCATGATTCGTCTCCTCGGTTTATGGATATCGCCCCGGCATGGGGTGACGGCATTCTGGAACGGGCCTGGCCCGACCTGGTAGCACGGGAGTACTACGACCGCGCCTCAAGCGCCCATTTCGTGGCACACTTGCCCCATGAACTTCCGCTCCCATTCCCTCCGCCGCCGACGCCAGCGCATCCTCGCCGAGGCCGCCGTGCCTTGCCGGACCAGGATGGAGACGGAATTTTGAGCCGTCCCTGACTTTTTCCCGCAACGCATTTTTCGTAAAAGGCCCCGGTTTCCCCCGTGGCCTTTTTTCATTCTGGAGCCCTTGCCATGTCCTCTGCCCTGCCCGATACCGATGCCCTGATGTGGGTCACGGCCCGTCCCGACCTGTTGTTCGTCGAGGGACGCGGCTCCTGGCTGACCGACAATCGCGGCAAGCGCTATCTCGACTTCGTCCAGGGCTGGGCGGTGAACTGCCTGGGCCACTGCCCACCGCAGATCCAGCAGGCCCTCAAGGAGCAGTCCGGCAAGCTGATCAACCCGAGCCCGGCGTTTTTCAACGAGCCCGCCGCTCGCCTGGCCCGCCGCTTGACCGACCATTCCTGCTTCGACCGGGTGTTTTTTGCCAACAGCGGTGCCGAGGCCAACGAGGGGGCCATCAAGCTGGCCCGCAAATGGGGGCAGAAATTCCGGGGCGGCGCCTTCGAGATCATCACCTTCGACAACAGCTTCCACGGCCGCACCCTGGCCACCATGTCGGCCTCGGGCAAGCCCGGTTGGGACCGGCTGTTCGCGCCCCAGGTAGCCGGCTTTCCCAAGGCCCAGCTGAACGACCTGGAATCGGTGGAGGCCCTGATCGGACCACAGACCGTGGCCGTCATGCTGGAACCGGTGCAGGGCGAAGCCGGCGTGATCCCGGCCCATCCCACCTTTCTCAAGGCCCTGCGCCAGCTCACCCAGGACCAGGGCATCCTGCTCATCGTGGACGAAGTGCAGACCGGGGTGGGACGGACCGGCAGCCTGTTCGCCTACCAGCAGGCCGGCATCACGCCGGACGTCATGACCCTGGGCAAGGGCATCGGCGGCGGCGTGCCCCTGGCCGCGCTGCTGGCAACCGAGGCGGTGTGCTGCTTCGAGGCCGGCGACCAGGGCGGCACCTACAACGGCAATCCGCTGATGGCGGCGGTGGGCCTAGCAGTGCTGGACACCGTGCTGGAAGCGGGATTTCTCGAACGGGTCCGGGCCAATGGCGACTATCTGGCCCACCGTCTGCAAACCCTGGCCGAGGAAACCGGCCACGAGGGCGAGCGGGGCAGCGGCCTGCTACGGGCCCTGGTGCTGGCCGACGAACGGGGACCGGCCCTGGTGGAAGCGGCGCGCAAGCTGGCGCCGGAAGGCCTGCTGCTCAACGCCCCGCGCAGCAACCTGATCCGCTTCATGCCGGCCCTCAACGTGAACCGGGAAGAAATCGACCAGATGCTGGAAATGCTGCGGGACCTGCTGACCTAGCGCCTATTCCAGCAGGAAGCCCAATCAGCGGAAGCGGGAAAGGAACATCCGCTCCAGGTCCGCCGGCGCCATGGGCTTGGCGAAAAGGAAGCCCTGGAATTCGTCGCAGCCCAGGGCGTCCAGGTGTTCCCACTGGTTTTCCGTCTCCACCCCTTCCGCCACCACCCGCAGCTTGAGGCTGTGACCGAGCAGGATGATCAGCTTGGTGATGTCGGTTTCCGAGGGATGCAGTTCCAGGTTGCGCACAAAAGTACGGTCGATCTTGAGGATGTCCACCGGGAAGCGCTGCAAGTAGCTGAGGGACGAATAGCCGGTGCCGAAGTCGTCGATGGCAAGGCGGATGCCCTTGGCCTTGAGGGATTGCAGCACGTTGATGGAATGGTCGATGTCCTCGATCAACATGCTTTCCGTCAGCTCCAGCTCCAGCTGTTCCGGCGGCAAGCCGGTTTCCGCCAGGATCGCCATGATCCGGTCGGCCAGGTCTTCCTGCTTGAGGGATCGGGCCGAGAGGTTCACCGCGATCTGCATGGCCGGGTAACCGGCCTCGCGCCAGATCACCGCCTGGCGGCTGGCGGTCCGAAGCACGAACTCGGTGATGGGCTCGATCAAGCCCGTGTCCTCCGCCAAGCCGATGAAGCGGTCCGGCGAAACGACGCCGTGCTCGGGGCTGAACCAGCGCAACAGGGCCTCCATGCCCACGGGGTAGCCGTTGGTGTCGACCTTGGGTTGGAAGAAGACGTTGAGTTCCTCCCGCTCCAGGGCCCGGCGCAGGCTGCCTTCCAGGCTCACCCGTTCCACCGCCAGCTCGTTGAGACGGCGGGTGAAGAACTTGTAGTTGTTGCGCCCGCTCTCCTTGGCCAGGTACATGGCCGCGTCGGCGTGCTGGATCAGGGACTCGGGATCGTCGCCGTCCGAGGGGTAGAGGCTGAGGCCGATGCTGCACGTCACGCACAACTCCTGGCCTTCCAGCACCATGGGGCGCTGGATTTCCTCCAGCACCCGGTTGATCACCTTCACCACGTAATGGACCTGGTAGAGGTTGTTGAGGATCAACACGAACTCGTCGCCGCCGTAGCGGGCCACCGTGTCGCTGCCGCGCAGGGCGCAGCGCAGGCGGTTGGCGATTTCCACCAACAGGTCGTCGCCGGCCTTGTGGCCCAGGCTGTCGTTGATGTACTTGAAGTTGTCCAGGTCGATGAAGGCCACCGCCGCCAGATAGCTGTTGCGCTCCGCCAGTCGGATCGACTGCTTGAGCCGGTCGGCGAACAGGGTACGGTTGGGCAGGCCGGTCAGCAGGTCGTGGCTGGCCTGGTGTTCCAGCTGGGCCTGATAGCGCTTGGTTTCGGTGATGTCCTGGACCGTGCCCTCGTAGTAGAGGAACTCGCCGTCATGGTCATGCACCGCCCGGGCGTTTTCGGAAATCCAGATCACCGTGCCGTCCAGGCGCCGTACCTGGGCCTCGAAGCCCTGGACATAGCCCTTGTCAGCCATGATCTGCTGGAAGCGGCGACGGCTGGAGGCATCCACGTAAAGCTGGGAGCCGATGTTCTGCAAGGCCGCGATCAGCTCGGTGGCGTTGTCGTAGCCGTAGATGCGGGCCAGGGCCGGGTTGGCGTTGAGGTAGTGACCGTCGGCGGTAGTCTGGAAGATGCCTTCGCTGGAGTTTTCGAAAATGCTGCGGTAGCGGGCCTCCGCCGAGGCCAGGTCGTGCTGGGCCTGGACTTGTTCGGTGATGTCCTCGACGAAGCCTTCCAGCACGGTGTTGCCGTTTTCGTCCACCACCTGGGCGCCCCGCTCCGCCACCCAGCACACCGAACCGTCGGCGCGGATGATGCGGTACTCGACGCGGAAGCGGCGGTTGGCCGCCAAGGCTGCCATCACCCGCTGGCGGACATTCGCCCGGTCGTCGGGGTGGGTCATGGATTCGTAGGACAGTTCCCGGTTCAGCAACAGGGCTTCCGGCGCATAACCCGTGAGCTGCTGGCAGCCGCTGCTGACGAAGAGCATGGTCCAGTGCTCGTCCAGCATGCAGCGGAAGATCATGCCGTCCAGGTTGTTCACCAGGGTTTGCAGCACCCGTACCGGGTTGACCCGCAACTCAGCCGCCATCCAGGTGTGGGCCAGGGGGGTGTCGTCGCAGACGAAGTTTTCCATGAGCATTAAAAAATCATTCACCGAGTGAATCACGCTGGCGTCACTATCGTTCGCCATAGGACGCAAGTCATAGTTAGCACAGGCAACATCTGTGCCTCGACGCCGAGGCCCACCGCTGCGGGCAAAGGCAGGACATCCCGCGCCAGCGCAGTGCATGAACAAAAGCGGGGAGGATCTCTTCGCACCAGGATTGTGCCGGCGCCGAAGGCAATGCCAGCGGCAAGGTCTTCCTTGCCTTGCCTCGCCGGACAGGGACAAACCGCCCAAGTATAATGCCCCGTTTTATTTCAGGCAGATGAAAATGGAAGCAGAACGCGTCAACGCCATCGAAAACCAACTCACCGGGCTATCCCAGCGCGGTGACGAACTGCGGAGGTATCTTTGACTTCGATGTCAAAGAGGAAAAGCTGACCGAACTCAACCGGGAGATGGAAGACCCGGCAATCTGGAACGACGCGGAAAAAGCCCAGGCCCTGGGCAAGGAAAAAAAATCTCTGGAAGCCGTGGTGCTGACCTTGCAGAACGTCAAGCAGCAACTGAACGACGCCAAGGAACTGTTCGACATGGCCAAGGCCGAGGGCGACGACGACACCCTGCTGGCGGTGGAAGCCGACCTGCAAGGGGTTGAAAGCGAAGTGGCGGGCCTGGAATTCCGCCGCATGTTCGCCAACCCGGCCGACCCCAACAACTGCTTCATCGACATCCAGGCCGGCGCCGGCGGCACCGAGGCCTGCGACTGGGCCGGCATGCTGCTGCGCCAGTACCTCAAGTACTGCGAACGCAAGGGCTTCAAGACCGAACTGCTGGAACAGACCGACGGCGACGTGGCCGGCATCCGCTCCGCCTCCATCAAGGTCGAGGGCGACTACGCCTACGGCTTCCTGCGCACCGAAACCGGCGTGCACCGCCTGGTGCGCAAGAGCCCCTTCGACTCCTCCGGCGGCCGCCACACCAGCTTTGCCAGCTTGTACGTGTACCCCGAGATCGACGATTCCATCGAGGTCGAGATCAACCCGGCGGACCTGCGCATCGACACCTTCCGCGCCTCCGGCGCCGGCGGTCAGCACATCAACAAGACCGACTCCGCCATCCGGATCACCCACGCCCCCACCGGCATCGTCGTGCAGTGCCAGAACGACCGTTCCCAGCACCGCAACAAGGCCGAGGCCATGGCCATGCTGAAATCTCGTCTGTACGAACTGGAGCTGCGCAAGCGCCAGGCCGAGGCCGACAAGCTGGAGGCCACCAAGACCGACGTGGGCTGGGGCCACCAGATCCGTTCCTACGTGCTGGACAATTCCCGCATCAAGGATTTGCGCACCGGCGTCGAAATCTCGGCCACCCAAAAGGTACTAGACGGCGACCTGGATGCCTTCATCGAAGCCAGCTTGAAACAGGGTGTCTAAAGCAGCGTCGATTGAATGGACACCGTTCGGGCTGAGCCTGTCGAAGGGCTCAGTACGAACGGATTTATTCAGTACCACCCAAACCGTACGCTTCCTCACCTAACCCGCTGACCACCGCCGTTCCCCTCCCCACCGGGAACGGCGGACATTGCCCCAGGAGCCCCCAATGAAGCTGCCCCGCATCGTTTTGATCCTGACCGCCTTGTTCACTGCCGCCAGCGCCCACGCCGACCTCAAGATCGGCGTGGCCGAGGCCCTCACCGGCGGCGGTGCCCAATACGGCGTGCCCATCCGCAACGGTTTTCAACTGGCGGCGGACGAAATCAATGCCAAGGGTGGCATCAACGGCAACAAGCTGCAACTGGTGATCGAAGACGAACAGGGCAAGAAGGAAGAAGCCATCAACGTCTTCAAGAAGCTCATCTTCCAGGACAAGGTGCTGATGATCTTCGGCCCCACCCTGTCCAACTCCATGTTCGCCGCCGGCCCCGTGGCCAACGGCGCCAAGGTGGTGGCCTTCGGCACCTCCAACACCGCCAACGGCATCACCGACATCGGTCCCTACATCTTCCGCAACTCGGTGATGGAATCCGACGTGCTGCCCACCACCGTGGCCACCGCCGTCAAACACTACAAGCTCAAGACCGTGGCCGTCATCTACGGCAACGACGACGCCTTCACCAAGAGCGGTTACGACGTGTTCAAGCAGGTGCTGGCCGAGCAGAAGATTCCCGTCACCACCACCGAAACCTATGTGAAGGGCGATGTGGACTTCAAGGCCCAACTGACCAAGATCAAGGGCACCAACCCCGACGCCG
This sequence comes from Denitratisoma sp. agr-D3, assembly GCF_054658675.1. Classification (NCBI taxonomy): domain Bacteria; kingdom Pseudomonadati; phylum Pseudomonadota; class Betaproteobacteria; order Nitrosomonadales; family Sterolibacteriaceae; genus Denitratisoma; species Denitratisoma sp. agr-D3. The sequence continues at coordinate 899,718 of NZ_BAAGIA010000001.1, read as the reverse complement.
TGGTCTGTTCCTGCCTGGCCGAGGAAGCCGCCAACATCATGCTGCAAGCCCGGGGCCTGGGCCTCAAGGTGCCCTTCATCGGTGGCAATGGCTTCAACTCGCCCAAATTGTTCGAAATTTCCAAGCTGGCCGGTGAAGGCACCTTCGTCGGCAGCCCCTGGGCCAACAACAACCCCGCTCCCGCCAACAAGGCTTTCGTTGCCGCCTACCAGAAGAAGTACGGCGTCGAGCCCAACCAGTTCGCCGCCCAGGCCTACGATGCCCTCCACATCGCCGCCGCCGCATTGAAGGACGTGAAGCTCAGTGGCGACGTCAACGCCGACCGGGAAGCCCTGAAGAACGCCCTGCCCAAGGTGAACATCAACGGTGCCACCGGCCCCTTCAAGTTCCGCCCGGCCCAGACCAAGAGCGGCAAGCCCGGCGGCTGGGATGCGGACCAGAAGCCCTTCATCTATCTGGTGCAGGGCGGCAAGTTCAATCTCTACAACGCCAAGTAGGTAAGGCGCGTCCCAGGGACTCGTCTAGCGGAGCGACCAACTCCCATCACCGTCATCCCCGCGAAAGCGGGGATCCAGCGACGCCAGTAGAAAGACACGGGATTCCCACCCAGGCGGGCATGACGACGTTTCTGCCCATCGCTTTTACAATCCACGGCAGCCCTCTTCCCCGAACCGAAAGCGAACGCCATGACGGCCCCCTGCGACCTGGAGATTTTTGTCGGCGATGAAAGCCTCATCGTCCCCTGGCAAGCCCTTAAGGAGCAGGCCCCGCGCCGGGTACTGCGGAGACCGCCGGACTGCGCCGGCATCGAGGACGAGGAAGGCCGCCACTTCGAAGGCGTGGCGCTGGCCGACATCCTGCGCAGCCACGTCGGGCTCGACACCCTCTCCCCCGACGACACCCGCTGCCTCGCCATCATCGCCCACGCCAGCGACGGCTACCGCTGCCTCTTCTCCTGGGGCGAACTCTTCAACAGCCCCGCCGGCCCGAGCTGCCTGGTGGCCCTGAGCTGCGAAGACGCCCCCCTGGCCGAGATCGGCCCCCTGGCCCTGGTCATCGCCGCCGACAACAACTCCGGCCCCCGCTTCGTCAAGAATCTCTGCCGTATTGAGTTGAAGACCTTGTGAGGCAGTGCCGTCAGCCCCTTCACATTCCACCCGCCCCGCACCAAGAGCAGAAAACCAAGCGACAAGGATGTAGGCTAGAAGGACTTCATCCATCAGATGCAAGGAAAATTACGAGCGCGGCAGGGGAGGGTGAAACCGACGCAGCCAAACAGAAGGGCCGGGGTGTCACCACTCCGGCCCTTTTTCGAGAACAAGCACTGGTGTTGAGTCAAGCAACCTTGGCACCAGAGGAGCCGCAAGTCGCCTGCTTGAACGGCCTAGATCTCAGCGTCAAGCGCTGTCAGGCATTGCGGTCTATTTTTGACCTGACCGTTCTTTTTCATATTCTTCGTAGGATTGCTTGTTGAGCTTTTCCAAGCATCGTTCACTCTCGCCCGGCGGCTGGCTACGACAGTTGTTTTCAGCGCCGCGTTTCACCCCCTCGTACCAAGCCTGAGTACTGCAAGCAGTGACGGTTGCAGTTAAGAAGGTGAGCCCAACAATGACTGCTGCTTGCTTTGTTTTCATTCCTAGTTGCCTTCAGGGTTGATGGTTAATTTCCACTATCGTTGCTCAAGCCTAACATTTGACGTGAGGGGACGTCGTAGCGGCGAAACCGCGGAGGGAATGGTCAGGCTGATATCGTGCCATCGCTTTCAAGAGAAAAACCGAGACTGCCAAGAACCCCATCCACAAATTTGTAGATGACTTCAGTTGCAATATCCTCGGCTAGTTCCGCCATTTCTGGAGTTGCCCATTCAGCACGATGACTAACCCCGTTTCTAATATCTTGGATACATTTCAGTTCTTTCAGGAAGGTATCCTTGTGACCTTGAATTTTGTGATTCTGGATTTCGATACCTCCGTACTCACGCAGTACGTATCGCATAATTTTGTTGAATCTATCTAGACCATTGTTTCTTACCGCCAAGTCAGAGATTAGATCGGCCACGGCTTCATTATTAACGAGCCCGTAAATTACGGGCTTAAGCAAAGCAGACTTTAAAGAAACCTCAATCGAGACAACGAACAAAAGAAGTGCCGCCGTAGGGTGATTGCGGCGAATTTCAATGGCTTCTTCGTACGTCAAGAAAGCATCTTGGGCGACCAAGGGATTCTTGACATAGTACGAACGCAAACGATCATAGTTAAATTCTGAAATAGCCTCTGTTGAAATTTCCTCATAAAGATTCGAGAGCCACTCTTCTCTTGCGATGTCATCCAGCGTGTCCATTTTTACCTAACGTCCAAGGTCAGTGTCGCTGGGCGGCTTTATCGCGCAGCGACACTGCACCACTGGGTTAGCCGCCTTGCGTCAATACAGAGAGTCACTTAACTGCCCATACCCTGACAGCAATCTTGGCCATTTCCTTCTGACGTCTCTCTATTGCGCTCTTGTCCCACGCATCGAAATCGGTCAGCATCCTTGTGAAGTGAAACGATGACTTCTTGTATGCGCCCTTTTTGGAATTGAATCCATCGTTTCCAACCGTACTGTTAATTTTCGCGGACATGAGCGCAAGATTTCCCAATCTACGTTGAAAAGCTCGCGCTTCGTCAGCGCCCCACTTGTCCTGCCAATCCTCACCTAGAGTAAGTGGTAGAACATGTTCAAGATTCACGCGCCCGGTATCTTTGCTCGGAACCATTTCACATTCATCAGCAGAAGCAACGCCTTCCTCCAAATTGCGAAGGTAGTAACGCGCCAAGTTTTGCTTGGATATGCTAGCCACTGCGAAGGCTTGTTCAAATGCAGAGTCAGCAGGAAGCGTGATAAAGGCTTTGACAACATCCGACGCCGTAGTAAGTCTTCCCTCTGACACAGACTTGGCAGTTTCGCTGTAAATCCGTTCCAACGTACCACCCCCGACCCCTCCAACAATCTGGAATCGAACAGCAACAGCTTCCAATTTTTCGAATGCCTTCCGGATTTGGATGTCATCGAACCGCTCAAGGATTGCGAGCAACAGCGGTCTAATTTGCGTCATCCCCAGGAGATTCAGAGCAGCTGCACAATCGCGGACTTTGGTGTCGTACTTACTCCAATACTCATGGTCTGTATTGATGAGAGCGGAGTAAGTCTTTGCGGTGTCTCGCAAGGCTGATGAAAATAGTAGTGCTGCTTTCTTGCTTGTAACCTTGCGCTTAATAACTCCAAAGAGTTCTTTTTCTCGAACAAGCCCGTATCTGGACATAGCAAAATGCCGGAGGTAAGTAACAACAAGCGGGTCATCAGAGGCGCTCTCTAAAACAGCCACCATGGATAGCCATCTGTTCTTTGTTTCTTCAATCTTGTCGCTAGATTTGTGAAACAGATAGTTTTTCAGCAGGTCCGAAATCGCAAGTTCCAGCCCCCGATCATTGAGCGTCTCAAAAATGATGAACGCGTTACTGTCGTCCGGAGCTGTTACGACGATAACCTTGAGATTGGTTTCTAGATAGTCAAGCCAAGCATGTAGATCCTCCTCCGCGTCCTTCGACTTGGCGCAGAGCTGTTCGATGTAGGCGAATACCGTGCGAGCAGCATCAAGCAACCTCTGATGAGATTGGCGTGTGAATCTATCTGCATCAACGTTCGGGATGCTATCAATCAACTCTTGATAGAGCTCGTTGTCGATCTCATTAAGAACAAGCTTTGATTCCTTCTCCTTTGTCTTTCTATCGGTGCTCGCCAAAAATTCGCTTCTGACAGACGCCACAACATCAGCATCGCCATCACGCAGAAATATGTCCTTGATCGCCGCGATTAATAAGCTAACAGTGGTTAGACGTTGCTGTCCGTCGACGACTTCATAGCGCTGATTGACTGGCCCTGTTACAACCACTGACCCAAGAAAATATTCGTTTTCCTTGTTTCGAATTGCATCATTTATATCGGCAAGTAAGGATTCAACATGCTCCCGTTCCCAAGCATAGGATCGTTGGTATGCCGGGACTCTAAAGCGGCGTGTCTTTAATACCGTACTCACTCCCTCAAGCTGAATTCGAATTTCTTGCATCTGCGACATGAGGCCTCCCAGTGAGAACCTAGTGTGTGGGTTAAGGAAAGAAGGCGGCTAACGTGAAGTAGACACCAAAACAGGAAGCAAACAGAGTATCGGACACATGCATTGACTCCCGTTCGTCATGAAATAGACCGTATCTAAACATAGCAATTTCCCAAAGTCCAACCCCCTGTCCAATAACCTACCCACCGTAATCCAGCGCTCTTAGCGTCCCAACCACGTCCACGCAGCGCACAAAGCAAAGGGCCGGGGTGTCACCACCCCGGCCCTTTGCATGAAACAACCCACCCGCTTGCTCAGCCCTTGGCGAACTCGATGATCCCCGCCGGATTGGACGTGACCTTGATGACATCCTTGGCGGCGAACTTGCCTTCGAGGATGGCCTTGGCCAGGGGGTTTTCGATCCGTTCCTGAATGGCCCGCTTGAGCGGTCTTGCGCCGAACACCGGGTCGAAACCGGCCTTGGCCAGTTCCAGCAGGGCGGACTCTTCCACCTTGAGTTCCATGTCCAGCTTGCCCAGACGCTTTTCCAGGTAGGCCAGTTGAATCTTGGCGATGGAGGCGATGTTCTTTTCGTCCAGGCTATGGAACACCACCACTTCGTCGATGCGGTTGATGAACTCGGGACGGAAGTAGGTTTTCACTTCGCCCATCACTGCCAGCTTCACCACCTGATAGTCGTCACCGGCCATCTGCTGGATCATCTGGCTGCCCAGGTTGGAGGTCATGACGATCACGGTGTTCTTGAAGTCCACGGTGCGGCCTTGGCCATCAGTCATGCGGCCATCGTCCAGCACTTGCAGCAGCACGTTGAACACGTCCGGGTGGGCCTTTTCCACTTCGTCGAAGAGGATCACGCTGTAAGGCTTGCGCCGCACTTGCTCAGTCAGGTAGCCGCCTTCTTCATAGCCCACATAGCCGGGGGGCGCGCCGATGAGGCGGGCGACGGAGTGCTTTTCCATGAACTCGCTCATGTCGATGCGGATCAGGTGATCTTCGGCATCGAACAGGAACTCGGCCAGGGTCTTGCACAGCTCGGTCTTGCCCACGCCCGTGGGGCCGAGGAAGAGGAAGGAACCGTAGGGCTTGTTTTCGTCGGACAGGCCGGCACGGGAACGGCGGATGGCGTCGGACACAAGACGCACGGCCTCGTCCTGCCCCACCACGCGCTGGTGCAGTTTGTCTTCCATCTTGAGCAGCTTTTCCCGCTCGCCCTGCATCATCTTGCTGACGGGAATGCCGGTGGCGCGGCTCACCACTTCGGCGATTTCTTCGGTGCCCACCTGGGTACGCAGCAGCTTGTTGGGCTTGGCGGCACCATCATTGGACTTCTCTGCGGCCTTCAACTGGGCTTCCAGTTGGGGCAGCTTGCCGTATTGCAGTTCGGCCAGCTTGTCGAAAGCGCCCTTGCGTTGCAGCTCGGCCATTTGCACCTTGAGCTTGTCGATCTCTTCCTTGATGTGGGCAGAGCCGTGCACCTGGGCCTTTTCGGCTTTCCAGATTTCTTCCAGGTCGGAGTATTCCTTTTGCAGGCGAGCCAGTTCGTCCTCGATCAGGCCGAGGCGCTTCTTGGAGGCTTCGTCCTTTTCCTTCTTGACGGCCTCGCGCTCGATCTTGAGCTGGATCATGCGCCGGTCCAGCTTGTCCATGACCTCGGGCTTGGAGTCGATTTCCATCTTGATCTTGGCGGCGGCCTCGTCGATGAGGTCGATGGCCTTGTCCGGCAGGAAGCGGTCGGTGATGTAGCGGTGGGAAAGCTCCGCCGCGGCGACGATGGCCGGATCAGTGATGTCCACGCCGTGGTGCAGTTCGTACTTTTCCTGCAAGCCGCGCAGGATGGCGATGGTGCTTTCCACGCTGGGCTCGTCCACCATCACCTTCTGGAAGCGGCGTTCCAGGGCGGCGTCTTTTTCCACGTACTTGCGGTATTCGTCCAGGGTGGTGGCGCCGATGCAGTGCAACTCGCCGCGCGCCAGGGCGGGCTTGAGCATATTGCCCGCGTCCATGGCACCTTCGGCCTTGCCTGCGCCCACCATGGTGTGGATTTCGTCGATGAAGAGGATGACCCGGCCTTCTTCCTTGGCGATGTCGTTGAGCACGGCTTTGAGGCGCTCCTCAAACTCGCCGCGATACTTGGCACCGGCCAGCAGGGCAGCCATGTCCAGGGACAGCACTTTCTTGTCCTTGAGGGTTTCCGGCACTTCTTCATTGACGATGCGCTGGGCCAGACCTTCCACAATGGCGGTCTTGCCCACGCCGGGTTCGCCGATCAGCACCGGGTTGTTCTTGCTACGCCGTTGCAGGATTTGAATAGCACGGCGGATTTCGTCGTCGCGGCCGATCACCGGGTCCAGCTTGCCGCTACGGGCGCGCTCGGTCAGGTCGAGGCAGTATTTCTTGAGGGATTCCCGCTGGCTTTCAGCATCGGCACTGCCCACGCTGGCACCGCCGCGCACGGCCTCAATGGCGCGCTCCAGGGCGGGCTTGGCAAGGCCGTGCTCCTTGAGCAGACGGCCGGTTTCGCCCTTGTCGCCGGCCAGGGCCAGCAAGAACATTTCCGAGGCGATGAACTGGTCGCCGCGCTTTTGGGCTTCCTTGTCGGTCAGATTGAGCAGATTGCCCAGGTCGCGACCCACGGTCACTTCGCCGCCATGGCCTTCCACCTGGGGTAGGCGCTTGATGGCGGCTTGCAGGGCGGTTTTCAGGGGCGGCACATTGACGCCGGCCCGTTGCAGCAGGGAGACGGTACCGCCGTCGTCCTGCTCCAGCAGGGCCAGCAGCAGGTGCTGGGGTTCGATGAATTGTTGGTCGTTGCCCACGGCGATGCTCTGGGCATCGGCCAGGGCTTGCTGGAACTTGGTGGTGAATTTGTCGAGTCGCATGGAGAGGCTCCTAAAAGGCTTAGCCTGCAAATGGGGAATAAAGGCGGAATTTCAATAGCCCCGATGAAAAACCCCGGTCCGGGCTATTCCTGGATCATTCCGGGGCGGTGCCGATTAGAATCGGGGCATGATCAGCCGCCTGACCGCCCCGCTCCTGGACCGCCCCCGCCTGCTGCGCCGCCTGGCGGTCGTCGTCCCCCTGTTTCTGATCGCCGTTTATATCGGCTGGAACGCCTGGGAAGACTACAACAACGCCCTGGAACAGGAATACCTGCGGCTGGAAGTGGAAACCGAGGCGGCGGAAACCCAGTTGATCGCCACGGTGCAAAACCTCGATTCCCTGCTCCAGCAGGTGGTCCATGCCTCGACCAGCGCCGCCGGCCGGCGCGGCCTGGCCGAGTTGCTGGAAAGCCGCGCCCGCCTCACCCCGGAAATACAGAATATCTTCACCCTGGACATCAACGGCCGGCTGACGGCGGCGGCGGACCCCGGCCTGCGCCCCTGGCTGGAAGGCACCCCGCCCCAGCAGGAAGAGTACTTTCAGGTCTGGGCGCACCACACCCAGTCCAGCGGCTACCACCTGAGCCGCCCCATGCCCCTGCTGACCGGCAACACCATCGTGCCGATCTCCCGCCCCCTCTACGACGACCGGGGCCGCCTCAACGGCGTGGCCGTGGCCCTGATCGCCCCCCGCGCCTTCGCCCGCATTCTCAAGGTGGCCCAACACAGCCAGGACAGCGAGGCCCTGGTCATGAACCAGTCCGGCGACATTATTTACGGCCTGCCCGAATCCCCCTGGGGCGACGTGCCCGTGTTCTTCAGCACCGAGGCGCTGCAACGCCACCTGAGCAGCCCCGGCCCCCTCACCCGCTACTTGCAGCAACGCCACCCGAGCGGCGAAAGCCGCCTGCTGCTGCTGCGGGATACCCACGTCGGCGATCTGATCGTGATGCGCGCCTCGGCCTACACCGCCATCATCCATGGCTGGCAGCGGCGCGTGCTGGTGCAGCTGGCGGGCCTTGTCGTGCTCTGGCTGCTGCTGCTCAGCCTGAGCCGGCTCTACCAGCGGCAACAGGAACGCACCACGGAGGCCGACCGCTTCATCCACCATCTGGTGGATAGCGCCAACGTGATGATGGTGGGCCTGGATGGCGACTGCCGGGTGGTGCTGTTCAACACGGCGGCGGAAAAGCTCACCGGCTACACCCTGGCCGAAATCCAGGGCAAGAACTGGTTCTCCCTAACGGCGCCGGAACGGGCCGACTACCTGACCGAGCGCTACCAGACCGCCCTGCGCGACGGCAAGCTGCGCCGCACGCGGGAAAGCCCGCTGCGCACCAAGAGCGGCGAACAGCGGCTGATTGCCTGGCAGTACAGCCAGTTCCAAGGTGCCAACACCCCGGCCCAGGGGGTGGCCTTCGGCGTCGACGTCACCAGCCGGCGCCGCGCCGAGGAGGCCCTGCGCCGCAGCGAATCCAACCTGAAGCGGGCCCAGGAACTGGCCCTGATCGGCAGCTGGTCCCTCGACGTGCAAACCGGGGCCATGGAATGGTCCGAGCAAACCTATCGGATTTTCGCCCTGCCGCCGAGCCGGCAACCGAAGCTGTGGCACCTGCTCAATGCCGTCCACCCCGAGGACCGCCACGAATTCCGCCACCGCTGGGACCAGGCGCTACAGGAGGGCAAGCAGGGGGAATCCACCCGCTTCAGCCACCTGTACCGGATTCAGGTGGAGGGCCGGGTCAAGTGGATACGCCAGACCACGGACTTCGCCTTCGACGCCAATGGACAATCCATCCTCGGCCTGGGCACGGTGCAGGACGTGACCCAGCAGCAGGAAGCCGTGCAGCGCCTGGACGAGGCCCGGGAATTCAGCGACACCGTCATCGCCTCCTCGTCCACCGGCATTGCCGTGTTCACCGCCGAGGGCCAGTGCCTGATGGCCAACCCCGCCGCCAGCCGCATCCTGGACATGAGCCCCGAGGAGCTGCAACGGCAGAACATCTGGAACAGCCCCGTCTGGCAGCAGGCGGGCTTCGTCCAGGCCGCACTGGCGGCCCTCACCACCCAGGCCACCACCCGTAGCGAGGCCCGGGTCATGGGCCCCGGCGGGCGGGAGATCTGGGTGGAGGAAGTATCCACGCCGGTGGTCATCAACGGCATGCCCCACCTGCTCACCCTGTTCACCGACATCCGCAAGTTCCGCGAGGCGGAACAGGCCCAGCGCCGCGCCGCCCAGGCAGCGGAAGCCGCAAACCGGGCCAAGAACGAATTCCTGGCCAACATCAGCCACGAAATCCGCACCCCCATGAACGCCATCATGGGCCTGACCCACCTCGCCCGGCGCGAGGCGGACCCGGCCACGGTGCAGTCCTACCTGGCCCAGGTGGAGGATTCGGCCCTGGGCCTGCTCGACATCCTCAATGACCTGCTCGACTACGCCAAGATGGAAGCGGGCAAGATGCACCTGGACCTGGCCCCCTTCGACCTGGTCGAGCTGCTGACGGCTTGCCTCAACACCTACCGCCATCAGGCGGAGGGCAAGGGCGTGGCCCTGACCATGGCCTTGCCGGAAGGACTGCATCCCCGCTACCTGGGGGATGCCAAGCGGCTCGGCCAGATCGTGCACAACCTGCTCAGCAATGCCGTCAAGTTCACCGCCGCCGGCAGCATCGAACTCCGCCTGGAGATCCTGGCCAGCGACGACGACAAGCAGCGGCTGCGCCTGAGCGTCCGCGACAGCGGCATCGGCATTTCCCCTGCCCAGCAGGAGCAGCTGTTCCGGCCCTTCGAGCAACTGGACGGCTCCATCACCCGCCATTACGGCGGCACCGGCCTGGGCCTGGCCATCTGTCACCAGCTATTGACCATGATGCAGGGGAATATCCGGGTGGAAAGCCGCCCCGGCGAAGGCAGCACCTTCTACGTCAGTCTGGGGCTGGCGGTGGCCCGGGACGGCGACGCTCCCCGCGTGGAGGCCGCCATCGACGTCACCAGCCTGGCCTCGCTGTTTGCCGGCCAACGGGTTTTGCTCGCCAGCGACAACCCGGCCCTGCGCGCCTCCCTGGGCCGGCTATTGGCACAAGCCAAACTGGCGGTGCAGATCACCACCGGCGGCGACCAGGCTCTGGCGCAGCTCGCCAGCCAGCGGGTGGCCCTAGTGCTGGCCGACCCGGCCCTGCCCTGCCGCGATGGCCTCAGCCTGGGCCAGGCCCTGGCGACGAGCGAGGCCTGGCGCGACATTCCCCGGGTGGCCCTGACCATGGCCGGTGCGCCGGCTGACAGCAAATGGACGGAAACCCTTTGCTACGATGACGGTCATAATGTCGATACCGCGATGCTGATGACCCTGCTGCTGCGTCTGCTGCCCAGCACGCTGGGCCTCGGCAACGGCAATAATTCGCAATAATGACAAACAAAAGGACCTATCAACATCCGGGACTTGCCGTGCTACATTGAAACTGTTCTTACACAGGAGGAGACAGGTGATGGCCAATAATGAACAACTCAGCGAAATTCAACGTCGCAACCTTGAGGCCGCCATGCGCCTCGCCCAGTTGTCCATGGACAATGCGCAGCGCATCATGGCCCTGCAAACCGAACTGGCGCAAAGCCTGCTCGGCGACAGCATCCAGAACGCCCAGGCCCAGGCCTCGGCCAAGGACGGGCAGGAGATCTTCACCCTGCGCGCCCGCTACGCCCAGGACGTTTCCAAGAAGCTGATCGAGACCGCCAGCCGCATGGCCGAATTGGGCAACGAGGCACGGGTCGAGTTCTCGCGCATGCTGACCGAGCAACTGGCCTCGGGCAACCAGGAAATGACCACCGCCTTCCAAAGCTTCATCCAGAATCTGCCCGGCGGTAACCCGCAAATCCTGGAGGCCGTGCAGATGGCCGTGAGCAACGCCAACAAGGCCTTCGACCAGATCATCCAGGCCACTTCGTCCGGTTTCGAGTCGATCCAGAAGACGGCCACCGCGAAGAAGAAGTAAGCCAACGCGCCCCGGCGACGAAGCCGGCAGCAGAAACGGGAAGGCGGGCATGGCCCGCCTTCCCGTTTTTTGTTCACGCGCCCATGTCACGTACCCAAGGTCACGCCCTTAATCACACGCCACCGATGTCACCCACCCGATGGGGCTGCCCGCCGGACAGCGGCGCGCTGCCTGGCCTGGCGCCGGTCCTGCCAGCGCAAATAGCCCGTGACCAGCAGCGCCGTGGGCAACAGGCCGCCGAGCAAGGCCAGCAGCCGGCCGGGCAAACCGAAGGCCTCGCCGTTGTGCAAGGGATGCTGCCAGGCGAAAAAGTCATCGCCTCCTCCCTGCCGGGCGGGGTCGCGGGTCGCCAGTACCCGGCCGGTCCAGGCATCCACCCACACCAGGGTGCCGGGGAAACGGTAACTGGGTTCCCCGCCTTGCCACAGACGAAGCCGATACACGCCCTGCGCGCCCTTGGGCAATTCGATCCAGCGCAGACGGGCGCCGGGGAAACGGGCCAGGGCGGCGCTCAACGCCGCCGTCGGCCCGATCGGCTCGGCCCCCGGCACGGGGGTCGATTGGCGTTCGGGCGACGGCGCCAGGGGGGAGAAATGTTGGACCAGGGGCCGCGCGATTTGCGGCAAGGCGAGCACGACGCCGGTAAAGCACAACACCAGCAGCAGGAGCAGGCCGTACACGCCCAATTTCCCGTGCAGATCGAAATGGGTCAGCACCCGCCCCGGGCGCAAGCGGGGCCGCAGGGCCTGCTGCCATCGCCCCCGACTCGGCCACCACAGGGCCACGCCGCTGCCCAACAGCAACAGCATGGCGACACCGAGCCAGCCCACCACTTGGCGTCCGCCGCTCCCCGCCAGCAGGGAGTAATGCAGGTCGTAGATCCAGGTGACGGCGAAGCTGCCCCAGGGGCGCGCACTGGTGGGGCTGAGGGTATTGGCGTCCAGGGTGACGATCAGTGGCGCAAAGCCCTGGGCGGATGCAGCAGGGAAATAACGGGCGGAGAGCGGCCGACCCTCGGCGGCGGGCACTTCGATCCGCCATTGCCCCTCATCGCCACTCTTCAAGGCCAGGAGCCGCTGCGCCACGGCATCCCAGTTCACGGTCGCCACGGCCACAGGAGGATCGGCCCGCAGCGAAGGATTGAGCAGCAGGTCGAGCTCGGGATAAAAAACCAGCAGGCTGCCGGTCAGGCCCATGAGGGCGAACAAAAGACCCAGGGCGAGGCCCGTCCAGAGATGGACGGCCCCCACCACCCTGCGCGCCCTTCTCGGCAAGCCCATCGCCGCGTAACCGGGCTCAGTACTTCAACCGGGCTCAGTACTTCAGGTTGAGGGAGAGGTAGGCAGAACGCCCGGCGCCGGGCGAGAACATGGGCTGGTTGTTGCCGCTCCAGTTGAAGTTCTCGTAATAGACGTACTCGTATTTGCGGTCGAGCAGGTTCTTCACCTGGAAGTCCACGCTGACGGTCTTGGAGTAGTCGTAGCGGACGCTGGCATCGAACAGGACGATGCCGCCAAACTTGCCCAGGGCGTTGGCATTGTCGATGTAATAGCTGCCTTGGGCCCGGCCCTGCATGCCCAGGCGCCATTGCTCGCTGGCCTGGTACTCGGCCCCGACATTGGAAATGTAACGGGGCGTGGCGAACACCTCCTTGCCGGCCATGGAGACGCCATCGACCACGCCGCTTTCGATTTTCGCTTCCTGAATGGAATGGGACACCCAGAAATTGAAACGGTCGGACAGGCGCGCGGACAGTTGTAGATCGACACCCTTGCGGTGGGTCTTGCCCATGTCGATGATGGTCGAAGCAGCGGGCAGGTTTGCGATTTCCCGGGTGGCGTCCTGCTGCCAGGCCGCCACGCGCATTTCGGCGTTTTGCGCGATCTTGAACTTGGTGCCGAGTTCGTAGCCGGTGTTGATGGAAGGCTGGTAGTTCGCGGTACCCGCGGTCAGATAGCCGCCGGAACTGCCGGTGACGACCTGGAAGGTCCGCCCCCAGTTGGCATAGAGGCTGGCCGCCGGGGCCACGCTGTAGACGACGCTCAATTTCGGCTGCTTGATCCAGCCGTAATCCTGGAGCGGTGCCTCCGCGCCGGTGGTGTGCTGGCTCAGGTGGCCGGTGAAGCGGTCCACGCGGAAGGCGGGGACGATCTTCCAATCCTTGGCCGGCTTGATGATGGCCTGGACATAGGCACCAAAATTGTTGAGGGTGTAGTCATCGTCATTGCTGGTGGACGCCGGGGTGGAAAAGTCCGTGGGCGTCGCTGCCGCAAAGCGATAGCGTTGATAGCGGTTGGCCTGGTGCTCAAGATTGAAGCCGCCATCCAGCACCAGGGCATCGCTCGCCACCCAGGTCACTGAGTTGAGCCAGCCGGTGTGGTCCTCGATCCAATGCCGGTGCTGGCGGGCAGAGTTGGTTACCGCACTGGTATAGGTCAGGAAGCGATCGTCGTCGATGGTGTTGTAGTACAGCTTGCTGGAGAACGTGGTGTTGGCGTTCAGGCGGTAATCCAGGTGGCCGCTGAGGTGCTGCATGTCGCGCACGTCGTGGTCGTTGGCGTTCTTGGCGGGGGATTGCCAGCGGTCGGCGGCAAGCTCGCCGGCGGTGAGATACCCCGCCTCCTGGGCCGTGTTCCGGTAGGAACGGGCAATCACACCGAACTTGAGGTCGCTGCTGGGGGTGAAAAACCACTTGCCACCGACGCCGTACTTCTCGGACTTGGAATGGGCACGATAGCCATCGGAATCCTCGATGGCCAGGAAGTAGTTCTGGGCAAAACCGTCGTTCTCCCTCCCCAGGGTCGCCTGCACTTCCTGGGTGTTGAAGCTGCCGGCGCTGAACCGGCCCTCCGTGTAATTGCCTCCCTGCCGGGTCGCCACATTGATGTTGCCGCCGATGTTGTGCAGGCCGTAGCGCGGATCGTTGGTTCCCCGCACCACCTCGATGTAGTCGATGTCCGCCGGGAAAACCATGTCCATGTAGCGCAGGTTGCCGGTACTGATGTTGCTAGGAACGCCGTCGATCAGTAGCTTGATGCCGTTGATGTAGCCCTCGCCATTGAAGGCGCGGAACGAGGGTTTGCCCGATTCGGCCCCCATGCGGAATTCCGTGAGCTGGACGCCGGGCATCTGGCCCATCAGTTCCCAACTGTTCGTCACGTTCTTTTCGCGGATGTGCTCGGCGCCCATGACGTCGACGGAAGTCAGGATACGGCTGGCCGGCAGGGGCCCGTCATTGGGGGCGACGACGCTCACTTCGCCGAGTACGGTGGTGGATTCCTGTGCCCAGGCGCCGAACACGGAACACATGCCGAGCCAAGCCAATTTCCGCAACTGCCATTTCTTACCCATGGACCATCAATCTCTCGTTGAGGGGCGCAGGCGGGACCACCGGCCCATCTGCCCCCCATGCGTTGTTGGAGTTATCCACCGCCGGGCACAATGAACACCCACCCCGCCGAAGAACGGCGCCGGCGACGGAAAAGCAAGGCGGCGAAGTTTATTGGCCTGCGCCCACGGTCACCCCGCGACATGATGTCGCAGGGGGCGAGGGATCAGGGCAGGGGCAAGCCCGGGAGAGGGAAACTCAGTTCCAGCGGCTGGCGGCAGTGTCGTCGCTTTCGCGGGCATCCACCCAGCGACTACCTTGCGCCGTTTCTTCTTTTTTCCAGAAGGGCGCCCGGGTTTTGAGCCAGTCCATGATGAATTCGCAGGCGGCAAAAGCCTCGCCGCGATGGTCGGCGGCCACGGCCACGAGGACGATCTGCTCGCCCGGCAGCAGGCGGCCGATGCGATGGATCACCCGCACGGCGTGCAGCGGCCAGCGGGCACGGGCCTGCTCGACGATCTCGGCGATGGCCTTCTCGGTCATGGCTGGGTAATGTTCCAGGGTCATGGCCTGCACGCCCTCGCCGCCACGCCGGACCAGGCCGACGAAACTCGCCACGGCGCCGCCATCGAAAGCACCCACCCGCGCCAGTTCCGCGCCGGTATCGAAGTCCGCTGCCTGGACCGTTACCTCGAACATGTCAGCCTCCGGTCACCGGGGGGAAAAAGGCCACCTCGTCGCCGTCCGCCAGGGGCGTGTCGGCGCCGGCCATGGTCTGGTTCACCGCGGCCTTGAGGTTCTTCATGGTGGCCAGGCTTTGCCATTGGCCGTCGCGGCCAGCCAGGGCCTGGCGCAGTTGGCCCAGGGTCATGCCCCCGGCCGGCAGTTCGTAGCGTTCCTCGGCTTGACCAAGGGTTTCCCGCAGGGCGGCGAAATAGAGAATGTGCAGGGTCATGACGGTCAGTCCAGCAAGCCGCAGAAAGGCAGATAGGTCACCAGATCGCCGGCGGCGACGGTCTGGCCCGGAGGCAGGTCCACCAGGCCGTCCGCCCACAGGGTCGAGGTGAGTACGCCGGACCCCTGGTTGGCGAACAGGGCCAGCCGGCCATTTTCATCGCGTCGCACCCGCAGGAAGTTGCGCCGGGGTTCGGTCTTTTTCCAATCGAAGGCCGCCGGCAGCCGCAGCGGCGTGGGCAGGTCCGCCGCCATGCCTTGGCAGCGACGGATGAAGGGCCGCACCAGCAGCAGGAAGGTGACGAAGGCGGCCACTGGGTTGCCCGGCAGGCCGATGAAAAACGCCTCGCCACCATTGCCACCATTGCCGCCGTCGCGGCGGATCTGGCCGAAGGCCAGGGGCTTGCCCGGTTTCATGGCGATGGACCAGAGCGTGAGCCGACCTTCGGCTTCCACCGCCGGCTTGACGTGGTCTTCCTCGCCCACGGAGACGCCGCCCGAAGTGAGGATCAGGTCGTTGTCTGCCGCCGCACGGCGCAGGGCGGCGCGGGTATCGGCCAGGGTATCGGCGACGATGCCGAGGTCGTCCACGACGCAGCCCAGGCGTTGCAGGAAGCCCTTGAGCAGGTAGCGGTTGGAGTTGTAGATGGCCCCCGGCGGCAGGGGCTCGCCGGGGCTGACCAGTTCGTTGCCGGTGGAAAACAGGGCCACCCGCAGGGGACGCAGCACCGGCACCCGGGCGATGCCCACCGAAGCCAACAGGCCCAGGGCCTGGGGATTGAGGCGGCTGCCGGCGGCGAGGACGACGCTGTCCCGGGCGATGTCCTCGCCGGCACGACGAACGTTGTCACCTGCCTGGGGCTTGTGGTTGATGGTCACCGTGCCGTCGCCGTGTTCGCACAACTCCTGCATCACCACCGCGTCGGCCCCGGCGGGCACCGGCGCGCCGGTGAAGATGCGGGCGGCGGTGCCGACGGCCAGGGCGTGGCCGACACTGCCGGCGGGAATGCGCTGGCTGATCGGCAGCACCGTGCCGGCCGTCGCCACGTCGGCGCTGCGCAGGGCGTAGCCGTCCATGGCACTGTTGTCCTGGGGCGGCACCTGGATGGCGGAGACCTGGTCCGTGGCCAGGACCCGGCCCAGGGCCTGCTCCAGGGGCAACGTTTCCGTCCCCTCCACCGTGCGGGCGCTGGCCAACAGTTGGGCCAGGGCTTCGTCGAAACTCAGTTTGCTCATGGATTCACATCACCGGAATCAAACGATCACCACCGGGGCGAAACCGCCGCCAGGGGTGCGGAAATTGGTGGTCTGCCCCTGCCAGAGGCGGGCCGCCATCAATTGGATTTTGCCTTCATAGGCGTAACAGCGCAGGTCGTACTTCAACTCGACCGGCGCATTGTCCACCACCACGGTCCGCGACGGCGGCGGCGCCAGCACCTGGGCCACGTAATCGCCAGCCAGGATGTCGGCGAACACCCGCTTGGTGACGTTGGCGCCGCGATACACCGCCTTGCCGCCGTAGCCGCCGGCGGGCTTGAAGAACAGGCCCTTGCGCCGCGCCCAGAGGTCCGCCTCGTGTTCGGGGTGGACCCGCTCGGTGGCGGGCAGCGCGGCGGCGATCACGGCGATGTCCGCCGCCGTCGCGCCGATGTCCGCCAGCCAGGCAAGGTCGGACAGCAGTTCCAGGTTGTGCTTGTCCGCATACAGGGCATGATGGCGCGGCGACGGCGTCACCACGGCAACGCCGTCGCGCCAGGCAGCCCGTAGTGCGGCCTGGCCGGGCTGGGATAGGGAGAAATCCGTCAGGCGGTTGTACACCAGGTCTACCGCCTGGTCCTGGCCGTAGAGCACGCCGTCCCGCAGCGCCAGTTGCTCCGGCGCGCAGATGAGGGTGTCGATGCCGGAACGCAGCAACAGATCGCGGCATAGCTGGAAGTCGGGATAGAGATACTGGCTTTCCGGCGCCTCGTCCACGATGGCGACCCGGCGCAACGGCGTCGTCTTGCCCGCTGCCTGCCATTCCCGCTGGAACATGGCGACGAAGGCCTGTTCCACCGACTCGGCCTGGGCCGTATCGATGCCGGCCTGGCAGGCCAACAGTCGCGCGTTGATAAAAGCCCCACCGGCATTGGTGTTGATTTCGATCAGGCGGGGCCCCTGCTCGGTGATGTGGAAGTCGTAGCCGAAAAACACGCCGCGCCCTTCCGCCCGGCCCGGTGCGACGGCGGCGGCCACCCGCTGCTGCCAGCCGGGCAGCGCGGCAATCCGTTCAATGGCGGCGATGGCGTCGGCCATGAGCGCCTGCCAACGGGCGGCGAGGAATACCCGGCTATCGGCCAGCAGATTGGGACGGGCAGCCAGCAGGTCGGCGGCGCGGGCGATATCGAGGCAGGCGGAAAGGGGCTGGCCGTTGAGGCCCAGGGCCCGGATCACATCGTCGGAGGGGGAATCCATGGCAGCAGTTTAGCGGACGACAGCCAGAAAAAAGGGGCACCGAAGTGCCCCCAAGCCTCGTTCGCTTTGCTTTGCCTTAGGCAGACTGCTTGAGCTGCTCCAGGATGGCCGGGTTTTCCAGGGTGGAGGTGTCCTGGGTGATTTCGTCGCCCTTGGCCAGGGACCGCAGCAGACGGCGCATGATCTTGCCGGAGCGGGTCTTGGGCAGGTTTTCGCCGAAGCGGATGTCCTTGGGCTTGGCGATGGGGCCGATTTCCTTGCCCACCCAGTCTTGCAGCTCCTTGACGATCTTCTTGGCGGCGTCGCCCTCGGGACGGGCACCCTTGAGCACCACGAAAGCGCAGATGGCCTCGCCGGTGACATCGTCGGGACGACCCACCACGGCGGCCTCGGCCACCAGGGGATTGGCCACCAGGGCAGATTCGATTTCCATGGTGCCCATGCGGTGACCGGAGACGTTCAGCACGTCATCGATACGACCGGTGATGGTGAAGTAGCCGGTGTCCTTGTCGCGGATGGCGCCGTCGCCGGCCAGGTAGTACTTGCCCTGGAAATCGGCGGGATAGTAGGACTTCTTGAAGCGCTCGGGATCGCCCCAGATGGTGCGGATCATGGAGGGCCAGGGCTTCTTGACGACCAGGATGCCGCCTTGGCCCCAGGGCACGTCGTGGCCGGTTTCATCCACCACGGCAGCCTGGATGCCAGGGAACGGCAGGGTGCAGGAGCCGGGGATCAGGGGCGTGGCGCCGGGCAGCGGGGTGATCATGTGGCCGCCGGTCTCGGTCTGCCAGAAGGTATCCACGATGGGGCACTTGCCGCCGCCGACATTGTTGTAATACCAGGTCCAGGCGGCGGGGTTGATGGGCTCGCCGACGGAACCGAGCAGACGCAGGCTGGTCAGGTTGTAGTTCTTGGGATGCACGCTGGGCGTGGTTTCCGAAGCCTTGATCAGGGAGCGGATGGCCGTGGGCGCGGTGTAGAAGATGGTGACCTTGTGGTCCTGGATCATGCGCCAGAAGCGGCCGGCATCCGGATAGGTGGGCACGGACTCGAACACGATCTCGGTGGCACCGCAGGCCAGGGGGCCGTAGGCGATGTAGGTGTGGCCGGTCACCCAACCGATGTCGGCGGTGCACCAGAAGATGTCGTTCGGCTTGATGTCGAAGGTCCACTTCATGGTCAGCACGGCTTGCAGCAGATAGCCGCCGCTGCTGTGCTGCACGCCCTTGGGCTTGCCGGTGGAACCGGAGGTGTAGAGCAGGAACAGGGGATGCTCGGCATCCACCCACTCGGGCTCGCAGGTGTCGGGCTGGCTGGCGACGATGTCGTGGTACCAGACGTCGCGGCCTTCCACCATGTTGCATTCGCCGCCGGTGCGCTTGACGACGATCACCGTCTTCACTTGGCTGGCGGAACCGGCCAGGGCGATGCCTTCATCCACGGCGGGCTTCAGAGGCAGGGCCTTGCCGCCACGGCATTGACCGTCCATGGTGATCACGGCCACGGCGCCGGCGTCGAGGATGCGCTCTTCCAGGGACTTGGAGGAGAAGCCGCCGAACACCACGGAGTGGGTGGCGCCGATGCGGGCGCAGGCCTGCATGGCGACGATGCCTTCCACGGACATGGCCATGTAGATCAGGACGCGGTCACCCTTCTTGATGCCTTGGGCCTTGAGGGCGTTGGCGAACTTGTTCACCTTGCCCAGCAGTTCCTTGTAGGTCACCTTGGTGACGGTGCCGTCGTCGGCTTCGAAGATCAGGGCGACCTTGTCGCCGAGGCCGGCTTCGATGTTCTTTTCCAGACAGTTGTAGGAAACGTTCAGCTTGCCGTCGGGAAACCACTTGAAGAACGGCGAATTGGATTGATCCAGTACGGTATTGAAGGGCTGCTTCCAGACCAGATGCTCCTTGGCCAAGCGACCCCAATAGCCTTCGTAATCGGTTTCGGCCTCCTTGCACAGGGCCTCATAGGCAGCCATGCCGGAGACGGCCGCCTGCTTCACGACTTCGGGAGCAGGATGATAGGTACGGGTTTCCGGGGATTCGGTGGTCATGCTCAACTCCTCCTGATTCTGGGTATGGATTGCTTCGACAACACGTCAAACAAGGGACATTGCAATGGAATATTAGCAACGCTCTCCTTGAATTGCTTTAGATTTAATCGAAATAGCCTTACGCACCTCTTACACCCGAAGATTTCAAGCTTCAGCAAACAGCGAAAAGTCCTCCGCCGGCTGGAATAGGTACAATTCCGCCCTGCCTCAACGCCCCGCACTGCAACATAAGTCCCTTGCACCCTTGCGGGGGAAAATCCGGAGTCGTCCCATGAACAAAACCGTGAAGGCCATGGAGTCCTTCATCTTCTGGAGCCGCTGGCTCCAGGCGCCCCTTTACCTGGGCCTGATCGCGGCTCAGGGGGTCTATGTCTACCAGTTCATGCACGAGTTGGCCCACCTGGTGTTCAAGGCCGGCAGTCTCGGTGAAAACGAGATCATGCTGATCGTGCTGGGCCTGATCGATGTGGTGATGATCGCCAACCTGCTGATCATGGTCATCGTCGGCGGTTACGAAACCTTCGTTTCCCGCCTGGACCTGGACGACCACGTGGACCAGCCGGAATGGCTGTCCCACGTCAACGCCGGGGTGCTCAAGGTCAAGCTGGCCACTGCCTTGATCGGCATTTCGTCCATCCACCTGCTCAAGACCTTCATCAACGCCGCCCAGGTCGAGGACCGGGTGATCATCGCCCAGGCCGCGATCCACGGCCTGTTCCTCGTTTCGGCCATCGCCATCGCGGTGACCGACAAGATCATGACCTCCACCTTGGCCATCGGGTCCAAGGAAGCCCACTGACACTTTTCTGCCACCCTCTTTTTTGCCGCGAGAAACCACCATGACCGCCATCAAGCAGGAAGACCTGATCCAGTCCGTCGCCGACGCCTTCCAGTACATCAGCTACTACCACCCCCTGGACTACATCAAGGCCCTGGGCGAAGCCTACGAGCGCGAGGAATCCCCCGCCGCCAAGGACGCCATCGCCCAGATCCTGACCAACAGCCGCATGTCCGCCGAAGGCCACCGCCCCATCTGTCAGGACACCGGGATCGGCATGGTCTTCATCAAGGTCGGCATGCAGGTCACCTGGCCCGACGCCACCATGAGCATCCAGGAAATGATCAACGAAGGCGTGCGTCGCGCCTACAACGACAAGGTCAATCCCCTGCGCGCCTCCGTGCTGGCCGACCCCGCCGGTGCCCGCAAGAACACCAAGGACAACACCCCTGCCGTGGTGCACTTCGAGATCGTCGCCGGTGACGGCGTGGAAGTGATCTGCGCCGCCAAGGGCGGCGGCTCCGAAGCCAAGTCCAAGTTCGCCATGCTCAACCCTTCCGACGACCTGGTGGACTGGGTGCTGCACAAGATTCCCGAAATGGGCGCTGGTTGGTGTCCTCCCGGCATCAT
Organism: Denitratisoma sp. agr-D3; assembly: GCF_054658675.1. Classification (NCBI taxonomy): domain Bacteria; kingdom Pseudomonadati; phylum Pseudomonadota; class Betaproteobacteria; order Nitrosomonadales; family Sterolibacteriaceae; genus Denitratisoma; species Denitratisoma sp. agr-D3. Next base: position 878,536 of record NZ_BAAGIA010000001.1, on the reverse strand, counting down.
CGGCATCGGCATCGGCGGCACGCCCGAGAAGGCCATGCTGCTGGCCAAGGAATCCATCATGGCTCCCGTGGATATCCATGAACTGAAGGCCAAGGCTGCTGAATTTGCCAAGACGGGTGCCAAGCTGACTCGCGCAGAAGAACTACGTCTGGAACTGTACGAAAAAGTGAACGCCCTCGGCGTTGGCGCCCAAGGCCTGGGTGGCCTCACCACCGTGCTCGACGTGAAGGTGCTGGACTACCCCTGTCACGCCGCCAACCTGCCCGTGGCGCTGGTGCCCAACTGCGCCGCCACCCGCCACTGTCACTTCCACCTGGATGGCTCCGGCCCTGCCAAGCTGGAACCGCCCAAGCTGTCCGACTGGCCCGCCGTCACCTGGACACCGGACACCAAGGCCGCCACCAGCGTGAACCTGGACACCCTGACCAAGGAACAAGTCGCCTCCTGGAAGCCCGGCCAGAAGCTGCTGCTCAACGGCAAGATGCTGACCGGCCGCGACGCCGCTCACAAGCGCATTTCCGACATGCTGGCCAAGGGCGAGAAGCTGCCCGTCGACTTCACCAACCGGGTCATCTACTACGTCGGCCCCGTGGACCCCGTGGGCGACGAAGTGGTCGGCCCCGCTGGCCCCACTACCGCCACCCGCATGGACAAGTTCACCCGCATGATGCTGGAAAAGACCGGCCTGATCTCCATGATCGGCAAGTCCGAGCGGGGCCCCGTCGCCATCGAAGCCATCAAGGACAACAAGTCCGCCTACCTGATGGCCGTGGGTGGTGCCGCCTATCTGGTGGCCAAGGCCATCAAGTCCGCCAAGGTGGTGGGCTTTGCCGACCTGGGCATGGAGGCCATCTACGAGTTCGACGTGAAGGACATGCCCGTCACCGTGGCGGTGGATTCCTCCGGCACGTCCGTCCACGAAACCGGCCCCAAGGAATGGCAGATCAAGATCAGCCAAAAGAAAGCCGCGGCCTGATCATCTCCTTGTCCCCAACGAAGCCGGCCCTGCCGGCTTCGTTTCTTTGGCAACGCATCGTATGAGTATCCAACGTCACGGCACCACCGCCCGCTATTCCGACAGTGTCGTGCATAACGGCACTGTTTACCTGGTGGAGGTGCCCGCCACCCTCGACGCCGACATCACCGTCCAAACCCGGGAGGTGCTCGCCAGCATCGAACGCCTGCTGACCCAGGCCGGCAGCGATAAATCACGGCTGTTGATGGCCACCATCTACCTGCGGGACATGGCCGATTACGGCGCCATGAACGCCGTGTGGGACAACTGGTTGCCCGCCGGGACCGCCCCGGCCCGGGCCTGCATCGAGGCGCGCCTGGCCAACCCGGGCTACCGGGTGGAAATCGTCCTCACCGCTGCCGTCCAATGATTGGTGTCTTTGATTCCGGCCTCGGCGGCCTGTCGGTACTGGCCGCTATCGCCCGGGCCCTGCCCCAGGCCGATCTCACCTACCTGGCCGATACCGGCCACGTTCCCTACGGCGACAAAACCGAGGCCTTCATCCAGGGCCGGGTGCTGGCCATCGGCGACCACCTGGTGGCCCGGGGCTGCCGTCTGATCGTGGTGGCCTGCAACACCGCCACCGCCGCCGCCATCAGCGCCCTGCGCCAGCGTCATCCCGACATTCCGGTGGTCGGCGTCGAGCCCGGCGTCAAGCCGGCGGCGGCCAGCAGCAAAAGCGGTCGCATCGCCGTGCTGGCCACCGAGCTCACCGCCCGCAGCGAACGCCTGCAACGACTGATCGCCGCCCATGGAAGCGGCGTCCAGGTCCATGTGGAACCCTGCCCCGACTGGGCCACACGGGTGGAAACCCTGGATTGGGACAATGCGGAATTCGCCGCCGAGGTGGCCGCCAAGGTCGCCCCCCTGTTGGCCGCCGGCGCAGACCGCATCGTCCTCGGCTGCACCCATTACAGTTTCATCAAACCGATGCTGACACCGCTGCTGGGTCACCAGGCGGAAGTGGTGGACGTGGCCGACGCCGTGGCCCGCCAGGTCGTCCGCCTGATCGGCCATCCCCAGGGTAGCTCGGCGTTGACCCTGCTCGCCACGGCCCGCCCGGAACGCCTGCAAGCCGCCCTGCCCGCCCTGCACCTGCAATGGTTGGCCCAACGCTGCCACGACAGCGCCCGCCAGGCGGCGGTGTAACACCATCGGCAACAGGTAAAGAAAAAGCCCGGTACTGCCGGGCTTTTTCTTGGGAGTGTCGAGGCGCTTACTTTCTCAGGAGCACATTGACCCCGGGCCGAAGCTCGGACTCATCGACATAACCGATCGCCCCCGGGGTGTTTTGGACATAGTCCAACAGTTCGGCGACGCTACCGATTTCCCGCGGCGGCACCCCCTTGCCGATGTAGCGGCGCACCGTCCAGTAACCGATGTATTTCGCCTCATCCTGCTGCAAGTAGGTTTCCAGGAAGCGCTTGCGCAGGGCACTGCCCTGCACCGCATCCACCGGCTGCACCGCGACCCCGTTCACCTCGATGGTGCGCCCCGTGTAGATCCGCTCGACCTGGGTGGGATTGAGCTTGGCCAGGTTGGCATTGCCGATCACCACCACGCCGGCCCAGGCAGGGCTTGCCAATACAAGGGCCAAACTCGCCAAGCGAAGGGACTTGAGCATACTTTTCATCTCGCCTCCCCTCAGAAAGTAAAACTGTAGTTGAAGGAAAGCACGTCAATCGTGGTGTGATTGACGGGCCTGCCACCCGCGGGCGAATCGACGAACTGGGACGCCTGCCCCACCCACGTCCGCATCCACTCGGCCTTGACCTTGGACTTCGGCGTCAAGGCATAAGAAGCCCCTACCGCCAGGGACGATTGGTCGTAAACAGTCAGCGCATCGGCGGTGGCCTGTTGGGCGGCATTGATCTGGGTTGCCCCGGTGACGAAGGACGACACCGACGCATTCAACAGGTTTTGTTGTATGCGGAATTGCGAGTCCTTCGAACGCAATCCAGCCACGGTGACATAGGGCGTCACGTCGCCCATTTGCTTGAGCAGGGACAAATAACCGCCGCTGGCATCCACCCCGATCTTCAGCTCGTTCTGGATGATCTTGGCGTACTCGCCGACCACCCGGTAACCGCCGCCGAGATCAACTTCCGCCCCCAGGGTGAACAAATAGTTGTGGAACTTCTTCACCTGGGGCAGGGTGCCCATTTGGGGATCCACAACGTAGTAATGCCCGAGGAAAGTACCGAGATCCTGCAAGGGATAATCGGCGCCCGTCAGCTTGCCGCTGTTACTGCTCTGATAGTGGTGGAAGGCCGCCCGATAGGTGTCCGTGTCGGTCTTGAAACTGAGGGCGATGCCCTCGGCGAGCACGTTGATGTCCGCAAAACGCGGCCCGGTGTCGCGCAAATAGAGGCGTCGGCTGATCCTCGTCGCCCCGTGATAGATGTCGAAACTGAGGTCCCCGGCATCCAGGGCCCAAGAACGGGTGACGTTGGCGCCGATGAAGTCGGTGGACGGCGTGAAGGCGTAGACCTCCACGGGAAGGCGGACGAAGTCGTAAGCCGCCCCCACGTCCGTGTATTGGGAATAGAGATAGGTCGGCACCCGCATCTTGCCGAGCCGCAGCAGCCAATCGTCGTTGGGCCGCCAGGAGGCGAAGGCCCAAGCCGTGGTCACATCCCATTGACCGTCGATCTGCTGGGATGGCGCGTACTTGGCCTGGTAGGTGGCGCTCCATTGGGGGGAGAACTTAGCATCGACCTGGACGCCGAACAGGCTGTCCTGGTTGAAAGTGCCATTCTTGTCGATGAAACGCTCGTAGGCGTAGGACTTGTCCGACTTGGCGTAGCCGACCGTGCCGAAACCGGACACGGAATAGTCCACTGCCCAGCCGCAGGCCGATACCGCCAACAAAGTTCCCGCCAGGATTGGCTTGAATATCATGCGTCCTCCCCATGGACCAGCATTTTTTCTTACTTTAGCGCCTCGACACGGAAACCCTGCGGGTTGGCATCGAATAACCATGCGCACTGTATCGCCAAGTCTGCAACCGCCGCAACTGTTTCATCAGCCGCCGCCGGCCGAGAAAGTCTGGGCATGGCCCTCCCGGCCAAAGAAAAAGCCCGGTCAAGCCGGGCTTTTTCGTTCAAGCGAGCGTCATAGCCGGCCCATCACCACAAACGCCACCAGGGCTCCTCTCGCCCCAAGCCCCGGGTGTAGTAGGCGCTCTTGGGAAAGTTCTTGCGCATGATGCGCTCCGCGTCATCCCGCAGGTCGCGCATGCCCAGGTTGTCGTAGGACTTGACCAGGATGAACAGCGCTTCCTCGTTGGCAGGGGCGTCGGGATAGGTCTTGATGGCATCCTGGGCCCGGTTGACCGCCGCGATGTAGGCGCCCCGGTTGAGGTAATAGCGAGCCACGTGCACTTCGTGGGAGGCCATGGCATTGATCAGGTAGTTCAAGCGCAGGCGGGCGTCGTCGGCGTAGCGGCTTTCCGGGAACTTGGCCACCAGCTCCTTGAAGGCCTGGAAGGCATCGTTCAAGGCCTTGGGGTCACGTTCGGTGGAATCCTGCTGGCTGATGGCCCCCAACAAGCCCAAGTCCTCGTTGAAATTGACCAAGCCCTTCAGGTAGTAGGCGTAGTCCACGTTGGGATGGTTGGGGTGCAGGCGGATGAAGCGGTCGCAGGCGGCAATGGCCGAGGCCGGTTCGCTCTGCTTGTAATAGGCGTAGGCCACCTCGATCTGGGCCTGCTGGGCATAGCGGCCGTAGGGATAGCGGGACTCCAGCTTCTCGAAATACTTGACCGCCTTGTCGTAGGCGCCTTCCGTCATGGCGTCGTGGGCCTCCGAATACAGCTTGTTGGCCGACCACTTGGCCGTTTCGTCCACCTGGTCCGGCAACAGGCCGCAACCGGCGAGAAGGGAAAGCAGAACCGCAAGAACCGCTAAACTACGCATGATGAATGCCTCTGAAAAGGACGCGGCGGATTATAGCCCAGCCGCCCCCGCCGGCCCCCTGAAGACGGTCCCCGACACGGCCTCCGGCCAGCGTTTCGACCTGGTCCTGGCCGGCCTCTACCCCGAACACTCCCGCAGCCGCCTCCAGGGCTGGATCCGGGACGGCCTGGTGCTGCTGGACGGCGACCCGGCCGAGGTGCGGCAAAAGGTCTGGGGCGGCGAAAGCGTGGAACTGTTGCTGCCCGACCAGCAGGAGGACGGCGCCTGCCAGGCAGAGGACATTCCCTTTCCCATCGTTTTCGAGGACGACGACATCCTGGTGGTGGACAAGCCCGCCGGCCTCGTCGTCCATCCCGGCAACGGCAATTGGAGCGGCACCCTGCAAAACGCCCTGCTCCACCACGCGCCCCACCTCCATGCCGTGCCCCGGGCCGGTATCGTCCATCGCCTGGACAAGGACACCAGCGGCCTGATGGTGGTGGCCAAGACCCTGGCAGCCCAGACCGACCTGGTGCGCCAGCTCCAGGCGCGGACGGTCAAGCGCCACTACCTGGCCCTGGTGCACGGTGTCCTGGCCCGTAGCGGCAGCGTGGACGAGCCCCTGGGCCGCCACCCCACCCAGCGCACGAAGATGGCCGTGGTGCGGGAAGGGCGGGAGGCCCGCACCCACTACCAGCCGGAGGAAAGCCTGCCCGGCTGCACCCTGGTGGAATGCCGCCTGGACACCGGACGTACCCACCAGATCCGGGTGCACATGGCCCACCTGGGCCATTCCCTGGTAGGCGACCCGGTGTACGGCAAGCGCAAGTCCGCCACCCCCCTGCTCGACGCCTTTCCCCGCCAGGCCCTGCACGCCTGGCGCCTGGGCTTGATCCATCCCCGCAGCAAGGAAGCGCTGTCCTGGGAAAGTCCGCTGCCGGCGGACTTCTCGCGGCTCCTGGCCCAGTTGCGGCAAGCGTCATGACCCTCTTCATCGCTCCCGACTGGCCGGCACCGGCGCGGGTTCGCGCCTTGAGCACGACCCGCGCCAGCGGTTTCAGCCTGCCCCCCTACGACAGCCTCAACCTGGGCCACCACGTCGCCGACGATCCCGTCGCCGTGCGGGCCAACCGCTACACCCTGCAAGCCTGCGCAAAGCTGCCGGCGGCACCGCTCTGGCTGGAGCAGGTGCACGGCAGCCGTTGCCTGGACGCCGCCACGTACCGCCCCGGCAGCCAAGCCGACGCCATCATCACCGACCGCAGCGCCACGGTGTGCGCGATCCTCACCGCCGACTGCCTGCCCCTGCTGTTCTGCACCCGGGACGGCCGCCGTATCGGCGCCGCCCATGCCGGCTGGCGCGGCTTGGCGGACGGCGTGATCGAGTCCACCCTGAGCGCCCTCGGCGCAGCGGGGGATGAAGTCCTGGCCTGGTTGGGCCCAGCCATCGGCCCCGCCGCCTATGAAGTCGGCGGCGAGGTCCGCAGCGCCTTTCTCTCCCGCGATCCGGCGGCGGAAGCGGCCTTCCAGCCCAGCCCCGGCGGCGCCGACAAATGGCTGTGCGACCTCTACCACCTGGCCCGGTTGCGGCTGCGGCGGGCCGGCGTCGCCGCGGTCTACGGCGGCGACCGCTGCACCTGGCGCGAAAAGGAACACTTTTTTTCCTATCGCCGCGACGGCGTCACCGGCCGCCAGGCGAGCCTGATCTGGCTCACTGCCGAAGACTGAAACGGAGCGCAGTGCGCCAGCGCACGAAGGGAGACTGAGCAGGGCTCTATAATTCCGGCCTAGCCTCAACCCTGGTCGTCCTTATGTCCACCTTGCAATGGATCGTCTTCAGCGCCCTCGCCGGCGGCGCCTTCAGCGTCCTGGCAGCCGCCGTGTTCGCCTTTTCCGCCCGGGCCGCCTGGATCCCCATGCTGGTCAGCTACGCGGTGGGCGCCCTGCTCGGCGCCTCCTTCCTCGAAGTCCTGCCCCATGCCCTCACCGCCAGCGGCGACGCGACCCAAAGCGCGGCCCTGGTGCTGGCCGGCATCCTCGGCTTTTTCATCCTGGAAAAACTGGTGCTCTGGCGCCATTGCCACTTCGAAGCCTGCGAGGGCCACGAACCCCAATCCGGCCATGACCACCACGGCCACAGCCACCACGGCCACGACCACGGCCGCAGCGGCCTGCTGATCACCATCGGCGACACCTTCCACAACTTCGTGGACGGCGTGCTCATCGCCGCTGCCTTCATGGAGGACGTGAAGCTCGGCGCGGTCACCGCCCTGGCCATCATCGCCCACGAAATCCCCCAGGAAGTTGGCGACTTCCTCATCCTGCTCCACTCCGGCTACAGCCGGCGCAAGGCCCTGGCCCTGAACCTGCTGTCCAGCTTCGCCACCCTGGTGGGCGGCCTGCTGTCCTACTACGCCCTGTCCGCCGTCACGGGCGTGGTGCCGGTGATGCTCTCCCTGGCCGCCGCCAGCATGATCTACGTGGCCGTGGCCGACCTGATTCCCGGGCTGCATAAACGGGCCGAACTGAAAGCCACCGTGCAGCAGGTGGTGCTGATCGGCCTGGGCATCGCCACCATCACCCTCGCCCACCGACTGGTGGACGCCTTCGTCGACTAGCCGTCCAGCGCCATGACGCCCCCCCGCGCCCTGGGCCGTTTCGAGCTTCGTCGGGAAGTGGGGCGTGGCATCCAGAGCGAGGTGGAGCTGGCCTGGGACCCCAAGGAAGGGCGGGAGGTGGCGATCAAGGTCGTGCACTATCCGCCGGCCGATCGGCGTCAACTCAATCCGCAACTGCTCGCCTCCGCCGCGCAAGTCGTCGCCCTGCGCCACCCCCGCATCGTGCCCCTGTACGAATGCGGCGAGCACGGTGGATTGCCCTACCTGGTGCAGGAATACGCGCCGGGGCCTTCCCTGGCGGACAGCCTGACCCAGGCCGGCCCCTGGCCGTGCCAACGCGCCGCCCGGCTCGCGCGTGGCGTGGCCGAGGCCCTGGCCGTAGCCCACCACGCCGGCATCGTGCACCGCAACCTGACCCCCGCCAACATCCGCCTGACGGAAGACGGCAGCCCCCGGGTGATGGACTTCGCCTGCCCACCCCGGGTGGACGAACTGGCCGACATCATCCAGCAGGGCCTGCTCGGCACGCCGGCCTACCTGGCGCCGGAATACATCCAACACAAGACCGTTGCCCCCGCCGGGGACATTTACGCCCTGGGCCTGATCCTGATGGAAGCGATCCAGGGCCACCCCCTCGTCAGCGGGGACTCGGTGGGGCCGATGCTGCACCGGATCATGAACGAGGACGTCCTGCCGCCGCCCCAATTGGACCCTGCCCTGGCGGACATCGCCCGCCGCTGCTGCGCCCGGGATCCGGCCCAGCGTTATGCCGACATGGACGAGGTGGTGGCCGCCCTGGATCGCTATCTGGCCGAATCCCCCGAGGCGGACAACGAGGTGCCCAGCGTGGCCGCCACCGTGCTGGCCCAGATCGGCAGCGCCGACGACGCCCTGGCCGGCACCATCACGGCCATCAACCAAAGCGCGCCCACGGAACAGGAGGCCGTCACCCAGCTCACCAATACCGTGCTGCAAACACCGGCCCTGACCGACAAGGTGGTGCAGCTGGCCAATCTGGTTTACGGCCCCAAGACCGCCGATGGCGCCATCGGCACCCTCTCCCGGGCGGCGGTACTACTGGGCCTGGACGCCCTGCGCAACCTGGCCATCACCGTGTTGCTGGCGGAAAGCCTTCAGGGCAAACCCCACGGTCGCCAATTGACCGAGGCCTACCTGAAGGCCACCCTGGCCGGATTGCTGGCCCGGGACCTGAGCCACAGCATCGCTCCCCCCGAGGCCGACGAGGCCTTCACCGGCGCCCTGTTCCACGGCCTGGGAGAAATGCTGATCTGGCTCCACTTCCCCGACAAGGCCGAAGCCGTCAATGCATTGATGGCGGGCCAGGGGCTGGACGAAGCCACCGCCTCGGCCCAGGTGCTGGGCATGAGCTATGAAGCCCTGGGGCTCAAGGCTTCCCAGACCTGGGGTTTTTCCGCCGCCATCCGCTACAGCATGCACCGACTGCCGGAGGGCTACATCCCCCTGGCGGCCACACGGGAGGAAATCCTGCGGGTCATCGTCGCCTTCGCCCAGGACGCCAGCCAGCTCATCGCCGCCGGCGACAGCGCCGCCTGGGCCAGCGACCTTGCCGCCCTGGCCGACCGCTACGCCGAGAACCTGAACCTGCCCGCCGCCCGCATCCGCGCCCTGGTCGGCAAGTCCGCCGAGGACCTGGCCCAGATCGCCGCCATTCTCGGTATCGACCTGACGCAAAGCGACTTCGCCCAGCAACTGGATCGTTTCAGCAGGGACGAGACCACCGTCGCCCCGCCGCCGGCGGTCGATGAAGACGCCCCTAACGCCGAGACGCCGGCCATGGATGCCCTGCTGGAGGCTGGCGGCCGGGACATGGACAATTCCCTGGCGGAAAACGCCACGCCCAACGACATCCTCGCCATCATGCTGGAGACCCTGTACCGGGCCCTGGGCTTCCAACGGGTACTGCTCTGCCTCAAGGACGCCAAGGCCGAGCACATGGTGGCCCGCATCGGCTTCGGCATGGAGGGCCGCGAACTCCGCCAGCGCTTCCGTTTTTCCACCGCCTACAGTCCCGACGTGTTCCATCTGTCCCTGAAAAAAGGGGCCGACATCCTGATCGACAACACCGACGATCCCAACATCGCCGACAAGATTCCCGACTGGTTCCGCCGCGCCATGCCGGCCAAGACCTTCGTCCTCTTCCCCCTGGTGGTCAAGGGCAAGCCGGTGGCCCTGATCTACGGCGACAAGGACGAAGCGGGCAGCATCCATATCCCCAAGGAACAGGTGCACCGGCTCAAGGGGCTGCGCGACCGGGCCGCCGCCGCCTTCCGCCCACGCGCCTGAGTTCCCAGTCACGCTCCACCAACCCGAACAGGGCCGTTGTCGGGCAAGCAGCGGAATTCGCCGTGGCCGGAGACGGATGCTTTATCCTATGGCCATCGATAGACGAAGGTCACCGATGAACAGAACGCTGTTGCTGGTGGACGACGAACCCGCCCTGCTCCACTCCCTGCTGCGCCTTTTCCGCGACGAGGGCTACGAACTGCTCACCGCCGCCAGCGGCGAAGAGGCCCTGCAACTGCTCGAGCAGCACAGCGCCCAGGTCCTGCTGTCGGACCAGCGCATGCCGGGCATGTCCGGCGTCGAATTCCTTACCGAGGCCAAGCGGCGCTACCCCGACAGCGTGCGCATGGTGCTCAGCGGCTACGCCGACATCGAAACCATCACCGACGCCATCAATCGCGGCAACGTGTACAAATTCCTGCACAAGCCCTGGGACAACCAGTTGCTGCTGGAGAACGTGCGCGACGCCTTCCGCCAGTTCGACCTGATCCAGCAGAACGCCCAGTTTGCCAAGATCTACGCCAACACCTCCGAGGCCATTTTCATCGCCGACGACCAGGGTCGCATCCAGGCCGCCAATCCGGCCTATTGCGCCATCACCGGCTACCAGGAGGCGGAGGCCAAGGGCAAGCCGCCCCTGATCCTCAGCCCGGACCAGGAACGGGAAGACCATTTCGGCATCATCATCGCCAGTTTCGACGGCCGTGCCACCTGGACCGGCGAGATCTGGAGCCGGCGCAAGAACGGTGACGTCTTTCCAGCCTGGATCAACGTCTCGGTCATCCGCGACGCCGCCGGCCGCATCAGCCAGTTCATCGGTCTGTTCACCGACATTTCCGAACGCAAGCAAAAGGAAGTTGCCCTACGGGAAAGTGAAAAGCGCTTCCGCGACTTCATGGAATTCGCCCCCATCGGCATGGCCATCGTTTCCCTGGACGGCCATCTGCTCAAGGTCAACCAGGCGCTCTGCACCATCCTCGGCTACCCCCGCCCCCTGCTTGAATCCCTGGCCTTTGAGGACATCACCCATCCCGACGAAATCGCCGTCGACATCGCCAACCGGCGCCGGCTCATGACGGGGGAACTGGCGGTGCTCCAGCAGGAGCGGCGCTACCTGCGTCAAGACGGCCAATTGGTCTGGGTGCAGATCACCGCCTCGCTGCTGCGGGACACCCTGGGCGTGCCCCAATGCTTCGACGTCCAGGTGGAGGACATCACCGAGCGCAAACAGGCCCAGGACCAGATCCGCCAACTGGCCTACTACGACACCCTGACCAACCTGCCCAACCGCCGCCTGCTGCTGGACCGCCTCAACCAGGCCCTGGTCCAGGCCCGCCGTAACCAACAGATGGTCGGCGTGATTTTCCTCGACCTGGACCGGTTCAAAATCATCAACGACACCCACGGCCACGAAGTTGGGGACGAACTGCTCAAAACCGTCGCCCGGCTCCTCGGCCAATGTGTGCGCGGCATGGATACCGTGTCGCGCCAAGGCGGCGACGAGTTCATCATCGTCCTGTCCGAGCTGACCTCGATCCACGGCGCCCTGCGGGTGGCGGGAAAAATCCTCAAGGCCCTTTGTCACCCGATTCCGGTCAACGACCTTTCCCTGTCTATTTCCGCCAGTCTCGGCATCGCCCTTTACCCGCAACACGGGGTCGAAGCCCAGGACCTGATGCGCAAGGCCGACACCGCCATGTACGCCGCCAAGGAAGGCGGCCGCAATCAATACCGCATCTACGACCCGGCGTTATCCCCGCCCAACCGGGATTGAAGACCGGACAAAAGCCCCCACCTAGGCCATGAACTGTGGCCGAAAGCGCCCTTTCCCCCGGCTTTACAAAGCCATGCCAGGCGCTTATCTTCAAATCTATACATTCAACCCTTCCTTCCCGCGCCCTATCGTCCTCGGTAGGGCACCGGCCATGAATCCAACCACGCCCGCCCCTGAAAAAAGCCGTACCCTGCTGATCGTCGACGACGAACCCGGCGTTGTGCACGCCCTGCAACGGGAAATCCGGGCCACCCGCTTCGAGCGCCAGCCCCTGCTGGTGGAAGGGTTCACCGATCCGCTGCAAGCCCTGGCCCGAGCCAAGGAAAAGACCTTCGACCTGGTCATCGCCGACTACCGCATGCCGGTCATGGATGGCCTGAGCTTCCTCAAGGCCTACGCCGAGCTGCAACCGGACTGCCCGCGTCTGGTGATCAGCGGCCAGACGGACTTCGCCGCCCTGACGCGGATGATCAATGAAACCCACATCTACCGTTTCATTCCCAAGCCCTGGACCGAGTACTTCCTCAAAAGCTCCATCTTCCAGGCGCTGCGTCTCTACCAGGCCCAGCAGGAAAACCAGCGCCTGGCGGACGTACTGCGCCGGCAGGGTCTGAACCCGGCTGCCGACGCGGCCCAGGACAAGGATCTGGTCCTGATCGTGGACGACGAGCCGGCGATGCTCAGCGCCCTGGTGCGGGACCTGACCCTGCACTCGCCCATGGACGACCTGTTCGTCACCGTGCGCGAGGAGCTGACCCACCACCGTCCCGCCACGCTGACCGCCGACAAGCTCGGCCTCCACACCTGCACCTCGCCGCGCCAGGCGCTACGCATGGCCGACGACGTGAGTTTCTCCTGCATCATTGCCGATTACCGCATGCCGGAAATGGATGGCATCGCCCTGCTGCAAGCCTTCGCCGAGAAACAACCCGATTGCGAACGCATCCTGATCAGCGGCGAAATGAACACAGAAAGCCTGGTGAACGCCCTCGACCTGGCCCACATCTTCAGCTACGTGGGCAAGCCCTGGCTGGACTTCGAACTGGAGGGCAGCGTCGCCCAGGCCCTGCAACATCGTCGCTTCACCCTGGAAAATCGCCTGCTGGCGCAAATGCTGCGGGACAAGGACGTCGGCCTGGCGGATTGAGCGGCGACGGGTCGCGGCCGCCCATCCTCAGTCCGGCGGCGCCAGTTGGAAAAACGCCTGGCGGATGGTTTCCTTCAGCGCCTCGTCGTCCCAGGGCTTGGTCAGGTACTTCCACACCGCGCCCCGATTGATGGCATCGGTGACCGTGGCCAACTCCGTATAGCCCGAGAGGATGATGCGTATCGTGTTGGGGTAAAGACTGCGTACCCGGCTCATCAACTCGATGCCGCTCATGCCCGGCATGCGTTCGTCCGAAATCACCACCCAGACCGGCTCCCGGGCCAGGATCTCCAAGGCTTCCGCGCCGCTGGCGGCCGTCAGCACCCGGTAGTTCTCCCGGCGCAACAAACGACGCAGAGCGCTAAGCACATTCGGTTCATCGTCCACCAGCAGCAATGCCGGCAAATGGGCCTCCGGCGCGGACAGGCGCAGGCGCTTGCCGTCGCGCATCATGGCGGCCGCCTCGTCGGCGCTACAGGGCGGGCTGAACAAATAACCCTGGACCTCGTCGCACTCCTGGCGCCGCAAAAAGCGCAACTGGGCCTCGTCCTCCACCCCCATGGCCACGGTTTTCTTGCCCAGCTTGTGAGCCATGGCGATCATGGCCGACACAATGGAGGCATTGGTGGGGTTGGTCGCAACGTCCTCGATGAACAGCCGGTCGATCTTCAGGCGGTCCACGTCGAAGCGGGTCAGGTGCGCCAGGGAAGAGTAACCGGTGCCGAAGCCATCCAGGGACAGTTGCACGCCGAGGGCCCGCAGTCGGTCCACCATCAGGATCGAGCGGGTGGCGTCCCGCATCATCGCGCTCTCGCCCAACTCCAGCTCCACATGACGGGGCTCCACGCCGGTTTCCGCCAGCAGTTGGGCCATCAACCCCGGCAGATCGATCTGGTAGAGATTGCGCACCGACAAGTTGATGGACAGTTGCAGCCGTTGCCAGCCGGCCGCGTGCCACGCCTTCAGCTGATTCAACGCGGCCCGCAGCACCCATTCGCTGAGGGGCACGATGAGGCCGGTTTCCTCCGCCACGCCGATGAAGCGCGGTGGCGGGATCAAGCCCTTTTGCGGATGGTTCCAGCGCACCAGGGCTTCGAAGCCGACGATTTCGCCATCGTGCAGGCTCACCTTGGGCTGGTAGAGCAGCACCAACTCCTGGTGCTCGATGTCGCGCCGTAGTTCCAGGGGCAGGGTCAGCGTATCCAGGGCCTGGTCGCCCATGGCGGGATCGTAGTAGCGGTAGCGGTTGCCCCCCTCGCCCTTGGCCGCCAGCATGGCCAGGGCGGCATTGGCCAACAGGTGCTCGGCGTCGACGCCGTCGAGGGGATAACGGGCGATGCCGATGCTGGCGGTGAGAACGAAGGCATGGCCGGCCACGGTCATCGGCGCGCTGATCTCCGCCAACAAGCGGCTGGCGGTCTCGGCGCTGGCCAGGGGATCGACGTGGTTGCCCGGCAACACCACGATGAATTCGTCGCCCTCCACCCGGCCCACGGCGTCGTCGTGGCGCACGGCGCGGTGGATACGCTCCGCCACTTCGACCAGGATCTGATCGGTGACCCGCCGACCAAGGGACTCGGTGAGCCGGACGAAACCGTCCAGATCCACCGAGAGCAGGGCAAAGCCCCGACTCACCGGCTGGAAGCCGCGCAACAGGGCGCCCAGGCGCTCCATCATGGACGGCATGCTGGGCAAGCCGGTCAGGGCATCGAAAATCGCGGTACGCGGATGCTCGCCGGTGCCCTCCCAGAGGGAAAAGGCCTCGTCGATGATGGCGCTGAATCCGAGCAGGCGCCCCTGACCATCGTCCAGGGGCTGGATGAACAAGGACTCGCGCACGATGTCGCCGCTCTTGCGGCGGTTGAAAACCTCGCCCTTCCAGCTACGCCCCGCCAGGATCGCGGTCCACATCTCCTGAAAGGTGATCGCGGCGGTCAGGCCCGAGTGGAAAATGCGCGGCGTCTCGCCGATCAATTCCTCGGCACTGTAGCCGGAAGCTTCCTGGCGACGACGATTGGCATAACGGATACGACCGTCAACGTCGGTGACGATCATGCCGAAACCGCTTTGGTCCGCCAATTGGCGGAAGAAGGCGTCATCCAGGGTCATGGCGCGGTCTCCTCCCGGGTGGATCCCGTGGCCGGACCGGCCACCGGCAACCAGAGCCGGAAACGGGAGCCCTTGCCCGGTGCGCTTTCCAACTCGAAGTGCCCACCGTGCTTGTGCACGATGTCATAGGAAATGGACAAGCCCAGGCCCGTGCCCTTGCCCACCGGCTTGGTGGTGAAGAAGGGCTCGAACACCCGCTGCTGGACTTCCGGCGTCATGCCCTTGCCGGAGTCCTCCACCTCCACCCACACCCACGCACCATCGAGACCGCTACGCACGGCGATGTGGCCATGATCGTCGATGGACTGGGCGGCATTGACCAGCAGGTTCATGAACACCTGGTTCAGCTGGGCGGGCATGCAGCGCACCAGGGGTAAATCGCCGTAATCGCGGACCACCTCGGCCTTGTACTTGAGCTCGTTCCAGACCACGCTCAAGGTGCTTTCCATGCCCTTGTTGAGATCGGCCATCTGCCATTGGGCCTCGTCCACGTGGGAAAAATCCTTCAGGCTGACGACGATCTTGCGCACCCGGTCCAGGCCGTCCTGGGATTCCCGCAGCAGATCGGCAATGTCCTGACGCAGGAAGTCCAGGTCCATCTCCCGTCGCATGTCCTCCGTGGCCCGCCCTTCCTCCATGGCGTCGAGCAGATGTAGCAGGCGCTGCACATAAGTGCCCAGGGTGCCCAGATTGGAAGTGACGAACCCGATGGGGTTGTTGATCTCATGAGCCACCCCCGCCGCCAATTGGCCGATGGAGGCCATTTTTTCCGCCTGCAACAGCCGGCTCTGGGTTTGCTCCATCTTGCTCAAGGTGTTGCGCAGTTCCTGCTGTTCGGCCTGGAGCCGGGCATTGACCGCCGCCAGGTCGCGGGTGCGCTCGGCCACCATTGCTTCCAGATGGGCATTGCCCCGGATCAAGTCCTGGTTTTGCAGCGACAGCACCTGGTAAAGACTTTGCAGGGCCTGCAACAGGGCGGACGTGGCGCCATCCTGCTGGCCGGCCTCGGCCTCATAGGCCGCCGTCGGCGACTCCCCGCGCCGGATGCGGGCAATTTGCCGCGCCATCACCTGGTCCTCGCCCAGGATATGGAAGGAGAGCCAGGCCGCCAGGAAGCCCTGAATGCTGTCCGCCGGATGGCGCATGGATTCACGGGACTGCCACATCTGCATCGCCTGCTCGGCGAACGCCGCGTGGTGGCGGTGGTGGCTTTCCCGATAACGGGGGTCGAGACCTGCCTCCACCATCAACTGCTCCTCATCGGCAAAGTGGCGCAGGGAATGCTCGGCCAGTTGGCGAAACACCCATTGCAGCCGCTCCTCGCTACCGTCGCCAGCAGCCAGCAGGGTGCCCAACTCGTTGATCAGAGCCACCAATGCCCGATGCTGCTCGTCCACCTCGGACAAGCCGGTGTTGTAATGCGGGTCCCAGACGATGGCTGCCATGAATCTCCCCTGAACGGCCCTTCAGCGCTGGAAGGGCAAACTTATGAAGGGAGTATACGGAACCTGACCCGGCTCCAGCGCGGGGAAAACCCCTTAGGAATGGGCGCAGTAGTTCACTTCCACCGACAGGTGCACCAGTTCCTCATGCTCGGCCAAACGCTGGCGCACCTCGTCGGGACTGATGGTGACGCCGTGGCTGATAAGGCCGAGGATGGCCGCATAGTGGCCGCGCCCCACCCGCCACACGTGCAAATCGGCCACCTCCACCCCGACCCAGCCCGGATGATTGGCGACGGACTCCCGGATTTCGGCCACCAGGGGGGTGTCCATTTCGCAGTCCAGCAACACCCGCCCCGTTTCCAGCAGCAGTCCCTTGGCCCAGACCGCCACCAGCACCGCTCCCACCAGCCCCATCACCGGGTCGAGCCAGGTCCAGCCCCAGGCCATGCCCGCCCCCAGGGCGGCGATGGCCAGCACCGAAGTGGCGGCATCGGCCAGCACGTGCAGATAGGCGGCTTTGAGGTTGAGATCGCCATGGTGATGACTGCCATGGTGGTCGTGACTATGATCATGCCCATGATCGTGACCGTGATGATGACCGCCGCCATTCAGGATCAGGGCACAGACCAGGTTGACCACCAAGCCGATCACCGCCACCACGATAGCTTCGCCGAAATGGATGGGCTCTGGCACCAGCAGGCGCTCCACCGAACCCCATACCATGGCCGCCGCCACCAGCAACAGGAACAGGGCGCTGACGAAACCCGCCAGTACCTCGATCTTCCAGGTGCCGAAGGCAAAGCGCTGGTCCCGGGCGTAGCGCCGGGCGGCGGCATAGGCGAAGGCCGACAGGCCGATGGCCAGGGCATGGGAGCTCATGTGCCAGCCGTCCGCCAGCAACGCCATGGAATTGAAGGCCCAACCGGCGGCGATTTCCACCGCCATCATCACCAGGGTGATGATCAGCACCCGACGGGTGCTGCGCTCGGCAGCCACCGTATCGCCGACGAATTGGTGGTCGTGGTTCCAGAGGGAATGGTCGTGCTTGTTCATGGCGTAAAGGTAACAAGAAAAAGGGCGATTCGCCGAATCGCCCTTGCGATGCAATAACCGAGCCGTTTTCGGGCTATTCCAGTTCGTCGATCCAGGTCTGCTGGATGGCTTCGAGGATTTTTTCGCCGCAGTGCTTGGGGTCGTCGTTGAACTCGGGCAGGGCCATGACCCAGTTCATCAGGTCAACGAAATTGATCTTGGTCGGGTCCGCTTCGGGATGGGCCTCGATCAGAGCCAGGGTAACGTCCAGGGTGTCGGTCCATTTCATTTCCGTCCCCCTCCTTCCTTCGCCATGTTGATGGTGTATTTGGGAATCTCGATAGTGAGCGGGGTCTCGGCCACCACGGCCTGGCAGGATAGGCGGGATTGGGGCTCCAGGCCCCAGGCCTTGTCCAGCAGGTCGTCCTCGGTTTCCTCGGCCGGGGTCAGGGAGTTGTAGCCCTCGCGCACGACCACGTGACAGGTGGTGCAGGCGCAGGACTGCTCACAGGCATGCTCGATGTGGATGTCGTTTTCCAGCAGGGCGTTGCAGATGGTGGTGCCCGGCGCGGCGTCGATGACGGCGCCATCGGGACACAACTCCCAGTGGGGGAGGACGATGATTTGGGTCATGGCGGGATTTCCTTGCCTTACAGTTCGGTGACGTTCTTGCCCGCCAGGGCCCGCTGCACGCTTTGGTTCATGCGGCGGGCGGCGAATTCCTCGGTGGCCTTGGACAGGGCGCTCATGGCTTCGTCGACGGCGCGGCGATCATCGCCGATCATGACGGACTGAAGCTTGGTGATGGCGGCATCGACGCCCTTGCGTTCGGCATCGTCGAGCAAATGGGCGTCCTCCTTGAGGGCGGACTGGGTGGCCTCGATCAGGCGCTGAGCCTCGACCTGGGCCTCGCGCAAGGCGCGGCGGAAGGCATCGTCGGCGGCGTGGCTCATGCCGTCCTTGAGCATGGCGGCGATTTCGTCGTCGGACAGGCCGTAGCTGGGCTTGACCTCCACGTGGGCCTCGACGCCCATGGTCTGCTCGCGGGCCGAGACGGACAGCAAGCCGTCGGCATCCACCTGGAAGGTAACCCGGATGCGCGCCGCGCCGGCCACCATGGCAGGCATGCCGCGCAGTTCGAAACGGGCCAAGCTGCGGCAGTCGGACACCAGTTCGCGCTCGCCCTGCACCACGTGCACCGCCATGGCGGTCTGGCCGTCCTTGAAGGTGGTGAAGTCCTGGGCGCGGGCCACGGGAATGGTGGAGTTGCGCGGGATGATTTTTTCCACCAGGCCGCCCATGGTTTCCAGGCCCAGGCTGAGGGGAATCACATCCAACAGCAGCCAGTCGTCTCCCGCCGCCCGGTTGCCCGCCAGCAGGTTGGCCTGGGTGGCGGCACCGAGAGCCACCACCTTGTCTGGATCCAGATTGTTGAGGGGGTCCTGGCCGAAGTACTCGGCCACGGCACGCTGGATCTGCGGCATGCGGGTGGAGCCGCCCACCATGACCACGCCCTTCACTTCATCCACGCCCAGGCCGGCGTCACGCAAGGCCTTCTTGACCGGCGCCAGGGTTTTTTGCACCAGGGTGCGGGTGATCTCGGTGAAAATCTCGGTGGTCAGCACCAGGTCCACGTATTCATTGCTGCCGAGCTTGACGGTGATCGGCGCCTCGGCGCGATTGGTCAGAGTTTCCTTGGCCTCGCGGGCCTTGGTTAGCAACAGGCGGGCATCCTGGGGCGACAGGGGGGCCAGCTTGGCCTGTTCGATGATCCAGCAAAACACCCGTTGGTCGAAGTCGTCGCCGCCCAGAGCGGAGTCGCCGCCGGTGGACAGCACCTCGAACACGCCCTTGGACAGGCGCAGGATGGAAATGTCGAAGGTGCCGCCGCCCAGGTCGTACACGGCGTAGATGCCCTCAGCACCGTTGTCCAGGCCATAGGCGATGGCGGCGGCGGTAGGTTCGTTGAGCAGGCGCAGCACGTTGAGGCCGGCCAGCTTGGCCGCATCCTTGGTGGCCTGGCGCTGGGCGTCGTCGAAATAGGCGGGCACGGTGATGACGGCGCCGGTGAGCTCGCCGCCGAGGGCGGACTCGGCCCGCTGACGCAACACCCGCAGGATGTCGGCGGAGATTTCCACCGGGCTCTTCACGCCCTGGTGGGTGCGCAATTTGACCATGCCCGGTGCATCAACGAAATCGTAGGGCATGGACTCGATGTGGGCGATGTCCTTGCGACCCCGGCCCATGAAACGCTTGACGGAAACAATGGTGTTCTTCGGGTCCTTGGCCTGGCGGGCCTGGGCGTCGTAGCCCACCACCACGCCGCCGTCGGCTTCGTAGCGCACCACGGAAGGCAGCAGGGAGCGCCCCTGTTCATCCTTGAGCACCGCGGCCATGCCGCTGCGCACCGTGGCCACCAGGGAGTTGGTGGTACCCAGATCGATGCCGACGGCAAGACGATGTTCGTGGGGGGCGGCCGATTGCCCCGGTTCGGCGATTTGCAGCAATGCCATGTTGTTTAAGGCAGAGACTAGGGACTGGGGACTCGGGGCTAGGGAAAATCAACGAGCGTTTCACGCCCATGGAAATCCCCTGTATCGCTCCCTAGTCTCCAGCCTCTAGCCCCTCCCAATGTCCTTTCATTCAGGCGCCCACCACTTCCAGGGCGTCGTCGATTTCCTGCAACAGCTTTTCCTGAAACATCAATTGCCGCACCCGCTGCGCGGCGGCAGCGTAGTCCCGCTGTTCGTCGATGTCCCGGCCCAGGGCCAGGTGCTGCTCCTTGATTTCCCGGCGCAGGCGGCCGTGGAGGTCCTCCAGCAGTTCACCGTTGCGTTCCACCCGGGCGTCGGACACGGCTTCGCGCAGTTCCATCTGCTCCATGAGGAAGTCCACCGGCATGGCGGTGTTGTCTTCCACCCGAGGATCGTGGCCGGCCAGATGCAGCAAATAGCGCGCCCGAGCCAGGGGCTGCTTGAGGGTCTGGTAGGCCTCGTTGGCCTGGCTGGCCCATTGCATGGCGCGACGCTTGTCGGGCTCGGGCAGGTGGGCGTGCTTGTCGGGATGAACCTTGGCCTGTAGCTCGCGGTAGCGCTGTTCGAGCAGGGCGGAATCCAGGGCGAAGCCCTGGGGCAGGCCGAACAGGGCGAAATGGTCCCTGTTGAATTCGCTCATGGGCCTAGACCTGGAAGCTTTCGCCGCAGCCGCATTGGTCCTTCACATTGGGGTTGTTGAACTTGAAGCCCTCGTTCAATCCTTCCTTGGTGTAGTCCAGTTCGGTGCCGTCCAGGTAGGGCAGGCTCTTGGGATCCACCAGCACCTTGAGGCCATGGCTGTCGAAAACAATGTCATCGCCTTCGGCGCTGTCGGCGAACTCCAGCTTATAGGCCATGCCGGAACAGCCGGAAGTCTTGACGCCGAGGCGCACGCCGATGCCCTTGCCACGCTTGGCGAGGAAGTTGGACACGTGCTTGGCGGCGCTTTCGGACAGGGTAATCATGGTGAACTCCTTTGCGGATACTCAGGCGCTGTGTTTTTTCTTGTAGTCGGCCACGGCGGCCTTGATGGCGTCCTCGGCCAGGATCGAGCAGTGGATTTTAACCGGCGGCAGGGCCAGCTCCTCGGCGATCTGGGTGTTCTTGATGTCCAGAGCCTGGTCCACGGTCTTGCCCTTGACCCACTCGGTCACCAGGGACGAGGAGGCGATGGCGGAACCGCAGCCGTAGGTCTTGAACTTGGCGTCCTCGATCACGCCGTCCTTGCCCACCTTGATCTGCAACTTCATCACGTCGCCGCAGGCGGGGGCGCCCACCATGCCGGTACCGACATCTTCGGAGTCCTTGTCCAGGGCGCCGACGTTGCGGGGGTTTTCGTAGTGGTCGATGACTTTTTCGCTATAGGCCATGTTGTTCTCCTTAGTGGGCTGCCCACTGCACGGTGTTGAGGTCGATACCTTCCTTGAACATTTCCCACAGGGGAGAGAGTTCGCGCAGTTTGGTCAACTTTTCCTGCAAGTGGCTGACGGTGTAATCAATCTCTTCCTCGGTGGTGAAGCGGCCGATGGAAAAGCGGATAGAGCTGTGGGCCAGTTCGTCGGAGCGGCCCAGGGCGCGCAGCACGTAGGAAGGCTCCAGGGAGGCGGAGGTGCAGGCGGAGCCGGAGGACACGGCCACGTCCTTGATGGCCATCATCAGGGACTCGCCCTCGACGAAGTTGAAGCTGACGTTGAGGTTGTGGGGCACGCGCTGTTCCAGGTCGCCGTTCACATAGACTTCCTCGATCTGTTGGATGCCCTTCAACAGCTTGTCGCGCAGCATGCGGATGCGTTCGTTCTCGGTAGCCATTTCTTCCTTGGCCAGACGGAAGGCCTCGCCCATGCCGACGATCTGGTGGGTGGGCAGAGTGCCGGAGCGCAGGCCGCGCTCATGGCCGCCGCCGTGCATCTGGGCCTCCAGGCGGATGCGGGGCTTGCGGCGCACGTAGAGGGCACCGATGCCCTTGGGACCGTAGGTCTTGTGGGCGCTGAAGGACATCAGGTCCACCTTCAACTCATTCAGGTCGATGGGCATCTTGCCGGTGGCCTGGGCCGCATCCACGTGGAAGATGGTGCCGTTGGCACGGCAGATCTCGCCGAACTCGGCGATGGGCTGGATCACGCCGATTTCATTATTCACCGCCATGATGGAAGCCACCACGGTGTCGGGGCGCAGGGCGGCCTTGAACTGCTCGACGCTGATCAGGCCGTCCTCGCCCGGTTGCAGATAGGTCGCCTCGAAGCCCTGGCGTTCCAGTTCCTTTACGGTATCCAGCACGGCCTTATGCTCGGTGGCCACGGTGACGATGTGCTTGCCCTTGGTGGGGCCGTAGAAGTGGGCGGCACCCTTGATGGCGAGGTTGTTGGATTCGGTGGCGCCGGAGGTCCACACGATGTCCTTGGCATCGGCACCCACCAGAGCGGCCACGTGGGCACGGGCCTCTTCCACGGCGGCCTCGGCTTCCCAGCCATAGGCGTGGGAACGGGAAGCAGGATTGCCGAAGTGCTCGGTGAGCCAGGGGATCATCTTTTCAGCGACCCGGGGATCCACCGGCGTGGTGGCGGAGTAGTCGAGGTAGATCGGAAACTTGAGCATTGCAAAACTCCTGAGTAAATCTTGGGGCTCACACCGCCAGGGCGGTGAGCCGTTTCAGTTGAGCGACGGTGGCGGACAGCGCCGCGAGGAAATCGTTGATCTGGGCCGCGTCATTGGCCGCCCCCAGGCTGACCCGCACGGCGCCCCGGGCCAGGCCGGCGGGCACGCCCATGGACAGCAGCACGTGGGACGGCTCGGGATTGGCGCTGGAACAGGCGGCACCGCTGGCCACGGCGAAACCGGCCCGGTCCAGCTTGGCCACCAGGGTTTCCCCGTCCAGGTCGGGAAAGGCGAAGTACGTAGTGTTGGGCAGGCGCGCCACGCCAGCACCGAAAATGGTCGCCCCCTGGGCCAGCAGGCCCTGCTCCAGGCTTTCGCGCAGGGTCGTCAGGCGGGCTTGCTTGGTCTCCAGGTCGGCCACGGCCAATTCGCAGGCGATGCCGAAACCGACGATGGCCGGCACGTTCTCGGTTCCGGACCGCAGGCCCCGTTCATGACCGCCACCGGAAATCAAAGACTCGAGTTCGACGCGCTTGTCCAGCACCAGGGCGCCAGCCCCCTTGGGACCGCCGACCTTGTGGGCGGAGAGGGTCAGGCCATGCACACCGGCGGCATTGAGACGGCGGAAATCCAGGGGAATCTTGCCCAGGGCCTGCACGCCATCGCTATGGAACCAGGCCCGGCTCGGCTTGGCCTGCTCGGCGAGAAACGCCACGTCCTGGACCACGCCGGTTTCGTTGTTGGCCGCCATGACCGACACCAGGGCCGGACGCTGCTCCAACAGGGCGGCGTAGTCCGCCTCCAGCACCCGGCCGGCGGCATCGACGCCGATCTCGTGCATCAACCAGCCCTTGCGTTGCAGCAGTTTGGCCGGTTCCCGCACGCAGGGGTGCTCGACGGCGGACACCGCCGCCAGTCCGGGCTTGAGGCAAGCCGCCGCCCCCTTGAGGAACAGGTTGTTGGCCTCGGAACCGCCACTGGTGAACACGACTTCGGTGGGATGGGCCCCCACCGCCGCAGCCACCCGCTGACGTGCCTCGTCCACCGCCTTGCGCGCCGCACGACCGTATTCATGGCGGCTGGAGGCGTTGCCGTAGCGCACGTCGAAGTACGGCAGCATCGCTTCCAGCACCGCCGGCAGGACCGGGGTGGTGGCGTTGTGATCGAGGTAAACAGGGGCGAACATGGCCTTGGCCCGGTATTCAGGCGGCGACGCGGATCTCGGTACGACGCACGGTGCGGCGGGCGGGACGCTGATCGTGGAGCACGGCCACGGGGGCCTCGACGCCGGTAGCGGCGCGCTGCTCGCGCACCTGGTCGCCGAGGGAGACGGAGCCCAGGTATTCGTACATCTTTTCATTCAGCGTGGACCACAGCTTGTGGGTCATGCAGGGCATCTGCTCGCCGTCGCAGTCACCCTTGCCGCCGCAGGAGGTGGCATCGAGCACTTCATCCACGGCGCGGATGATGTCGGCGATGGAAATGGTGTCGGCCTCCCGGGACAGGCAATAGCCGCCACCGGGGCCGCGAACGCTGGAGACCAGCTTGGCCCGGCGCAGTTTGCCGAACAGCTGTTCCAGGTAGGAAAGGGAAATGTGCTGACGCTCGCTAATACCGGCCAAGGTGACCGGCCCTTCGTGCTGGCGCAGGGCCAGGTCGATCATCGCGGTTACGGCGAAACGTCCTTTGGTTGTCAGTCTCATGGTCCACCTCTCTCTGGTGTTGGGATTACCGGTTGGGGGAAAGCAGCAATTACCTGATCAATTCAGTCGGGATTATCGCATCCCGACAAAATCAGTCAACTAATTTAGTCGACGATCTTGGAAATGGACCGGGGATCGAACTTGTCCGCCGTGGCCGCTTCGTCTTCCACCGACACCCCAGCCCGCTCCAGTTGTTCCAGCAGATGGGCAATGCGCCGGTCGGTTTCCACCGCGTGGTCGAGCAGACCATGGATGGCCTTGCTCATGGGGTCGTCTTCCATGCGGCTGACGCCATAGGCGGAAAAGCCCATCTGGTTGGCCTTGGCCTCCCGCGCCTGGTCGCGACCGGGATCGATGATGCGGGCGGGAATGCCCACGGCGGTGGCACCGGGCGGCACGTCGCGCACCACCACGGCGTTGGACCCCACCTTGCCCTCACGACCGACGATGATGGGACCCAGCACCTTGGCACCGGCGCCGACGACGACGCCATCCTCCAGGGTGGGATGGCGCTTGCCCTTGACCCAGGAGGTACCGCCCAGGGTGACGCCGTGGTAAAGGGTGCAATCGTCGCCGATCTGGGCAGTTTCACCGATGACCACACCCATGCCGTGGTCGATGAAAAAGCGGCGGCCGATGGTGGCGCCGGGATGGATTTCGATGCCGGTGAACCAGCGCGCCCAGTGGGACAGCCAACGCGCCAGCCAGCGCAGCCGGGCCTGCCAAAGGCGGTGGGCAATGCGGTGCAGCAACAGGGCGTGGAGCCCCGGATAACAGGTCAGCACCTCCCAGGTGGTTCGGGCCGCAGGATCGCGCGCAAAAACGCTGGCGATATCTTCACGCAAACGGTCGAACACGGAAAAACCCCCGGGGAAAATGGTTAATAAGGGGCGAATTATAGCGCCCGCCCAGGAAAAACCGAGTACGACAGTCGGGATTACAACGTGGCGCCGGGCGCCTTCCAGCGCCGCAGCAGCAGCGAATTGCTGACCACGGAGACCGAGCTCATGGCCATGGCGGCTCCCGCCACCACCGGATTGAGCAGGCCGAAGGCGGCCAGGGGAATGCCCAGCACGTTGTAAATGAAGGCGAAGAACAGGTTCTGCCGAATCTTGCGCAACGTGGCCCGGGACAGGGAAATAGCGTCGGCCACGCTGCCCAGGTCGTTGCGCATCAGGGTGATGTCCGCCGCTTCCATGGCCACGTCGGAGCCGGCGCCCATGGCAAAGCTCACATCTGCTGCCGCCAGGGCCGGGGCATCGTTGATGCCGTCGCCGGCCATGCCGGTGAAGCGGCCCTCGCTCCGCAGCTTGTCGATGGCCTTGGCCTTGTCGGCAGGCAGCACCTCAGCTTCGAAACGCTCGACGCCAGCCTGGCGGGCAATGGCCGCCGCCGTACCAGCGTTGTCACCGGTGAGCATGACCACCGCAACGCCCTGGGCCTGCAACTGGGCCACGGCGCGACGGGAGCTTTCCCGCAGCGGGTCGGCAATGCCGATCACCCCCAACAGGCGCTGCCCGGTCGCCAGGGCGACGATGCTGCGCCCGGCTCCTTGCAGTTCAGCAATACGCTGCTCGGGCAAAACCACGCCCTGGGCCTTGAGCCAGGCCGGCGAACCGGCCAGCAAGGGTATCCCGGCCACGGTACCAGCCAAGCCCCGCCCGGCCTCCGTGCGAGTATCGGTGGGGGTTACCAACACCAGGCCCTCAGCCCGGGCACGGGCCACGATGGCCACGGCCAGGGGGTGGGTGGAAGCCTGCTCCAGGCTGGCCGCCAGGCGCAGCAGATCGGCTTCGCTGCCGTCCAGGGCAATCAGGTCCGTCACGGCGGGGGCGCCCTGGGTCAGGGTGCCGGTTTTATCGACCGCCAACACCTGGAGCTTTTCCGCCAGCTCCAGGGCCTCGGCATTGCGAATCAGGATGCCGGCCCGGGCGCCCAGGCCGGTGCCCACCATGATGGCGGTGGGCGTGGCCAAGCCCAAGGCGCAGGGACAGGCAATGACCAGCACGGCTACGGCGTTGATCAGGGCGGCGCTGAAATCGCCCTGCACCAGCCACCAGCCGAGAAAAGTGAGTAGCGCCACGGAACACACCGCCGGCACGAACACGGCCGCGATGCGGTCCGCCAGCCGCTGCACGGGCGCCTTGGAGCCCTGGGCCTGCTCCACCAGGCGGATGATGCTGGACAGCAGGGTATGGCCGCCGACACCGGTCGCCTTGCAGCGCAGGAGGCCGTCGCCGTTGGTGGTGGCCGCAAACACCTTGCTGCCCTCGCCCTTAACCACAGGCAGGCTTTCGCCGGTCAGCATGGCCTCGTTGAGATGGCTGTTGCCTTCCAGCACTTCGCCGTCCACCGGCACACTTTCGCCGGGCCGCACCACGAACACGTCGCCGGGGATCAGGGCCGCCACGGGTACCTCTGCCAACTGGCCGTCGCGCTCAATGCGGGCGGTCTGGGGCTGCAAACGCACCAGGGCTTCGATGGCGCCGGAGGTACGGGCTTTGGCCCGGGCTTCGAGGATCTTGCCGAGCAGGATCAGGGTGATCACCGTGGCCGAGGCTTCAAAATAAACATGCTGATCGTGGAGGCCCAGCACCGTGACCACGGTGCTGAACAACCAGGCCATCGAGGTGCCCAACGCCACCAGCACGTCCATGTTGCCGCTGCCGCCCTTGAGGGCATACCAGGCACCCACGTAGTAGCGGCTGCCGATCCAGAACTGCACTGGCGTGGCCAGCAGCAATTGCAGCCAGCGCGGCAGGGGTTCATGGCCCATGGCACCACCGCCCATACCGAACATGTAGAACATCTGCCCCAGCAATGGCAGGGTCAGCAGGGCGGAGATCAGGAAGGCCCTGCGTTCCTCACGGTAGTAGGCCTCGCGTCTTGCCTTCTCTTCCGCCCGGCTGTTGTCGGTGACCAACAGGGCGTGATAACGACCCGAGGCTTCCACAGCAGCCACCATGGCTGCCGGTTGCACTTGATCGCTGTAATAACGAACATGGGCTTTTTCCGCGGCGAAATTGACCACGGCCTCGACGCCGGGCAATTCGTTGAGAGTCTTCTCCACCCGGGCGGCGCAGTTGGAACAGGTCATGCCCGTCAGGGCCAGTTCGCAGGTTTGCAGAGAGGGTGCGGTTTCGGCAAGGGACATGACTGTCTCCGGGTCAGCAGGAACGTTGGCAATAAAGGGAGTCTAAACTCTGTACCTCAGTACGGAGTCAACCCCATGCCATCACAAGCAAAACCCATGACCATCGGCACCCTGGCCAAGACGAGCGGCCTAGGCGTGGAAACCATCCGCTTCTACCAGCGCAAGGGCCTACTGGCCGTGCCGGACAACCGCGAGGGTTATCGCACTTACGACAAGGACCACGTGGAGCGTCTGCGCTTCATCCGCCGGGCCCAGGCGGTAGGTTTCACTCTGGAGGAGACGGCGGAATTGCTGCGCCTCAACGACACCCGGGACCACGCGTTGGCCCGTTCCCTGGCCCAGGAGAAAATCGGTCAGATCGAACAGCGCATTGCGCAGCTACAAACCATGGCCGACGCCTTGAAGCACCTGGTGCATGAGTGCCAGCACGGTGCGGCGGGCATGCCCTGCCCCATCATCCGCCTGTCCCTGGCGGAGGCGGATTAATGGATCAACTCACGGGTTGTCAGCGGTTCAGCATGACCGGCACGTGGGCCAGGTGCAACACCTTGCCGGCCACGGAGCCCAGCACGGCCGTCGCTACTGCGCCGCGACCATGGCTGCCCATGCAGATCAGACCGCAGTCCAGTTGCTGGGCCTGATGCACGATCACTTCGGCGGGGTGGCCGACGTGGATGTGGGGCGTGGCCGTCAAGCCGGCGCCTGCCAACAAGGCCAAGGCCGGCGCCAGGATGGCGTCGCCCTCTTCCCGATAATGTTTGTCCAGGGTTTCCTTGCTCACGTGCTTCAAGGCCAATCCCACGGGAACGGGCGCATGGACGTGCAACAAGTGGATTTCAGGGTGGCCGCGGAACCAGCGCACGTGCTCGATCAGCCCCTGGACGGCGCGCAGGGAAGCCTCGGAACCATCGACTGCCAGCAGGATTTTCACTTATTCGTCCTCAAACGTAACAGACCACACCTTGCCACAACATGCGGCCCAGGTTGGGGGCATTGAACAAACCGAACACACCGAAAGCCAGCACCAGCAGGCCCGACAGGGTGCGCACCAGGGGTGCCTGGGCAACACGGCGGAAACGGGCCAACAGCACTCCCGCCAACAGCAGATTGGGCAGGGTCCCCAGGCCGAAGGCCAACAAAGTCGCCGCACCGCGCCCGGCGGAGCCGCTCATCAGGGCCGTGGCCAGCACGCTGTAGACCAGGCCGCAGGGCAGAAAACCCCATAGCACGCCGAGGGGAAAGGCCTGGGCGACGCCGCGCACGGGCAGGAAGCGACGGGTGACCGGTTGGATGCGCTGCCACAACCATTGCCCCCCTCGCTCCACGGCCGCCAGACTGCGAGTAAAGCCCACCAGATACAAGCCCAGGGCCACCAACATCAGGTTGGCCGCCACGTACAAACCCAGTTGTATGGGCAGCCAGCCATTGAGCAGCAGGCCCAGGCTGCCGATGAAGCCCATCGCCGCACCGGCCAACACATAGCTGGAAATGCGTCCCAGGTTGTAGGCCAGATGCAGGGACCAGGCAGGCTTCTGGCCGGGAAGTTGGACGGTCAGGGCGGACACGATGCCGCCGCACATGCCGACGCAGTGGGTGCCGCCCAGCAGGCCGATCAGGAAGACGGCGAGAAAGCCGGAGTCAGGCATGGATCGATTCAGGGAAAAACATGGGATGGGATTATCCCATCCCCGGGGATGGAAAATCCCTTAAATCACCTTCGAGTACTTGACCTGCTCGCGGGCTTCCCGCAGATAACGGTCGAAGGCCATGGCAATGACACGCACCAACATACGGCCCTTGGGCAACACGGAAATCCACTGATCGTTGATTTCCAGCAAACCGGCCTCTTCCATTTCCTTGAGGCTTTCCAGCTCCACCGCGAAATATTCGCGGAACTTGATCAGGTGGGCGATCTCGATGGACTCGATGGACAGCTCGAAGTGGCACATCAAGGCCTGGATGATGGAACGGCGCAGCAGGTCGTCGGACGTCAACTCCAGGCCGCGCATAATGGGCAGCACGTTGTTGTCGAGGGCCGCGTAATACTCTTCCAGGGTGCGGAAATTCTGGCTATAGGTGGGGCCGACCTTGCCGATGGAAGACACGCCAAACGCCAGCAAATCAGCTTCGGCGTAGGTCGAATAGCCCTGGAAGTTCCGATGCAGGCGCCCCTGGCGCTGCGCCACGGCCAACTCGTCGTCGGGCTTGGCAAAGTGGTCCATGCCGATAAAGACGTAACCGGCCTCGGTCAAACGCCGAATGGCCAATTGCAGAATCTGCATCTTGGCATCGGCGGAGGGCAAGTCGGCTTCGTTGATACGCCGCTGGGGCTTGAAGTGACCGGGCAAATGGGCGTAGTTGTAGATGGACAGGCGATCTGGCGACAGCTTGATCACCTCGTCCAGGGTCCGGTTGAAACTGATGACGTTTTGCTTGGGCAGGCCGTAGATCAAATCCACGGAAACCGACTTGAAGCCGAACTCACGGGCGGAATCGATGACGAGCTTGGTTTCCTCGATGGACTGGATGCGGTTGACGGCTGCCTGCACCTCGGGCTCAAAATCCTGAACCCCTACGCTCATACGGTTGAAGCCCTGCTCGGCCAGCAGGCGGACATTGTCCCGGTCCACCTTGCGGGGATCCACTTCGATGGAGTACTCGCCGTCGGGCAGCAGGTTGAAGTGGCTGCGGATCAGGTCCATCAGGCCGATGGTTTCCTCCCGGGAAAGGAAGGTCGGCGTACCGCCACCCCAATGCAATTGCACCACGTCGCGGGAGCCTCCCAGGACGGCGGTCTGCATGGCAAACTCCTTGGCAAGATACTCGATGTACTTGGCGGAACGGGAGTGGTCCTTGGTGATGATCTTGTTGCAACCGCAGTAATAGCAGATCGTATTACAGAAGGGGATGTGCACGTATA
This sequence comes from Denitratisoma sp. agr-D3, assembly GCF_054658675.1. Lineage (NCBI taxonomy): Bacteria > Pseudomonadati > Pseudomonadota > Betaproteobacteria > Nitrosomonadales > Sterolibacteriaceae > Denitratisoma > Denitratisoma sp. agr-D3. Next base: position 848,269 of record NZ_BAAGIA010000001.1, on the reverse strand, counting down.
ATGACAAGGGACGGCTGACAGCCCCGACTTCATTGTCAGCACGCCTAGCCAACCAATTTGCATAGGCCTTCGCATCGAAAGTCTCTACAAAACGGTCGGCAGTGGGGTAAGAGGTATAGCGCGGCCCGCTGATGTCGAAACGACGAATGATCTGCGGGTCAAAAACGAAATCTTGAAATGTACTTTGCATGGGCCCTATCCTGCGAGTGCATAAGATGCCTGAACGGCACGGACGTCACTTTGACACAGATCAAACGACAACCGAACCCCAATACCAGTGGCGAAGCCAAGGTTATCCCGTTGACCTTGAACACGCTGAAGGTCGCATGCTCGCAATGCAACCTTCAGGAGTTGTGTCTTCCCCTGGGCTTGTCGGAAACGGAGCTGGGCCGGCTGGATACGCTGATCGGCGCCCGGCGCAAAATCAAGCGAGGCCAGCACCTCTACCGCGCCGGAGAAAACTTCGAGGCGATCTACGCCATCAAGACCGGCTTCTTCAAGACCGACGTGCTACTGGAGGATGGTCGCGACCAAGTGACCGGCTTCCAGATGGCGGGCGAGTTGCTGGGCATGGATGGCATCAGCAGCGAGGCGCACACCTGCAATGCCGTGGCCCTGGAGGACAGCGAGGTCTGTCTGATCCCCTTCAATCAACTGGAAGAACTGTCCAGCGAGATTCGCACGCTGCAACGCCACTTCCATAAGGTCATGAGCCGCGAGATCGTGCGCGACCATGGGGTCATGATGCTGCTCGGCTCCATGCGCGCCGAGGAACGTCTCGCGGCGTTTTTGCTCAACCTCTCCCAGCGCTTCATGGCCCGGGGTTATTCCTCGACGGAATTCCATTTGCGCATGACCCGCGAGGAAATCGGCTCCTATCTGGGCTTGAAGCTGGAAACCGTCAGTCGAGCTTTTTCCCACTTCCAGGACGCGGGCTTGATCGGCGTCCAACAAAAACACATCCGCATCCTGGACGGCGACGGCCTCAAGCGCCTGCTCAACCACCCACCGGCCTAGTGTCCAATCAGCGCAGCGCCAGCAGGAACCCCCAGGGGCTCTTGCTGAGGGCCACCGACACGATATACGCCGCCACGACCAGGGCCCCCAACCAGCAGGCGACACGAAGGGGCTTGGAGGCGACGAGGCGGAACGACGCAATCCCCAAACCGATATAAAGCAGCAGGGCCAGCACCTTCGCCGTGACCCAGGGGGCAACGAAGGGATATTGTTCCGTCGCCAGCGACAACCCCGCCGCTGCCAGGAGCAACAACGCATCGTTGCTGTCGATCAAGCGCCGGACCCACGGTCTGGACGGCAGCGAGGAACCGGACAACAAGAGCAGGCCACGACTGAAAAACCCGAGAATGCTGATCACCGCGCAGGTGACGTGCAGGGGCTTCAAAAACAGATAATAGTCAGCCATGGGCGGATGACCTCGAGTCCAAGCCGATCAGAACCAGGGGCTTGGTATTGTTCGACGCTAAGCCAAGGCTACGTCCCGATGGATGGAAGAACAACCGGGACGGGCCGATTCAGGGCAGAGCGATCTGATGGTCCTTGCTGAGCAGATAGTCATTGAAAATGTGCTCAGCCGTGAGAATCTCGTAATCGCCGTTGGGCAACTTGCGGGTGGTGTCCTTGAGGCGGTAAGTGTAATGGCCGCAGGTCCAGCAATCGAAATTCCGCATGTGGGTACACAGACAGGTCTTGTCCATGACATGAACCTTGCGGGCATCGGGATGCAGGGCGACTTCGCGGTTATAGGCCTCGATATAGGAACAGGAGCCATTGCCGTCCAACAGATAGCCGTAGGCCTCGCAGTTGGGGCGGATACCATCACCGATGGCCGGGCTGTTTTTCAGCATCCGCATGGGGTAGCCGGTAGGGGAAATCGTATTGACCTCGATGTCCTCTTCATTGGCCTTGAAGTACTCCTGCTGCACGCGCTCGGGCAGACCGCACTCCTTGGCCACGGTAAAGCGCGTGGCAACCTGCACGGCGGCAGATCCATTTTCCAAAAAGGAAACGGCATCGCTGCCCGTGAAAATACCCCCGGCGGCAATCAGGGGAATATCCAAATGCTCTTGCTGCAACCACGCGTGAATTTCGGTGACGATGGTTTGCAGGTTGTACTTTTTCCAGTCCTCCAGGCCGAAACCCAGATGGCCACCCGCCAAAGGCCCCTCAATCACGATGAAGTCCGGCAAGCGGTTGAGTTTGACGTTCTTGCGCAGGAACAACTGCAACGCCCGCAGGGACGACACAATGATGCCCAGCTTGGCATCGCGGAAACGCGGGTTGTCCTCCATCAGGGCAAACGACCCCAGGTGCAATCCGGCCGACAGGGTAATGCCATCAATGCCGGCATCCAGCGCGGCATTCAAGCGGACCCGCAGCGTGTCCTTGGGGCCGTTCATGGTCAGCTTTTCCATGCAGTTGATAAAGATCATGCCTTCGCCACGCTTGGCTTCCATGGTCTTCCCCACATGCATGCGGGTCGCTTCTGCCAACTGCCCCAAGTCGAATTGGACGGCTGACTTATCCGTATTGGCGACGTTGAACTTGTACTGCTTGAGCTTTTCCTTGACGAAGTGTGTCTTGAACCGACGATCGGCAACCGTGGGCACCATGGCGTCGGAAATGTGGCCGACACCGCCTAATCGGGCAGCCTCCAATGCGAGTTCCGCCGTGGAAATGTCCACCCCCATGCCACCGATCATGATGGGCACCACTTCCCGCTTACCGAACTTCAGGCGGAAATCATCCACACACTTCATTGCATCCCCTTGGCCCTCGTGGGGCAGTCAGAGCCAGAGCGGCCCCGGAAAAAGGCGTAATGATAGCCGATCTGCCTCTGTTTCCGGGCGTTTTGTCCCCTCTTTCCCCGGTCTATGGGCATAAACCCGGCGGACAAATTCTCACGGCTCCACCACATAGGTTCCCGGTGCATCCGCCAGGGCGGGATAGCGCTTGCTATCGACCGCCGGCGGGGACTCAAGGGCACCCGAACGGGGTCGCAGCCATGCCACCCAATCCTCCCACCAGGATCCTTTTTGATGGGCGGCGGTTTCCTTCCAGGCCTCGGGCGTGTGATGCCGTTCCACCCCACCGACCCAGAACTCCCGCTTGGGCGGATTGACGACAGGATTGACGATACCCAGGATATGGCCTGAGGAGGAAAGCACAAAGCGCTTGTCCCCGGCAACGAAATTGTTGATCCTGAATGCCTGCCGCCAAGGCGCGATATGGTCGTCCTCGGCTGCCACGGCATAGGTCGGCTGGCAGATCTGCTCCAGATCGATCGGCTCGCCGGCAAGGGTCAAGGCGTTCTTCTTGATGAGATTGTTTTCCAGATAGAACTCCCGCAAATACCAGCTGTGCATCGTCGCAGGCATGCGGGTGGTGTCCATGTTCCAGTAAAGCACATCAAAAGCGGGGGGCTTTTCCCCATAGAGGTAACCATGCACCACGTAGTGCCAGATCAGGCTGTTGGAACGCAGCAGACGGAAACTGGCGGCCATTTCCTTGCCGTCGAGATAGCCTTTCCGCTTCATGGACTCGGTTAGCCAATCCACCGTGCTCTTGTCGAGGAATACCTCGATATCGCCAGGCTTGTGGTAATCCACCAGGGTGGTGAAGAAGGTGGCGCTCGCGACCGGCATCGCATCTTTGGCGTAGTGCCGATTAGCCCAGGCCATGTAGGTCGCCAAGGCTGCGCCGCCGATGCAATAGCCAACGGCATTGACCTGATCGCTCCCGCTCTGCTCCCGGGCCACGGTGAATGCCTGGTCCAGCCCTTCAATCAAGTAATCCTCGAAGGTCACATCGCTCATGGATGCGCCGGGATTCTTCCAACTGGTGATGTAGACATCGAACCCCTGGTCCAGGAGAAACTTCACCATGCTCTTGCGGGCATTCAGATCGAGAATGTAAAACTTGTTGATCCAAGGCACCACGATCACCAAGGGAACACGGTGCACCTTGGCTGCCGTCGGCGTGTAGTGAATCAGTTCCAGCAAGCGATTCCGGAAAATCACCTTGCCCGGCGTGGTCGCCAGGTTCGTGCCAACATGGAAGTCCTCGGTCGTCGTCATCCTGACGGTCCCCGCCTGGAGATCGTCGAAGAAGTTGCGCATGCCGTTCATCAAACTGCCGCCATTCGTCTCGGCAGCCAGCCGCAAGGCCACTGGATTGGTCAACAGAAAATTTGTCGGGGCGATGGCATTGAGCCACTTACGCCACCAGAATGCCGCGCGCCGCCTATCCTTGTTGGACAAGCCCGGCGTCTCGTAAAGCATGTCCTGGATATGCCGCGTGAGGGTCAGGTACCACTCCTTGGTGATGTCCCAAGTGGGCGATGCCGTCCATACCGGATCAACAAAGCGCGTGTCATCGGGATTCGGGGCCACCACATCCTGGCTTTCCACGCCCCAGGCACGGCGCCAGGAGTGTTGTTGCAAATCCCAGATTTTCTGCGTCAGGACACCCAGTGCCTGGGACAGCTCCTGGGGATGGGATAGCCAAGCCAATTGGGAATGCAGCAGTGGCGTTGCCATCCCCATCGGGTCCACCTGGGACTCGATGGTCGACTTGACGTTGCGAAAAACGTCCTGCGGATTAAGAAGCGGAACATTATGGACCGGATTTTTCTTTGCCATCACACATCCTCGCGATCATGCATCTTCGAACATCTTACCCTTGGCATCGGTTCCCGTATGGACCTAGAATGGCTCCAGACAGCAACCCCAGGAGGCAGAATGTTCAAACATCTTCTTGTGCCGACGGACGGCTCGCAACTCTCCGCCGACACCGTCAAAAAAGCCATCAGCTTCGCCAAGGAAACTAGCGCGGAGGTCACTTTTTTCTACGCCAAGCCCGACTATCCTATCGCGTTGTACGGGGAAGGGGCATTGATCGACCCGACCACGCCCGACCAGTTTTCCGAAATGGCAGAAAAGCAAAGCGTCGAGATTCTCAATGCCTGCTTGGCCGCGGCCGGCAGCGCGGGCATCACGGCCCATACCGCCAGCGTGACCAGCGATGTACCGTGGGAAGCCATCATCAAGACTGCGGAAGCCCAGCAATGCGACTTGATCTTCATGGCGTCCCATGGGCGTCGCGGCCTGTCCGGATTCGTCCTCGGCTCCGAAACCCAGCGGGTGCTGACCCACTCCAAAATTCCTGTACTGGTCTATCGTTGACATCGGTGTAAACCAACGCAGCCCTGACTAGTCAGGGCTGCGTTGCTCAATGCGGGGAATGTAGATAGAACTTAGTGCTGTGCCTTCTTGGCATCTTCTTCAGCATGCTTTTGGACAAAGCGATAAATGTAGGCGCCCATCACGACCACAAAACCAATCGTGAACAGGCTCAACAAGCCGATATCGCTGCCAAACAAGATTTGCAATGCCATGGAACATCCTCCTCATTGCCGATTGCGAACATCGATAGGGTCATACCCCACCAATCACCGTCGCACCTGACGCGGGCAGCGTTACATTCCCCATCAAGCGCCACGTTCCTGCCTCGTCCTCCACGGTGACAATCCAGTGTCCCGCCCGTGGCAAACGACATTCCCCCATATAGCCATCAGTGCCGCGCTGTAGCTTCAGTGTTTGATCCAGCCCGGCGCGTGTGGGATGCGCCAAGGTGATCTTGATCTGTTGCGGCAGCGCGTAGCTCGCGTCCTTGCTGCTCAATTTGGCCGCAATCGACTTGTCCGTCAGCGTAATGCCGATTTCCAGCCCCAGGGCCTTGGCTCTATCGCTCATGGCAATGGTCTGATTGACGGACAAGCCTTTCTTGTAATAGTCCTCCACCACAAGACCATCCGCGCTGGATAGGGCAACCCATGCCGATATGACGGAGGCCACCACCACCATGAGCGGCCCCGACATCAGGATCCAGGGCCAGGGTTGCTTGTACCAGGGGCCAGAATCCTTTGCTGCGCTGTTACGAACTGACATGCTTGCACTCATGGCTGAATAAAAGTTGTTTTTTCATGGACAGAAATCTTCTCGTCACTCATCGATTTCACGTCCAAGAAGATGGGGTTGGAGCCTTTCTTGCCGGATTCAGGCGGCACCCGGACCTGTATCGTCATGGCCTGGGTGGTGGCAGGCGCCACGTCGATCTGCGTCGCCCCTTCCAGTTGAATGCCATCCAGTCCGCTCACCGACAGGGCATAGCGCTGGCTGGTTTCGGAAACATTCATGATCTGTAGGCGATACACGTTTTCGATCACACCACCCTCCACTTCCCGCGCCAAAGTGGCCCGGTCGCGGATGATATCCACGCGCAAGGAAGGCTTGGTCGCCAAGCCCCAGACGAAAGCGAGAATGATCAGCAGCAGAATACTGGTATAGATGATGACCCGGGGCCGCACGATGTGCCCGGCGATATCCCGCCAGCCCCAATGCTGCTCGATCGCATGTTCCGTGGTGTAGCGGATCAAGCCACGGGGGTAGTTCATCTTATCCATCACCTGATCGCAGGCATCGATACAGGCGGCACAACCAATACACTCGTATTGAAGTCCCTTGCGGATATCGATCCCGGTAGGGCAGACCGCGACGCACAACTCGCAATCGACGCAATCACCCAAACCCTGGGCTTTGTAATCGACCTTCTTGGATCGGGTGCCACGCGGCTCGCCGCGCTCCACATCGTAAGTAATCACCAGGGTGTCGGGATCAAACATCACCCCCTGGAAGCGAGCATAGGGGCACATGTACTTGCACACCTGCTCACGCATATGCCCCGCCATCAGATAGGCAAAGGCACCGTAAAAGAATATCCAGAACAGTTCCCACGGACCGAAGTTGAATGTGGGCACTTGGGAAAGCAAGGTCTTGATCGGGGTGAAATACCCCACCAGGGTAAAGCCCGTCCACAAGGACAACAAAATCCAGCTACCGTACTTGCCGGTACGACGGGCAAATTTTTCCAGGCTGAAGGATGCCTGATCAAGCTTCATGCGCGCATTGCGGTCCCCCTCGAAAAACCGCTCCAGCCACATAAAAATTTCCGTATAGACAGTTTGTGGACAGGCATAACCGCACCACAAACGGCCGCCGATCGCCGTGAACAGAAACAGCGAATAGGCACAGATGATGAGGAGGATGGCCAGCAGGAAAACATCCTGGGGCCAGAAAACCAAACCGAAAATGTAGAACTTGCGTTCCACCAGATCGAACAAAACTGCTTGCCGCCCATTCCAGGGAACCCAGCACAATCCGTAGAAAATTAATTGGGTGACCCAAACCGCAATCCATCGCCAGGTGGCAAAAATGCCGGAAACCGCTCTTGGATAGATTTTCTTGCGGACTTCGTAAAGGGACTCCTCAATAGGCTCCTGATTGGCTGATACGGAATTGGGGGATTCGACGCTCATATATTAGTATTGGCTAATCGTATAGCTGAAAAAAAACTCCCCGGATTTTACCGGGGAGCTTTGGACAACTTTACTTCTTTTCACCACCTGCATCAGCAGGCTTGGCGTCGCCTTGCGGCTCAGCCGCCTTGGGCTCGGCCTTTTGCCCGCCACCCAAGCTATACACATAGGCGGCCAGCAAGTGCACCTTCGATTCGCCAAGGAAGTCGCCGAAGGCCGGCATGCGGTTCTGACGACCCTTGGTGATGGTTTCGATAATGGTGTCCTCGGAGCTGCCATACAACCAAACCTTGTCGGTCAGGTTGGGAGCAAGACCCACATTACCCTTACCTTCAGGACCGTGGCAGGCAACGCAAGCCTGGGCAAACAACTCCTTGCCACGCTGGGCGCGCAGGGAATCGGAAGCCAGACCAGACAAGGAACGCACGTAGTTGGCCAGATCCTTGATCTGATCGGCGTTCAGGTCAGGCTTGAGACCCTTGGCCGGCATGGCAGCATCGCGGCCCTTGAGGATGGTTTCCTTGATGGTCTCAGGCGAACCACCCCACAACCAATCGGAATCGGTCAGGTTGGGGAAGCCCTTAGCACCCTTGGCATCGGCACCGTGACACTGGGCGCAGTAGGTCAGGAACAAGCGCTGACCGGCTTCCTTGGCCTTGGGGTCGGCAGCAACGGCAGCCACGTCCATCTTCAACTGAGGACCGTAAGCCTGATTGAACTGCTCGTCAGCGGCGGCCTTTTCAGCCTCGTACTGACCACGCATGGTCCAGCCATACTTGCCAGGGTTATTACCGAAGCCAGGATACAGCGCCAGGTACACAATAGCGAAAACGATCGTCAGGTAGAACATCCAGCGCCACCAGCTAGGCAGCGGGTTGCTGTACTCCTCCAACGTTTCATCCCAAACATGGCCGGTGGTTTGACCTGCATTGTTGGGTGCCTTGCTCTGGGACCAGAGCAGCACAACGCAGAACAAAATACTGCCGAACACCAGAACCATCACCCACAGGTTCCAGAAGTTGCTAACGAAGTCACTCGTAATTTTGAAGTCCATTTGTATATCCCTCACTTGTCTGCGCCAGCAGTATTACCAGGATGCATTGCCGCATCGTCCTCAAAAGGCAGCATCGCTGCCTCATCGAATGCGGCCTTACGATGACTGGAATAAGCCCACCACACGATGCCCACAAAAATCAGGAACGTGAGCACCGTAATGAGTGAGCGCAGATCGTTGATATCCATGATTAGCGAGTCTGCTTGAGGGCCAAACCAAGGCCTTGCAGGTAGGCAATCACAGCCTCGAGCTCAGTCTTGCCTTCCAGGGCCTTGGGAGCATCTGCAATTTCCTGCTCGGTGTAAGGCACACCGACCTTGGTCAAAGCAGTCATCTTGGCCTGGATAGCGCCGTCCTTGAGGGGACGATCCAACCAGTAGTAGGCAGGCATATTGGACTCGGGCACCACGTCACGGGGATTCAGCAAGTGGGTCTTATGCCAGAGATCGGAGTAACGACCACCGACACGAGCCAAGTCAGGACCTGTCCGCTTGGAACCCCATTGGAAGGGATGGTCATAAACATACTCGCCAGCTACAGAGTAATGACCATACCGCTCGGTTTCAGCACGGAAGGGACGAATCATCTGGGAGTGGCAGTTATAGCAACCTTCCCGAATATAAATATCCCGACCAGCCAAGCGCAGAGGATCGTAGGGCTTCACCAACTCATTTACCGGAGTGGTAGTGGACTTTTGGAAGAACAAGGGCACGATTTCCACCAAGCCACCGACGCTAACAGCAAGCACTGTCAGAACGATGAGCCAGCCCAAGTTCTTTTCAATTTTTTCATGGGTCAACATGATTCAAATACTCCTTCAAATCAGGCGTGGGCAGGTTCAAGAACAGGGGCATTCACAGCCTTGCCACTCGCAATGGTCTTGAACATGTTGTAGGTCATGATGAGCATGCCAACCAAGAACATCAAGCCACCCAACACGCGGATCGTCCAGAAGGGATAGGTTGCCTTGACACTCTCAACGAAGGAATAGGTCAACGTACCGTCGGGGTTGGTGGCACGCCACATCAGCCCCTGCATCACACCGGCAATCCACATAGAGGCGATGTAGAGCACCACGCCGATGGTCGCCACCCAGAAGTGCAGAGTGATCAGTCGGACGGAATACATCTCAGACTTGCCAAACAGACGGGGCAGCAAGTAGTAGATGGAGCCGATGGAGATCATCGCCACCCAGCCCAGAGCACCAGAGTGAACGTGGCCCACGGTCCAGTCGGTGTAGTGGGACAGCGCATTCACGGTCTTGATGGACATCATGGGACCTTCGAAGGTGGACATACCGTAGAAGGACAGGGAGGTGATCATGAACTTCAGGATCGGATCATCGCGCAGCTTATGCCATGCACCGGACAGGGTCATGATGCCGTTGATCATGCCGCCCCAACTGGGAGCCAGCAGAATCAAGGAGAACAGCATGCCGACGGACTGGGTCCAGTCAGGCAGCGCGGTGTAGTGCAGATGGTGGGGACCCGCCCACATGTAGGTGAAGATCAGGGCCCAGAAGTGCACCACGGACAAGCGGTAGGAATACACCGGGCGACCGGCTTGCTTGGGCACGAAGTAGTACATCATGCCGAGGAAGCCAGCAGTCAGGAAGAAGCCCACGGCGTTGTGGCCGTACCACCATTGCACCATGGCGTCTTGCACGCCGGCGTAAGCGGAGTAGGACTTGGTCAGCGTGACGGGAATTTCGGCGCTGTTGACGATGTGCAGCAGGGCAACCGTCAGGATGAAGCCACCGAAGAACCAGTTAGCCACGTAGATATGGGGAGTCTTACGCTTGAAGATGGTGCCAAAGAAAACGATGGCATAAGAAACCCACACCACGGCGATCAGCAAATCGATCGGCCATTCCAGCTCGGCGTATTCCTTACCGCTGGTAATACCCAGAGGCAAAGTCACGGCGGCCAGCACGATGATCAACTGCCAACCCCAGAAGGTAAACGCCGCCAGACCAGGCGCAAACAAAGGGGTGTGACAGGTTCGCTGAACCGAGTAATAGGAGGTGGCAAACAACGCACATCCACCAAAGGCGAAAATCACTGCATTCGTGTGCAGGGGACGCAGACGGCCATACCCCAGCCATTCAACAACACTCAACTCAGGCCAAACCAATTGCGCAGCAATGATTACGCCCACCAGCATGCCGACGACCCCCCAAATGACGGTCATCACAGCAAACTGGCGCACGACTTTGTAGTTATAAGTCGCTTGCGATTGCATGATGGAAACACCTCCCTAGAAACAAAAAAATCCGAACCGTGAACACAAATTCATTGCCCACGACCTTACCAGCGCGAAGGATACACTGAGAAGCCGCCGTTTATTTGACTCAGGTCAATGTTGCCGGTCTCGTTCTTTTGGAATTAAGGCAGGGAAACCTGGCCAATTCGGCTTACTTGAAAAGTACCACCCGGCCCCGCTTTAGCTGGCCGCATTTAACTTTTGTATAAAAATTGGACAAAAAAAAGGGTGCGCATAGCGCACCCCCAACCCCAACAGAGAGACTTTAAAGGCACAACATCTCGCCTTCGACTGCGTTCATTATGAAAGCACCGGCAATTAGCGCATTGACCTAGGTCAAACGGGCTGCACATCCTACGCAGGGTGCTCCCTGATTCAGGGCTTTTGATCGCCTTGGGGCTGATTTCCCTCATGGGTTTCCTGCGGCACCTGGTCGTCGTCCATCAAAATTCGATAACCGGGCCCTTCCAGGTCCTCGAATTGGCCATTACGAAGACACCACCAGAAAATAACGGCGATCAGGAATACAAGTACAACTGACATGGGTATCAGTAGATAAAGGATTTCCATCGCTTTTCCTTTTCAACTCCGCGAGTTTCGCTGCAAACGCAGCGCGTTCAGAACAACGAATAAAGAACTGGCCGACATGCCGATACCGGCCATCCAAGGGGTAACCCAGCCAGCCATGGCGAAGGGGATTGCCAGGAAGTTGTAGGCAAAAGCCCATACCAGATTCTGTTTGACGATCCGCATGGTGGCCCGGGCCAGGGCAACGCCATCCGCCAACACGTCCAGATCCCCGCCGAGCAGGACCATATCCCCCTGGGCACGAGCCAAATCGGTACCCTCGCCCATGGCAATGGAGACCTGGGCCTGGGCCAGCACCGGCGCGTCGTTGATGCCATCACCGACCATGGCAACCACCGCACCCGTTTTTTGCAACCGCAGCAACTCTGCGTGCTTGGCTTCCGGCGACAAGCCGCCCAGCGCCCTGACGATGCCCGTTTCAGCGGCAATCCGCTCGGCCGAAGCCTGGGTGTCGCCACTCATGATCAAGGTGCCGATCTTCAGCCGCGCCAATCTGGCCAAGGCCTTCATGGCAGAGGGGCGCAACGCGTCCTCCAGGACAAAGAATCCCAGCCAGCCGCGCCCATTGCCCAGGGCAATCAACAGGCGTCCCTCGGCACGCAAAGCCTCCATGTCGGCAGGCAAAGGCTGGCCGTGCAACTCAGCCACAAACCCGATCCGTCCCAAGCGGCAAGTATCGCCAGCCACCCGGGCTTCCACGCCGCTACCGGTCACCGATTTGATCGATTCGATGGTCGGCAACTCAACCCGCCCCTGCTGCCCATGGCCCTCCACCAAGGCCCGGGCCAATGGATGCTCGGACGCCTGCTCCATGGCGACAGCCACGGCCAAGACCGCCGCTTCGTCCTGCCCGCCGTACGGATGGACAGCGCGCAGCACGGGCTGCCCCACGGTCAAGGTCCCGGTTTTATCGAACACCATGGTATCCACCCGGGCCAAGGTTTCCACGGCGTGGCCTCGCGCCACCAGCAAGCCGCGCGAAGCCAGAACCCCCGTGGCCACTGTCAGCACTGCCGGCGTTGCCAGGGAAAGGGCGCAGGGACAACTGACCACCAGAACGGAAATGAACACCAGCAACGCCCGGTCGGGATCGATGCGCAGCCACACGGCAGCCGTCACGACGGCCAACAGCAGCAAGGCCGAAACAAAGCGGGCGGCGATCTTGTCCGCAGTCAACACCATGCGCGGCTTTTCAGTAGCCGCTCTTTCCATCAGCCTGGCAATGGCCGCCATCCGAGTCTGTTCGCCGACCCGCGTCACCTGAACCACCAAAGGGCTGCTGGTATTAACGCTGCCGCCGGTCACGCCGTCCCCCTCGCGGCGGTTAATCGGCAGGCTTTCACCGGTCAGGAGGGACTCATCCACCGCGCTGTCGCCACTCACCACCCTGCCATCGGCCGGAATGGTTTCCCCAGGCCGCACCAACACCCTGTCGCCGACCACCAGGTCGGAAACCACCACCCGGTCAGTATCCAGGGCGGGATAGGCGGTCAGTCGATTGGCAAAAGCCGGCATGGCCCGACTCAAGGTTTCCACGCCGCGTACCGCTTTTTGGCGTGCCATCATTTCCAGATAGCGCCCCGTCAGCAGGAAGAAAACGAACATGGTGACCGAATCGAAATACACCTCGCCGTGTCCACTCACCGTCGCCCATAGACTGGCGACGAAGGCCGCGCCCACACCCAGGGCAACGGGCACGTCCATGCCCACCCGGCGCAGGCGCATGTCGCGCAAGGCATTGCTGAAAAACGGGGCCGAGGAATACAAGACGACGGGAATCGTCAGCAGCAAGCTGGCCCAGCGCATCAATTGCTCGATGTCCGCCGTCATGGTGCCATCATCGGCCAGATAGACCGGAATGGCATACATCATCACCTGCATCATGCCGAAACCGGCCACGAACAAGCGCCACAACGCCGACTTGCGCTCCTTGCGGGCCAATTGCTCCGATTTGCCAGCATCGTAAGGATGGGCACGATAGCCGATGGCGGCAATGGCCTCGAGGATCTTGGAAAGCTGAGTTTTCCGGGTATCCCAGCGCACGCGGGCACGGCGGGTGGCGTAATTGATTTCGACGCCGGTGACCCCGGGCTGACGGGAAATATGGGATTCGTTGAGCCAGACGCAGGCCGCGCAGGTAATCCCCTCCAGAATCAGGGAAGCCTCGGCCTCGCTCTCCCCCACGGGGCGGACGAAGCCTTTTTGCACGTCGGGGTGATCGAACACCCCCAATTCCTGCAAGGCGGCGGGCAAGGCCTCCCGGGGGCTTTCTGGCATCGCGTCACGATGCCGGTAATAGTCCCCATGGCCGCCGGCAATAATGGCCTCGGCCACGGCTTGGCAGCCGATGCAACACATCTCCCGGGGGCTGCCGTCGATGGCGACGGAAAAATCCACGCCTGCCGGAATCGGCAGTCCACAATGGTAGCAATTGCGTTCCGACATCCCCACGCCTCAAAAGGAAAAGGCCCGCTCGTGGCAGGCCTTGAATCTGGTGCTGCTGACCGGAATCGAACTGGTGACCTACTGATTACGAATCAGTTGCTCTACCGACTGAGCTACAGCAGCGGAGGCCGGCATTATACGTCAGCCCTCGTTCGGGGAGGCGGTTGCAAAGTCCGTCACGGACAATCAGCAAGGCCCTGCCGTTCAGCGCTGGATTTCTGCCTTTTGTCAGAAAATCCGGGTGACAATGCCGGGATTCGTGCTAATTACCGGGAATTGAAAGGAGTTTTCCATGGAGCAGCGATCCGTCGCCGGGTTTTCCCTGATCGAGCTGATGGCCGTCGTCGCCATCATCGGTATTCTCGCGGTCATCGCCATCCCGCAATACACGAGCTACGTCACGCGCAGCCGCATCACCGAAGCCGTGTCCACCCTATCGGACATGCGGGTACGCATGGAGCAGTATTTCCAGGACAACCGGACCTACGTCGGCGCCTGTCAAGCCGGCACCCTGGCGCCCCTGCCCGCCGCCACTGCCTTTTTCCAATATGCCTGCCCGGCCGCCAGCCTTACCGCCACCACCTACACCATTACCGCCACCGGCATCGGCGCCATGAACGGGTTTGCCTATAGCATCGACCAGAACAACGTCCGCGCAACCACCACGGTCCCCACCGTCAACGGCTGGCAAGGCGCGCCCAAGAATTGTTGGATTCTTAAACCGGATGGATCCTGCTGACGCCGTGAGAAATCACCACCGAGGCATCTCCCTGATCGAACTCATGGTCGCCGTGGCGATCATGGGCTTCCTTTTCGCCCTGGGACTTCCCGCCTTCAATACCTACCTGGCCAATACCAAGCTGCGCACCACGGCGGAAAGCTTTCTGGCCGGCGTTCAGCAAGCCCGGGCCGAGGCCGTGCGCCGCAACGCCAATGTGCAATTCACCCTCACCAACGACCTGCCGACACCGGATTCCGTCGCCACCGTCAATGCCGTCGCCAACGGCCAAAACTGGCTGATCCGCACCGCCGACCTGAGTACTTTCATCGAAGCCAAGACCGGCGCCGAGGGTACCGGCGGCAACCAGAGCAGCGCCTCTCAAGTCCAGATCAACAGCGGCGGCGTTTCCGCCATTACTTTCAACGGCCTGGGCGGCAGCACCCTGGGTGCCGTTGCCGTATTTCAATTCAGCAACCCCACGGGCGGCAACTGCAAAAGCGCCACGCCTTCCGGCCCCATGCGTTGCCTGAACGTCACCGTTTCCATCGGCGGCCAGGCCCGGCTTTGCGATCCAGCCGTGGATGCCGCCGCCATCGCGGCTGGCGATACCCGAGGCTGCTGACATGCGATCCACCCGGCAAGACCAACGCGGCGTGTTCCTTCTGGAAGCCCTGATCGGCATCCTGATCTTCTCCATCGGCGCCATCACCATGATCGCCCTGCAAGCCAACGGCATCGCCGCCCAGACAGACGCCCAGTACCGGATCGAGGCGGCTAACCTCGCCGATCAAATCCTGGGTGACATCAATCTCAACGTTAATCGCCAAAACGCCACAACCCTCCAGGCATCCCTCGCCGGCTTCGCCCACCAGACCGGTGGCAGCAACTGCAACTTTTCCGGCGCGGCCTCGGCCAATGCCTTGGTCACCGCCTGGGTAAGCGCCATCACCACCGATGCCGCCTCCCGGCTGCCCGGCGCCACCTCAACCATGCAGCAGATTCAAGTCGATACCGGTACGTTCAATCGGGTTACCGTCACCCTCTGCTGGCAATCCCCGGCCGATGTCCAACCCCGGCGTCACACCGTCGCGGCCTACATCAATTGACCATGCCCAATTACCGCCGCCCCCTACCCCATCGTCACAGCCATGGTTTTTCCCTGGTGGAAATCCTGGTGGGGGTCGCCATCGGCCTGATCGGCATTGTCATCATGTTCCAGATGTTCGCCACCTGGGAAGAACGCAAACGCACCAGCGCCTCCGGCAGCGATGCACAGATATCAGGCTCCATCGCCCTTTACCAACTGGAACGGGATATCCGGCTGGCCGGTTATGGCTTCGGCGCATCAACCTCGGTGGGCTGCACCGTCAACGCCTACGATGCAGCCAGACCCACGCCCGCCTTCACCTTTCCCCTGCTGCCGATTCAAATCACCGACGGTGCTTCCGGCGCGCCCGACACCATCACGGTCCTCCACGGCGACTCTCCGATGATGCCCGGCAGCGTCACATTTACGTCGTCCTCGGCCTCGTCGAAAACCACGAACTCCCGCACCAGTCTACGTCGCGGCGACTTGGTGATTGCCGCCCAGAGCAGTAGTTGCGGCATGGTCGAGATCACCGGCGACAGTAATGGTGACGGCATCACGGTCGACCACAACACCGGCAACTACACCAACTATAAGAACGTCACCGGTGCCGCCCGCTTCAACGGTGCCGGTGGCCTCGGCGTGGCTTTTACGGCCGGCAATCTGTTCAACCTGGGCACCGGCCCCCAACGCAACCTCTGGCAGGTCCGCAACGGCAAGACCTTGGGCAACGTCAACGATCTGCGCTACGTGGACAGTGATGGCGACAACAGCAACGACTTCGCCGAAGTCGCGGAGGGCATCGTCAATCTCCAAGCCGAATACGGGCTCGACACTGACAACGACACCATTGTGGACACTTGGCAGGTCGCCGCGCCTGCCGCCTGGAACATGGTACGAGCCATCCGCGTTGGCCTGCTGGCACGCAGCCAACAATACGAGAAAGTCGCTGTCACCACCCAAGCCCCCGCTTGGGCCGGAGGTACTTTCACCATGACCAACCTGGACGGCAGCAGTGGCGCCATCGCCACGTCTGATGCCAACGATTGGCGCCACTACCGCTATCGCGTTTATCAGACCATTGTCCCGCTACGCAACATGGTATGGGGCACGGCGCCATGAGGCTACGCCGGTCCATCACCGCACCACGCCGTCAGCAAGGCGTCGTCCTCATGATCGCCCTGATCATGCTGGTCGCCATGACCCTGACCGGCATCATTCTGTTCCGCCAGATCGGCACCGGCGTCATCATCGCCCGCAACCTCACCTTCAAACAGGCGGCTCTCAACGCCTCGGACATGGGCGTGGAAGCCGCCCGTAACTGGCTTGTGGCAGGCACAGCCAATCTCGAGCAGGCCAGCGTCGCCAATGCCTACTACCCCGCCTGGTGCAATGTCAGCGTCAACGCCAGCGGCCAACCCGATGCCAACAACGACGGCAAGACGGACGACTGCAAGGCCACACCGGCACCCGCCGAATTCGACCCGCTCACCTACAACTGGGCCAACTCCGTGTTGGTCACTGCCGACGACGGCAACGGCAACGCCGTGCGCTACGTCATCCACCGCCTGTGCCGCATTCCAGGCTCCTTGAATGCCACCAACAGCGATGGCGTGCCCCAGGAATGCGTCACCCTGGGCACCTCGGGTTCCGGTGGATCCAAGGGTTCCACAGCCTACGGCAGCGGCACCTTGACCAACACGGTCCAGCCCTATTTCCGCGTCACGACCCAGACTACGGGCCCGCAGAACACCGTCGCCTACTCCCAGGTCATTCTCTACTGATTCGACGAGGTATCCGCCATGGATCATCGCCCCCGACTTCGCCGTACACACCGCCCCCTAGCCCTGCTGCTGGCCTGCGCCAGCCTATTCAGTGGGACAGCCGGCGCCGACACCGACTTGGCCGATGTCCCCCTGGCCAGCTCCTCGTCGGACCAGGTCAAGCCGAACATCCTGTTCATTCTTGACGACTCAGGCTCCATGAACTGGACCTACATGCCAGACGGGCTCAGCAACAGCACCATCGGCTACCGCAACAACTCCTGCAACTACATCTATTACAACCCCGCGATCAGTTACGACATCCCCAAGAACTACGACGGCTCCTTGCTCAACAACAGTTCACAAACCACATTTACCGCCGCCTATGCCCAGGGCTACGACAGCTTCATGGGCACCAATAATGGCAAAGACAATCTCAGTACATCCTTTTCTGCGGATGACAATGAGTCGGGCCGAGCCGCTTATTACTGGATGTTGAACGACCCCACAGGGGTAACTAGCGCTACTACCCTGACACCCAAGACAGGGATTTGCAACTTTTCCACGGGCTCGGTACCAAGCAACGCCACGGGTATTTGTTGCAATACCCGCGCCGACAAAAACTACAACACCGCTTGCACCAGCCCGAGCTATCCAACCAATAGTCCGGCCAGTTGTTCCTCTCCTGGCACGCAAACCCTGGTCTGGAAAAAGGTAGCCGTAGGTGCCACTTCCAGCCCCAGCGGCGGCGATGAACGGCAGAACTTCGCCAACTGGTACAGCTACTACCGCACCCGAATGATGATGATGAAGGCCTCTGCCGGTCGCGCCTTGTTCAACCTCAGTGACCGTTACCGGGTCGGTTTCATGACCATCCACCCCGGCACCTTTGACTCCAGCGGATCCGCCAATGGGAGCAGCGTTTCGTCTTCAAAGTTCCTCAAAATCACCGACTTCGATGCGACTCAGCGTAGCAACTGGTTCAGCAAGCTGTACGCTCAATCAGGGAATTCATCGACACCACTGCGTACCGCACTGTCTGTCGCCGGACGCTACTACGCTGGCAAAAATGATGCCATCAACAAGGGCATGGTGCCCAGCACCAGTGACGACCCCGTGCAGTACTCCTGCCAGCAGAACTTTGCCATCCTCACTACGGACGGTTATTGGAACGATGGTGACAGCCGAGCTCTTGATGGCGCCAGCTCTTTAGCCAACCAGGATGGAAACATTGCCGAACTGGATGCCTACAACCCTAGCGGAAAAAGATTTCCCGTCTCTCCACGCCCAATCTTTGACGGTGGCACGGCCACCTACACATGGAATAGTGCAGAAATTCAGTACCAGAACGACCATGCCACCTGCGTGCTATCCACAACCCCCACACAAAGTACGGGAACTTTGCAAAAGAAAACATCAACGTGGGGAAGCTGGACCAATGCAACGTCGTGTAGCGGCGGCACAAACACTTGCCGGGTTATCAACTGGACCACGGCGACTGCGGTTGCATCCTGCACCCCTAACTACACATGTTCTGGCTCCACCTGCACCTACACGGCTTCACCCGTGGTCTCATGCGGGACTAGCAACAACTATGGCTATCTGAAGCAATATCGCACCCGCACCACGACAACGGTCTACCCCGGCCCCAATCAAACAGGTTCCATTCTGAGCGGGCCATCCCCCTCCAGTTGGTCCGCCTGGACCAACGTAGACGGCGTTTGCTACGCCAGTGCACAAACTCTACCCGCAAATGGCACCGTCACTGGCAGCGCACCGCCTACTCCACCGGATAATTGCACCAGTGGGTCCCAAGTCTGGCCATGCGAGACCTATTCTTCCAGCGGCGGCAGCAGCAATACCCTGTCTGACGTGGCGCAGTACTACTACAAGACTGACCTGCGCAGCAGTAGTCTGAGCAACTGCACCGGGGCCCTAGGCGGCAGCCTCAGCGTCTGCGACAACAATGTCCCCTCCACAGGCACGGGCGGTGAAGATGACAAGGCCAACTGGCAGCACATGACCACTTTCACCATGGGGCTAGGTTTATCCGGCACGCTGAATTACTCAGCCACCTACAAAACGGACACCAGCGGCACATTCGACAACATCCGCAAAGGCTCCACCAACTGGCCTGCACCAACGGCCGACGACCCAACGGCCCTGGATGACCTCTGGCATGCCGCCGTCGACGGACGCGGCCAGTACTTCAGTGCCCGGGATCCGGATACGGTGATCAACAGCCTGACCAACGCCTTGTCCGGCATCAGTGCCCGCGTGGCATCAGCGGCAGCGGCGGCCACCTCCAATCTGGAACCGGTGGCCGGCGACAACTTTGCCTACACTGCCAAATACGTGACCCTACAATGGACCGGCGAATTGGAGGCACGGGAAATCAACCTGACGTCCGGTGCCATCAGCGGCACACCCATCTGGTCCGCGCAGACAAAACTGGACGCCATGGTTGGCAACGCCTGCGACAACCGCAATATCAAGCTTTTCCGCAGCGGCGCCACCAACAACCTGGTGGACTTCAAGTGGAATACCTATGTCTGCGATGGCAGCGGCAATGCCACCGGTTCGGCAGTGACCACCCTCAGCGCTACCGAGCAGGCTCACTTCGACAGTAGCGGCAGCGACACGACGGGGGCCTCCATCAATGAAATCAGCTTGTTGAGCCAGTACCCGAATCTGGGGGATGGCAGCGGCAGTACCGTCAACCAGCGCTCTGCCGCCGCCGGCGCCAACCTGCTTAACTTCCTGCGCGGCCAGCGGGGCAAGGAAGGCTTCGACTCCGGCCCGCCTGCGACCAATACCAATATCAACAAGTTGTATCGGACCCGCAACCATGTACTTGGCGACATCATCAGTGCCCAGCCAATTTTTGTTCGCGCACCATATGCCGAATACACAGACAACGGCTACATCGCTTTCCGCAGTAGCCTATCCAACCGCACAGCAATGGTTTATGTTGCTGCCAATGACGGCATGCTCCACGCATTCAAAGCAGGCTCCTCCGTCACCGACACCGAAGGCGGCAAAGAGGCCTGGGCATTCATCCCCACCATGGTGCTACCCAACCTGTACAAACTGGCTGACGAGAATTACGCCACCCAGCACCAGTTCTATGTTGATGGCACCCCTACCGCCGCGGACGTGTTCGACAAGACGGCCTCGGCGGACTGCGCCCTAGCTTCTCCCACGGCACCGGAGAATTGCTGGAAAACCGTGCTGGTGGGCGGACTCAACAAGGGCGGCAAAGGTTACTACGCCCTGGACATCACCGATCCGGCCAACCCCAAGGCCTTGTGGGAATTCAAGAACAGCGCCACCTGCCTGACGGTGGATGCCACCACCAAGGCCCCCACCAGCACTGCCTATACCGACTGTCATATCGGCTACACCTACAACAATCCCATCATCGGCAAGCTGGCGGATGGCACTTGGGCGGTCTTCGTCACCTCGGGCTACAACAACGACAACGGTGTCGGCTACCTCTACGTCCTCAACGCCATCACCGGCCAGGTGCTGTACCGCATCGGCACCGGCGTCGGCAGCAGCAGCGACCCCAGTGGCCTCAACCATATCAATGCCTGGATCAACAACGCTTCGGTGGACAACACAGTAACCCGAATTTATGGGGTAGACCTTAAGGGCAACATTTGGCGTTTTGATGTAAACAACTCCATTAATCCTATCGGTCGGGAAGCAACGCTGCTGGCCCAGGTAGTCGACGCCAACGGCGTTGCTCAGCCGATCACCATCAAGCCTGAATTGGCAGAAATCGAAGGGTCCCCCTTCATCTATGTTGCAACCGGGCGTTACCTGGGCACCACTGACATCGCCAACACCCAGAGACAATCCATCTGGGCATTCAAAGACCCCATGACCTCCACGGCACTCAGCAATATCCGCAGCCTGCTGGGCTCCCGCACAATCACAAATCAAGGTAGCGGTACCAGTGTTTCTCGCCTGATGGGTTCCACGTCTGGCACTTGCAGCGCTGGTGACGGCTGGTATTTAGATCTTCCAGATAGCGGAGAGCGTGCCAATATCGACATGAAGCTTCAGCTAGGTACCTTACTGGTGCCGACAAACGTACCGATTAGCAATGCCTGCAACATCGGTGGCTACAGCTATTTGAACTTCTTCGACTATCGTACGGGCTGCTCTGTCGTGAGCAGTAACAACTTCACCATTGGACAAAAGTTAACCGGCGCAAGTGGTGTCGAAGCCATCATAGTTGGGATTAATGTTGTACGTCTGCCCAGCGGGAAAACCGTCGTCATCATTACCTTATCAACAGGTGAACAGATTACCTTCGACGCTCCCTTCAGCACTCCCGCCCCCACTGGCAAGCGGGTCAGTTGGCGGGAGGTGGTGCAATAAAGTCGGCAATCCCCGCGCCTGGCATCGTTAGACTGGATGCTGCCACGACGACGGACAAGCGGCTGGGCCGTTTATCCGTCGCCGTTTCCTTGTCCCTGATCGTCCATGGTGTCCTCTTCAACCTGCCCCCTGGCCAACCATGGAAAAACGAGCCCGCTGGGTACCTGCCTGACAAGCCCCTACGGGTGGACCTCCCCCGCGAGACGGCCATTGCCGATGAACGGGCGACATCGATTACGCCGCAGCCTGACAAGACAATCGAATCCACGGCGCGGTCTACACAGGACAACCCGACAACGGCGGCCACGACCCATCTCGCCACCGTCAGCGGCTTGATCGCGGGCCCCTGGTACTACCCAGCCCGTTACCTTCATCGCCACGTCACGCCGCTCCGGCCGATCTGGCCGGACTATCCGGCGGCTGCCCAGAACACGGCAGGTAGCGTCACCCTTCTGTTGCTGGTGAATGAGGAGGGGAAAGTGGATCGCTACCGGATCGAGTCCGCCGAACCGCCCGGGGTCTTTGACGACGCCGTGATCCGCGCTTTCACCGGGGAAACCTACGCACCGGGCTTGATCGCCGGCATGCCGGTCAAGGGGCAGTTACAGGCGGAGGTCAGCTTCGAGCCAGGACAACCGCCCCGGCTGAATCTGCGGCCGGGGAATGCACCCCAGCCCTGAGGAGATCAGGCCACCAGATCCTTGGGCAGGGGGAACTGGACGTTTTCCTCCTTGCCGGGCAGTTGCACTACGGCCGCGTGGCCGAGGGCCTGGAGACGGGCGATGACATCCGCCACCAGCACCTCCGGCGCCGATGCGCCGGCCGTGACGCCGACCTTTTGCCGACCTTCGAGCCACAGCGGATCAATGGCCGCCGCGTCGTCCACCAGATAGGCAGACACCCCCAAATTGGCCGCCACTTCACGCAAGCGATTGGAGTTGGAACTGTTGCGGGAACCGACGACGATCACCACGTTCACTTGGCCGGCCAATTCCTTGACCGCGTCCTGGCGATTCTGGGTGGCGTAGCAGATGTCGTCCTTCTTCGGTCCGACGATGGCGGGGAAGCGCTGCTTGAGGGCGGCGACGATGACGGCGGCGTCGTCCATGGACAGGGTGGTCTGGGTGACGTAGGCCAGCTGTTCGGGATCGCTCACCACCAAGCCCGCCACGTCCTCCGCCGTTTCCACCAGGTACATGCCGCCCTGGGCCTGGCCCATCGTACCCTCCACTTCGGGATGCCCCTTGTGGCCGATCATGACGATTTCGCGCCCCTGTTCCCGCATGCGGGAGACCTCGATGTGCACCTTGGTCACCAATGGGCAGGTGGCGTCGAACAACCGAAAACCGCGACTGGCCGCCTCGTCGCGGACCGACTTGGGCACACCGTGGGCGCTGAAGATCAGGGTGGCGCCAGCAGGTACTTCGTCCAGGTTTTCGATGAAGATGGCGCCCTTGCGTTTCAGGTCGTCCACCACGTAGCGGTTGTGCACCACCTCGTGGCGCACATAGATGGGCGCACCGAACTTTTCCAGCGCCCGTTCGACAATGGTGATTGCCCGCTCGACGCCGGCACAGAAACCGCGGGGGTTGGCGAGCAGGATTTCCATCACAGCACACCGATCACCTGGACTTCGAATTCCAGGTGCTTGCCCGCCAGGGGATGGTTGAAATCCATCAGGACCGTGTCGTCGTCGAAGCTGCGAACGAAACCGGAGAACTTCTCCCCCTGCTCCGACATGAAGTCCACCTGCGCCCCGGCTTCCACCACGAAATTGTCGGAAATCTGCTGGCGACCGATGCGTTGCACCAGGTCGTCGCTGCGGGCGCCGAACGCTTGGCCCGGCTCCAACTGGAAGGTCTTGCGCTCGCCCTCGGCCATGCCCATGACGCACTGTTCCAGGGTCGGCGCCAATTGGCCGCTGCCCATTTGCAAGGTGGCCGGACGCTCCTTGAAGGTATTCATCAACTCCAGGCCATCGGCCGCCGCCAGGCGGTAGTGGAGGGTCACGAAGCTGTCGGGTTTGATGATTTCGGTCATTTGCGGTTTTCCTTCAGTTGAAGCCACAGGATCAGTACCACGCCGACGCAGATGGCGGAGTCGGCCACGTTGAACGCCGGCCAATGCCAACCGGCCACATGGAAATCGAGAAAATCCACCACCGCACCGTAGCTCAACCGGTCGATCACGTTACCGATGGCGCCGCCCATCACCAGGGCCAGGGCCGTGCACAGGGGCTTGTTGGCGTGATGGCGCGGCAGCAATTGGCCGATGTAGCCGGACACGGCCAGGGCCAGCAGGGTGAAAAAGCCCGTTTGCCAGCCGCCGGCATCGGCCAGGAAGCTGAAAGCGGCGCCCCGATTAAGGACGAACACCAGATTGAAGAAACCGGTGAGCGGATGCCCTTCGCCGAGTTGCAAGGCGCCCATGATGGCCGCCTTGCTCCATTGGTCGAGCACCACCACCAGGGCCGCCAGAGCGTACCAGGGCAATACCTTGCGCAGTTCAAGCATGGCGGCGGACCTCGCCAGCGCCATGGAGATTGCTCACGCAACGGCCGCACAGTTCGGGATGGTCGGCATCCGCCCCGACGTCGCTGCGCCAATGCCAGCAACGACCGCATTTGGCGTGGCTGCTGGGCAGGGCAACAATGGCCTCGGCGGCGGTATCGGCCGCCTTGACCAATAGGGTCTTGGAGCAGATGAGGACAAAGCGAAGATCGTCCTCAAGGCTGGACAGGGCGTCGAAGCGGGCGCCACTGGCGCGGATTTCCACCTCGGCCTGGAGCGAGGAACCGATCTTGCCCTCGGTACGCAGGTTTTCCAGCCCCTTGCTCACTTCGGCCCGCACCTCGCGGATATGCCGCCAACGCTCCAGCAAGGCCTCCTCCTCGCCCAGTTCGGGCAGGCGGTGCCACGTGTGCAGCATAACGCTGTCTTCGTTGTCGGCGCCGATCACGCTCCAGATTTCCTCGGCGGTGAAGGCCAGGATCGGCGCCATCAGCTTGACCACGGTCTGGGTGATGTGCCACAGGGCGGTCTGTGCCGAGCGGCGCGCCGGGGAGTCCACCGCGCTGGTGTAGAGCCGGTCCTTGAGGATGTCCAGATAGAAACCGCCCAGGTCTTCGGAACAGAACAGTTGCAGGGCCTGGACGACGCGATGGAATTCGTATTTGTCGTAGTCGGCCTCGCACTGGGCCGCCAATTGGCGCGTCAGGGCCAGGGCGTAGCGATCGATGTCGAGCAGCTGGTCGACGGGCAGCGCATCCTTGGCGACATCGAAGTCCACCGTATTGGAAAGCAGGAAGCGCAAGGTGTTGCGCAGGCGACGATAAACCTCCACCACGCGATCCAGAATCTGCTTGGACAAGGCCAATTCGCCGGAGTAGTCGGTGTTGGCCACCCACAGGCGCAAAATTTCGGCGCCCTGCTTCTCGCTGATCTCCTCGGGCAGGATGGTGTTGCCGAGGGACTTGCTCATCTTGCGGCCGGTTTCATCCACGGTGAAGCCATGGGTCAGCAGGGCCTTGTAGGGAGCGTGGCCGTCAATGGCTGCCCCCGTGAGCAGGGAGGAATGGAACCAGCCGCGATGCTGGTCGGAGCCTTCCAGATATAGGTCGGCCCGCGGGCCCGTAGCGTGACCGTCGTTATGGGAACCCCGCAGCACGTGCCAATGGGTGGTGCCGGAATCGAACCACACGTCCAGGGTGTCGCTGATCTTGTCGTACTGGGCCGCTTCATCGCAGAGCAATTCGGCAGCGTCCAGCTTGAACCAGGCTTCGATGCCGGCCTGCTCCACGCGCTTCGCCACTTCTTCCATCAATTCCACCGTGCGGGGATGCAACTCGCCGGTTTCCTTGTGCAGGAAGAAGGGAATCGGCACGCCCCAGTTGCGCTGACGGGAAATACACCAGTCGGGACGGCCGGCGATCATGGCGTGCAGGCGCGGCTTGCCCCAGGCGGGATAGAAGGCGGTTTGCTCAATGGCATCCAGCGCGTGTTCGCGCAGGGTGGCGCCGTCCTTGGCCTTCACATCCATACCCACGAACCACTGAGCCGTGGCGCGATAGATGATGGGCGTCTTGTGGCGCCAGCAGTGCATGTAGCTGTGGCTGATGGTTTCGT
This sequence comes from Denitratisoma sp. agr-D3, assembly GCF_054658675.1. Taxonomy (NCBI): domain Bacteria; kingdom Pseudomonadati; phylum Pseudomonadota; class Betaproteobacteria; order Nitrosomonadales; family Sterolibacteriaceae; genus Denitratisoma; species Denitratisoma sp. agr-D3. The sequence continues at coordinate 822,443 of NZ_BAAGIA010000001.1, read as the reverse complement.
GCTTGAGCAGCGAACCGACTTCCTGCAACTTGGCGACGATGTTCGGGTTGGCCTTCCAGATGAACTGGCCGCCAAAGAACTCCAGGCTGGGTACATACACGCCGTTGCCTTGCACCGGATTAAGGATGTCGTCGAAGCTGCGGCCATTGGCGCGCCAGATCACGAAGTCGTCCGCACCGTAGGCAGGGGCGCAGTGCACGATGCCGGTACCGGCATCCACGCCCACGTACTCGGCCATGTACACGGGGGAACGGCGGTCGTAGAAGGGATGCTGGAACTCCAAACCGGCCAGCTTTTCACCCTGAGTCTTGGCAAGGATGGTGCCTTCCAGACCGTAGCGCTTGAGGCAGCCTTCCACCAGTTCCGCTGCCAGAATCAGGAGCTTGTCGCCCGCATCCACCAGGGCGTACTCGAACTCGGGATGGATGTTCAGGGCCTGGTTGGCGGGAATAGTCCAGGGGGTGGTGGTCCAGATCACCACGTGGGCCACCTTGGGCAGGGCAGACAAGCCGAAAGCCGCCGCCAGCTTGGCTTCGTTATCCGCAGCGATACGGAAAGCCACGTCGATGGCGTCGGACTTTTTGTCCTCGTACTCCACCTCGGCCTCGGCCAGGGCGGAGCCGCAGTCGAAACACCAATTCACGGGCTTGAGGCCCTTGAACACGTAACCGCCCTTCACCATCTCGGCCAGAGCGCGAATTTCGCCTGCCTCGTTGGCGAAGTTCATGGTCAGGTAGGGATTGTCCCAATCCCCCAGCACGCCCAGGCGAATGAAGCCGGCCTTCTGGATTTCCACCTGTTCGGCGGCGTAGCTACGACACAGTTCGCGCACCTTATCGGCGGGCAGGTTCTTGCCGTGGGTCACTTCCACCTTGTGTTCGATCGGCAGGCCGTGACAGTCCCAGCCCGGCACGTAGGGTGCGTCAAAACCGGCCAGGGTCTTGGAACGGACGATGATGTCTTTGAGCACCTTGTTCAGGGCGTGGCCCAGATGCAGGCTACCGTTGGCGTAGGGCGGGCCGTCGTGGAGGATGAACTTGGGCCGGCCGGCGGATGCCTTGCGGATCTTCTGGTAGAGCTTCTTCTCCTGCCATTGCTTGATCCAGCCCGGTTCCCGCTTGGCGAGGTCGCCGCGCATGGGAAAAGGCGTGTCGGGCATGTTGAGGGTGGAACGGTAATCAGCCATTTTGCCTACCTGCAAAGTAATCCTGGGTTGCCTGCACATCGAGCCCGATCTGGTGCTTGAGTGCGTCGAAAGAATCGAATTTCACTTCGTCCCGCAGCCGGTGTTGGAAATGCACCGTGACGTGGGCGCCGTAGATGTCCTGGGCGAAATCCAGCAAATGCACCTCCAGCACGGGCTTCAATCCCTGGGCCACCGTGGGCCGCACGCCGATGCTGGCGGCGCCGGCCAGTTGCCGCTTGTCCAGGCCGGACACGGTGACCGCATAGACGCCCTTCATGGGCACCCGCTTGCGCTTGAGTTGCACATTGGCGGTGGGATAGCCGAGGGTGCGGCCGATCTTGTCGCCATGAACCACCCGTCCGGCGATGGCGTAGGGACGACCGAGCAACAGCGCGGCCTTGGCCAGATCGCTCTCGGCCAGGGCCTCGCGTACCGCCGAACTGGACACCCGCAGACCTTCGCACTCCACCGTGCTCAAGGCCTCGGCACTGAAACCGTACTGGCGGCCGTAGGCCTGAAGCATGACCAGATCGCCGCGCCGTTCCCGGCCGAAGCGGAAGTCGTCACCGATGATCACGTGCCTGACCGCCAAGCGCTGCCACAGCACGTCCTCGATGAAATCTTCCGCCGTCATTGCCGCCTGTTGGCGGTTGAAGCGGAACAAATACACCTGGTCCACGCCGCAGGATTCCAGCAGGGCAAGCTTCTCCCGCAGGCTGGTCAACCGCGCCGGGGCCAGCTCGGGAGCGAACACTTCGCGCGGATGGGGCTCGAAGGTAAGCACGGCGGCCGGCACGCCCAGGGCGTCGGCCCGGGCGCGCAATTGGCGCAGCATGGCCTGATGCCCCAGGTGCACGCCATCGAAGTTGCCGATGGTGAGCGCCGTGGGGGAAACCGCCTGCCCTGGAACTCCGAGAAAAACCCGCATGAAAGACAAGACCTTGCCCGGTTCGGGCAGCGTGGGACGACCGTTGGGAAAGGGCCGGATTATATCAATCCAGGCGGGCCAACTTGGACTTGGCGAGAGGCGGATTCTTGGCGAAATAACGCTTGATGCCCCGCAGCACGGCTTCGGCGATGCGGTCCTGATAATCCTCGTCGGTCAAACGGGCTTCTTCCTCGGGATTGGAGATGAAGGCCGTCTCCACCAGGATGGAAGGAATGTCTGGCGCCTTGAGCACGGCGAAACCGGCCTGCTCCACCTCGCCCTTGTGCAGGGTATTGATGCGCCCCAACTCGCCCAGCACCGACTTGCCCAGCTTCAGGCTGTCGTTGAGGGTGGCGGTCTGGGACAGGTCAAGCAGGGTCTTGGCCAGGAAGGGATCCTTCACCGCCAGGTTCACGCCGCCGATCAAGTCGGCGTCGTTTTCCTTTTTCGCCATCCAGCGCGCCGCCGCCGAGGAGGCGCCGTTTTCCGACAGGACGAAAACGCTGGAACCCCGGGCCGTAGGCTTGAGGAAGGCATCGGCATGGACCGAGACGAACAGGTCGGCCTGGACCCGGCGTGCCTTTTGCACCCGTTGGTGCAGGGGAATGAAAAAGTCGCCGTCCCGGGTCAGGGTGGAGCGCATATTGTTCTCGGCGTCGATCTTGGCCTTGAGCCGGCGGGCGATGGACAACACCACGTTCTTTTCGTAGTTGCCGCCCTGGCCCACGGCACCGGGATCTTCGCCGCCATGGCCGGGGTCCAGCACCACCGTGACCAAGCGCGAAACGTCCGGCAGCTTCTCGCCCCGGTCGGCGCGGTCGAGGCTTTTTTCCTTGGCCTTGTCCTTCGGCGGCTCAGCGGGAGCGTCGGCAAAATTCAACTGGCTTTCCGCCTTGAGGGAACCGTCGCCAGCCTTTTCCAGGAAGGCCATCAAGGGGTCCACCGGCTGGGCGGGATATAGGTCCAACACCAGACGGTGGCCGTATTCCCCCACCGGGGCCAAGGTGAACACCTGGGGCTTGATTTCCCCCTTCAATTCAATGACCAAGCGCACCACGCCCGGCTTGTTACGGCCGGCGCGGATCAATTTGATGTAGGGATCGGTGCCGGAAATTTTGCCCGGCAGGCTTTGCAGCACGGAGTTGAACTCGACGCCCTCCAGGTCCACCACCAGGCGGTCCGGGTCCTTCACCAACAACTGGGTGTATTTGATGGGCTGGTTGTATTCCAGGGTGACGCGGGTGTAGTCCCGCGCCGGCCAGACCCGCACGCCGAGGATGCTGCTGACACTGGCGGCAAAGCCGACCGGCGTCACCGCCAGGGTCAGGCTGGCGGCGGCAAAACGGAGGATGTCGCGGCGCGTGAAGCCGATTTCGTCAACGCTGCTTGGAGGACGCTTAGACATGTCGCACCCCGCTCGTTTCCAGCGACCAGCCGCGCCCGACGGCCTTCGCCATGGACCACCAGGACCACGCCGAGGTCCGCTGGCGGCAGATAAGGCCCGGCCTTGTCGGGCCATTCGACCAGACAGATGCCCTGCCCTGCAAAGTATTCGTCCAGACCGGCTTCAAGGTATTCCTCTGGCTGATTCAGCCTATAGAAATCAAAGTGATACAAGTTTAATCCAGAAACCGCATGAGGTTCAACCAGGGAATAGGTGGGGCTTTTCACCCGGCCCCGGTAACCCAGGGCCTGCAACAGCCCCCGCACCAGGGTGGTTTTGCCCGCCCCCAGGTCGCCTTCCAGGGTGACAACGTCCCCGTGGCGCAAAGCTTGAGCCAGGGCCGCGCCCAGGGCCAGGGTGGCGGTCTCGTCGGGCAGATCGACGGTCAGGGCGTTATCATCGGCAGCATGCATGGCGACTGGAACTCACTGGCGGAGCGGATCAAGGAATGGGGCCTGGCCCTCGGCTTCGATGCCATCGGGATTTCCGGCACGGATCTGGGCGACGCGGAACAAGGTCTGAAACACTGGCTGGCCGCCGGCTTTCACGGGGAAATGGATTATATGGCGAGCCACGGCAGCAAACGCAGCCGCCCTGCCGAACTGGTGCCCGGCACCCGCAGCGTGATCACCGCCCGCCTCAACTACCGCCCCCAGGCCACGGATTCCACCAGCGTGCTGAGCGATGCCAGCAAGGCCCATGTCAGCCGCTATGCCCTGGGCCGCGATTACCACAAGGTGCTGCGCAACCGCCTACAAAAGCTGGCGGAGCGCATCGCCGGCGAAACCGGGCCTTTGGGCTACCGTGCCTTCACCGACTCGGCACCGGTGATGGAAGTGGCCCTGGCCGCCCAGTCCGGCATCGGCTGGCGCGGCAAGCACACCCTGTTGCTGACCCGGGAAGCCGGTTCCTATTTTTTTCTCGGCGAGATCTATACCGACCTGCCGTTGCCTGCCGATGCCCCCGTCAGCGACCATTGCGGCAGTTGCAGCGCCTGCCTCCAGTCCTGCCCGACCGGAGCCATCGTCGCCCCCTATCAGGTGGATGCACGACGCTGCATTTCCTATCTGACCATCGAACTCAAGGGCAGCATCCCCGAGCCCCTGCGCCCCCTGATCGGCAACCGGGTCTACGGCTGCGACGACTGTCAATTGTGTTGTCCCTGGAACCGCTTCGCGCCCCTGAGCCGGGAGGAGGACTTCGCCGTGCGCAACGGCCTCGACCAGGCTAGTCTGGTGGCCCTGTTCGCCTGGGAAGAAGAGGAATTCAATCGCCGTCTGGAAGGGTCCGCCATTCGCCGCATCGGCCACGAACGTTGGCTGCGCAATCTGGCGGTGGGGCTGGGCAATGGTCCGGCCACGACCGAGGCCCTGCAAGCCTTACGCGGCAGGAGCGACCATCCCTCGCCCCTGGTGCGTGAACACGTGGCCTGGGCCCTGGCCCACTTGCAGTCGCGCTAGAGTCGTCGCGCCACCTAAACGGTGCCGATCCCTAAGCGGCGCCGATCAAAACCTGGCGATTCCCGCGCAGGTGGGAATCCAGCAGCATTCGAGCGTAAGGACACAGGACCACCGCCAGCGTGGTGACGACTTCGATGGGGAATTTCCAGCGCTCGAGCCGTCCCTCAAACGAAAGACGGCCCGGCATTCACGAAGGACTCAGGCAGCAACCCAGGCCTGGGCTTCCTGCTCGTTATCGAACACCCGCACGTCGGCGGTGACGAAAATCTGCGACAGCCAAGCACTCCAGGTGACCCACTGGCTGTCGGTCAGCACGGCGATACGCTTGAAATCGCCAGCATGCTGGCGGGAGAACTTGATCTCCTCCCAGGCCATGTCCACGGTGAAACCGGCCATTTGCCGCAGGTCGAAAAACAGGTTCACCGGGCCTTCGAACTTGATCTTGAAACAAGCCAGTTCTTCAAACTCCTTGAAGTCCGCCAGGGTGAACTCCCCCAGCACGGCGAGGGTGACGAGATGGTCTTTGTGGTCGATGGCGATCATGGATGCGTCCTTTGCGTAATGGCGGCGAATATAGCCTAATCGGGTTCCACGGGGGCCGGCGTCGCGCGGGAAATGGCGGTCATCAGCATGCCGCTCAACAAAATCAAGGCGATGCCCAGCCAGGCCACCAGGGGCAGCACCTCCTGCCAGAGCAGCACACCGAACAGACTGGCGAAGACCACGGTGGAATAGGACAGGTTGGCCACGGTCAAGGGCTTGCCGCGCTTGAAGGCGATGGTCAGGCCCATCTGCCCGACGTAACCGAAGCCGCCCATGCCCAGGGCGAGCCACAGCAGACGCCCTTCCAGGGGATGGAAGCCGCCCTGGGCCAGGGTCCAGGCCAATCCCACCACGGCCGAGCAGGCGGAAAAATAATAGACGGTGCGCCACTCGGGCTCGCCCAGTTGCCCCAGGCGCCGCACATTGAGCACCGCCAGGGCGGCGAAAACGCCAGCCGCCAGGCCCACCAGGGCACCGAACCACTGGTCGCGCTGCAAGGTGGGTTGCAGCAACAGGATCACCCCGGCGAAGCCCAACAGCAGCAGCAAACTGGAACGCCAGCGCACCGGCTCCCGATACCAGAGCCAGAGGATCAGGGCCATGAACAGGGGCGAGGTGTAGGCCAGGGTCGCCGCCGTGGCCAAGGGAATCATGGCGATGGCGGAAAAATAGGTGGCCATGCCGCCGCAGCCCACCACCGCCCGCAACAGGTGGGCCTTGAGATGGGGGGTGTGGATCGGGTGGCCCCGCATCAGCACGTATAACTGGGCCAGCAGCCAGGCGATGCCACCCCGGTAGAACACGGCCTCCGCCGCGCTCAGGTCGGGAGAGGCCAGCTTGATGCAGACGCCCATGCAGGCGAACCCCAGGCTGGCCAACAGCATCCAGAGAATGGCCATCACGCCGCGCCCCAAAGAAAAGGGGCACCGCAGTGCCCCCCGCAGGACATCCCGAAATGAGCGGACAAAGCCAATCGTCTCAGCGCCCGCCGAGGTGATCGGCCATGACGCGCCGGTAGAACTCGTGGAAGTGCTGCATACCGTCCTCCATGGGCGACTGGTAGGGGCCCACTTCGCTGCGCCCCTGCTGCATCAGGGCGTAACGGCCCCGATCCATGCGCTCGCCGATGTCGTCGTCCTCGATGGCGGTTTCCATGTAGGCGGCTTGCTCCGCCTCGATGAACTCGCGCTCGAAATCGACGATCTCTTCGGGGTAATAGAACTCCACCACGTTGAGGGTCTTGTTCACGTCCTGGGGAATCAGGGTGGACACCACCAGCACGTGGGGATACCACTCCACCATGATGTTCGGGTAGTAGGTCAGCCACAGGGCGCCGTGCTCTGGCAGCTGGCCGTTGTAGCGCTCCAGCACCGCCTTGTTCCACTTGGCGTAGGTGGCGGAGCCAGGCTTGGCCAGATTGGTCACGCCCACCCGCTGCACGGAATACCAGTCGGCGAACTGCCAGGTCAGATCGTCGCAGGTGACGAAACTGCCCAGACCGGGGTGGTAAGGCGCAACGTGGTAGTCCTCCAGATAGACCTCGATGAAGGTCTTCCAGTTGTAGTTGCACTCGTGCAGTTCCACCTTGTCCAGCTTGTAGCCGGAGAAGTCGAACTGATCGCCGACCTTCATGCCCGCCAGATCGGCGTTCACGTCACGGGGACCCTTGAACAGCAGGCCGTTCCAGTTCTGGAGCTTTTGCTTGTTCAGGTTCAGGCAGGGATTGGCCGGAAAATGGGGCGCACCGATCAGGGCACCTTCGCTATCGTAGGTCCAACGGTGGATCGGGCAGACGATGTTCTTGGCGTTGCCGCTGCCCTGCAACATGATGGCCTGGCGGTGGCGGCAGACGTTGGACATCTCGTAAAAGCCGTCGGGCTGACGCACGATCAGATTGCCGTGGTCCTTCCATTCGGTGGAGCGGTAATCATGGACGTTGGGCACCATGAGTTCATGGCCAACGTACCCGGGACCGGCATCGAAGATGAGCTTTTTCTCCAGTTCAAAGAGTTTTTCGTCGAAATACCACTCGACGGGGAACTGAGAAACGGGGCGAACGAGTTGCCCCTTGCTTGCGATGTCGGACATAGGGATTCCCAACCTCCAAGAAAACGACCCGGAAACCGGAAAATTACGAGGATTTCCCCTCTGAAAGGGGCCGGCGAGTATAGCCAATTTGGCCGAATTCGGCTATTTTTACGGCCTTTTCACCCCCCGTCTCCCGGCCATGGCAAAACAGGCCCCCGCCTCCCCCTCCGCACCGCCCGACAACTTCGAAAACGCCCTGGGCGAACTGGAACGCATCGTACAGACCATGGAGGAAGGGGAAATGCCCCTGGAATCCTCCCTGGCCGCCTATCAACGGGGCGTCACCCTGCTCAAGTTCTGTCAGGACAAGCTGACCGCCGCCGAGCAAACCATTCAAACCCTGGAAAACGGCCAGTTGCGGGCCGCCGATCTGCCGCCCCTGGCCGGCGACGAAGACTGACCATGGCCGCTGCCCTGAACTTTGCCGACTGGATGACGCACATCCAGCAGCGCACCGAAACCGCCCTGGCCGCCCATCTGCCGGCCAAGACCATCGCCCCTGGCCGGCTCCACGACGCCATGGCCTATGCCACCCTGGGCGGCGGCAAGCGGGTCCGCCCCCTGCTCTGTCAAGCGGCCGGGCAGGTGTTTGCCGTGGCGGAGGACACCCTGGACTTTCCCGCCTGCGCGGTGGAAATGATCCACGCCTATTCCCTGGTCCATGACGACCTGCCCTGCATGGACGACGACACCCTGCGCCGGGGCAAACCCACCTGCCACGTGGAATTCGACGAAGCCACCGCCCTGCTCGTGGGCGACGCGCTGCAATCCCAGGCCTTCCAAATCCTGGCCGAGACGCCCGTGGCGGCCGAGCGCAAGGTGGACATGATCCATTTACTGGCCCAGGCCAGCGGCTCCCGGGGCATGGCCGGCGGCCAGGCCATCGACCTGGCAGCCACCGGACAGAACATCGCCCTGGAAGAACTGGAATTCATGCACCTGCACAAGACCGGCGCCCTGATCCGTGCCGCCGTGCTGCTGGGTGCCCACTGTGGCGGTGCCGACCCCATCGCGCTGAAGGGCCTGTCCCACTTCGCCAATCGCATCGGCCTGCTGTTCCAGGTGGTGGACGACATCCTCGACGTGGAAGCCAGCACCGCCACCCTGGGCAAGACCGCCGGCAAGGACGCCGCCCAGCACAAATCCACCTACGTCAACCTGCTCGGCCTCGCCGCCGCCAAGGAAAAGGCCGCCGAACTGCGCCAGGAAGCCCTGGATGCCCTCGCCCCCTTCGGCCCCGCCGCCCGCCGCCTGAGCGAATTGACCGACTACATCGTAGAACGAAGCTTCTGATGTCCGATACCGCCCTACCCTTGCTGGAAACCATCAACAGTCCCGCCGAACTGCGCGCCCTGGCGCCTAGCCAGCTTCCCGCCCTGGCCGCGGAGTTGCGCGAATTCCTGTTGCAGTCCGTCGCCAAGACCGGCGGCCACTTGTCGTCCAACCTGGGCACGGTGGAGCTGACCATCGCCCTGCACTACGTCTTCAATACCCCGGAAGACCGCCTGGTCTGGGACGTGGGCCACCAGACCTATGCCCACAAGATCCTGACCGGCCGCCGCGAGGGCATGGCCCGGCTACGCATGAAGGACGGCGTGTCCGGCTTCCCCCGTCGCTGCGAAAGCCCCTACGACACCTTCGGCGTCGGCCATTCCTCCACCTCCATCTCCGCCGCCCTGGGCATGGCCGTTGCCGCCCGCAACAAAGGCGAGGAGCGGCGCGTGGTGGCCATCATCGGCGACGGTGCCATGTCCGCCGGCCAGGCCTTTGAGGCCCTCAACAATGCCGGCGTCGAGGATGCCAACCTGTTGGTGATCCTCAACGACAACGACATGTCCATCTCGCCCCCGGTCGGCGCGTTGAACAAATATCTGGCCCGCCTGCTCTCCGGCCGCACCTTCAACGCGGCCCGTCGCGCCGGCGAGCGGGTTTTGAAGAACATGCCCTCGGTGCTGGAGTTCGCCAACCGGGTGGAGGAACACGTCAAGGGTATGATCGGTCCCGGTACCCTGTTCGAGGAACTCGGCTTCAACTACCTGGGCCCCATCGACGGCCACGACCTCGCCTCGCTGCTGCCCACCCTGCAAAACCTCAAGGCCCTCAAGGGGCCCCAGTTCCTCCACGTCATCACCCGCAAGGGTCAGGGCTACAAGCTGGCGGAAGAGGACCCGGTGCTATACCACGGCGTCTCCAAGTTCGACGCCAGCAACGGCATCAGCGGCGGCGGCGGCAAAGGCGGCGGCAAGCTGACCTATACCCAGGTTTTCGGCGACTGGCTGTGCGACATGGCCAAGGCGGACGAACGGCTGATCGGCATCACCCCGGCCATGCGCGAAGGCTCTGGCCTGGTGCGCTTCGCCGAGGAATACCCGCAGCGCTATCACGACGTGGGCATCGCCGAGCAGCATGCGGTGACCTTCGCAGCCGGCCTCGCCTGCGAGGGCATGAAACCGGTGGTGGCGATCTATTCCACCTTCCTGCAACGGGCCTACGATCAACTGATCCATGACGTGGCCTTGCAAAACCTGCCCGTGGTCTTCGCCATTGATCGTGGTGGCCTGGTGGGGGCCGACGGCGCCACCCACAACGGCGCCTTCGATCTTTCCTACCTGAGCTGCATCCCCAACATGGTGGTCATGACCCCGGCGGACGAAAACGAATGCCGCCGCATGTTGACCACGGCCTTCCATCACGACGGTCCCAGCGCGGTCCGCTATCCCCGCGGCAGCGGCCCCGGCACGGCTTTGGACGTCCACTTGCAGACCCTGCCCCTGGGCCAAGGCGAAATCCGGCGCGAGGGGCGCAAGGTGGCCCTGCTGGCCTTCGGCTCCCTGCTCGGCCCCGCCCTCAAGGCCGGCGAGGCAGTGGATGCCACGGTCGCCAACATGCGCTTCGTCAAACCCCTGGACCGGGATTTGGTGCTCGACCTGGCCCAGCGCCACGACGTGCTGGTGACCCTGGAGGAAAACAGCATCGTCGGCGGTGCCGGCGCCGAAGTGGCCCGCTGCCTGGAAGAAGCGGGCGTGACCGTTCCCCTCCATCGCCTGGGCCTGCCCGACCATTTCATCGATCATGGCGATGCCGCCCTGCTGCTGGCCGAAGCCGGCCTGGACAGCAGCGGCATCATCGCCTATGTACAAAAGCTAATCACCCCATAACCCCAGCCAATAACTGAGTTCTTTTGTCGGGTATGTTAGTATGCCTTCCATGCAGAGGGCCGAGACCCTCCCCACCCCAGAGAGAGCCCAGCCATGAACAGCCGAGACCCCATGTTGATCCCCGACGTACAAAACAGTGAAGACTCCCGCCAGCTCCCCATCAACAAGGTGGGGATCAAGGGCATCCGCCATCCGGTGAAGGTGCTGGACAAGAGCGAGGGCGTGCAGCACACCATCGCCGATTTCCGCATGTATGTGGGCCTGCCCCACAACTTCAAGGGCACCCACATGTCCCGCTTCGTGGAAATCCTGAATACCCAGGACCGGGAGATTTCCGTCGAGAATTTCGAGTCCATGCTGCGGGACATGGTCAAGCGCCTTGAGGCCGTGACCGGCCACGTGGAGATGACCTTCCCTTACTTCATCAACAAGTCGGCCCCGGTGTCCGGCGTCAAGAGCCTGATGGACTACGAGGTCACCTTCATCGGCGAAATCCTTGCCGACGGCAGCTACCGCCAAACCACCAAGATCGTGGTGCCCGTCACCAGTCTGTGCCCTTGCTCGAAGAAGATTTCCGACCGCGGCGCCCACAACCAGCGCTCCCACGTCACCGTGACCGCCCAGACCAACAGCCTGATCTGGATCGAGGAAATCGTGCAGATGGTGGAAGCCCAGGCCTCCTGCGAGCTCTACGGCCTGCTCAAGCGCCCCGACGAGAAGTTCATCACCGAGAAGGCCTACGACAATCCCAAGTTCGTCGAGGACATGGTGCGCGACGTGGCCGGCGTGATGAACGCCGAACCTCGCATCGACGCCTACATCGTGGAATCCGAGAACTTCGAGTCCATCCACAACCACTCGGCTTACGCCCTGATCGAACGGGATAAGCGCCTGCCCGTCTAAGCAAGGCAACCGACCAAACAAAAAGGGCACCTTGCGGTGCCCTTTTTGTTTGGGGAAGGGAACAGGTCCCTTCCTTCGCCTCGATTTCAGGAAGCGGTCTTGGCGACCAGCTTTTCCTTGATCCGGGCGGACTTACCGGAACGGCTGCGCAGGTAGTACAGCTTGGCGCGACGCACATCACCGCGACGCTTGACTTCGATGGAAGCCAGCAGGGGGGAATAGGTTTGGAAAGTCCGTTCCACGCCTTCGCCGGCGGAAATCTTGCGGACGATGAAGTTGGAGTTGAGACCACGGTTACGCTTGGCGATAACGACGCCTTCGTAAGCCTGCAAACGCTCGCGGTTGCCTTCCTTCACCTTCACTTGGACGATGACGGTATCGCCGGGGGCGAAGTCGGGCACATTCTTGCCCAGGCGTTCGATTTCTTCTTTCTCGATCTGTTGAATCAGGTTCAAGCTCATTGCTAACTCCTAGTGATCACGGCCTTTGGCCTTCCGGCAGAGCAGGACGAATCCTGATGCACGCGGTTTGGTTTGGCTCGCAGGTCGACTGCGAGCCCGGTATTCTACAACAAGTTACTGTTTTATTGCCTGTTCTTGGCGAAATTCCTCAAGCAGGCGTTGTTCTTCACGGCTCAATTGCCGGTCCCGGAGCAGATCCGGGCGCCGCAACCAGGTACGCCCCAGGGCCTGTTTCAGGCGCCAGCGCCTGATTTGCTCGTGGTTGCCGGACATCAGCACTTCCGGCACCGCCATGCCCTCATAAACCTCCGGCCGCGTGTAGTGGGGACAATCGAGCAGGCCGTCGGCGAAGGAGTCCTCCACCGCGGAGGCGCCGTCGTTGAGGGCGCCGGGCAATTGGCGCACACAGGCATCCATCAGGGCCATGGCGGGCAACTCGCCACCGGAGAGGACGAAATCCCCCAGGGAAAGCTCTTCGTCCACGCATCGTTGCAGCAAGCGCTCATCCACGCCCTCGTAGCGACCGCACAAGAGCACCGCACCGGGGGCCGCCGACAGGTCGAGTACCCGGCGGTGGGTCAGCGGAGCCCCCTGGGGGGAAAGGTAGATGACCTTGCGCTGGCTGTCGCCTGCGGCCTTGGCGGCATTAATGGCCTGCTCGAGGGGTCCGGGCAACATCACCATGCCGGGGCCGCCGCCGTAGGGGCGGTCATCCACCGTGCGGTGATTGTCCGTCGCCCAATCCCGGGGGTTATGGCAATGCAGGGCCCAAAGCCCCCGCTCCAAGGCGCGTCGGGTGATGCCCGACGCGGTAATGGCGGCAAACATGTCGGGAAACAAGGTGACCACGTCGAAACGCAGCATCACCAGTCCTCACCCCAAGCGACATGGATCACGCCAGCCGTCGGATCGACGCGCAAGACCACCGCATCGACAAAAGGCAGCAAGCGTTCCTTCGCCGTCTTGCCCTCGCCATCGCGCACCACCAGGACGTCGTTGGCGCCGGTGGCGATCAGGGAGGCCACTTTGCCCAGTACAACCGCCGACTCGTTCACCACCTGCAAGCCGATCAAATCGGCCCAGTAGTACTCGCCTTCGGCGGTCTTGGGCAATTCTTCCTTGGGTGCGGCGACAAAGCTGCCGGCAAGGGATTCGGCACCATTGCGATCATCGATGCCCATGAGCTTGACGACCCAGCCGTCAGCATGGGGTTTGATGCTGTCGAGGCCGAACTCGGTCCATTCGGACCCATCGGCGCTCTTGGCCAGCCACCAGCGGTGCATGCTCCGCCAGGAGTCTGGATCATCGCCGAAGGGGTGCAGGTGCAACCAGCCCCTGACCCCATACGGGGCGACCAGTCGCCCCAGAACCACCATCGGAATCAGGCGGCCTTCTTGGCGGACTGCTTGACCAGACGGGCGGCGGTGGGGGACAGCTGAGCACCCACGCCTTGCCAGTAGGCCAGACGTTCGGTGTTGATCACCAGGCCCTGCTCGGATTCGGCAGCCTTGGGATTGTAGAAACCGACGCGTTCCACGAAACGACCGTCGCGACGGTTGCGGGAATCGGTAACCACCAGATTGAAGAAGGGGCGCTTCTTAGAGCCACTACGGGCGAGACGAATGACGACCATGTCGTTCCCTTAAAATCGGAAAAAGCTGGCGATTATAGGGGCGAAGCCTCAAAGAAACAAGTCCGTACAGCAATAACTCGTTTGGCCGCCCCAACCCCGGTTTTTGGGCTCAGCGCCGGCGGCGTCCGGCAGCCGGCCCCGCCGTGCCGAAATCGGCGCTGATCAAGGCGCCCACCAGGATCACGCCCCAGGACAGATAGAGCCAGGCCAGGAAGATCGGAATGGCGGCGAAGGCGCCGTACATGATGCGGTAACCGGGCATGCTGGACATGTAACCGGCGAATAGCCATTGCATCAAACCGAATCCCGTGGCGGCCACCAGGCCGCCCGCCAGAGCATGATGTTTTTCCACCGGCCGGTTGGGCACCTTCCAGTACAGCAGGGTGAACAAGCCGGTGGAGAACAGGAAGGAGAGAATGCGGAACACCCAGGCCGTCGCCGCCTTCCATTCGTCCACCAAACCGAGGGAAACCGTGGCCAGATAGGTCACCAGGGCGATGCTGACGCCGAACACCACCGGCCCCAGCAACAGGGCCAGCAGGTGCATGGCCACCCGGCGCAGGAAGGGGCGGCTCTCCTTCACCCGCCAGATCTGGTTGAAGGCATGCTCGATGGTGAGCATCTGCATCAGTGCCGTGGCCGCCAGAGCCAGGGCACCGATCCAGGTCAGCCGTTCCGCCTTCTGGGCGAACAAGCCGACGTAGCGGGCAATGATGCCGCCAGCCTTTTCCGGCAGGAAGTTGGCGAGGAGGAATTTCTGCACGGCCACCCCCAGGGCATCGGCCAGGGGCAGACGCGACATGATGGCCACGGCCACGGCGATCATGGGCACCAGACCCAGCAGCGTGGCGAACGACAGTGCCGCCGCCGTCTGGGTGCAGCGTTCGTCGAGAAAGCGTCTCAACACGCGCAAGGGTAGTAGAAGGAGATGCATATAATCCGGGCCTTGTTCGATTTCTAGGCGACCGCTCGCCGCCATTTCATGCTTCGCATCCTCAACCTCCTCAGCAGTCTCAGCCTGATCGCCTTGATCGCCCTCAGCCTGGCCTGGGAGCTGTGGCTGGCTCCCTTGCGGCCTGGCGGTTCCATGCTGGTGCTCAAGGTGGTGCCCCTGCTGCTACCCCTGATGGGCATCCTCAAGGGGCGGCGCTACACCTACCAGTGGGCGTCCTTGCTGATTCTGCTGTATTTCGGCGAAGGCTTGCTGCGCGCCACCAGCGACGCCACGAGCCTGTCGCGGCTGCTCGGGCTCGCGGAAACCCTGTTGAGCCTGCTCTTCTTCGCCAGCACAGCCTGGTTCGCCAAAAAAACCGCGCCGACGAAGAAAGTCTGAGCCTTACACGTCCCCCTGGGGATTGATGCGCTCCTGGCCGGATGCCAGACGATTGAGGGCGTTGATGTAAGCCTTGGCGGACGCCACGACGATGTCGGTGTCGGCTCCCTGGCCGTTCACCACCCGTCCGCCCTTGGACAGACGGACGGTCACCTCGCCCTGGGCATCGGTGCCGGTGGTGATGGAGTTGACCGAATAGAGCAACAGTTCGGAGCCGCTCTGGACGATGCTTTCGATGGCCTTGAAGGCCGCGTCTACCGGGCCGCTGCCGCCGGACTCCACGTGGTGCTCCTGACCATTGTCGGACAGGGTCACGGCCGCCACCGGCTGCTCGCCGGTTTCGGAATGGAAGCGGGAGGACACCAGGCGGAAACGTTCCTGTTCGGGCGTGATCACCTCGTCGGACATCAGGGCGTGAAGATCCTCGTCGAAGATCTCGTGCTTCTTGTCGGCCAATTCCTTGAAGCGCGCAAAGGCAGCGTTGAGCACCTGCTCGGAATCCACCTCGATGCCCAGTTCCTGGAGGCGCGCCTTGAACGCGGTACGGCCGGAATGCTTGCCCAGCACCAGCTTGTTGGTGTTCCAGCCCACGTCCTCGGCCCGCATGATCTCGTAGGTTTCGCGGTGCTTGAGCACGCCATCCTGGTGAATGCCGGACTCATGGGCGAAGGCGTTGGCACCGACGATAGCCTTGTTGGGCTGCACCGGGAAACCGGTGATGCTGGACACCATTTTCGATGCCGCCACGATCTGGGTAGTATCGACACGGGTGTCGCACTTGAAGATGTCCTGGCGGGTACGCACGGCCATCACCACTTCTTCCAGAGCGGCATTGCCGGCCCGCTCGCCCAGGCCGTTGATAGTGCATTCCACCTGGCGGGCACCGGCCATCACAGCAGCCAGGGAGTTGGCCACGGCCAGGCCCAGGTCGTTGTGGCAATGCACGGACCAGACCACCTTGTCGGACGTGGGAATCCGTTCCCGCAGCAAGCGGATGCGCTCGGCGAACTGCTCGGGCACGTTGTAGCCCACGGTGTCGGGAATGTTGATGGTACCGGCGCCCTCTTCAATCACCGCCTCGATGATGCGGCAGAGGAAGTCCAGCTCGGAACGACCGGCGTCCTCACAGGAAAACTCCACGTCGCCGATGCCGTTGCGGGCGAAACGCACGGCCTGCCGGGCGGCGGCCACCACCTCGTCAGGGCTCATGCGCAGCTTCTTCTCCATGTGGATGGGGCTGGTGGCGATGAAGGTATGGATGCGTCCGGACTGGGCGGGCTTGATGGCTTCCAAGGCACGGGCGATGTCCTTCTCCGAGGCCCGGCAGAGACCGGCCACGGTGGAATCCTTGATGATCTCGGCCACGGCCTTCACCGACTCGAAATCGCCGTTGGACGCGGCGGGGAAACCGGCCTCGATCACATCCACCTTCATTTTTTCCAGTTGCCGGGCAATGCGCAGCTTTTCTTCCCGGGTCATGGAGGCGCCGGGGCTTTGCTCGCCGTCGCGCAGGGTGGTGTCGAAAATGATCAGATGGTCTTGGGCCATGAAAAGCTCCGGCAAAACATTAACGGGGTGGGGATTTGCGGCCGAGCAGGCTCGCCGCCGTCAGCACGTAGCCGGACAGGGCGTAGCAGAGGAACAGGCCGAACAGCACACCGGGGGGATAACTGGAAATCAGGGCAAAGCCGAGGGCGATGCCGGCAACGAAGATGAAGGGCACGCTCTTGCGCAGATTGATGCTCTTGCCCGAGTAATAGCGGATGTTGCTGACCATGGTGATGCCGGCGAACACCGTCAGGGCGAAGGTGTACCAGCGGGCGTCGAAACCGCTCCAGTCGTTGTCCAGCAGCACCCAGACCAGGCCGGCCACCAGGGCGGCGGCGGCGGGACTGGGCATGCCCTGGAAGTAACGCTTGTCCACCACGTCGATGTTGGTGTTGAAGCGGGCCAGGCGCAGGGCGGCGCCGACACAGTAAATGAAGGCGGCGATCCAGCCCCACTTTCCCAGGCCCTTGAGCGCCCATTCATAGGCCACCAGGGCCGGCGCCACGCCGAAGGACACCATGTCGGAGAGGGAGTCGTATTCCGCGCCGAAGGCGCTCTGGGTACCGGTCATGCGGGCCACGCGGCCGTCCAGGCCGTCCATCACCATGGCGATGAAAATGGCGACCGCCGCCTGCTCAAAGCTCTGGTTCATGGCCTGGACGATGGCGTAGAACCCGGCGAACAGGGCGGCGGTGGTGAACAGATTGGGCAGGATGTAAATGCCGCGACGGCGCAGCTCTGGATTGACCAGCGCGCGACGATGACGAATATCAGGCATGGGCGACCGTTGTCTGCTGCAAAAGGGCGTTCATTGTAGTCCTTCGACTCGCGGACGTCCCGCTTACGCCAGTTCCGCCAGCACCGTGCTGGTGGCGCTGACCTTCTCACCGATCACCACCTTGACCCGCACGTCGGTGGGCAGATACAGGTCCACCCGCGAACCGAAGCGGATGAAGCCGTAGCGCTGACCGCGCTTCAACTGGGTCCCGGCTTCCACGTAGCAGAGGATGCGGCGGGCAATCAGGCCGGCCACCTGGACGCAGGTGATGTCCTGACCGTCGCTGGTGCGAATGTGCAGGGCATTGCGCTCGTTTTCCGTGGAAGCCTTGGCCAGGTCGGCATTGATGAACTTGCCCGGGTGGTACCAGCGCTGCAGCACCTCACCATCCACCGGGCTGCGGTTGGAATGGACGTTGAACACGTTCATGAAGACGCTGATCTTGAGGCAATCCCGCTCCAGCCAAGGGTCGCGGACCGGCTCGATGGCGACGATACGGCCATCGGCGGGGGAAAGGACGCTCTTGTCGCCGCCGGGCACTTGGCGCGGAGGATCGCGGAAGAACTGGACGCAGAAGACGAAGAAAATCCAGAAAGGCGCGGACCAGGCACCCCACAACGTGGAAGCGATCAGTGCGACAACCAGGGAACCGCCGATGAAGGGCCAGCCTTCGCGGGCCAGCAGGGGATGAGGATAGTTGGGCTGCATCTTGATGGGTGTCCTGGAATGAGGAGGAATACGCCTGGCGTACTCAGGATGGAAAAGGGCACAGCGCTGCTGTGCCCTTTCTTCTTACAGTCCTGAAAACTCAGGGCTGATGAAGAAATCGTTGCGAGCAGTCCGAGGCTGGCGCGAGAAGCACAGCCGTACACGAAGTACGGCGAGCATCGCAGGGCCGGGATCGGGCTGCGCAGTTGATTTATTCACCAGCGCTTAGTTCTTGCTCTGGTCGACCAGCTTGTTCTTCTTGATCCAGGGCATCATGTCGCGCAGCTTGCCACCCACCACTTCGATGGGATGAGCGGCGTTGTTGCGACGACGGGCCGTCATGGCGGGGTAGTTGGTCTTGCCTTCGAGGATGAACATCTTGGCGTAGTCGCCGTTCTGGATACGCTTCAGGGCGTTGCGCATGGCCGCACGGGATTCCTCGTTGATCACTTCGGGACCGGTCACGTACTCGCCATACTCCGCGTTGTTGGAGATGGAGTAGTTCATGTTGGCGATGCCGCCTTCGTACATCAGATCCACGATCAGCTTCAGTTCGTGCAGACATTCGAAGTAGGCCATTTCAGGGGCGTAGCCGGCTTCCACCAGGGTTTCGAAGCCCATCTTCACCAGTTCCACGGCACCGCCGCAGAGCACGGCCTGTTCGCCGAAGAGGTCGGTTTCGGTTTCTTCACGGAAGTTGGTTTCGATCACGCCGCCCTTGGTGCCACCGTTGGCAGCCGCGTAGGACAGAGCCACGTCCTTGGCCTTGCCGGTCACGTCCTGGTAAACGGCGATCAGGGAAGGCACGCCGCCGCCCTTCAGGTACTCGGAACGCACGGTGTGGCCGGGGCCCTTGGGGGCGACCATGATCACGTCCACGTCGGCGCGGGGCACGACCTGGTTGTAATGCACGTTGAAGCCGTGGGCGAAGGCCAGGGCAGCGCCGGCCTTCAGGTTGGGGGCGACTTCCTTGTTGTAGACGTCGGGAATGTTCTCGTCGGGCAGCAGGATCATGACCACGTCGGCGCCCTTCACGGCGTCGGCGATTTCAGACACCTTGAGGCCGGCACCTTCGGCCTTGGCCCAGGAAGCACCGCCCTTGCGCAGGGCGACCGTGACGTTCACGCCGGAATCGCGCAGGTTCTGGGCGTGGGCATGGCCCTGGGAACCGTAACCAACGATGGTGACTTGCTTGCCTTTGATGAGGGACAGGTCTGCGTCCTTGTCGTAATAAACCTTCATGAAAACCCCTTGTTGATGAATCAGATCAGATTTTAAGAATGCGATCACCGCGACCGATGCCGGAGACGCCGGTGCGCACGGTTTCGAGGATGAGGGCCTTGTCCAGGGCCTCGATAAAGGAATCGAGCTTGGCCGAGGTGCCGGTCAATTCGATGACATAAGTAGTTTCGGTGACGTCCACGATGCGGCCACGGAAGATGTCCGCCATCCGCTTCATTTCTTCGCGATCCTTGCCGGCGGCGCGGACCTTGACCAGCATCAGCTCCCGTTCCACATGGGGCGCCTCGGACAAATCCACCACCTTGACCACGTCCACCAGCTTGTTGAGCTGCTTGGTGATCTGCTCGATCACGTCGTCGGAACCGTTGGTGACGATGGTCATGCGGGACAGGGAGGCGTCTTCCGTGGGGGCCACGGTCAGCGTCTCGATGTTGTAGCCACGGGCGGAGAACAGACCGGAAACCCGGGACAGGGCGCCGGCTTCGTTTTCAATCAGAATGGAAATAATGTGTCGCATAGCTCTACCGCCTTACAGGTCTTCGGCCAGGATCATCTCGGACAGGCCCTTGCCCGCCGCGACCATGGGATAGACGTTGGCCTTCTGGTCGGTGATGAAGTCAAGGAAGACCAGCTCGTTCTTATGCTTGACGAAGGCCTCGCGCAGGGCGGGCTCCACATCGGCGGGCTTGTCCACGCGGATACCGACGTGGCCGTAGGCCTCGGCCACCTTGACGAAGTCCGGCAGGGAGTCCAGATAGGACTCGGAATAGCGGTTGCCGTGGAACATCTCCTGCCACTGGCGCACCATGCCCAGATAGCGGTTGTTCAGGTTCACCACCTTGATCGGCAGACGGAACTGCTTACAGGTGGAGAGTTCCTGGATATTCATCTGGATCGAGGCTTCGCCGGTGACGCAGGCCACCGTGGCATCGGGATTGGCAAAGCGCACGCCCATGGCGTAGGGCAGGCCGACGCCCATGGTGCCGAGGCCGCCGGAATTGATCCAGCGCCGGGGCTTGTCGAAACCGTAGTACTGGGCGGCGAACATCTGGTGCTGGCCCACGTCGGAGGTGATGAAGGCATCGCCGCCGGTCACCTCGTAGAGCTTCTGCACCACGAACTGGGGCATGATCACCTCGTCCCCCTGGGGGAACTTGAGGCAGTTCTTGCCACGCCAATCCTCGATCTGCTTCCACCAGGCATCCAGATGCTTGGCATCGGGCTTGGCCTTGGCCTCGTCCAGCAGGGCCAGCAATTCGGCCAACACGTCGGGCACGTGGCCGACGATGGGCACGTCCACCTTCACCCGCTTGGAAATGGAGGAGGGATCGATGTCCACATGAATGATCTTGCGCGGCACGGAACCGAAATGCTCGGGATTGCCGATCACGCGGTCGTCGAAACGGGCGCCGATGGCCAGCAGCACGTCGCAGTTCTGCATCGCCATATTGGCTTCGTAGGTGCCGTGCATGCCCAGCATGCCCAGGTTCTGCTTGTCCGTGGCGGGATAGCCGCCCAGGCCCATCAGGGTCTGGGTGATGGGGAAGCCGAGGGACTTGACCAGTTTGACCAACTTGTCGGAGGCATCGGAAAGAATGACGCCGCCACCGGTGTAGATCATGGGGCGCTTGGCTTCCAGCAGCAGCTTGACGGCCTTCTTGATCTGGCCGCTATGCCCCTTCACCACCGGGTTGTAGGAACGGATGGTGACTTCTTCCGGATAATGGAAATCGCACTTGGTGGCGCTCACATCCTTGGGAATATCCACCAGCACCGGACCGGGACGACCTGTACGGGCCAGGAAGAAAGCCTTTTTCAGGGTGATGGCGAGATCCTTGACGTCCTTCACCAGGAAGTTGTGCTTGACACAGGGGCGGGTAATGCCGACCGTATCGCACTCCTGGAAGGCATCCTGACCGATGTAATAAGTCGGCACCTGGCCGGAGATCACCACCAGCGGAATGGAATCGCAGTAAGCCGTGGCAATACCGGTCACCGCATTGGTGACGCCCGGCCCCGAAGTGACCATGGCCACGCCCACCTTCTGGGAGGAGCGGGAATAGGCATCGGCGGCATGGACCGCCGCCTGCTCGTGGCGCACCAGGATGTGCTTGACCTTATCCTGCTTGAAAAGCTCGTCGTAGATGTGCAGAACCGAACCACCCGGATATCCGAATACGTGGTCGACCTTTTCTTCCTGGAGACACCTTATTACAATCTCCGCACCCGTCAGTTGCATGTTTCCCGCCGTTTTTTTGTTTTACACAAGACCAGCGCCTTCGCTGGGAAACCCGAAACCTTAACGATTCGCGCTGGTTTGGTCAAGGCTGGATGCCGAATTCCGGCTCGAAAAACCCTACCGCTTTTACTATTTTCGCTTCCCCAAGAGGCCCAGGCTGGCTACCCGAAACGAACTTTCCCGCTTTCTCGCCGATGTGGAGCGCCGGGCCTTTAAACAGGCGGTTTATGCGGTACACGACGACCACGCCGCCCTCGACATCGTCCAGGACGCCATGCTCAAGCTCGCCGAGAAATACGGCGACCGGCCTGAAACCGAGTTCCCGATGCTGTTCCAGCGCATTTTGCAGAACACCATCCGGGACTATTACCGCCGGCAAAAGGTCCGCTCCCTCTGGACCACCCTGCTCTCGGCCCTGAGTCCTGCCGACGACGACGATGCCGACCCCCTGGAAACTTTGGCCACGGAACACCTGTCCAATGTTCCGACCCCCCATGGCGAGACGGAAACCGCGCAGTTGCGCAAAGTTCTTGAACTGGAAATAGAAAAACTGCCAGCACGTCAACGGGAAGCCTTCCTCATGCGTTACTGGGAGGAAATGGATATTGCGGAAACGGCGGCGGCCATGGGCTGCTCGGAAGGCAGCGTGAAAACCCACTGCTCCCGAGCCACCCACACCCTGGCCGAAGCCCTCAAGGCAAAAGGAATCACCCTATGAACACGATTTTGGAAAGACAACAGGAGCAGCAGCTGGCCCATCTGGTGCGCCAGACCTTGAACGTTGGTTGCCGGGAAATTTCCGCCGACGTGGCCGCCGCCCTCGGCAAAAGCCGTCAGATTGCCTTGGATCGGCAAAAGCAGCCCGGTGTAGGCCTGCAATTGGCCGGTTTTGCCCGTCTTCATGTGGAGGGACTGGGCAAGCCCCTGCGCACGGCCTTTATGATTCTTGCCCTGATGAGCGGCATGGCCGGCACTTGGTACTGGAATACAATCCAGGCCGCCGAGGACAATGCCGATGTGGATTCCGCCTTGCTGTCCGACGAACTCCCCGTAGCCGCCTATACCGACGCAGGATTCCGTGCATGGCTGGAACACAACGCCGACTTCGACAACTGATCCCCGGGCTTCTGCTGGCCTGGGTCGGCATTGCCCCATCTCTTGCAACCGCAGCCCTGGCTCCAGACGCTGCGGTTTCTGCTTTGGCGCTCGCCTCCTGGAGCGACCTGACCGACAACCAGAAACAGATCCTGGCGCCGCTGGAAAAAGTCTGGGACCAGTTGGAACCCATCCACAAGATCAAGTGGCTGCGGGTCACCGATCGCTATCCCAGCCTACGGCCGGCGGAACAGGAACGCCTGCAAAAACAGATGCTGGATTGGGCCCGCCTGAGTCCCGAGGAGCGCAAGCAGGTTCGCGAAAAGTTCATGAACCTCAAGCAGGCGGCGCCCGATAAAAAGGAAGTCATCAAGCAGAAGTGGAAGGAATACGAGGAGCTTTCCGACGAGGAAAAGCAGCAGCTCAAGGAGAAGGCCGAAAAAGCCGCCGCCAGCAAGCTCGCCAAATCCGCCCCCGTTACCCGTCCGATCAAGCCCCTGAGCCAGCCGCCAGCCCTGAAGCTGGTCCCCACGGCCAAGGCGGTGGTTTTCACCCCGGGTGAGGACTGGCCCAACGTGATTCCCGGCCCGGTGCCCAAGGCCGGCAGCGCACTCTTCCCCTTGCCCTCCAGCAAGAACCTTCCCCAGGGGAAATAGCATTCCGACCATCTTCCTTGCCGGCGAGCCCTTGCCGGGCATCCGCCGTCGCCTCGCCAGTCTGCTGTACGAAAGCCTGCTGATGCTGGGCGTGCTGTCCATCACTTTCATGGTGCCCCACCTGGCCCTGGGCATCCTTTTCCAGGTAGCTGCGCCGGGTTGGCTGCTGTGGCTTCATGTCTTCCTGGTGATGGGCGCTTATTTCGTCTGGTACTGGCGCCATGGCGGCCAGACCCTGGCCATGCAAACCTGGAAGATCCGCGTCGAATCCGTTTTTGGCGGCTTGCCCAGCCTGAAACAAGCATGGCTGCGCTATGCCCTGGCCTGGGCTGGGATCGGCTTCTTTGGCGCCGGCTTGATCTGGGCGCTGTTCGACCGGGAACGACAGTTCCTTCACGACCGCCTGGCCGGCACCCGAATCGTTTTCAAGAAATAGCGTTGTTCCGGCGCGAAGCTCAGCGCCGCTCCACCCACCACAGCATGCCGCCGGCACCCAGCAGGAACAACAGGCTGGGCGTGACTGCCGATACCATGGGCTGCCAACTGTTGATGGCCCCCAAGCTGGAGAACAGCCCGTTCAGCATGTGGAAGCCAATGCCGAGCATGATGCCGGCGAACACCTTGAGGCTGACGCCACCGCTGCGCCCCTGGAGGAAACCGAAAGGCAGGGCCAGCAGCATCATCACCAGGGCGGAGAAGGGATAGCTGAGTTTTTTCCAGAAGGCGATCTCGTAGCGATCGGTCTTCTGCTTGTTTTCCGTCAGGTGGTGGATGTACTGGTAGAGGCTGACGATGGACATCTTTTCCGGCACCACCAACAGGATGGAAAGGATGTCCGGCGTCAGGGCCGAGCGCCAATCCATTTCATCCAAACGCACCACCCGAGCCCGCTCGGACTCGAACCAGGTCTGGGTCACGTCGAACAGCCGCCATTGGCCTTCCTGCTGGCCATCCTGATACACGCCCCGCTTGGCCTCGCTGATGTTCTTCAGGTGGAAGCGTTCGTCGAACTGGTAGATCCGCACGTCCCGTAGGGAAACGTCGGGCTGCACGTCGCGTACGTTGATGAAGGACAGCTCGTCCCGCACCCACAGCCCGCTGCGAAACTCCTGGGCCACCATGGAACTCATGGCCCGCAGGCGCAGTTGCTGGGCGGCCTTTTCCGCCGGTGGCGCCACCACCTCGCCGAAGACGAAGGTCAGCACCACGAACAACAGGCCCAGTTTCATCAAGGCGCGGAACAATCCAGCCGTGGACAGGCCGGACGCCCGCAACACGGTGATCTCGGAATGCCGCGCCAGGGTGGTCAGGGCGTAGAGGGTGCCGATCAGCACCGCTATCGGCGCCAATTCGTAAAAACGGCCGGGCAAGGTCAAGGTGACGTACATCACCACCTGGGGCAACTGATAATTGCCCTCGCCGATGTGCTGCACCTCGCCGATCAGATCGAAAAAGGCGAACAGCATGAGGAAGGCGGCCAACACCAGGGCTGTCGCGCCGTAGATTTCCCGCGCCAGATAGCGCTCGAAGATTTTCAACGCCATAGCCGCGCCCAGGAAATCACCGACAAACGGCGCCAGAACAGGGCCGCCAGAATCGCCAACATCGCGCAGTGCACCGCCCACAGGCCCAACTCGAAGGGCAGGCGGCCCTGGCGCACCCAGGCCTGGCTGACGCTGATCAGGTTGCTGTAGATCATGTAGGTCAGGATGGCGAAGATCAGGTTGCTGGTACGCCCCGCCCGGGGATTGACGAAGGAGAGCGGGATCGCCAGCAGGGCCAGGGTCAGGGCAGACAGGGGGACACCGAAGCGCCAGACCAGTTCGCCCAGGTTGGGCGGCGTGGGATTGCGCAGCAACTCGGGCAGGGGCTGGTTACCGGGGTTTTTATCCACGCCGCGGGTTTCCTTTGTTTCCACCCGCACCGAATAACGTTCGAACTCCATCACCCGATAATCGGCCGTGCCGGGCATGCCTTCGTAGCGGCGGCCATGGTCCATCACCAGGAAGCGGTCACCGTTGGCGGCGGTTTCGGTATGCCCCTCGGCGGCGGCCATGATGCCCAGCCGTCCCTGTTGCATGGAATTGACGAAAATGTTGCGCACCTTGCCGGCATCGCCGGCCACGGCCTCAACGAAGAACACCCGGTCGGCGCCGGCGGATTCATTGAAACTGCCCGGTGATACCTTGGACACGTCGTCCTGCCCTTCCATGCGCTGGCGATAGTCCGCGCTCTTGCTCAGGGCCCAGGGGGAAAGGAACAGGGACAGCAGGGCAATGGCCAGCACCAGGGGCAGGGAGAACTTCAACACCGGCCACACCCAGGCGGTCAGGGGTTGGCCGGAGGCGAACCAGACCACCATTTCCGAATCCCGGTACCAGCGCGACAGGGTCATCAGCACCGCGATAAACAGAGTGAGGGACAGCAACACCGGCAGATAATTCAGCGCACCGAAGCCAAGCAGGGCCACCACCGCTTCCGACGCCAGCTTGCCGCCGGCCGCCTCGCCCAGCAGGCGGATCAGCTGGGTCGTCAGCAGGATGGCGAACAGCGCGACGAACACGGCCACTGCGGTTTGGGAAAACTCCCGCAACAGGGCACGCTGGAAGATCATGGGCTTTTAGGCTTTATCTGGGACGGGGGATTGGGGATAATCGCCGGATTGACCGGGCTCGTCCGAATCGGGCGGGCCTTTCCCCATCGGTGAGAGGAGTAGCGCGTGGAATTTAGCATAAAGAACCTGGCCCCGGAAAAGCTCAAGACCGACTGCCTGGTGCTCGGCGTCTATGAAAACGGTGTCCTGACCGACGCCGCCAAGGCGGTAGACAAGGCCAGCGGCGGAGCCGTGGCCAAGGCCGTCAAGGCCGGCGACATCAGCGGCAAGAGCGGTGCCACCCTGTTGCTGACCGGCGTGGCCGGCATTGCCGCCACCCGCTTGCTGCTGGTGGGATTGGGCAAGAAGGAAGCGCTCGACGCCAAGGCCTACCGTGGCGCCGTGACCGCCGCCTTCAAGGCGGTACAGGACACCGGCAGCGTCGACGTGACCCTGACCCTGACCGAATTGACCGTCAAGCCCCACGACGGCGCCTGGTCCGTACGCCAGGCCGCCAGCCTGGCCGGCGACGCCCTCTATCGTTTCGACAAGCTCAAATCCAAAAAGGACAGCGCGCCCAAACTGAAGAAGATCGCCTTCACCAGCGCCGATCCCCAGGCCGCCACTGCCCTCAAGGAAGGCCATGCCATCGCCGCCGGCCAAACCCTGATGAAGGACCTGGCCAACCTGCCCGCCAACCACTGCACCCCCTCCCACCTGGCCAAGACCGCCGTGGCCCTGGGCAAGGAGCTGGGCCTGAAGGTGGACGTACTGGACAAGGCCGCCATGAAGAAGCTCGGCATGGGCAGCCTGCTGGCCGTGGCCCAGGGCTCCGTCGAGCCGCCCAAGCTGATCGTCTTCAAGTACAACGGCGGCGCCAAGACCGACAAGCCCATCGTCCTGGTGGGCAAGGGCATCACCTTCGACACCGGCGGCATCTCCCTCAAGCCCGCCCCCGACATGGACGAGATGAAGTACGACATGTCCGGTGCCGCCAGCGTGTTCGGCACCCTCAAGGCTGCCGCCCTGCTGAAGCTGCCCCTCAACATCGTCGGCATCGTCGCCGCCAGCGAAAACATGCCCAGCGGCAGCGCCGTCAAGCCCGGCGACGTGGTCACCTCCATGTCCGGCCAGACCATCGAAATCCTTAACACCGACGCCGAAGGCCGCCTGGTGCTGTGCGACGCCCTCACCTACGCCGAACGCTTTGATCCCGAAGTGGTGGTGGACATCGCCACCCTCACCGGCGCCTGCGTGGTGGCCCTGGGCAACGTCGCCAGCGGCCTGCTCGCCAACAACGATGAACTGGCCGCCGAACTGCTGGCCGCCGGCCAGGCCAGCCATGACCGGGCCTGGCAACTGCCCCTGTGGGACGACTACCAGGAACTGCTCAAGAGCCCCTTCGCTGACATGGCCAACATCGGCGGCCGCTGGGGCGGCACCATCACCGCCGCCTGCTTCCTGGCCCGTTTCACCGAAAAGTTCAAATGGGCCCATCTGGACATCGCCGGCACCTCCTACCGAGGCAACGCCACCAAGGGTTCCACCGGCCGCCCCGTACCGCTGCTGACCCACTTCCTGCTGAAGCGGGCAGCGGCCAAGAAGCCCGCCAAGGCGGTCAAACCCGTCGCCCCACGGCGCAAGGCCTGAAGCGGACATGCCCCAGGTACGCTTCCTCCATGGCGCCCGGGATCGCATCCAGGCCGCCGCCGCCTGGATCGGCGACGCCTGGGCGCGGCGCGAACCGGTGACGGTCTACGCGCCGCAACGGGACTTGGCCGACAGACTGGACCGGCAGCTCTGGATCGCGCCGCCCCTGGGCTTCATTCCCCACTGCCGCGATCACTCGCCCCTGGCGGGGGAAACGCCGATCCTGATCACCGATCGCCCCGATCCCGGCCAGCAACACCGCAACCTGCTCAACCTAAGCGACGAGATTCCCCCAGCCCTGGCCGATTACGAGACCCTGGTGGAAATCGTCAGCGGCGACGACGCGGTGCGCCTCTCCGCCCGGGAACGGGTGCGCTACTACAAGGAACAGCAGTACGACGTGCTGTTCGAGGATGTCTCCCATGGCCCTTGACGACAACGGCAAAGCCGATGGCAGCACCAGCGATGTCCTGGGCGCCGCCGATGCCTTTATGTCGCGCCTGACGCCCCCCGCCGAGGAGGACGTACCGCTGCTGACCGAGGTGGTCGAGGCGCCGGCGGAACTCGGTGGTGTTGTGCCCGCCACGCCCCATCTCTCCCCCACTGCCCAGGCGGCGCTGAGCCAGGAATTGGAAGAATGGCTGGACATGCATCTGACCGAGGCGGTCTTGAAGGTCCTCGATGGCGTGGCCGACCAGTTGGTGGCCCGTATCACCCAGGAGGCCCGGCAGGATCTGCTGCCGCGCCTGCACGCGGCGCTGCTGAAGACCGCGCCCGACGACGCGACCTAGGCGCACTCGCCCAGGGCGCTAGGGCATCCTGGCGGAGAGGGGACGGGACATGACGATGCCGTCCCCGGCGGTGCCGTCATTGCCTCGAAAAAAGCCCGTCAGGCGCCCGTCCTCGACGAAGCCCGCCTTGGCGTAAATCCGCCGCGCCGCCGTCCAATGCTCATTCACCAGCAACACTGCCCGAGAGAGCGCCGGATGCGCTGCGCCGACCCGCGCCAGGCAGGCCTGAAAAAAGCCCATGCCGCGACCGCCGCCGCGCAGGGCCGGATCCAAAGTCATGGACGCCACGTAAAGCACGGTACCCGCCACCGGGTCGTGCCGTTCGCGGATGTCGTGACCGAGACGGAAACTGTCGGCCAGGGCGGCATCCTCCCGCCGCCATATCTCGGAAAAGAAACATCCCGCCACCTTTCCGCCCACAACGGCCATGATCGCGCCCTGGGGAAAGGTTTCGATCCGCTGCTGGTAAACCGCCCGGCTTTCATGGAAAGCCGGATCAAAACCCAGGGTCTCCAGGGCCATGATCCCGTCGAGATCGGCCTTTTCGGCGTTTCTCAGGGTCAGTTCCGGCAGCATGTCCATCGTGGCACCGGGGGAGCAGCTGCGCCCCCGGCAAGCGGCATCAACCGTTGAGGTCTTCCAGGCGCAGGCGCTTGACCTTGCCCTTGACGGCGGCCAGGCCCTCGATCTTGGCGATGGCGGCATCGGCCTGCTTTTCCACGCAGACGTGGGTGAGGATGATGATGTCGGTTTCGCCCTCGCCTTCGCCCGGCTCCCGTTGCAGCATGGCGTCGATGGAAATGGCGTTGTCGGCGAGGATGCGGGTGATGTCGGCCAGCACGCCGGGCTTGTCTTCCACCCGCAGACGCAGATAGTAGGCGGTTTCGATGTCGGCCAGGGGCAGGATGGGGGTGTCGGACAACTGGTCGTGCTGAAAGGCCAGATGGGGCACGCGATGCTCGGGGTCCACCGTGTGGGCCCGGGCCACGTCCACCAGGTCGGCGATCACGGCACTAGCGGTGGGCTCGGCACCGGCGCCCTTGCCGTAGTAGAGGGTGGAACCCACGGCGTCGGCCTGTACCAACACCGCGTTCATCGCCCCTTCCACGTTAGCGATCAGGCGCTTGGCGGGGATCAGGGTGGGATGCACGCGCAGCTCGATGCCCTTTTCCTTGCGGCGGGTGATGCCCAGCAGCTTGATACGGTAGCCCAGTTGCTCGGCGTACTTGATGTCCTCGGCTTCCAGCTTGGTGATGCCTTCCACGTGGGCCTTGTCGAACTGCACGGGGGTGCCGAAGGCCAGGGCGGAGAGGATGGAAATCTTGTGGGCGGCGTCCACGCCTTCGATGTCGAAGGTGGGGTCGGCTTCGGCGTAACCCAGACGCTGGGCCTCCTTCAGCACCTCGGCGAAGGACAGGCCCTTGTCGCGCATTTCGGACAGGATGAAGTTGGTGGTGCCGTTGATGATGCCGGCAATCCACTGGATGCGGTTGGCGGTGAGGCCTTCGCGCACGGCCTTGATGATGGGGATGCCACCGGCCACGGCGGCTTCGAAGGCCACCATCACGCCCTTCTTGCGGGCGGCGGCGAAGATTTCAGTGCCATGAACGGCCAGCAGGGCCTTGTTGGCGGTGACCACGTGCTTGCCGTTCTCGATGGCCTTGAGCACCAGCTCCTTGGCCACGCCATAGCCGCCGATCAGCTCCACCACCACATCCACGTCGGGATCGGCCACCACGGCGAAGGCGTCGTCGGTGATCCTCACATCGCCGCCGGTGACCTGCTTGGCCAGTTCGACGTTCTTGTCGGCCACCACGGAAATGCGAATGGGCCGACCGGCGCGGCGGGTGATTTCCGCTTCGTTGCGCTTAAGGACAGTGAAAGTGCCGCCGCCGACGGTGCCGATGCCAAGAAGGCCAACATTGATGGGTTTCATAGTTTTTTAGGGGCTAGAGACTAGAGGCTAGGGATTAAAGACAGAGACGGGGCCGAGGGTCGGGGCGGTTTCGGTGTTACCTGATCCCTAGCCCCTGGCATCCAGCCCCTGCTTTTCAGGTGCCGTGACGCTTGCGATAGCCGTCGAGGAAGCGGGCAATGCGGCCGATGGCATCCCGCAGGTCGTCCTCGTGGGGCAGGAAGACCACGCGGAAGTGATCGGGATGGGGCCAGTTGAAGCCGGTGCCCTGCACCAACAACACCCGCTCCTGCTCCAACAGTTGCAGGATGAACTGCTGGTCGTCGTCGATGGGGTACATCTTCGGGTCCAGCTTGGGGAATAGGTAGAGGGTGGCCTGGGGCTTGTGCACCGTGACCCCGGGGATCTCGGAGAGCAGCTTGTGGGCCAAATCCCGCTGACGACAGAGGCGGCCGGTGGGCGCCACCAGGTCGTTGATGCTCTGGTAGCCGCCCAGGGCGGTCTGAATGGCAAACTGGCCGGGCACGTTGGCGCACAGACGCATGGAGGCCAGGATGCCCAAGCCCTCGATGTAATCGCTGGCATGACGCTTTTCCCCCGACACCACCATCCAGCCGGCGCGGAAGCCGCAGCCCCGGTAGTTCTTGGACAGGCCGTTCATGGTAACGAACAACACGTCCTCGGCCAGGGAGGCGATGGAGGTATGGGTGGCACCGTCGTAGAGCACCTTGTCGTAGATCTCGTCGGCGAACACGATCAGGTCGTGGGTGCGGGCGATTTCCACCAGTTCCTTCAGCACCTCGTCGGAATACAGGGCGCCGGTGGGATTGTTGGGGTTGATCACCACGATGGCCCGGGTATTGGGGGTGATCTTGGCGCGGATGTCGTTCATATCCGGTACCCAACCGGCACCCTCGTCGCACAGATAGTGACGCGGCGTGCCGCCGGACAGGCTCACCGCAGCGGTCCACAGGGGATAGTCGGGGGCCGGCACCAACACCTCATCGCCGGGGTTGAGCAGGGCCTGCATGGCCATCACGATCAGCTCGGAGGCGCCATTGCCGATGTAGATGTCGTCGATGGTGACGCCGGCAATGCCCTTCTGCTGGGTGTAGTGCATGATCGCCTTGCGCGCGGCGAACAGCCCCTTGGAGTCGGAATAGCCCGA
Organism: Denitratisoma sp. agr-D3; assembly: GCF_054658675.1. NCBI lineage: Bacteria > Pseudomonadati > Pseudomonadota > Betaproteobacteria > Nitrosomonadales > Sterolibacteriaceae > Denitratisoma > Denitratisoma sp. agr-D3. Next base: position 790,923 of record NZ_BAAGIA010000001.1, on the reverse strand, counting down.
GGAATCCGGCAGGTTGCGGATCATGTCCTGGACGATTTCCTCCGGCGCGGTGAAACCGAAGGGGGCCAGATTGCCGATGTTCAGCTTGATGATGCGCTGGCCGTCCTCTTCCATCTGCTTGGCCCGGGCCAGCACGGGGCCGCGTATGTCGTAACAGACGTTGGCGAGCTTGCTGGACTTCAGAACGGGTTGCATGATGGGCCTCAAAAAATGAAAGCCGGAACCTCCTTCCCGTCAGGCAGTTGGAACAAACACTGCAACCGGAAGTGGAAGTGCCGGGCAAAGATATAATGTTACCGTTCCTGATGCGCCCCAATCAAACCCAGGGGCGTTTTTTGTTTCCCCCATGCGCTGTTTTCGCCCCGATCCAGGCCCTACCCGTCCATGAAGCTTCACTCCGACCAGAGTTTCGGCCTCAACACCATCACCGGCTACGGCCCCGGCTATGTGGCCGTCAACAAACGGAACCACCAGGCCAGCCTGATCCTCACGCCCCAGACCATCGAGCCCGACTGGCCGGTGACGGGGGTCGAATCCCTCACGGCCGACCTGTTGCTGCCCCTGGCCCAGCGCACTTGCGACGTGCTGCTGCTGGGCACCGGCCAGCGCCAGAAATTCCCTTCCCCGGCGCTGCTGCGGCCCTTGATCGAGGCCAGCGGCGGCCGCATGGGCGTGGAAATCATGGACACCGCCGCCGCCTGCCGCACCTACAACATCCTCACGGCGGAGGGCCGCAACCCCCTGGCCGCCCTGATCGTGGAATAACCCCAAGCTGATGAATAAACGCGCAACCCCCTGGCTTGCCTTGCTGGCCATTGTTTCCGTCCTCGGCATCCTCTGGTTCGGCAGTCTCGATGAACGCAAGCTGGTCCGCCCCGACGAGGGCCGCTACGCCGAAATCCCCCGGGAAATGGTGGCCAGCGGCGACTGGGTGACCCCCCGCCTCAATGGCATCAAATACTTCGAAAAACCCGCCCTCCAGTACTGGGCCACCGCCGCCGGCTACGAAATCTTCGGCGAGCACCCATGGACCGCCCGTCTCTGGCCGGCCCTGACCGGCTTTGCCGGCATCCTGCTGGCCTGGTTCCTCGGCCGCCGCCTGTGGGGCCCCCGCGCCGGCGTCCTGGCCGGCGCCATCCTCGGCTCCAGCCTGCTCTACAACGTGATGGGCCACGTCATTACCCTGGACATGGGCCTTTCCTTCTTCCTCCAGGTGGCCTTCACCGGTTTCATCCTGGCCCAGGTGGAACCCCAGCGCAGCCGCCACTGGATGTGGCTGGCCTGGGCCGGGCTGGCCCTGGCGACCCTGTCCAAGGGACTGGTGGCCGGCGTGCTGACCGGCGGCGTGCTGGTGGCCTATTCCGTACTGAACCGGGATGCGTCGCCGTGGAAGCGCTTCGCCCCGATCAGCGGCCTGCTGCTGTTCCTCGCCATTGCCGCCCCCTGGTTCATCGCCGTGTCCCTGGCCAACCCGGAATTCCCCCACTTCTTTTTCATCCACGAGCACTTCGAGCGTTTCCTGACCAAGGTGCACAACCGCTACCAGCCGGCCTGGTACTTCGTCCCCATCTACCTGATGGGCGCCCTGCCCTGGACCTTCATGCTGCTGCACGCCCTGGCCAAGTCCTGGACGCCCCGGGAACCGGGCAGATTCAGCCCCGAACGCTTCCTCGTGCTGTGGTCCGTGCTGACCTTCGCCTTTTTCAGCGTCTCCAGCTCCAAGCTGCCGCCCTACATCGTGCCCATCTTCCCCGCCCTGGCCCTGTTGGGCGGCAAGGTGCTGGCCGACCTGTCCCGCCGCGCCCTGCTGATCCACCTGGGCCTCTTGCTGCTGGTGGCCTTGCCGGCTCTTTGGCTGGCGCCGCAAATGGCCCAGGAAGTGGACCAGGACTACAGCCAGGCCATGATGAACGGCCTCGCCCAATGGCTCACCGGCGCCGCCGCCCTGTGGACGGCCACTCTCGCCCTGACCGCTTGGCTGGTGTGGAAACATGCCCGCCTGCTGGCCCTGGTGGTGCTCGCCCTGGGCAGCTTCGCCGCCGGTACGGGCATCCTGCTCGGTCATGACCAGCTCCATCCCTTCAACTCCGCCTGGAGCAGCGCCGAGAAAATCCGTCCCCTGCTGACCCCGGGCGTCCCCTTCTACAGCGTCCAATGGTACGAACAGACCCTGCCCTTCTACATCAAGCGCCAGGTCACCTTGGTGGAATACCAGGATGAAATGGCCTTCGGCATCGAGCAGGAACCGGACAAATGGATCTCCACCGTCGCCGAGTTCAAGCAACGCTGGCTGGCGGACAAGGACGCCTTCGCCATGGTTTCCATCAACAATTTCAACGCGCTCAAGGGCGAAGGCTTCCCCATGGAGGAAATCTCCCGGGACCAGCGCAACGTTTACATCCGCAAGTCCCAGGCGCCCGCCACGCCGTCCGCTGACATCGCCGCCACCGCCACCCCATGACCCCCATCGCCTTCATCCTCATCCTCACCGGCGTGCTGCTCAATGCCGCCGCCCAGTTGCTGCTCAAGGCCGGCACCAATGCCGTCGGCCACTTCGACTTCCATCTGGAAAACATCCTGCCCATCGGCATGAAGATCGCCTTCCAGCCCTTCATCATGGGCGGCATGGCCTGTTACGCGGTGAGCCTGGTGGTCTGGATCATGGCCCTGTCCCGGGTGCCGGTGAGCATCGCCTATCCCATGCTGTCCATCGGCTACGTGGTCAATGCCATCATTGCCCACTACTGGTTCGGCGAAGCCCTGGCTATGCAAAAGGTGCTGGGCATCGGCTTCATCATCATCGGCGTCGTTTTGGTAGCCAAGTCATGAGCACACTACCCTTCCTGAATTTCACCAAGCCCTCCATCGACGAGGAAACCATCGCCGCCGTGGCTGACGTGCTGCGCTCCGGCTGGATCACCACCGGCCCCAAGTGCCAGGCCCTGGAAGCCGCCCTGTCGGCACGCTGCGGCGGCCGCCCGGTGAAGGTGTTCAACTCGGGCACCGGCACCCTGGAAATCGCCCTGCGACTGGCCGGTGTCGGCCCTGGCGATGAAGTCATCACGACGCCCCTGACCTGGGTGGCCACCGCCAACGTGATCCTTGAAGTGGGCGCTACGCCCGTGCTGGCGGACATCGACCCGGTGACCCGCAACATCGACCTGGACAAGGCCGAAGCCGCCATCAGCCACAAGACCAAGGCCATCATCCCCGTGGACCTGGCCGGTCTACCCGTGGACCGGGACCGGCTCTACACCCTGGCTGCCGATTACAACCTGCGGGTGGTGGAAGACGCCGCCCAGTCCTTCGGCGCCAACTGGGGTGGCAAGACCATCGGCAGCTCATTTGGTGACAATCGTGACTTCGTTTCCTTCAGCTTCCACGCCAACAAGAACCTGACCACCATCGAAGGCGGTGCCCTGGTGCTGCCCGAGGACATCGACCCGGCCCTGGTGGAGCGCTACCGTCTGCAAGGGGTCAAGCGCAGCCCCGACGGCGGCATAGACGTGGACGTGCTGGGCGGCAAGTTCAACCTCACCGACGTGGCCGCCGCCGTGGGCCTGGGCCAGTTGAAGCACATCGACGCCTTCACCGCCCGCCGCCGCGAACTGGCCAAGGCCTATTTCGCCAAGCTCGATCCAGCCTTGGGCCTGGAACTGCCCCCGGCCGATTTCGAACAGTCCAACTGGCACATGTTCCAGCCCCTGCTGCCTCGGGGTACCGACCGCGGCGCCTTCCTCGCCGCCATGAAGGAACGGGGCATCGGTGTCGGCGTCCACTACCCGGCCCTGCACCTGTTCAGCCTCTACCGCCAGCACGGCTTCCAGGCCGGCCAGTTCCCCCTGGCCGAGGACGTGGGCGCCCGCACCGTTACCCTGCCCCTTTTCCCGGCCATGGCCGACAGCGACGTGGATCGCGTCTGCGCCGCCCTGACCGAGGTTCTACCCCGGAAATCCTGACACGGACACCGTCATGAACACCCCCGAAATCTCCATCGTCATCCCCGTCTACAACGAAGAAGCCGGCCTGCCCGCCCTGTTCGACCGGCTCTACCCGGCCATGGACAAGATCGGCACGTCCTACGAAGTCATCTTCGTCAACGACGGTAGCCGCGACCGGTCCGCCGCCGTGCTGCGCGAACAGTTCGAGCGCCGCCCGGACGTGACCCGGGCCGTGCTGCTGGCCAACAACGCCGGCCAGCACATGGCCATCATGGCCGGCTTCGAACACAGTCGCGGCCAGATCGTCCTGACCCTGGACGCCGACCTGCAAAACCCGCCGGAAGAAATCCACAAGCTGGTGGACAAGATGCGGGAAGGCTACGACTACGTCGGCTCCATCCGCCGCAAGCGCCAGGACAACTGGTTCCGCACCTACGCCTCGAAGGCCATGAACCGGCTGCGGGAAAAGATCACGCGGATCAAGATCACCGACCAGGGCAACATGCTGCGGGCCTACTCGCGCAATGTGATCAACGCCATCAATTCCTGCAAGGAAGTGGCCACCTTCATCCCCGCCCTGGCCTACACCTTCGCCAGCAGGCCGACGGAAGTGGTGGTGGAGCATGAAGAGCGCTCCGCCGGCGAATCCAAGTATTCCCTCTACAGCCTGATCCGCCTCAACTTCGACCTGATGACCGGCTTCTCCCTGGTGCCCCTGCAATGGTTCTCCATGCTCGGTACCCTGGTCTCCATCGGTTCCGCCGCCCTGTTCGTACTGCTGATCCTGCGCCGGATCTTCCTCGGCCCCGAGGCCGAGGGCCTGTTCACCCTGTTCGCCCTGATGTTCTTCCTCATCGGCCTGGCCATCTTCGGCATCGGCCTGCTGGGCGAATACGTGGGCCGCATCTACATCCAGGTCCGCCATCGCCCCCGCTACCGGGTGGAGGCCATCCTGGAACAGAAAAAATCATGAGCCACGCGCCGGCAAAAGCCGTTGTCTTCGCCTATCACAACGTGGGCGCCCGCTGCCTGCGGGTCTTGCTGGCCCAGGGTGTGGACGTGGCCCTGGTGGTCACCCACCAGGACAGTCCCACCGAGAACATCTGGTTCGAGCGGGTGGCCGACGTGGCCAAGGCCTACGGCATCCCCACCATCACCCCGAAGGACCCCAATGTCCCCGAGATCGTGGAAGGCATTGCCGAACTGGCCCCGGACTTTTTCTTCTCCTTCTACTACCGGCTGATGTTGAAGCCCACCCTGCTGGCGCTGCCCAAGCACGGCGCCTACAACATGCATGGTTCCCTGCTGCCCAAGTACCGGGGCCGGGTGCCGGTGAATTGGGCGGTGATCCACGGTGAAAGCGAAACCGGCGCCACCCTGCACCGCATGGTGGAGAAACCCGACGCCGGCGAGATCGTGGCCCAGCAGGCCGTGCCCATCCTGCCCGACGACACGGCGGGCGATGTGTTCAACAAAACCACCCTGGCCGCCGAAATAGCCTTGAACGGCGTACTGCCCGCCCTGCTGGCCGGCACCGCCCCCCATGTGATGCCCGACCTCAAGCAGGGTGGCTACTTCGGCGGGCGCAAGCCAGAGGATGGCCGCATCGACTGGACCCAATCCGCCAAGGACGTGCACAACCTGATCCGGGCCGTGGCCCCGCCCTATCCCGGGGCGTTTTTCGACCTGCAAGGCCACCGCATCACGGTCCTGGGCAGCCTTTCCCTAGCCCTACCGGCGCTGGAAATCCCCCTGGAACCGGAAAAACCCCTGCTTTTCAGCCAGGATCACCAGCTTTTTGCCCGCTGCGGCGACGGCAGGGTTGTTAGAATCACGTCCCTTGAAGTGGACGGCCAGCCCCTCAACCCGGCTGAACTGCCCGCCCGCCTCGGCGGCAACCCAATTTCATTGATTTCCTAAGCCCATCATGACCAAAAAAATCCTGATCCTCGGTGTTAACGGTTTCATCGGCCACCACTTGTCCCAGCGCATCCTCGCCACCACCGATTGGGAGGTGTACGGCATGGACATGAACAGCGAACGCGTGGCTGATCTGATGGGCAATGACCGTTTCCACTTCTTCGAAGGCGACATCACCATCAACAAGGAATGGATCGAATACCACGTCCGCAAGTGCGACGTGATCCTGCCCCTGGTGGCCATCGCCACCCCCGCCACCTACGTGCAGCAGCCCCTGCGCGTGTTCGAACTGGACTTCGAGGCCAACCTGCCCATCATCCGCCAGGCTGTGAAGTACAAGAAGCGCGTGATTTTCCCTTCCACCTCCGAGGTCTACGGCATGAGCCAGGACCCCGAGTTCGATCCGGAAAACTCCCCCCTGATCTACGGCCCCATCAACAAGCCCCGCTGGATCTACGCCTGCGCCAAGCAGATGATGGACCGCGTGATCCACGCCTACGGCCAGCAGGAAGGCCTGCAATACACCCTGTTCCGCCCCTTCAACTGGATCGGCCCCGGCCTGGACTCCATCCACACGCCCAAGGAAGGTTCTTCCCGCGTAATCACCCAGTTCCTCGGCCACATCGTCCGCGGCGAGTCCATCAAACTGGTGGACGGCGGCGGTCAGAAGCGTTCCTTCACCTACGTTTCCGACGGCATTGACGCCCTGATGAAGATCATCGACAACAAGGACGGCGTGGCCAACGGCAAGATCTACAACATCGGCAACCCGAAGAACAACTACTCCATCCGCGACCTGGCCAACCTGATGCTCAAGCTGGCGGCCGAGTACCCCGAGTACGCCGAGGGCCTGGCCAAGGTCAAGGTGCTGGAAACCACCTCCGCCGAGTACTACGGCAAGGGCTACCAGGACACCCAGCACCGCGTGCCCAAGATCGCCAACACCATGGCCGACCTGGGCTGGGAGCCCAAGGTGACCTTCGAGGATTCCCTGCGCGGCATCTTCGAGGCCTACCGCAACGACGTGGCCGAAGCCCGCAAGCTGATGGACTGAGGCATCCTCGCGATGCCCCAACTTGCGTTAAAGATTGACGTCGACACCTACCGTGGCACCCTGATCGGCGTGCCACGGCTGGTGGAAACCCTGCGCCGTCACGGTGCCGGCGCCACTTTTCTGTTTTCCCTCGGACCCGACCACACCGGTCGCGCCATCAAGCGCGCCTTCCGGCCCGGCTTCATGAAGAAGGTGTCGCGCACCTCGGTGGTATCCCACTACGGCCTGCGCACCCTCATGTACGGCACCCTGCTGCCCGGTCCGAACATCGGCCGCCGCTGCGCCGCCATCCTGCGCGGCGTGCGCGATTCGGGCTTCGAAACCGGCATCCACTGCTGGGACCACGTGAAGTGGCAGGACGAAGTCCGCACGGCCGACAATGCCTGGACCGAAAAGGAAATGGACCTGGCGGTCCAACGCTATGCCAAGGTCTTCGGCAGCGCCCCCCTGACCCACGGCGCCGCCGGCTGGCAAATGAACCGCCACGCCCTGCGTCTGACCCAGCGCCTGGGTTTCAAGTACGCCTCCGACAGCCGTGGCAGCCACCCCTTCATTCCGGTCTGGGATGGCGAAATCATCGCCTGCCCGCAACTGCCCACGACCCTGCCCACCCTGGACGAACTCATCGGCGTGGACGGCCTCAGCGAGGACAACGTCCATGAGCGCCTGCTGGAAATGACGGCCGACGCGCCCTCCCAGGGTCACGTCTATACCCTCCATGCCGAACTGGAAGGCATGAAGCTCGCACCGATCTTCGAAAAGCTGCTGCTGGGCTGGAAACAGCAAGGCTACGAGCTGGTATCCACCGGCACGCTGCGGGATGGCCTCGACCCGGCCACCCTGCCCCGCCACACCATTGGCTGGGGCGAGGTGCCGGGCCGCAGTGGCGAACTGCTGGTGCAAGGACCGGAGTTCCTGGCGGATGTCCCTGCTTAAGGGCATCGCGCTCTTCCTGGTCGCCGCCCTGGTCCTGGGGCTGGGCATCTCTGCCGCCACGGGCCTGACCGGCAAGGACGAATACCTGCTGGGCCTGCGCATCCCTCTGGAAATGATCCAGGGCGACCATTGGTGGGTGCCCTTCATCGACGGCGAGCCCCGCCTGAAAAAGCCCCCCTTCCTCTACTGGATCGGCCGCGCCGCCTACGAAGCCTTCGGTCCATCCTTGCTGGCCGCCCGGTCCGTCACCGTGGCCTTCGCCCTGCTATTGCTGGGCTGCACCGCCTGGCTGGGCAAACGCCTGCTCGGCACCCCAAGTGCCGGCCTGCTGGCCGCCGGAGTGCTGTTGGGCACCATGGGCCTGGCCTCCGAATCCCGCCGCCTGATGCTGGACGTACCCGTGGCCGCCCTGTCCCTGGCGGCCTTTTGCGCCTATCTGAGTTGGCTGGAAAAACCCCGCTGGAGCCCCCTGCTGGCGGCGGCCCTGCTGCTGTCCGCCGCCCTGCTGACCAAGGGGCCGATCGCCCTGGTGGTCTGCGGTGCCGGCGTCCTGGCCCTGGCCTGGCATCGCGCCGACCTGCGCTACAAGGCCTTCTCCCGCTGGCCCCAGCAACTCCTGGCTGGCGTGCTGGCTCTGGTCGTGCCTGCCCTGTGGCTGATCTACGTCAAGCGCCATTTCGCCGAGCAACTGCTCAAGGTGACCCAGGACGAATTGGAAGCCCGCCAAGTGGCCCAGCTTTCCGCCGATCCCCTGATCGGCCTCGCCACCCTGGCGCTGCCCTGGACCCTGGTGGCCCTCTACGCCGTTTGGCGCTACCGGCGTGACGCGACGGTACGGCTGCTGACCCTGTGGCTGGCGATCACCCTGCTGCCCTTCTTTTTCATCAACAGTTTCAGCCGCTATCTGATCGGTTCCCTGCCGCCCCTGGCCCTGCTCTGCGCCGTGGCCCTGGAGCGGGGCGCCGGCAGCGCCGGCCTGGCCTGGTGCCGGCGCCTGGGCAGCCTGATCCCCGCCCTGCTTTGCGCCGCCCTGGCCCTGCTGCTGTGGCGCTGGCGCCTGAGCGGTTGGGAAGCACTGGCGATCGTCACCGGCCTGTTCCTGCTGCTCTGGTGGTGGCGCCGTTGCGCCCCGCCCCTGCTGGCCCTCAGCGCGGCCCTGCTCTGGATGACCGCCTGGGGCGTGGCCTTCCCCGGTCTCGGCGTCAATGCCGTGGCGCCCGAGGCCGTCGCCCTGGCCCATGACAAACCGGTAATTTTGTTCGACGGCCCGCAACCGGCCCTGCTGCCGATATTGCTGCACCGCCCCCTGCGCCAGACCGGCCAATTGACGGCGGACCTGGCGGCACCCGGCACCCTGATCGCCTTCCGTGCCGAGGATCAGCCCCGGCTGGAACAGCAGTTGCACGACCTCAAGTGCCGGACCATTCCCCGCGTGGAATACCGCAGCCTGACCTCCACCGGCTCCGGCGCCCGTTTCGCCCGGGAAGGAAGCACGCGAGTAGACTGGCAGCAGGCTTGGGACGAACGCAGTCCAGCCCCCCTGATGAGCACCGTCAAACTGTGGGAGGTGGTCCCATGAGTTTCCTCGAAAAACTGAAAGACTGGCAGGTGCGCCTGGAGCAGCAGCGCCATGCCATTTTGCCCATGGCACGCAACCGCTGGATTCCCATGGGGGTCTTCGTCGTCGCCGTGGCGGCCAGCGTGCCCTGGCTGCGTCCCCTGCCCGTGAGCCGTTTCGCCGTCGAGGCGCCGCTGACAGCCCTGCCCCTGCATAAGCCGGCCCGGCTGGAGCGACACGACATTCCCAATCCCGCGCCCTCGGCCCACAGTGCCAGTCTGGCCAGCCTGGGGCCGGAACGCATCGCTGCCGCCTGGTTCGCCGGCAGCCGGGAAGGCGCCGGCGACGTGCGCATCCTTTTTTCCGTGTTCAGCGGCCACGACTGGACCGAACCGGAAGCCATCATCACCCGCCGACGGGTGGAACAGGACACCGGCCGCCTGGTGCGCAAGCTGGGCAACCCGGTGCTGTGGCACGACGGCGACGGCCACCTGCACCTCTGGTTCGTCAGCGTGGCCTATGGTGGCTGGGCCGGCAGCGCCCTCAATCACACGGTGTCCCTCGACGGCGGCCGCAGTTGGGGCAAGGTGCGGCGTCTGATCACCTCGCCCTTCTGGAACATCTCCACCCTGGTCCGCAATGCGCCCCTGCCCCTGGCCGACGGCGGCCTGGCCCTGCCGGTGTACCACGAGTTCATCGCCAAGCGGCCGGAATGGCTGCTGCTCAACAGCCGCGGCCTGGCGACGGACAAATACCGCATTCCCGCCGCGGGACGCAGCCTGCAACCGGCCGTGGTCGCCTTCAGCCCGCACCAGGCACTGATGCTGCTGCGCGACGCATCCCCGACCCAACGCATCCGCGCCTCCCGTAGCGAGGACGGCGGCAGCCATTGGAGCGTCCCCCAGGCCACCGCCCTGCCCAATCCCAATGCCGGGATCGCCCTGCTGCATCTGGCCGATGGCCGCCTGCTGCTGGCCTACAACCCCCAGGAAAGCAACCGCAATCAACTGGCCTTGAGCCTCTCCGCCGACCAGGGGCAAAGCTGGTCGCCGCCCTACCTGATCGAGAACGGCAGCAGCGACGAGGAATTCTCCTATCCGACCCTGTTGCAGGACCAGGAAGGCTGGGTGCATCTGGCCTATACCTGGAAACGGAAACACATCGCCCATCTCAGTTTCCACCCTGAGTGGCTGCGACAACTGCGGGGGATCAACTGATGCTGCTCGCCCAAGTGCTGATCGTCATCTTCCTGCTGGATCTGCTGCTGCCCAAGCGGCTGCACCTGGTCGCCATCCTCGGCGGCCTGCTGATCCTGATCCCCCTGCCCGAGGTATCGCCAGCCATGGCCCTGCGCGGCCTGTGGGGCGACCCCAGCATCACCACCCTGCAACTGCTGGTGCTATCCCTGGTCAGCCGCCGGCCCAAGGCCTTCACCGAGGATTGGCAAGGCCCGGCACTGATCGCCTTCGCCGCCGCCCTGTTCTACCCCCTCTCCCTGGGCCTGGGCGACTTCGATCCCTACCGCCTCGGCTACCAGCCCTGGCGTCTGATCCTGGTGCTGACCCTGCCCGCCCTCTACTGCTGGTGGCGCGGCCACAACCTGTGGCTATGGCTGCTCTCCATCGACATCCTGGCCTGGGCCGCCGGCCTGCTCGAATCCCCCAATTTCTGGGACACCCTGCTCGACCCCCTGCTGGCCGTCGCCTGCCTCTACATGGCCCTGCGCAACGCCTGGCGCCGCTGGCGGCGCCCGCCTCCCGCCCCTTCCACCGAAGCACCCGCTGACACCCCGACATGACCATCGACACCCTCGACATTTCCGTCGTCATCCCGATCTACAACGAAGAAGAAAACCTGCCGGACTTGGTGCGTCGAGTGGAGGAAGCCCTGGCCCCCAGCGGCTTTTCCTTCGAACTGATCTGCGTGGACGACGGCTCCAAGGACGACTCCGCCCGGGTTCTGAAGTCCCTCGCAGCCCAACATCCCTGGCTCAAGCCCCGCTACCTGATGCGCAACTACGGCCAGACCGCCGCCCTGCAAGCGGGTTTCGACGCGGTCCAGGGCCGCTACACGGTAACCCTGGACGGCGACCTGCAAAACGATCCCCTCGACATCCCCGGCCTGGTGCGGGTGCTGGAAACCACCCCGGACATCAACATGATCTCGGGCTGGCGCAAGGACCGCCAGGATGCCGCCGTCAATCGCAAGATCCCCTCGATGATCGCCAACCGCATCATCGCCAAGGTCACCGGCGTCAAGCTCCACGACTACGGCTGCGCCCTCAAGGCCTACCGCAGCGACCTGATCCGCCGCATCCGCCTCTACGGCGAACTGCACCGCTTCATCCCGGTGCTGGCCGCCGAGGCCGGCGCCAAGATCCTTGAGGTGCCGGTGCGCCACCACGCCCGCACCAAGGGCGTATCCAAGTACGGCATCGACCGCACCTTCCGGGTCATCCTCGACCTGCTGCTGATGAAGTTCATGCTGCGCTACCTGCACCGGCCCCTGCACTTTTTTGGCGGCGCCGGCCTGTGGATGCTGACCCCGGGCCTGGGCATCTGCGCCTATCTGACCCTGCTCAAGCTGCTGGGGGAATCCATCGGCGGTCGCCCCCTGCTGATGCTGGGGGTGATGCTGGTACTCATGGGGGTGCAACTGATCGGTCTCGGCCTGCTCGGCGAAATTCTGATCCGCATTTATCACGAGCCCGAAGGGCGCGACCAATACCGCCTGCGGCCTCCGCCGGAGAATTAACATCCGCTTGATAATCAAGAAATAAGTGCATTGCCCGACCATTGATGGCAGAATGCGCGAAAGTTGAAAAAATATAACTTTCGTATTATCCATCCTGCATTACCCCAATGGTCTTTTTGCGTTTTTTCCGCCCCTCCGTCCACTTGCTGGTTCCCGCCGCGATGCTCCTGGTGGGCCTCGCCCTGACGGAACTGGTGGTCTGGCAGGAACAGGACCGGCTGCTGTCGGACCAACACGAGCAGACCATGGCGACGGCGGCCACCGTCCGCGCCGAACTGGAAGCCGAGCTCAACGCCACCCTGCACCTGGCCTCGGGCCTGGCCGCCTACATCCGCGCCACCGAGGGCAAGCCCGATCGCCGCGAGCTGCATTCCATGCTGGAAGGGCTCTACCGGCGCGGCCACCACCTGCGCAACATGGGCATCGCCCCGGACAACCGGGTCAGCGCGATCTACCCCGTCGCCGGCAATGAAAAAGTCCTGGGGCTCCACTATCCCTCCCTGCCCGAGCAATGGCCCACGATTTCCCGCGCCATCGCCAGCCACCAACCTACCCTGTCCGGACCCCTGGCCTTGGTCCAGGGCGGCCAGGGCCTCATCTACCGGATGCCGGTCTATCTGGCGGACGGCCGCTACTGGGGTCTGATCAGTACCGTGATCGACGCCGACCAACTGCTGCGGCTGACGGTCACCGCCCAGGAAAAGGCCAACCTGCACCTGGCCCTGCGCGGCCGGGATGGCCTGGGGGCGAAGGGTGCCGTGTTCTACGGACCGGCCACCCTGTTCGCCGACAAATCCGCCGTCACCATGAACATCGCCGTGTCCGGCGGCGAGTGGCAATTGGCCCTGGGACAAGCCGACAAGAAATCCCCCATGGCGCGCCTGCTGGCAATCCGCCTGGCCGGCAGCGGCATCTCCCTGCTGCTGGCCCTGCTGCTGGGCCGTTCCCTCAAGGCCTACCGGCAGCAACGCCTGCTCACGGCCCGCCTGCGCACCGAGCACGAAAAGCTCCACGGCCTCTACGAACTCTCGCCCCTGGGCATCGCCCTGCTGGATGAAGAGGGTCGCTATCTGGAAGTGAACCGCAGCTTCTGCCGCATCACCGGCTACGACGAGGAGGAACTGCGCCATCTCGACTATCGGCGGCTGACCCCCGAGGACAATGCCGCCCAGGAAGAAAAGCTGATGGCCACCCTGATGCGCCAAGGCCGCTACGGTCCCGCCGAAAAGGCCTACCTGCGCAAGGACGGCACCCGCATTTCGGTGCAGATCAGCGCCGCCCTGGTGCCGGGGGAAGGGGGCGAGCGCTACATCGGTGCCATCGTCGAGGACATCAGCGAGCGCAAGGCGGCCGAGGCCCGCATCCACCTGCTGGCCTTCTACGATCCCCTCACCACCCTGCCCAACCGTCGCCTGCTGATGGACCGGCTGGGCCATGCCCTGGCCGCCAGCCAGCGCCACCGCCAGTACGGCGCCCTGCTCTTCATCGACCTGGACAATTTCAAGACCCTCAACGACACCCGTGGCCACGACGTGGGGGACTGCCTGCTCCAATCCGTGGCCGACCGCCTCAGCAAGAGCGTGCGGGAACGGGACACGGTGGCCCGCCTCGGCGGCGATGAATTCGTCATCATGCTCGAGGAGTTGAGTGGCGAAATTTCCGTCGCCGCCGCCCAGTCCGAGGCCATCGCGGAAAAGATCCGCGACCAATTGGACCGTCCCTACCTGCTGGAAGGGGACGCCACCTCCTTCCATTGCAGCGCCAGTTTCGGCGTCAGCCTGTTCTGCGGCCAACGGGAAACGGTGGACACCCTGCTCAAGCAGGCCGACGTGGCCCTCTACCAGGCCAAGGCGGCGGGACGCAACGCCATCCGTTTCTACAACAGCGAAATGCAGGCCACCCTGGATGTCCGCGCCAAGATGGAACACGACCTGCGCCGGGCCTTGGTGAACAACGAATTCGAACTGTATTTCCAGCCCCAGATCGGCGCCGCCACCGGCCTCACCGGCGCCGAGGCCCTGCTGCGCTGGAAGCCCCGCGGCGGCGCTACGGTGTCCCCGGCCGAGTTCATTCCCCTTGCCGAGGAAACCGGCATGATCCTGCCCATCGGCCTATGGGTACTGGACCAGGCCTGCCGCCAACTGGCCCACTGGCAAACCATGCCGGCCACGGCCCGGCTGCAACTGGCGATCAACGTCAGCGCCCAGCAGTTCCGCCAGCAGGAATTCGTCCAGCAAGTACGCCAGGCCCTGACGAAGCACGGGGTGCGGCCCTCGGGCCTGAAGATCGAATTGACCGAAAGCCTGGTGCTGGACGACGTGGAGGACGCCATCGACAAGATGCAGGCGCTGCGCCGACTGGGCGTCACCTTCTCCCTGGACGACTTCGGCACCGGCTACTCTTCCCTTTCCTACCTGCGGCGACTGCCCATCGACCAGGTAAAGATCGACCGCTCCTTCGTCACCGACATCGCCGAGGCCGGCAACGACCTGGACAACAGCGCCATCATCCGGGCCATCATCAGCATGAGCGAATCCCTCCACCTGCAAGTCATCGCCGAAGGGGTGGAAACGGAAAGCCAGCAGGACTTCCTGATCCGCCACGGCTGCGACCACTTCCAGGGCTATCTGTTCGGCCGTCCCATGCCCGGGGACAGCTTCGCCACCATCCTGAACTGAGTCACCCCCGGCGCACGCCGATTGCCACGGACGGGCTTTTTTCTGTCATCCTCCGTCCATGCGTAAAGCGTCAATCCGTATCGCCGCAAGCCTGTTGCTCGTCGTCCTGGTTTTTTACTTCGCCGACCCGCCCCGGGTGATCCGTTCCCTGGGACACACCGACCCCGGCTGGCTGGCCGCCGGTTTCGCCAGCGCCGTCCTCGCCTCCCTGCTCTCCGCGCTACGCTGGCTGGACATCGCCCGCTGGCTCGGACTCCAGGTGGATACCACCGGGGGATTGCTCGCCTATTGGCGCGGCATCACCGCCAACACCGTGTTGCCCGGCGGCCACCTGGGGGGCGACGCCCTGCGCACCCTGCACCTGCAACAGGCCGGCAACGGTCTGATCACCGCCGCCGCCAGCGTCGCCCTGGATCGCTTGTCCGGCCTCTGGATGCTGGTGGTACTGTCCCTCGCCGCCGCCGCCGTGCCCGGCCTGCTGCCCCCCGGCATCCTGCCGGCACCGGGCATCCTCGCCCTGCTGGCCCTGGTTGCCCTGGCGGCACCGGTCCTGCTCTGGCTGTTTTCAGCCCGCCTGGCACCCTGGCTACCCAACAAGATCGCCGCCCTGCTGACCACCTTGCATCAGCGCCCCGCCCCGCGCCGCCTGTATCTGCGGCAAATGGCCTGGTCCACCGGCGTCCAGGTCTTTTCCGTGCTGGCCTACGCCCTGGGCGGCAGGGCCGTGGGATTGGACCTGTCCTTCGTCCTCTTCCTCGCCGCCGCCGGGCCGGTGTTCATCCTCGCCGCCCTGCCCATCAGCGTCGGCGGCTGGGGCACGCGGGAAGCCGCCTCAGCCCTGGTCCTGAGCGCCCTCGGCGCCCCGCGCGAACTGGCGGTGGCGGCGGCGGTACTCTACGGCCTGTTTGCCGCCCTGCAAGGACTGCTGGGGGCCGCCACCCTGCTCAGGGGGAAGTCGGCCCCCACGAACTAAAGGAGAAACAAACCATGCTCGACAAGCCAGTTCCCAATTTCACGGCCGCCGTCACCGGCGCAGAATCGGTTTCACTCACCGCCCTGAAAGGCAAAAAGGTCGTGCTCTACTTCTACCCGAAGGACAGTACCCCGGGCTGCACCACCGAGGCCCAGCAGTTCCGCGATCTCCACGGCGACTTCCTCAAGGCCGGCGCCCTCGTCTACGGCGTCTCCCGCGACAGCCTCAAATCCCACGAGAACTTCCGCGCCAAGCAGGGCCTGCCCTTCGACCTGATTTCCGACGCTGACGAAGCCCTCTGCGCGCTGTTCGGCGTCATCAAAATGAAAAACATGTACGGCAAACAGGTGCGCGGCATCGAGCGCAGCACCTTCCTGATCGACGGCAAGGGCGTGCTTCGCCATGAATGGCGCGGCGTCAAGGCCGACGGTCATGCCGCCGCCGTGCTCGCCGCCGTGCAAGCTCTGTAACCCATCCCCATTCCCCACCCCCAGGAGTCACGATGAACGCCAAGCGCAGCAGCCCCAGCACCCCGACTGCCAAGCCCGTAGCCAAGGCCGCCCCCAAGCTCCACGTCAAGGCGCCGCCCAAACCGGGCAACAAGGCCGGTGGCAAGGTCACCAAGCTGTTCGTCCTCGACACCAACGTGCTGATGCACGACCCGGTGAGCTTGTTCCGCTTCGAGGAGCATGACCTGTACGTGCCGATCATGACCCTGGAAGAGTTGGACAACAACAAGAAGGGCATGTCGGAAGTGGCGCGCAACGCACGCCAGGCCAGCCGCATGCTGGACGAGATCGTCAGCGGCTCCGAGGACGGCATCGCCGCCGGCATCGAACTGGCCGGCCCGTCGCGCGACCTGGCCACGGGCCGCCTGTTCCTCCAGGCCGAGGCCATCAGCGCCGAGCTGCCCACCTCGCTGCCCACCGGCAAGGGCGACAACCACATCCTCGCGGTGGTGATGTACCTGCACCAGAAGCATCCGAAGCGTCCGGTGATCCTGGTCTCCAAGGACATCAACATGCGCATCAAGGCCCGCGCCCTGGGCCTCGACGCGCAGGACTACTTCAACGACAAGGTGCTGGAAGACACCGACCTGCTGTATACCGGCACCATGGTGCTGCCCCCCGACTTCTGGGACAGCCACGGCAAGGACATGAAATCCTGGAAGCAGGAAAGCAAGACCCTGTATGAAGTGAAGGGCCCGCTCTGTCCCGACCTGCTGGTGAACGAGTTCGTCTACCTGGAAGAAGGTGGCGAGAAGCCCTTCACCGCCATCGTGCGCGAGAACAAGGGCAAGAGTGCCGTGCTGTCCACCCTGGTGGATTACAGTCACGGCAAGAACGCGGTGTGGGGCATCACCGCCCGCAACCGGGAACAGAACTTCGCCCTCAACCTGCTCAACGATCCCGACATCGACTTCGTCACCCTGCTCGGCCAGGCCGGCACCGGCAAGACCCTGCTCACCCTGGCCTCGGCCCTGACCCAGACCCTGGAGGCCAAGCGCTACTCGGAGATCATCATCACCCGGGTCACCGTTCCCGTGGGCGAGGACATCGGTTTCCTACCCGGCACCGAAGAGGAAAAAATGACGCCCTGGATGGGCGCCATCGAGGACAACCTGGACGTGCTCAACCGCCCCCACGACGAGCCCCAGGGCAATGAAAAGGGCGGCAGCTACGGTGGTGACTGGGGCCGTGCCGCCACCATGGACCTAATCCGCAGCCGGATCAAGATCAAGTCCCTCAACTTCATGCGCGGCCGCACCTTCATCAACAAGTTCCTCATCATCGACGAGGCGCAGAACCTGACGCCCAAGCAGATGAAGACCCTGGTCACCCGCGCCGGCCCCGGTACCAAGGTGGTCTGCCTGGGCAACATCGCCCAGATCGACACGCCCTACCTGACCGAAGGCTCCTCGGGCCTGACCTACGTGGTGGACCGCTTCAAGGGCTGGCCCCACTCCGGCCACATCACCCTGCAACGGGGCGAACGTTCGCGCCTGGCCGACCACGCGGCGGACGTACTGTAAGTCACGCGGCCCGCGATGGGGACGGCGTTTGCCGTCCCCATCGATCATCACAGGCTGTAGCGCACCCCGATAAAGACGCTGCGGGGCGCTCCTGGCGCCAGGAATGACTCCTTGCGCCACTCCGCCGAGTTGCTTTCAAAGCTGCCGCCGTGGAAGGCGTTCTCCCCCAATTGGCCGGCAGTGGCGTAGCGCCGGTCAAACAGATTGTTGATCCGGCCGAACAACTGCCAACCACCCCCGAGCCGTACTTCGCCGTTCACATTGACCACGGCATAGCCCGGCAGAATGCCCGGACCGAAAGTGTTGGTGCCGTCGGACTGGTGGGCGTTGTTCTCGTTGCCGCGGGCATACTGACTGGAAAACGCCACCACTTGCAGTCCCAAGCGGGTCCCTGCGGCAGGCTTCCAAGCCGCGCCAAGCTTGAACTGATGACGGGGGATGCCGGGAATGGTGTTTCCTGCACTGACCTGGATGTTACGGTTGCCGTCGGCCTGGCTATTGGAGGGACTGGCCACCACCGCGTCGCTTTGATAGGTGGCATCCACCAGGCTATAGCTCCCCTGCCAGTCGACACTATCCCCCTCGGCGCTCAAACCCAACTCCAGGCCCTGACGCCGGGTACGACCGAAATTCTGGAAATAACCGGTACTGGTGGTGGTGGCGACGAACAGGATGTCGTCCCGATTGTCGGCCCGGAAAACACCGGCATTCCAGCGTAGACCGCTGCCTAGCCGGCCGCGCAGCCCCGCCTCTTGGTTGGTGGTGACCACCTGTTTCAGGTAAGGATCGGATTGCATGGCGTTGGGCAGGGTGCAAGGCGCGTTGGGGTCGGCGCAGGCAAGCTCGATGGGACTGGGCGCCCGGTTGGTCTGCCCCCAGGATCCGTAGGCGGTCAGATTGGGCGCAGCCTCCCAGGTCAGGCCCAGGGCCGGATTGAGGCGATGATAGGTGAAGTCGTTGGACAGCCCCTGGGAATTCGTGAGGATAGGATTGGCGGGGTCGAACAAGTGATCTTCGGTCTTGACCCGGGTCTGGTTCCAGCGCGCCGAGGCCGTCATCAACCATCCCTCGGCCAGGGTTTCATGCCAGACCGCAAACAGGCCGTGGGAAGTGCTGTTGCCGCGCACATCGACGATGTCCGTTTCCGTGCCCAGAGGCACCACGCCGCGGCTGGCGTCGAAACTACCCAACTGATAGCTGCGCTTGTAGTCGGCACGCCCCGACTCGTGGCTGTATCCCACCAGATAGCGCCTCCCGGCGCTGCGTTCCAAGGCGACTTGCAGATTGAACCCCACCATCTGCTGATCAAGC
This sequence comes from Denitratisoma sp. agr-D3, assembly GCF_054658675.1. Lineage (NCBI taxonomy): Bacteria > Pseudomonadati > Pseudomonadota > Betaproteobacteria > Nitrosomonadales > Sterolibacteriaceae > Denitratisoma > Denitratisoma sp. agr-D3. The sequence continues at coordinate 771,766 of NZ_BAAGIA010000001.1, read as the reverse complement.
CGTTGTCGATTGATGGAGGCCTCCTCGCCGGCATTGCCGGTATCCTCGTAGGGCTGCACGCCGAAACGGTTATCGGTGACCTGGTTAACATCGGGATTGATCCCCCGGGTATGGGTCTGTCGCACGTAGACATTGCCACTGAGGAACATCCCCGGCCGCAGTTCCCGCGCAGCTTGCAGATTCAGGTGCCAGGCCCGGTTCCTGGTTTCATCGCTATGGGTGTAAACCGACTCCCGCCGTTCCGCCAGCATCTCATCCGGCGTCAGTCCGTTCCCACTCAACTTGGCCTCCGACGCAGCGAAGGAAACATCCACGTCACCGTCTTCCACTTGGCGTCCCAATTTGGCGAACACCTGGTTTTGATTGGAAGGTGAAAAATCCCGCCAACCGCCGTCACGCCAGCTATTGGCGGCCAAAAACCAGCCCACGCCATCACGGCTACCGCCATGGGCGGCGGATAGGCCGCCGTAGCCATGGCTGCCCCCCACCCATTCCACTTCGCTGCCAGGGTGGGTCTCACCGGACTTGGTCCCCATGTTCAGGGCGCCGCCCAGGGCGTTGAGACCGAACACAGGATTGGCACCGGCCAGGAGATTGGCACCAGCGATGGCGTTGCGGGGAATCAAATCCCACAGTACGGTATCGCCGAAACTTTCATTCATCCGCATGCCGTCCAAATAGACCGACAAGCCCTGGGGCATGCCCATCAAGGGACTGGCATAAAAACCACGATAGGCCAAATCCACCTGCAAGGGGTTGCCGGTGACGCTGTTAGCGGAGACAGAAGGCAACTGCTCCGTCATGAATGCCGGCAGATTGGCAGACTGGGCGCGCTTCATGTCCTCGCCGGAAAAGGACTGGACATTGCTCGGCACCAGATGTTTATCCATGCCCAGACCGGGCACGAAGCTTTCACCGATCACCTCGACGGTGGGTGCTTCCACGCTGCGTTGTTGAGCCTGGGCCGTCCATGAAGCCAATGCCACGGCCATGGACAGGGCGAGTTGAGAACGGCGCATTGTCGCCTTCTGATCATTGCATCGTTGCTGGGCCAGCACGATTTCCTCCTCGAATTGTTTTTGGTGGCGGGACTATAAAAATCCGGATTCCCGTCGGCTATAGGAAGAATTCCCGACCCGACGTCTTGCCCCATCGGATGTCATCGGTGTCGACTTTCTACGTGAGGGATGCGCCGCTGGTATGGAATCTGCAATTGCTTTAAGCAAGAACCATCACGGCAGCGTCAGTCATGAAACCACCCATCGAATTACGCAGGCTTCTGTTGCGACGCATTGTCTGGATCGCCCTCGGCACCCTGCTCCTGGCCCTGCCCGGTCTTTGGTGGCAAGCCCGTGGCGACATCCGTGCCGAGTCCCAGGGGGCCGAGGAAACCGCCGCCTTGTTGTCCCACCTGTTGGCCTTGCAAAACAGTCGGGGCAGCGAGCTGGAGGCCCGGCTTGCTGCCCTGGCCGCACCGGACGCCATCAACAGGCTGCGCCACCTGAAGCTGATCGTCACGGATGAAACGGGACGCCGCATCACGCCAGAACCAGCCCCCCCCTCTGCCCTGGCCAGCGTCTTCTTGAGGAGCATGGAACCGCAGGCAAAAACCACCTACGCCAGTTGGATACAGACGGGCGATGGGCACAGGCTGCATATCGCCCTCATGAGCAATCCGGCCAGCGAGGCGGGGGAAGCCTTGGAAACCCTGCTCGATCTGGCGCTGTGGTGTGCCTTCTACACGGTACTGCTGGTGGTCGGCATGAGCTTTGCCGTGCACCGGGCCTTTGCCCCATTGCGACACATTGTGGAGAAAATGGCCGACTGCCTGTCACAAAATTACGCAACCAGGCTTCCCGCCTTCCCCATCCGAGAACTGGACCTGATCGGACGCTCCCTCAATCATTTGGCGGAGGAATTGGCAAAGACCGAGGCTTCGCGGCGGACCCTGAGCCTGAAAATGGCGTCGGTCCAGGAAGAGGAAAGAACGCGCCTGGTTCAGGAGTTGCACGATGAATTCGGCCAGAGCCTCACCGCCATGCGGGCCAGTGCCTCCTATCTGATCCGGGCCACCGACCCACAGCCGGAAATCCAGGCGGTGGCGCGTGAGCTTGCCAGCCAGTGCCAGCAGCTCCACGGAGGCATTCGCGATTTGCTGCGGCAACTGCGGCCCCAGGGTTCCGCCGACGCGCAAGGCCCCGTCCCCCTGCGCAATCTCTTGGAGAAATTGATCCGCAGTTGGCGTGAACTGCCCGGCAACGCCGTCGACTACGCGTTCCATTGGGCAGCGGAAGAGTCTGCCCTGGCCCCCACCCTGTCCCTTGCCCTTTATCGCATGACCCAAGAAGCATTGACCAATGCGGTTCGCCATGGCGCGAGCCACCGCATCCAGGTGATTCTGCGCCAGGAAGGAGAATGCCTGTACTGGTCCGTGGCCGACGACGGCGTCGGTATTGCCGACATCGATGCGGCCCTACAACGGGGTAACGGTTTGGCCGGCCTGCGCGAACGGATCTGGGCCCACGGCGGCAGCTTCAACCTGGGCACGGGCATGGAAGGCAAGGGTCTCGTCCTGCGCGCCAACTTCCGCCTCAAAGGCCATACCGAACAGGAGCCATCATGACCATTGCCGACCACGCCCCTGAACCCTTGCACCATCCGATGCGGATCGCCCTTGCCGACGACCATGCCGTGGTCCGTACCGGTTATCGCCGTCTGCTGGAACTGGAACCGGGACTGGAAGTCGTTGCGGAATTCGCGGATGGTGAAAGCGCCTACCAATGGCTGCAACAAAACCCGGCGGACTTGCTGATTCTCGACCTTTCCATGCCCGGCCGCGGCGGACTCGAAACCTTGATGCGGCTGCGGGCGCGGCATATCGGAACGGCAGTCCTGATTTTCACCATGCACGACGGCGCCGACATTGTGGCGCAAGCCCTGGAAGCGGGCGCGGCCGGGTTCATCACCAAGAGCAGCCCACCGGAAGACCTGGTCGCTGCCGTCAAGAAAGTGGCACAAGGCGGCATCGCCCTATCCGCCGATATCGCCCGATGCACGACGGCAAGGGCGCAAGCGACGCCAGATCGGAATCTGTCGCCACGGGAATTCGAAATCTTTCGTCTGCTGGCCCAGGGTGAGGAGGTGGCGGATATCGCCCGCCGCCTTTGCCTCAGCGAAAAAACCGTTTTCAACTACCAAACCAGCATCCGCCACAAGACCGGATTGGGCTCCACCCTGGACATGCACCGCTACGCCAGCCGCCGCCGCTTGATTGCGGCTTGACGGCCTGGCTCAGAATTTCCCGATCTTGCGGTAAATGGTGTTCCGGCTGATACCCAGCAGCCGGGCGGCGGCGGAGACATTACCGCCGACGGAGGCCAAGGCGCGCGTGATCGCCTGATGCTCCACTTCCCCAAGACTGGAGGGGAAGGACTCACCGGGTGTCACGGCGCGGGGCTGCTGGACCACCAGCGACGGATCCGCCGGTTGGTCCGCCGCCTCTCTGATTTCATCGGGCAGGTGCCACTCTTCGATCAACACTTCGTCGTCGTCGAGCATGGCGATCAACACGCGAATCACGTTGTGCAACTCCCGGATATTGCCCGGCCAGGAATAACGGGAAAACATGGCAAAGGCCCCTTCGCTCAAGGTAACCGGGCTGCGTCGGTCACGACACTCATTGGCGATCAACCGATCCACCAATGGCCGCAGGTCCGTGCGCTGACGCAATGCGGGCAAAGTCACGCACAAACCGTTGAGGCGATAGTAGAGGTCTTCGCGGAATGCGCCCCGCGCCACTTCTTCGCGCAATTTTCGGTGGGTGGCGCAAACCAAGGAGATATCGACCGGAATGGCCTTGGCGCCGCCCAGGGGCGTCACGCAACGCTCCTGCAAGACCCGCAGCAAGCGGGCCTGGAGCTGCAAGGGCATGTCGCCGATCTCATCAAGGAACAAGGTCCCACCATGGGCCTGCTGAATCTTGCCGCTGGCGCCTTCCTTGCGCGCCCCGGTAAAAGCGCCGCCCAGGTAGCCGAAAAGCTCGGATTCGATCAGGGTTTCCGGAATCGCCGCGCAGTTGAGCGCGACGAAAGGACCGTCCCGGCGGGGACCGCTATGGTGCACCGCCTTGGCAAATACCTCCTTGCCCGCACCAGACTCCCCTTGGACGAGGATGGGAATATCCCGCCCCAATACCCGCCGCGCCTTGTCGATCGCGGCACGCAGCGCGGCGTCGCCCGTGGCCAGGGATTCCAGCGTGACACTCGCCGCCGGTGCCGCCGTGACGGCCTTGGGCTGAGGACGACGCTCCGCTGCATCGATGACCAAGCGGGACATGCTGCTGGACACCGGCAGGCTGCCGCGCAAAGTCACCAAAAAGCCCAGGCCGCTCCGGCTCGTCATGGTGGCGAGTACGTGAGGATCACGGCGAATGCCGTCAACGAGCCCACCTAGGGGCGTTTCAAACAACAGCGAGAAATCCCGGCCCACCACCTCATGGCGCCGCAAGGACAGCAAACTCAGTCCGATGGGATTGATGGCCAGGATGCAGCCATCCGCGGATACCGCCATCAGTCCCTCGCCAAGGCTGCCCACGTACTCGCCGCGACGGTGGAAACAGACCAATATGCTGCGGGCCTGCTCTGACTCGAACAGGCGCTTCTCCACCATTTGCGCGGCCATGTGCACCAACCCGCGGGTATGGGGGGAATAGCTGCGGGCGTCACCGGAAATATCCAGCACGCCCATCAGGGCACCTTGGGAATCCTTCATCGGTGCCGCGCTACAGGTCAGGAAACCATTGCGCTCCAGATAGTGCTCGCCGCCGATGACTTCCACCGGCTGCTCTTCCACCAGCGCGGAGCCGACTGCATTGGTGCCACGAACGGACTCCGACCAATGGGCGCCGGGTTGCAAGGAGACGCGACATGCGCGATCGAGAAACCCCGCATCGCCCAGACACTGCAACAAGAGGCCATTGCGATCGGACAACACCACCATGTTGCCGGAATTACGAATCTGGTCGTACAGGTGCTCCATGACCGGCTGGGCATAGATCAGCAGGTTCCGGTTCCTTTCCAACTCCAGGGCCAAGGCATTGGGCGAAGCGGGCGCCAAGTCCGATGGGCCGGCGGGCTCCAGGCCCTGATGACGGCAGCGCTCCCAGGAACGGAGGAGGACGCTGTTTCCCAGGTCAGCCGGGGTTTCTCCTCGACCGAAATAGCTGTCGCGCATCTCGCGAATCTGTTGGCCGTAATCGTTCATGGCCACATCGTTTCCTCTGATCATTATTTTCTCCTCCTGCCAGACGGCTATTCTGCCGCATCCATCGACACTTTGTTGATATCTAAAATTGTTGCATTGCAGGACAACTGTCCATATTTTCAGCAACGATTGAGCATCGGCTACTTAGCAAAACCTTTGCCAGTTTCATTTATTCCTAAATTAATAGGGATTAAGGCAGCGACGACACCGTGGCATACCCCTTGCTGAACGGATCCACACCTGGCACTGACGTGCTTGCAGTGGCAACAGCATGACCATCGTTGATAAATAAAAGAGGGGACTCATTGTGACTTCACAGCTATCTTTCCGCCGCGGCTTGCTATCCGCATTATTTCTCGCATCCCTAGCCGGTGGCGTCTGGGCCCACGGAGACGTCACACCGCAAGCGGTGGACACGACCGGGCTCAAACCTGTGGGCACGGAATGGCAGGCGGCTAACCCCTACCGCAAAAATGAAGTCGCCATCCGTATCGGCTCTTCCGCCTTCAATCAGAACTGCGCCCGCTGCCACGGCCTCGGCGCCGTTTCCGGCGGCATCGCTCCCGATCTGCGCTATCTGCCCGAAGGCACCGAAGGCGACGAAATCTTCCTCAACCGCATTCGCCACGGCTCCACTCGGGATGGTCGCGTGTACATGCCCCCCTTTGAGGGCATGCTGAGTCAGGAAGCCATGTGGGCCATTCGCGCCTGGCTGGAGACTGTCCGTGTGGACTAAGGCGAAGCACCTGATCACCGCCCTGGCGATGACCACCACCCTGCTGCCTTTGGCCTGGGCCGAGGGCGGCGGCGAGGGACTCACCGCTCAGCCCGGCACCCTGCGCATCGCCCTCTACAACAACTACCCGCCCTACTCCAACAACGGCAAGGGTATCGACGTGGACCTGGCCCAGGCCATCGCCAAGCAGATGGGCCTGCGGGCCGAACTGGCCTGGTTCAACGCCGACGAGGACATGGGTGACGACCTGCGCAACATGGTCTGGAAGGGCCACTACCTGGGCGCCCGCCCCGGTGACCTGATGATGCACGTGCCTTTCGATGAGCATCTCGCCAAGGCCAACGAACAGGTGAACATCATCGCTCCCTACATGGTGGAAACCATTGCCGTGGCCCGCGATCCGCAGCGGATTCCTAAGAAGGTGGTTGGCTCCGCCGCCGTGGCCCTGGAAGTCTTCACCCGGGAAAAGGTGGGCGTGGAAACCGCCACCCTGGCGGATGCCTTCCTGCTCGGTTCCCTCAATGGCCGGCTGCGGGAACAGGTGGTGCACTACAAGTCCGTCGCCTTGGCGGTCAAAGGCATGGAAAGTGGTGAAGTGGCTGCCGTCATGGCCCCCCGAGGCGAACTGGAAGCTGCCCTGGCCGGGATCAAGAGCGCTGCCCGTTACGCCCTCGACGGCGTCAAGATGCCCGAACTCAAGATCGACAACTGGGCCCTGGGCATGGCAGTGAAGCAGGACAACACCGCCCTGGCCGAGGCCGTCTCCAAGGCCATGGCTACCCTGCAAACAAACGGCGAAGTGAAGAAGATCTTCGAGCGCTACGGCATCACCCTGCAAACCCCGGGAAACTGACATGAAACCGCTGCTCTGCGTCCTCGCCCTGCCCTGTTTGGTCATCGGAACGGCGCAGGCAGCGCCCTTCGCCTACGTTCCCAACGAAAAATCCGCCACGATCAGCGTGGTGGACACGGCCACCCAGCAGGTGCTCGACGCCCTGCCCGCCGGCAAGCGGCCCCGGGGCATCGCTGCCAGCTTGAACGGCCAATGGGTGTACATCACCGACGCTGCCAGCAACAGCCTGCTCAAGATCGACAGCAAGAGCGGCAAAACCGTCGCCCAATTGCCCCTGGGGGAATCGCCGGAAGGCGTGTACCTTTCCCCGGACGGCAAGCAACTGGCCGTGGCGGTGGAGGAGAGCAACAGCGTCACCCTGGTGGATGCGGACAGCCTGAGCAAACAGGCCGACATCAAGGTCAAGGGGAAGAATCCCGAACACGCCGTCTATAGTCTCGATGGCCGCTGGATCTACGTCAGCGCCGAGGAGGCGGACCAGGTGGATGTCATCGACCGGACCGCCAAGCGCCAGGTGGACCAGATCGCCGTGGGCAAGCGCCCCCGGGGCATCGGCTTCCTGCCCAACCTGCCGCGGGCTTACATCGCTTGCGAATTGGCAGGCAAGGTGTACGTTGTGGACACCGCCAGCCGCAAGGTACTGGCCGAGATCAGCGCCGGCCAGAATCCCAACGGTATCGCCGTCCGCCCTGACGGCCAGCGGGTTTACGTTTCCAATGGTCGCGACGGCACCATCATGGTCATCGACACCGCCATCAATCAGGTCGTTGCCACCATCGAGGTGGGCAAGCGCCCCTGGAACATGGCGCTGACGCCCGATGGCAAGCGCCTATATGTGGCCAATGGTCGCTCCAACTCGGTTTCGGTGATCGATACCGACAACCAGAGCAGGCTACAGGACATCCCCGTGGGCGAATCGCCCTGGGGCGTTGTCATCCGCTGAGCACCGCAGCCGCCCTGTCGGCGACAGTGGACGACCACTGTCCTGTCATCGTCAATTATCAGACCGTCCAGTCCATGCCAGGAGTCGCCATGAGCTTGCAACGCTATTCCCTCCCCGCCATCGCCCTGCACTGGCTACAGGCCGCTCTGATCCTGGTCCTGCTATCCCTGGGCTTCTGGATGGGGACCCTGCCCAAGGGACCGGACTTTTCCGCCGCAGTGGGCCTGCACAAATCCCTGGGGCTATGTGCCCTGATGCTGATCGTCCTACGCCTAGGCTGGCGGTTGCGCCATGCCCCGCCCCCGACGCCGGAGTTCCTTCCCCATTGGCAACGCAAGGCGGCGGAGCATACCCATCGCCTGTTGTACCTGCTACTAGTGCTCATGCCCGTATGCGGCTACCTCTCGGCCTCCTTCACCAAATATCCAATGAAGTTCTTCGGCCTGCCCATTCCACGCCCCTGGGGGCCTGACGACGGACTCAACGCCTTCTTCAACGGCGCCCATAAGCTCGGTGCCCTACTGCTCTGCCTGGCCCTGATCCTGCACATTGCCGCAGCCTTGCACCACGCCGTCCGTCGTGACGGCATTCTTTCCCGGATGCTGCCGGGGCAGCGGGATATGTAACGCCACTTTGTTTAAAAATAAAACAGTTGCTCCACCATGGAGCAACTGTTTTAGAAGACCTGGAACACCTTCACCTTTCGGATCGACGAACCAGTGCCGCCTTGGCGTCACATACGAGGGACGCCCTTGGCAAGCGACGTCACTTCAAGCCGAGAATCCACTCGATAGCCGTGTTCAAGTCGGCATCGCTGATCTTGTCCGGACCATTGGGAGTCATGGGAATCTCTCCCCAGACGCCACTGCCCCCGTTGCGTACCTTGTGCGCCAACTTGGCCACCGCACCAGTGTCGCCCCGGTATTTCTCGGCCACGTCCTTGTAGGAGGGCCCCACCAGTTTCTTGTCCACGGCATGACAGGCCACGCAGCGGGCTTTCTTGATGATGGCCTCGTTGGCATGGGCAACAGGCAGCGTGAGCGCAAGGCCCACGACGAGGCTGAGGGTGGCGAAGGGAGAAACAATTGCTTTCATGGTTTACCTCGTAGTCAATGAAATTGATCAACCAGCCTCATCGGGCCTGGCTGTTGCAGCACCGGCTGTTACGTCACCATCGGCAGCTGCGGCTTGCAGATCGGCCCATTCCTCATCGGTGAACAGCCGAGAGCGCAGGATGAAGGTCCAACCCTCGGGTCCTTCCAGGGAAAAACCGTTGCCGGTACCCTCGGCGGCGTCGATGATGAGTTGGGTGTGACGCCAGTATTCGTACTGGTAGGCGCTGATGTAGAAGGGACAGTCACCGACTTCCCCGAGCAGCAAATCCGCTGGACCGACGATGAACTCTCCTTCGGGATGACACATGGGGGAACTGCCATCGCAGCACCCCCCTGACTGGAAAAACATCAGGGGACCGAATTTTTCCTTGAGGCAGTCGATCAAGGCCAACGCGGTTTCCGTTGCCACCACCTTTTTCGTCATGACGACCTCCGGGCTCGGGATGCATTAGAGAAAAAAACGGGCGACCGAAGTCGCCCGAAAGACTTACACGCAGTGGAAGTAAGCAATACCGAAAGGGCGCGAGGCGCCCCTTCATGGAACTTAGAAAAAGCCCAGGGCCTTGGGGCTGTAGCTGACCAACAGGTTCTTGGTCTGCTGGTAGTGGTCCAGCATCATCTTGTGGGTCTCGCGACCGATACCGGATTCCTTGTAGCCGCCGAAGGTGGCATGGGCGGGATAGGCGTGATAGCAGTTGGTCCACACCCGACCAGCCTTGATGCCGCGACCCATGCGGTAGGCGGTGGAACCATCGCGGCTCCAAACACCGGCACCGAGGCCGTAAGGGGTATCGTTGGCGATTTCCAGGGCTTCCGCCTCGGTCTTGAAGGTGGTCACCGCCAGCACGGGGCCGAAGATTTCTTCCTGGAAGATGCGCATCTTGTTATGGCCCTTGAACAGGGTCGGCTGGATGTAGTACCCCTCCTCCAGCTCGCCGCCCAGGTGGGCGCGGTCGCCGCCGATCAGGCACTGGGCGCCTTCCTCCTTGCCCAGCTTGAGATAGGACTGGATCTTGTCCATCTGCATCTGGGAAGCCTGGGCGCCCATCATGGAGTCGGTGTCCAGGGGGCTACCCTGCTTGATGGCCTTAACGCGGGCCAGGGCGCGCTCCATGAACTTGTCGTAGATGGACTCATGGATGATGGCACGGGAGGGGCAGGTGCATACTTCACCTTGGTTGAAGGCGAACAGCACCAGACCTTCAATGGCCTTGTCGAAGAAATCGTCGTCGTGGGCCGCCACGTCGGGGAAGAAGATATTGGGCGACTTGCCGCCCAGCTCCAAGGTGGCGGGAATCAGGTTGGTGGCGGCGGCCTGGGCGATGACGCGGCCGGTGGCGGTGGAACCGGTAAAGGCGATCTTGGCGATGCGCTTGCTAGTCGCCAGGGGCATGCCGGCTTCGCGGCCAAGGCCGTTCACGATGTTGAGCACGCCGGGAGGCAACAGGTCGGCGATCAGTTCCACCAGCAGCAGGATGCTGATGGGGGTGGACTCGGCCGGTTTGAGCACCACGCAGTTCCCGGCGCCGAGGGCGGGCGCCAGCTTCCAGGCTGCCATCAGCAGGGGAAAGTTCCAGGGGATGATCTGACCGACTACGCCCAGAGGCTCGTGAAAATGGTAGGCGATGGTGTTCTCGTCGATCTCGCTGATGGCGCCTTCCTGGGAACGCAGGCAGCCGGCGAAGTAACGGAAATGGTCGGAAGACAGGGGCACGTCGGCGTTCAGGGTTTCGCGGATGGCCTTGCCGTTGTCCACGGTCTCGGCATAGGCCAGCAGTTCCAGGTTGGCATCGATGCGGTCGGCGATCTTGAGCAGGACGTTGGAGCGCTCGGTGGCCGATGTCCGTCCCCACTTGTCGGCGGCGGCATGGGCGGCGTCCAGGGCCAGATTGATGTCTTCTTCGGTTGAGCGGGCAGCCTGGGTATAGGGCTTGCCGGTGATCGGCGTGATGACATCGAAATATTGGCCCTTGACCGGAGCAACCCACTTGCCCCCGATGAAGTTGTCGTACTTGGCCTTGTATTGGATTTTTGCACCAGCGGTGCCGGGGAGTGCGTACAGCATGTGTTCCTCCTGATGTCTGTCGGTGATTTTTTGATGGGCAACGCGATCGAGCGTTGCCCCCACACCAGCATCTAACATGCCAGGACTAAAAATTTTGCCTGTAAAGCTTTAAGGCCCCAGCGCGACATCCCATCCCTCAGGGGATAAGCCTGGCATCAGGGGGAATGGCCGCTACCGACAGGGGCAAACCTGTTCCATTTTTTGACAGATGTACCAAGCAAGAGCATCGGCGCCACGTGAACCGCCGCCCACGACGGATTTCACCGCGCCATTGCTCGCGGCACGTTTCATGCGATCAGCGTCGCCATGCCCCCCCCCACCACCAGCGAGCTCATCCATCGATCCTGGCAGCGTTGCAATCAGCGCGGCCAGGACAGCCGACATTACCCGGCGGCGGCCCCCGTGGATCGCCACAAGCTCAGCCGCTTGATGGAGCAAAACGACCGACTGGTCTCCTATGCCCAGCCGCTCATTGAACACTTGCACCAATCCCTCGCCCGGACCTCATCCTTGATCGTGCTCGCCGACGGCGAGGCCACGATACTTCGGGTCATCGGCGCCCAGGGGTTGATGGCGAGAAGCATCACCATCCACTTGGTTCCCGGCGCGGATTGGCGCGAAGAGGCAAGGGGAACCAATGCCCTCGCCCTCGCGTTGATCGAAAATCAGGCCGTGGCGGTGGTCGCCGAGGAGCACTACTACGCGTGTCAGCGGTTTTTACGGGGCGTGGCCTGTCCCATACCGCAACCGGCATCGCCCGGTGGCAATATCGGCGTCCTTGGCATCCTCGGCGATGGTGACCTTTCCATCCCCCTCGGCCGGGCCCTGATACAAAACGCCGTAGACCTCATCGAAACGCGCCTGGTGAAAACCCATCCCGAGGGCTGCCGCGAGGCCGGTATCGCCCACAGCCAGGAAGCCCTGGAGACGCCCTTGGAGGGTCTTCTGATGTTGGACCGGGGGCAGAAAATCATTGCCGCCAACCGACGGGCGCGACAATTCATCGGCATGGGTCATGGCCTTCCCCTGGGGGAGGCCCTCGGCCTTTCCGTTACTGAAAAGCAGCTACTAGGAAAAACCACCGAGTCGATCACGCTCGAACCGCCCCCGGGGCGCGAAGAAGGGCTCTGGCTGCGACTGGGTCCGGCGCTTCATTCACCCGACGCCGAACCCGGCCACGGCTCGAACGGCCATCCGGTCGATGGCGCCCCCCTGCTTGCCCTCGACAGCGGGGATTCCCGCATGCGGGTCACCATCAACCGCGCCATGAAGGTTGTGGACCGCAACATTCCCCTGGTCATCCAGGGCGAAACCGGCACCGGCAAGGAGGTCTTCGCCCGTGCCTGCCACTTGAGTTCCCGCCGCCGCGACGGGCCATTCGTTGCCATCAATTGCGCCGCCATTCCCCCGCCCCTGATCGAGGCCGAGCTGTTCGGCTACAGCGAAGGTGCCTTTACCGGCGCGCGCCAACAGGGCGCGCCGGGAAAACTGAGGGAGGCGAATGGCGGCACCCTTTTCCTCGATGAAATCGGGGACATGCCCTTGTCGCTGCAATCCGTCCTGCTCCGGGTACTCGAGACGCGGAGTGTCACGCCTCTTGGCGGTGGCCGCGAATACCCCCTGGACATTGCCATCATCTGCGCCAGCCATCATCCCTTGCAGGAAAAAGTCGGCAGCGGGCATTTTCGCGCCGATCTGTTTTTCCGCCTCAACGGGATCACGCTCTGGCTGCCCCCCTTGCGCCAACGATCGGACCTGCCGAGCCTGGCCAGGCGGATTCTGGCGGAGGAAGCGGACAACCAGCCACCGAGCATCAGCAGCGATGCGATGGACCTGCTGCGACGCCACGACTGGCCGGGCAACATCCGGCAGCTACGCAACGTCCTGCGCCTGGCGGCGGCATTGATTGACGACCAGGATCCCTGCTTGCGCCCCCATCACCTGCCGGCGGAAATGACCGACCCCGCCCCCCTGCCGCAAGCGCAAAACGATGTCAGCCTACGCAGTTGTGAAATTCGCCTGGTCAGGGAGGCGGTGGCCCGTTGCGGCGGCAACATCTCTGCCGCCGCCCGGGAGCTGGGGATTACCCGCACCACGCTCTATCGAAAACTACAGCAGGAAGGTTGAACCTCCCTTCCGTGCGGGCTGTGGCTCAGGCCCGACCTTCCCACCCAGCGGGTGCGGCAATGAGACCGTGACGGGCGGCAAGCTGGAACAAGGCCATATCACCGCTGACTTCCAGTTTCTGACGGATGGCCGACATATGGTTAAAAATCGTCTTCGGACTCAAATGTAGTTGTGATGCGATCCGGATGGTGGCTTCCCCTTGCACGGTTAGCCGAAGAATTTCAAATTCCCTCGGCGTCAGGCGATGCATGGGACTGCCTCCGTCCAGCGATTGCAAGGCAATGGATTGCGCCATGGTGGGAGAGAGCACCCGCTCGCCACGAAATACACGACGGATACCATCCAGCATTTCCGTCGGCTCGGCATACTTCGTCAAATAGCCCAGCGCCCCAGCTTTCAGTGCCTGCACCGCGAAATCGGGCTCATCGTGCATGCTGAATACCATCGCCCGCAAGGTTGGTTGCCGCGCCAGCAAACGGGTAATTGCCTCGATGCCGCTGCCGCAGCGCAGGGACAAGTCCACCACGGCCACATCGATGGCTTCCGCCCGCAGAAAAGCGCAGGCCTCTTCCGCCGATGCCGCCTCGGCCACAACCACCATGTCGCCTTCGGCATCCACCAGGCGGCGATAGCCGGTCCGTACCACAGCATGGTCGTCCAGCAGCATTACTCGAATGGTCATGTTTTCCTCCTTGTTTTTGTCCGTCGCCGTTTTCGGCTTCGACAAACTATGCAATTTTTGTCCCACAACACCCCCGCTATCCCAGGGAAGATTTCCTGACCAGCAAGGGGGGCAATCCCAAGCCCCATATCGCAACGCCTCCTAGACTGAAATTTCCCGTGATAGCGGGATCGACGAACAACATTCAGGAGGAGAATTTGTGAGCACCTTATCCACCCCATCCCTGGCAACCGACAAGCCCCGGACTCCGGGTCGAGTTTTACGCCCCCTGGCAGCAGCCATCGCCCTCACCCTGGCCGGCAGCACCTGGGCCGCCGGCGCCAAGGTCACCTGGGACGACATCCAGAACGACGACAAGACCCCGGGCGACGTACTGTCCTATGGCCTCGGCCTCAAGGCCCAGCGTCATAGCCCCCTGACCAAGGTCAACACCAAGAACGTGGAAAACCTGGTGCCCGCCTGGAGCTTTTCCTTCGGCGGCGAAAAGCAGCGTGGCCAGGAAGGCCAAGCCCTGGTCCAGGATGGCGTGGTCTATGTGACCGGCTCCTACTCCCGGGTCTACGCCCTCGATGCCAAGACCGGCAAGCGCCTGTGGCAATACGAGCACCGCCTGCCCGAGGACATCCGTCCCTGCTGCGACGTGGTGAACCGTGGCGCCGCCATCTACGGCGACAAGATCTATTTCGGCACCCTGGATGCGGGCATCGTCGCCCTCTACAAGGACACCGGCAAGGTGGCCTGGTCCAAGAAGTGGGGTGACCACAAGATCGGCTACACCATGTCCGGCGCCCCCTTCATCATCAAGGACCAAAAGACCGGCAAGGTGCTGCTGGTGCACGGCTCCTCCGGCGACGAATTCGGCGTGGTGGGTTGGCTCTTCGCCCGCGACCCGGACACCGGCGAGGAAGTCTGGGCACGGCCCCTGGTGGAAGGCCACATGGGCCGACTCAACGGCAAGGACAGCACCCCCACCGGCGATGCCAAGGCGCCCTCCTGGCCCCGGGACAAGGACGGCAACCTGGTGGAGGCCTGGCACCACGGCGGCGGCGCCCCCTGGCAGACCGCCAGCTTCGACGCCGAAACCAATACCGTCGTGATCGGCGCCGGCAACCCCGCGCCCTGGAACACCTGGAAACGCACCCAGGAAGGCGACGATCCCCGCCACTGGGACAGCCTGTTCACCTCCGGCCAGGCTTACGTGGACGCCTCCACCGGCGAACTCAAGGGTTTCTTCCAGCACACGCCCAATGACGCCTGGGACTTCTCCGGCAACAACTCGGTGGTGCTGTTCGAGTACAAGGACAAGAACGGCAAGCTGGTGAAGGCCTCGGCCCACGCCGACCGTAACGGCTTCTTCTTCGTCACGGATCGCACCAAGCTGGCCGAAGGCGCCGGCTATCCCAACAAGCCCACCGCCCTGATCGGTGCCTGGCCCTTTGTGGATGGCATCACCTGGGCCTCCGGCTTCGACCTGAAAACCGGCCGTCCCATCGAAAAGGACAACCGGCCGCCGGCGCCCAAGGACGGCGCAGACAAGGGTGAGTCCGTTTTCGTCTCGCCCCCCTTCCTTGGCGGCACCAATTGGCATCCCATGTCCTACAGCCCCAAGACCGGCCTGTTCTACATTCCGGCCAACCATTGGGCCATGGACTACTGGACCGAGAAGCTGACCTACAAGGCCGGTTCCGCCTACCTGGGCCAGGGCTTCCGCATCAAGCGCCTGTTCGAGGATCATGTCGGCGTGTTGCGTGCCATCGACCCCAAGACCGGCAAGATCGCATGGGAACACAAGGAGAAGTTCCCCCTCTGGGCGGGCACCCTCACCACCGCTGGCGGTCTGGTGTTCACCGGCACCTCCGACGGCTACGTGAAGGCCTTCGACGCCCAGAACGGCAAGGAACTGTGGAAGTTCCAGACCGGCTCCGGCGTGGTCTCCGTGCCCATCACCTGGGAACAGGATGGCGAGCAGTACATCGGCATCGCTTCCGGCTACGGCGGTGCGGTCCCCCTCTGGGGCGGCGACATGGCCGAGCTGACCAAGCAGGTCACCCAGGGCGGTTCCTTCTGGGTGTTCAAGCTACCCAAGATGGCGGCACGCTGATGCCGTCCGGCCGGAGCGGCAACTTGCCGCTCCGGCTTTTTTTCAGGAACCAACATGCGCATACCGTTTTTCCTTCGCCGGATGTCCTTCTGCGCTTGTCTGGCGACCTCGGTCGTCCACGGCCAGGAAACCGTCGAACCCCTCATCATCAATGGCTGCCCTATCTGGCCCTATACCCGTTGTCCCGGGGCGGACCTGCGCCATGCCGACCTTGCCGGCAAGGATCTGGCAGGGGCCGATTTGCGGGGTGCCAAGCTCACCCGGGCCGACCTGCGGGGCGCCAATCTGGCTGGCGCCTGGCTGGACGAGACGGATTTGACCGGCGCCCGGCTGAACAAGGTGAATGCCCCCGCCGCGCACTTTCGCAAAGCCAAGATGATTGGCGCCGATCTTGAGTTTGCCCGTCTGATGCGTAGCGACCTGAGCGGCGCGGATTTAACCGGCGCCAATCTGGAAGCTGCCCGTGCCAACTTTGCCTGGTTCGCCGATGCCCGCCTGGTGGGGACCAACCTCCAGGAAACCAAGTTTGTCTCGGTGAACTTCAAGAATGCCTATATCGAAGGCAGCGTGCTGCGCTACACCATCTTCCCCGACTGTTATTTCGAAGGCTGCCAAGGCTGCCCCAAGGACTGGTATGGCAATCAATCGGACTAAACCGCGGCGTCATCGCAGCTTGCTGACCGTCGTCTTCTGCATTGCCACACTGTTCGCCATGGGGCTAGACGCGGCGGAAAACCTTCCACCCCCAGAAGGACAACTGCCACCGCTTGGCGATTCGAAGACGGAGAGCAATCCCTACCGGGATCGTGCCGATATAGCGACCATTGGTCGTGAGATCTTCAATCACAACTGCTCGCGCTGCCATGGCGTCGATGCAGTCGCCAGTGGTACCGGCGCCATGCCGGCCCCCGACCTGCGGCGCTTGGGTGGCTACTGCCGGCGCTTGGCGGAGGGATCCTTGAAGACCACATGTCGCGACGACACGGACGCCTACTTTCTCAAATCCGTGCTGAAGGGAAAAACCATCGTGGGCATTGAACACATGCCGGCCTGGGAAAACATCCTCAACCGGGAATCCCTATGGGCGATCCGTACCTACCTGGAGTCCAGGGGAGGAAAGCCCCGCTGACCGGCCCACCACAGTGGTCGAGGTGTCCGTCACTGTTTCGTTTTGCAGCAGTAGCGGAACACCTCGACCAATCAGCAGCAATCACTTCAGGGCCAGAATCCAGTGCACCAGTTTCTTGGCGTCGGCCTCGTTGATGGCCACCGCGTTGGGAGGCATGGCCAGGCCGCTGACCTTGTCCTTCCAATGGCTGCCGTAGGGATTGGACCCTTGCAGCACCGTCTTGAGCAGGTTCTCGGCGGCCTTCTTGTCGCCCTTGTAGCGCTTGGCAACGTCCTGCCAGGCAGGACCGATGGGGGCCATGCCGTTGGGACCGGGCTTGCCGGACTCGACACTGTGGCAGGTGAAACAGCCGGAAGCGGAGGCGAGCTTGGTCATCTTCTCGTCCAGGGTGGCATCGGCCAGGGCAATCTGGCCGACGGGAAGCAACGCCAGGGCACAGATCAGCTTGCGGGGGGACAACATGGTTTTTCTCCTTTATCAACGCACACGAAAAGCAAAACGCCGGTCGGCATCAGCCGAACCGGCGCAAGACCCATGCCCGCGATAGGGGCATGGGTTTGATCGGGGGGATCGATCAGGACTTGTGCAGCTTGAACACCCAGACGGAACCACCTTGCTCCAGGTAATTCACGCGCTTGGCCACATCGCCGCCCCACAGGGGAACGGCGCCACCCCAACCGGACACGACGGAGATGTACTGCTCGCCGTCCTGTTCCCAGGTGACGGGCGGGGCCACCACGCCGGAACCGGTCTGGAACTGCCACAGTTCCTTGCCGGTCTTGGCATCCACGGCCTTCAGGTAGCCCTCGGGCGTTCCATAGAACACCAGGCCGCCGGCCGTGGTCAGCACGCCGCCCCAGAGGGGAGCGTAGTTCTTGTTTTCCCAAACGATCTTGCCGGTGGCAGGATCCATGGCACGCATCACGCCGATGTGGTCTTCGTGAGTGGCCTTGATGGTGAAGCCGGCGCCCAGGTAAGCAGCACCCTTCTTGTAGGACACGGGCTCGTTCCAGATGTCCATGCCCCATTCGTTGGCGGGCACGTAGAAGAGACCGGTCTTGGGGCTGTAGGCCATGGGCATCTGGTTCTTGCCGCCAAGGAAGGACGGCGCGGAGAACACGGTGGTGCCCTTCTTGCCGTCAGCACCGGCGGAAGGATCGCCAGGACGGTTGGAATCCACGTAGTTGGGACGACCGGTCTTCAGGTCGATGCTGGTGGCCCAGGTGATTTCCTTGACGAAGGGGAAGGCGTTGATCAGCTTGCCATTGGTCCGGTCGAGCACGTAGAAGAAGCCGTTACGGTCAGCCTTGCCGCCAGCCTTGACGACCTTGCCATCCTTGCCCTTGAGGTCGAAGGACACCAGTTCGTTCACACCGTCGAAGTCCCAGCCATCGTGGGGCGTGGTCTGATAGTGCCAGACGATCTTGCCGGTATCCGGGTCGATGGCCACGGTGGAGGAGGAGAACAGGTTGTCGCCGGGACGCAGGTGGCTGTTCCAGGGAGCGGGGTTGCCGGTGCCGGCGAAGATCAGGTTGGTTTCGGGGTCGTAGGTGACGCCGTTCCAGGTGGCGGCACCACCGGTCTTCCACAGGTCGCCGGTCCAGGTGGCGTTGGTGGTACCGGAAATGCCGTTCTCGATCTTGTTGCCGTCCTTGTCGAACTTGTAGCCCATGTGACCTTCAACGGTAGGACGGGTCCACACCAGCTTGCCGGTCTTGGGATCGCGGGCGTCGATGCGGCCTACGGCGCCGAATTCACCCCCAGAGATGCCGGTGATCACCAGCCCCTTGACGATCTGGGGAGCGGCGGAGGCAGAGTAGCCGGCCGCATAGTCGTCCAGCTTTTCCTTCCAGACCACCTTGCCGGTGTCCTTGTTCATGGCCACCAATTGGGCGTCCAGGGTGGCGAAGATCACCAGGTCGCCATAGATGGCCGCGCCGCGGTTGATCACGTCACAGCAGGGCATGATGCCGTCGGGCAGGCGGTGTTCGTACTTCCACAATTTCTTGCCGGTCTTGGCATCCAACGCAAAGATACGGCTATAGGAGGCGGTGACGTACATCTTGCCATCGAAGATGATGGGCTGGGATTCCTGGCCCCGTTGCTTTTCGCCACCGAAGGAAAAGGACCAGACAGGGACCAGGTCCTTCACGGTCTTGGTGTTGACCGCACTCAACTCGCTGTAGCGTTGCCCCTGGGTACCCAGACCGAAGCTGAGTACGTCCCCCTTGGTCTTGGCGTCGTTCACGATGTCGGCGTCGGTCACTTCCTTCGCATGGGCCTGGCCCAGCCCCATCAGAGCGGCAGCGACCAGGGTCAGGGCAAACGCCGTGCGCCCGGTTTTATTTACCTGTTTCATTCAAAAGCCTCCTTGGTTATAGGTTTGTTTCAACGACCCGGCCCCACACCCTGACGCCGCGCCGTGGATGCCCTAAGCGCAAAGCCCGTGCCAGGGAAAAATTCCCGCATTTCACGGGCATTGCGGGAAACGCCCAAATACTTTCTGCTTCAAATATCGTCACCTGCTCCAAGCTGGAACAGACGGCCGGCAGCAACACCCTCGCATTTCCATCACGGCCAAACCGGCCATGACCGTCACTGCCGCCCTGCTTTGCCAATGCGGGCATTTCGCGCCAAGACAGCAAGCGCGGCACGAAGCTTGCAAAACGCAACTGCACAAAAACCGGCCGCAGATGCTGTTCGCAGGACCGGGAAAAAAACGGAGGAGCAATGGGTTCAAGACACACGCTGATGGCGATCGCCTGGCTGTGGACCGGGCTGGCGATGGCCGCCGGGCCGCAGGCCGATCCCCTCGGCTCGCCCCGCTGGGGTGACATGCGCAAGGAATTCTTCGCCAATGCCAAGGTGGTATTCGACGACCGGGTCGAGGTCATTTCTCCCCAGGTGGCGGAAGACCCCCTCAATGTGCCGGTGACGGTGGATGCCACGGCCCTGGGCCAAGTGCAGACCATATTGGTCTTCGCCGACTTCAACCCCATCCTCCACGCCCTCAGTTTCACCCCTCGCAGCGCGGGCGCCTACCTGGGCTTCCGGATTAAGCTGCAACAGTCGTCACCGGTTCGGGCCGCCGCCAAGACGGCTGACGGCGTCTGGCACGTAGGCGGCACCCTGGTCACCACCACCGGCGGCGGCTGTACCGTGCCGTCCACCGGCAGCGCCTCGCCGGAATGGCAGCAGCGCCTCAACGAACTGAATGGCCGCGTCTGGCAGCAGGGCGACAGCGAGCGCCTGCGACTGCGCATCATCCACCCCATGGACACCGGCCTGTCAGGCAGCACGCCAGCCTTTTTCCTGCAACAAATCACCATCAGCGACGCCAAGGAACAGGTGCTGATGGTCATCGAACCCCATGAACCGGTGGCGGAGAATCCGGTGTTCACCCTGCGCCTGCCCGGCGCGGCGGCCGCCGATGGCAGTAATAAGCGCATCCAAGTGAAAGGCCGCGACAACAACGGCAACCGCTTCGAAAGCTGGGTGGAGCAATGAAGAAGATTGCCTCCCGGCTTGCCTCTCTCTGCGCCCTGCTGGGCTGGACCGCCCTGTTGGTGGCGGCGGATTTCGACTACGGCCTCAAACCCCGTCAGATCGCCACCGGCACCTACGTGCTGGAAGGACGTAACGAGGACTTCAGCTTCGCCAATGGCGGCAACATCGTGAACACCGGGTTCATCGTCACCGAGACGGGGGTCATCGTCATCGACAGTGGCCCTTCCCTGCGCTATGGCGAGCAGTTGCGCCAGGCCATTGCCGCCATCACCGACAAGCCGGTGCTGCGGGTTTTCATCACCCATGCCCACCCGGATCACTTCCTCGGCAATCAGGCCTTTCCTGTGGCGACGCTCTACGCCACGGCGACGGCCAGGGAACAGATGCAGCGGGAAGGCAACGCCTTTGCCGAGAACATGTACCGCCTCAACGGCGACTGGATGAAGAGTACCGAATCCCTGCCACCAGCCCAGACCATCGGTGCCGGACACATCAGCCTTGGCGGTCACGAACTGGAACTGTTGTCCCTGCATGGCCACACCGCCAGCGACCTGGCTCTTTACGACCGGACCACCGGCGTGCTCTTCGCCGGCGACCTGGTGTTCAACCACCGGGCACCCACCACGCCCCATGCCCGCATTGCCGACTGGCTGGCCTCCCTCGACGCCCTGGAAAACTTGACCCGACAACCGGGCTTCACACGGCTGGTGCCCGGCCACGGGGCGGTGGCCGCCGACGCAGCCCCCATCGTCGAAACCCGTGCCTACCTGCAATGGCTGACGAGCACCATCCGCCAGGGGGCCGAGCAAGGGGAGGACATGAACGAGGTCATGGCCCACGCAAAGCCTGCTGCCTTCCGCGACATGGCAGTCATCGACAGCGAGTACCGCCGCTCCGTCGGTCACCTGTTCCCCGCCGCGGAACAGGAAGCGCTGAAACCCCATCGGCATTGAGCCCCCCATGGACGTCCAGCTGAGCGCACCGACCTTCACCTTCCACCGCCCGGCCACCGGCGCCCGGCCCGGCCCGCTGCTGTTTTCGCTCTTGGGCCACGGCCTGCTGCTGGCCTTGCCACTGGTCACCTTGCAGTCGCCCGCCATCAAGCTGCCGCCCCTGTCCGTGACTCTGCTGGCGCCGAGCAATAACGCGCAAGCAGGGACAGAACCCGCCATCACCACACCGCCACCCACCAAGGCCCAGCGCGTCCCGATGCCCACCACGGCGACGTCCAGTCTCTCGCCCGTATTGACGATGCCAAGCAACATTCCTGTGATGGCGACGACAACGGCGCCTGAAGCGCCAACCGAGGTCGTCAAGGCCACGCCGCCCAGTACTGCGGCCAATATCGTGGCCACTGGCAATGCAGCCCCCCAAGCCCCGTCGACGCAAGGCAACAACGCCCTGGCGCAATACGGCCAGTCTCTGAGCGACTGGCTGGCCCGCCAACAGCACTATCCCCGCCTCGCCGAAATGCGCGGTTGGGAAGGCGAGGTGCGACTCCATCTGCGCATTGCCCGCAAGGGCGCCTTGGTGGATGTGCAGATCAGTCGTTCCAGCGGCTACGACGTGCTCGACCGTAGCGCCCTGCAATTGGTCCAGGGGGCCACCTTGCCGCCGCCCCCGGCCAACCTCACCCTGGGCAGTGAGGAGACCCTGGACATCACCGTGCCGGTGCACTACCGGCTGCGCCGCTCATGATCACCCACCTTCGCCAACCCTTCACGCGTCTGGCTTCCCTGAGTTTGAAAACCAGAGTCAGCCTGCTCTGCACGACCCTGGCCTGCGTGCTGCTGCTGTTCCTCGGCAGTCTCTGGCTGACCCAAACCCGCAACAGCATTCGTGAAGAAATCGAAGCGGCGAGCCGCGTTGCCAGCCAATGGCTGATCGCCCTGGATCGCCAAGGCCTGCCCCCGCATCAGGCTCTGGCCCTGGTACAACAAGTGGGTCGCGTTCGCGCCAACGACCTGGACATCGTGGATGTGGACGGTCGCCTGATCTACCGCGCCCCGTCTCCCAGTTACAAAGCGGGGCGACACGCACCGGCCTGGTTTGCCGCCCTGGTCCAGCCGGACTTTCCTCCCTTGAACCTGCCCCTAGCCACCCATACCGTTCATCTGCAACCCGACCCCTCCCGCGCCGCCCTCGATGCCTGGGACGAACTGACCGCCATGACCGGCTGGGCACTGACCCTACTGACCTTGCTGTTCCTGGCCATGCGCTTCGCCCTGAATCGCAGCCTGCGTCCCCTGGCGGAAGTCATGACCGCCCTCGACAAGACCGGCCAGGGCGAATTCGCGACCCGCCTACCCCTCTATCCGGTGCGCGAGTTGCATCATCTGGCTTGCAGCTTCAACGCCATGAACGACCGACTGGACGCGGCCATCCGCGACAACGTACGACTGCAAAGTGAACAGGCTGTCGCGGGTGCCATCAACCGCCACTTGGAAGAAGAACGCAAGGCCATCGCCCGGGAACTGCATGACGAACTGGCCCAGGGAGTCACCGCCGTTCGGGCCCTGGCCGGCGCCATCGCCCACAAGGGCCGCAACGACAGCACCCTGCATGGGGCCGCCCAAAGCATCCTGGCCGTGGCCGGTGAAATGCAGCAGGGAGTCACGCAGATTCTCCGGCGCCTGCGGCCAACCCTGCGGGATGGCGGTCTGGAGCGCGCCCTGGAACAGCACCTTTATCTCTGGCAGGAACGCCACCCCGCAGTGCGCGTCCACCTGGCCCTGGCCCCCGAAGCTCTGTATCAACTGGATGAAGCCTGCTCCCATGCCCTGCTGCGCACGGTGCAGGAAGGCCTAACCAACGCCGCCCGCTACGCCGATGCCCGCACCATCTGGATCACCCTGGACACCGAGGGCAATGCCTTATCGCTGCGGCTTGACGACGACGGAAAAGGATTGGCTGCCAATGACGCCGCCCGAGACGCCACCCGACTGGGCTCCGGCCTCGGCCTGACCGGTTTGCAGGAACGCCTGGAAGCCCTGGGGGGCCGACTGGCGCTCGGTGCGAGCCCTCACGGCGGCGCCTGCCTGCAAGCCATCCTGCCCACACCCCATGCCTCCCATTCACCGACGCCCCTATTCGAGAAAGACCGATCATGAACGACCGCCTGAACCAATGCACCGTGTTACTGGCCGACGACCACGCCCTGGTCCGTCGGGGCTTTGCCCTGCTCTTGCAAAGCGCCGGAGCCCAACAACCCCTGGAGGCCGTCAGCGGCGAAGAGGCCCTGCGCCTCTATGGCGAACATCAGCCCGACCTGCTGGTGATGGACGTCTCCATGCCCGGCATGGGGGGGCTGACCGCCTTGGAACGACTGATGGCCTGGCATCCCCAGGCGAAGGTGTTGATGCTCTCGGCCCACGTCGACACCGTGACGCCTTTGCGCGCCCTGCGCTTGGGGGCCACCGGCTACATCGCCAAGCACTGCGAACCGGAAGCCTTCCTCAGCGCCGCCCGCCAGGTCTTGGATGGCAGGCGCACCCTGGATCCGAGCCTGGCACCGGCCCTGGCCATGGCCCAGCTGGGGGAAGGCGGCCATCCTGCGGAAACCCTGACCGACCGGGAGTACGCCGTTTTCCTACAACTGGCCCGGGGCCGTTCCGTGCAACAGGTGGCGGGCGACCTGCATTTGTCCAGCAGCACCGTCGGCACCCATCTCTATCACATCAAGCAAAAACTCCAGATCGACAACGGCGCGGAAATGGCATTGCTCGCGGTTCGTTGTGGACTGATCGAGGCATAGGGCGGATTGAGCTGCCGCCATTCGAGTTGTCTCATGATTTTCATGAGGTCCGAATGGCGATCGCAACGAGGCCAGTACGCAGCCAAAGGCCTATGCTCGGTCTTGCCTCCTCTCCCGAACCCACACCCCTCCGGAGACGAATCGAGATTCACATGTCCCAATTGAAACGGTTTACCCCGCGCCCCAGCCGCCTTGCTTTGCTGATCCTGTCCGCACTTGCCGCCCCGGCGATGGCGGCAGAAATCGAACTGGATCCGGTCATCGTCACCGGTACGCGCAGCGAGCACAAGAGCTTCGACTATGCGGCCTCCATCGATGTGGTGAACGGTGAACGGATCGACGCCGCCCAGGCCAAGGTCAATCTCTCCGAGGCCCTTGCCGCCGTGCCCGGCATTACCGTGCTCAATCGCCAGAACTACGCCCAGGACTTGCAGATTTCCTCCCGGGGCTTCGGCGCCCGCTCCGCCTTTGGCGTGCGCGGCATCAAGCTGATCACCGACGGCATTCCCGCCTCCACACCGGATGGCCAAGGGCAGGCGGCCACCTTCAATCTCGACACCGCCGACCGCATCGAGGTCCTGCGGGGTCCAGGCTCCGTGCTGTACGGCAACAACGCAGGCGGCGTCGTCCAACTGTTCTCCCGTACCCCCGGCAAGGACAATGCCCTGTCCGCCAATGTGAGCGCCGGAAGTTTCGGCAGCGTCAAGGTGGACAGCAATATCGAAGGTCACGCCGGCAATGTCGGCTACCTGCTCGACGCCTCGGACTTCACCACCGACGGTTACCGCGACCATAGTGCCGCCAATCGTCAGCAGAGTTACGGCAAGATGCTCGTTCCCATTGGCGACGACAGCCTGCTGACCGTGGTGGGCAGCGCCTTGAAACAAAATGACACCCAGGACCCCCAGGGCCTGGATTGGAACACGGCCACCACCAGTCCCCGCAGTGTCACGGCCAACACCTTGCTCTACAACGTGCGCAAGAGCATCGACCACCAGCAAGTCGGGGCCACCTTCGAACGCATGCTGGGTAGCGGTACGCTGGTCGTTTCCGCCTATGCCGGCAACCGGGAGGTCACCCAATATCAATCCATTCCCAAGGCGACTCAGGCGAATGCCAAACAAGCGGGTGGGGTGGTCGCCTTTGATCGCGACTTCACTGGCGTGGCCTTGCGCTGGACGCAGAAGAACGATTTTGCAGGGGGCCTTTTGACGACCACTGCCGGTTTGGATATCGATCGATCCTCCGATGACCGCAAAGGGTACGAAAACTTCATCGACTTTGGCGGCGGCAACGTTGTGTACGGCGTCAAGGGAGCACTGCGTCGCAACGAAACCGATACGGTGCTCAGCACCGATCCCTACATCCAGACCGAGTGGCAGCGGGGGGAGTGGCTGCTTTCCGGCGGACTCCGCCACAGCAACGTGCGCTTTGACGTCAAGGACCATTTCCTCAGCAACGGCAACGACGGTGGCAACGTTTCCTACAGTCAGACCACACCCTCGGCCTCCGCCCTCTATCGCCTGACCGACCGGGTCAATGTCTATGTCAGCGCCGGCCGTGGCTTCGAGGCGCCAACCTTCAACGAGCTGTTCTACTCGGGTGCCAACGGCACCTTCAGCTTCGACCTGAAAGCCGCCACCAGCCGGCATTTCGAAGTGGGAACCAAGACCTTGATCGGCGACAATAGCCGCATCAACCTAGCCGTCTTTCAAATCGATACGGACAATGAAATTGTCGTGGCCGGTTCCAACGGGGGACGCACCAGCTACAAGAATGCAGGACGAACCTCGCGCACCGGTGCCGAGTTGTCACTGGACACCACCTGGTCCCATGGCTTCAGCGGCAAACTGGCGCTGACGGCGATCACGGCCACCTATGAAGATAGTTTCACCAATGGCAGCACCGTCGTTGCCGCTGGGAAGAAACTTCCCGGCGTTCCCAACGCCAGTCTTTTCAGTGAAATCGCGTGGAAAGGTACGCAAGGCCTGAATGCCGGCGTTGAGCTCATCGGCCAGGGGAAGACCTATACGGAGGACACCAACCAGCTTGGCGCCGCGCCCGGCTATACCATCCTCAATCTACGCATCGGCCTGGAACAAAAATCCGGCCCCTGGCTGGTCAAGGAGTTCTTCCGGATCAACAATCTATTCGACCGTCGCTACATCGGCTCTGTCATCGTCGGCGACAGCAACAAAAACTACTACGAACCTGCCCCTGGGCAAAATTGGCTGGTTGGCGCCAGCATCCGCTACCGCTACTGAGCCTCTGCGCTCCAATCCTGCTCCCTTGCACCCCGCCGCCATCGCTGGCGGGGCCTTTCCCGTGAACACGAGTACCACCGTCCGTTCGCCCCATCGCGGTGTCACATCCTGAAACAAAGGGGGAACATGTGCGCATATTATTTATACATAAACAAACTATATCGAAAGCTTTACGAACGGCATGATCTTCATGCCGCCCCTGGAATCCCGCATTCCAAGGGCTTCCTGGCAGGACACCTGACTCTCCTCGGTGACTGGCATGCATTTCGCGAAGGTGGCCTACCGGCCATTTTCCGATGGCAAAGGGAGAAGATCATCCGGACGAAAAACCCGGATGGGAATACAACATCTGAGGAGACTATTGATGTCAAAGAAAATCATGGCGCTGGCCTTGGCCGCTGCATCGAGCGCTGCACTCGCACAATCCAACGTCACCATTTACGGCAATGTGGATGTGGGCTGGGTCAATACAGGAGGAAGCAATGGAGGATCCGCCAGCACATCAAACCGAAATGCCGTACAAAGTGCCGGTTCCCAGAGCTATATCGGTTTCAAGGGGGCCGAGGATCTCGGCAACGGATTGAAATCTATCTTTGACCTGCAATACCGCATCAGTCCTGACGAAAATACGGGGCTTACCCAAGCCGGGCATCAATACGTCGGCTTCACCGGTGGCTTCGGCACCGCCGTGGCAGGTTACCTGGACGGCATTCGCTACGGCATCTTCGGCAAATACAACCCCTTCGGCAACTATTCGATCGGCAACTTCGCCTCGATGACCACCCAGTACGACCGCGCGGCGAATGCGGTGGCCTATATCTCGCCGACCATGAACGGCTTCACCCTGGTACTTGCGGCGGCAACCAACACCCAAGGGGCGGAAGGCACTCTGAATGGCGTCCACGTTCCGGCCGGTTCGGCCGGTGGTAACCGCGGCGATGACCGCCTTTTCTCAGTCAACCTCCAGTATGCCAATGGCCCCCTCAACGCGGACGTCGATTACGAGACGACCCGTGCCGTCGGTTATGACAACAGCCGACTCTACGTCTTCACCACCGGCGCGTCCTACGACTTCGGCCCAGTCAAGGTCGGCGGCGTCTACGACATCATTCACGGCGACCCCAACTCCCTGATCGGCGGCAATATCGATTTGGACTCCACCAAGGCCGGCTTGCAGAATCTGGGCAACCTGGCTGCGGGTCAAAGCTATGACCGGCGCAACTGGTTCATCGGCGCCTCCGTCCCACTGGGCAGGACCAGTCTCCTGGCCAGCTACGGCAAGGTCCAGGACCGCACCCTGAACAGCGCCGATGCCAGCAAATGGGCCGTCGGCGTCCGCTACGCCCTGTCCAAGCGGACCGAGCTTTATGCCGACTATGCCCACATCAAGAACGAAAGCAATGCCTCGTTCCAGATCAATCCCAATGGCAACTCCGCCGGCTCGAGCAATGGGGTGAATGGCTTCGCCCTCGGGATGAAGCACGCTTTCTGAGCAATACCCCTTGGCGCTCCCCGGCCTGGACACGTCGCCAACCCGACGTTTGCCCGGCCCAAGCGCCAAAGGGATTACCGAGCTGTCCTGTGTGTGATCTCCTAGCTTGCTACGGTGCCTTTGGGCACCGTTTTTTTATCTTGGGACAGACCTCGGGCACAATGGCGGCATAGCCATCCTTTTTCCGTTCCTGCCATGCTTCATCCGCCGCCTGCTGTTCACCGCCTTTTTCTTCTCGCGCTACTGAGTCTGTTCGTCCTGGCACCATGCCAGGCCAAGGCCGGCGATACCCATCCCGAACTAATGGTGAACGCCACCCTGGCCGATGCGCAGGAAGTATTGCAGGAGGTGATCGAGGAGGAAGGTCTGATCCCGAGTCCGCCGACCCATATCAGCGACATGATGCTGCGCACCGCGCCGGCCTTGGGCAAGACGAAGCCGGTCTATGCCGAGGCGGTGGTCATCCCCTTTTGTAGCGCCAAGGTGGGCTGGCAGCTGGTGGAGGAAGATCCCCGCCAGTTGACCCTCTGTCCCTTTGCCGTGGCCCTGTACACCCTGCCCGGTAGTCCTGGCACGGTGCATATTTCCTATCGGTCCCCAGGCACCGCCACGCCGGCCCTGAAAATAGCCGATGGCCTGCTGCGGAAAATCGCCGCCACGACCTTGCAGCGGCTCAAGCGCTAGGCGCTGAAAACAAAAGCAACGCTGGAGCGAACAAGCGGCGCGCCGTCCCGCCCAGGCGGTCAGCCGCCGATGTAGGACATCTCGATGCGCTTGAGGGGAATCACCCGCCCCGGCTCGCGCTGGCCCTGGGCGCGCAGTTCCGAATAACGGTCAACGCGGGCGGACCACAAATCCGCCAGGGCCTCGGTCAATGCGGCCTCGTCGGCACCGGCACGCAACAGGGCGCGCAGGTCGAAGCCCTCGTGGGCGAACAAACAGGTGTACAACTTGCCTTCGGTGGACAGACGCAGCCGCGTGCAGTCGCCGCAGAAGGCGCGGGTGACCGACGAGATGACGCCCACCTCGCCCGCGCCGTCGCGATAACGCCAGCGCTGGGCCACTTCGCCGGGACTGTGGGGCTCCAGCGGTTCCAGGGGGAATTCGGCATCGATCATTTCCAGCACCTGGGCCGAGGGCACCACCTGGCCCAGATGCCAGCCGTTGCTGGTGCCCACGTCCATGAACTCGATGAAGCGGGGGATATGGCCCGTGCCGCGGAAGTGGCGGCAAATGGCAAGGATCTCCCCTTCGTTCACGCCCTTCTGCACCACCACGTTGATCTTGATCCGGGCGAAGCCGGCAGCTTCCGCTGCGGCAATGCCCGCCAAGACGTCGGCCACGGGATAGGCCGCGTCGTTCATGCGCTGGAAGATGTCGTCGTCCAGGGCGTCCAGGCTCACGGTGATCCGGCCCAAGCCGGCATCGCGCAGCGCAGCGGCCTTTTTCGTCAACAGCGAACCGTTGGTGGTGAGGGCCAGGTCGATATCGGGAATCGCCGCCAGGGAGGCGACCAAATGCTCCACGCCCCGGCGCAACAGGGGCTCGCCGCCGGTCAGGCGGATCTTGCCCACACCCTGGGCCACCGCCAGACGGGCCACCCGGGCGATCTCCTCCAGACTCAGCAGGTCGGTCCGGGGCAGATAGGGGTAGTCGGCGCCGAACACCTCCCGCGGCATGCAGTAGGTGCAACGGAAGTTGCAACGATCGGTGATGGAAATGCGCAAGTCGCGCAGCGCCCGCCCGCGCTGATCGAGCAGCGAGGGTGCGGTGGCAATCCGCGTTTGCGGGGCGAGACGGTCATCCATGGCGATATAAGCAACGAATCATATTTCGAGCATATCACCAGCTTTCGCCAAATTCGCTTGACGCGAATCATGTAATTCACGCCCCGGGCTCGCCAAAATACCCCTGACGATAACCCCGGCACTCCCCCATATCCATGCTCGACGCCCGACAACTCGCCGCCCAACGGGGCGACCGCCTGCTCTTCGCAGGGCTGGGTCTGCGCCTGCGCGCCGGCGAGGCGCTGTGGCTGCGGGGGGGCAACGGCAGCGGCAAAACCACCTTGCTGCGCATCCTGGCCGGCCTCCACGCGCCCCTGGAAGGCCAGGTGCTGTGGCAGGACACCACCTTGCGCCGGGACGCCCGTGTGGTCAGCTATCTTGGCCACCGCAACGGTCTCAAGGAAGAACTGACACCGAGGGAAAACCTGCGCCACGGCCTGGCCAGCGCCGCGCCCGAAGGCGGCGACCAGGACATCGACGTGCTGCTGGCGCGGGTGGGCATCGACGACGAGCGAGCCGACCTGCCCTGCCGCCATCTGTCCCAGGGACAGCAACGCCGCGTGGCCCTGGCCAGGGTCTTGGCCGAAGGCCGGCCCCTCTGGCTGTTGGACGAACCCTTCGTCGGTCTCGACGACCAGGCCAGCACCGACGTGATGGTCATCCTGCGCACCCATCTGCACAACCAGGGCCTGCTGATCATTACCAGCCACCAGCCCCTCGCCGCAACGGAACTGATGGCGCCCCTGACCGAGCTGCACCTGGGCCAACATCTGGGCCGACAACGGGAGCAGGGACAATGAACGGCCCCCTGCTCGCGCCTTTCCTCGCCCTGATCCGCCGCGACCTGCAACTGGCCTGGCGCCGACCCGCCGACCTGGCGGCGGGGCTGGTGTTCTTCGTTATTGTGTGCAGCCTGTTTCCCCTCGGCGTCGGCCCCGAAGGCGCCCTACTGCAACGCATGGCTCCCGGCGTGCTCTGGGTGGCGGCCCTGCTGGCCAGCTTCCTTTCCCTGCCGCGCCTGTTCGCCGACGACCACCGGGACGGCAGTCTGGAGCAGATCGCCCTCTGCGGCCTGCCCCTGCCCCTGGCCGTCGCCGCCAAGATTTTCGCCCACTGGCTGGCCAACGGCCTGCCCCTGGCCCTGATCGCGCCCCTGCTCGGCCTCCAGTTCCAATTGCCGGCGGAGAGCCTGGGGGTGCTGCTGCTCTCCCTGGTACTGGGCGGACCGCTGCTGTCGGCCATCGGCGCCGTCGGCGCCGCCCTCACCCTGGGCCTGCGCAGCAGCGGCGTGTTGCTGGCCCTGCTGGTGCTGCCCCTTTACGTGCCGGTGCTGATCTTCGGCGCCGGCGCGGTGGATGCGGTCATGGCCGGCCTCAGCCCCGCCCCCCATCTGTCCCTGCTGGCCGCCGGCACCCTGGCCGGCCTGGCCCTGGCGCCCCTGCCCGCCGCCGCCGCCCTGGCCCTGGCCTTGGAGTGATCGCCATCATGTCCCTGCCCTCCCGCTTCCCCCGCCTGTTCCACTACGCCGCCCCGGCGGCTTTCTATCCCCTCGCCCGGCGTCTGGCCCCGCTGTGCATGGCCCTGGCCCTGGCGCTCTGCGCCGCCGGCCTTGCCATCGGCCTGCTGCTCGCTCCCACCGACGCCCAGCAGGGCGAGGGCTACCGCATCATCTTCGTCCACGTCCCCGCCTCCTGGCTGTCCATGTTCGTCTACCTGCTGATGGCCTTCTGGAGCGCCGTGGGCCTGGTGTTCGGCACCCGCCTCTCCTTCCTCATGGCCCACGCCCTGGCCCCCACCGGTGCGCTGTTCGCTCTGCTCTCCCTGTGGACCGGCGCCTTCTGGGGCAAGCCCATGTGGGGCACCTGGTGGGTGTGGGACGCCCGTCTCACCTCGGAACTGATCCTGTTCTTCCTCTACCTGGGCTACCTCGCCCTGGCGCGGGCCATCGACGACCCGCGTCGCGCCGACCGGGCCTGCGCCCTATTGGCCCTGGTGGGCGCGGCCAACGTGCCCGTCATTTATTTTTCCGTGAAGTGGTGGAGCACCCTGCACCAGGGCGCTTCCGTCTCCCTGACCCAGGCCCCGGCCATGGCCGCGCAAATGTTGTGGGGCATGGGCATCACCGCCCTCGGCTTCTGGGCCTACACGGCGGCGCTGGCCCTGGGCCGGGTGCAATTGCTGATTCTGGAACGGGAGCGGCGCAGCGACTGGGTGCGCCGCCTGCTCGCCGCGCCGACCACCGAGGACAAACCATGAGCTTGCACTGGCATTCCCTCCACGATTTTCTCGCCATGGGCGGCTACGCCCTCTACGTCTGGCCCAGCTTCGGCCTGGCCGCCCTGCTGATGACGGTCGAGCCCCTGTTGCTGGCCCGCCGCCGACGCCGCTTGCTGGTCCGGCTACGGCACCTGGCCGCGCTCCAGGACAAGGAGGCGTCATGACGCCCCGTCGCCGCCGTCTGCTCTGGGTACTGGCGGGCCTGGCCCTGCTCGGCGCCGTGGTCGCCCTGGTGCTCAACGCCTTCAACGACAACCTGGTGTTCTTCCATTCGCCGAGCCAGGTGCTGGCCGGCCAAGCCCCCAAGGGACGGGTGTTCCGCCTCGGCGGCCTGGTGGAAAAAGGCAGCGTGCAGCGCCAAGCCGACGGCGTCACGGTGCGCTTCCTGGTGACCGACACGGCCCAGACACTGCCCGTGGTCTACAAGGGCATCCTGCCCGACCTGTTCCGCGAGGGCAAAGGCGTCGTGGCCCAGGGCCGACTCGAAGCCGACGGCCTGTTCCACGCCAGTGAGGTGCTGGCCAAGCACGACGAGAACTACATGCCGCCGGAAGCGGCCCAGGCCCTGGCCGACGCCCAGGCCAAGGACAAGAAGGCCGCGCCATGATTCCCGAACTCGGCGTCCTCGCCCTGATCCTGGCCTTCTGGACCGCCCTGGCCCAGGGCCTGCTGTCCCTGCTCGGCGCCCAGCGCCGGCGCGACGACTGGATGGCCCTGGCTCGTCCCGCCTGCGCCGCCCATGCCCTGCTGTTGGTCCTGGCCTTCGCCTGCCTGGCCTGGGCCTTCGTCGACGACGAC
Organism: Denitratisoma sp. agr-D3; assembly: GCF_054658675.1. Classification (NCBI taxonomy): domain Bacteria; kingdom Pseudomonadati; phylum Pseudomonadota; class Betaproteobacteria; order Nitrosomonadales; family Sterolibacteriaceae; genus Denitratisoma; species Denitratisoma sp. agr-D3. The sequence goes on along the minus strand of NZ_BAAGIA010000001.1, from coordinate 738,874 downwards.
TTCTCCGTGGCCTACGTGGCCCGCCACAGCCACGAGGCCCTGCCCCTGCCCTACAAGCTGGGCGCGGTCTGGGGCGGCCACGAAGGTTCGCTGCTGCTCTGGGTGCTGGAGCTGTCCCTCTGGAGCCTGGCCCTGGCCTGGGCCAGCCGCCGTCCGCCACGCCTGCCCCTGCCCGCCAGCGCGCGGGTACTCGGCGTGCTGGGCCTGCTCGGCGCCGGTTTCACCGCCTTCATCCTGCTCACCTCCAATCCCTTTGCCCGGCTGCTGCCCGCCGCCGACGGCGGCCGCGACCTGAATCCCCTGTTGCAGGACCCGGGCCTGGTCTTCCATCCACCCATGCTCTACATGGGCTATGTGGGCTTCGCCGTGGCCTACGCCTTCGCCCTGGCGGCCCTGCTGGAGGACGACCCGGCGGCGGACTGGAGCGAATGGGCGCACCGCTCCCGGCCCTGGACCCTGGCGGCCTGGCTGTTCCTCACCCTGGGTATCGGCCTCGGCGCCTGGTGGGCCTACAACGAGCTGGGCTGGGGCGGCTGGTGGTTCTGGGACCCGGTGGAGAACGCCTCCTTCATGCCCTGGCTGGCGGGCGCCGCCCTGCTCCACAGCCTGGCGGTCACCGCCAAGCGCGGCCACTTCCCGCGCTGGAGCCTGTTCCTCGCCGTGGTCTGTTTCTCCCTGTCGCTGCTGGGCACCTTCCTGGTCCGTTCCGGCATCCTCAGTTCGGTGCATGCCTTCGCCACCGATCCGAAGCGGGGCATCTTCATCCTCGCCTTCCTGGCAACGGTAATCGGCGCTTCCGCCTGGCTGTTCCTCGCCCGCCAAAGCCGGGCCTCGGGCGGCAAGCCCTTCTCCCCCCTGTCCCGGGAAACCCTGCTGCTGGGCAACAACCTATTGCTGCTGACGGCCTGCGCCTCCGTGCTGCTCGGCACCCTCTATCCCCTCGCCCTGGACGTGCTGGGCCTAGGCAAGATCTCGGTGGGGCCGCCCTACTTCAACAGCGTTTTCGTGCCCCTGGTGATCCCCGTCTGCCTGCTGCTGGGCCCCGGCTTGGCCAGCCGCTGGGGTCGCGACAGCGCGGCCCGCCTGCTGCGCCAACTGGCGCTGCCCTTCGGTCTCTGCCTGCCCGCCGCCCTGCTGTTGCCCCTGGCCTGGGGCCACTGGTCGGCTGGCGCGGCCCTGGGCTTGTTCGCCGCCCTCTGGATTGCCGCCAGCCATGTGCAGCAGATTGTCGCCAAGCTACGCAGCGGACGGCGTCCGGGCCGAGCCTGGTGGGGCATGGTGCTGGCCCACCTCGGCTTCGCCCTGTGCGTCGCCGGCATCACCGTGGTCAAGACCTACGAGACCGAGGAGGACGTGAAGCTCAGCCCCGGCCAGCAGGTGCGCGTCGGTGGGCAAGCCTTGCGCTTCGTCGGCGTGACCGCGGTGCCCGGCCCCAACTACCAGGCCCAGCGCGGTGACCTGGTGCTGGCCGACGGTATCCGCCTCGCCCCGGAAAAACGCCAATACCTGACCAGCGCCATGCCCATGACCGAGGCCGCCATCGACAGCACGCCGTGGCGGGACATCTACATCTCCCTGGGCGAGGCCCTGGAAGACGGCGCCTGGACCCTGCGCATCTACTACAAACCCCTGATCGGCTGGCTCTGGGCCGGCGCCCTGCTGATGGCGGCCGGCGCCCTGCTCGCCGCCAGCAGCCGGATACGCCGAGGTGGCCCATGAACCGTCGCGCCCTCATTGTCGTCGCCCTGCTGGCGGCCCTGTTCGCCCTGCTGGCCCTGGGTCTGCGCAAGGACCCGCGGGAAATTCCCTCGCCCCTGATCGGCAAACCGGCGCCGGATTTCCGCCTGCCCCTGCTCGGCGAGCAAGGGCGCTTGCTCGCCCCCGCCGACCTCAAGGGCAAGGTTTGGCTGCTCAACGTCTGGGCCTCCTGGTGCAGCGCCTGCCGCGAGGAACATCCGCTGCTGCTGGAACTGGCGCGGCGGCGCCTGGTGCCCATCGTCGGCCTCGACTACAAGGACGACCCGGACGCCGCCCAGGCCTGGCTACGGCAACAGGGCGACCCCTACACCCTGCGTCCGGTGGATGCCGACGGCCGGGTCGGCATCGACTGGGGCGTGTACGGCGTGCCGGAAACCTTCGTCGTGGACCGCCAGGGCGTGATCCGCTACAAGCACATCGGCCCGATCACCGCCGAGTCCCTGGAAACCCGGCTGCTGCCCTTGATCGCGGAGTTGTCGCAATGAGCGCCCGTCCCTTTTTCCGCCGTCCTTTCCGCCACATCGTCCCCTGGCTCGCCGCCCTGCTGACGCTGTGCTGCCTCCCCGCCCTGGCGGCGGACGAGGAGGTCAAGGCCGACCCGGTGGTCGAGGCGCGCATGGTGTCCATCGCCGACGAACTGCGCTGCCTGGTCTGCCAGAACGAATCCCTCTCCGCCTCCCGGGCCGACCTGGCGAAGGATCTGCGGCGGGAGATTCGCGGCCTGATCCAGGCCGGCAAGAGCGATCAGGACATCCTCGATTTCATGGTCGCCCGCTACGGCGACTTCGTCCGCTACCGCCCGCCCTTCAAGGCCAGCACCGCCCTGCTCTGGCTCGGTCCGGCCCTGTTCGTCCTGGTGGGCATCGCCTGGTTGCGCCGATTGCTGGCGGCGCGCCGGGAGCCCATGCCGATTGCCGACGCAGCAGCCCTGACAACAATGCCGGTCATCGAAGGCAGCAGTACCCGCACGCCGCACCGCCCGCCCTACCGGGCCCTCGCCATCGCCCTGCCCTTGCTGTCGCTGCTCACCTACCTCTGGCTGGGCACGCCGGCGGCCCTGAATCCCCTCAACCGGCTGCCCGCCGACGACCCGGCCGCCCTCGACCGCATGGTGGCCCAACTGGCGGCCAAGCTGGAAAAGCAGCCGGACAATGCCGACGGCTGGCTGATGCTGGCCCGCAGCTATCGCATCCAGGGCGATGCCGTGCGCGCCGCCGACGCCTTTGCCCGGGCCGGTGCCAAGGCCCACGGCTCCGCCGCCCTGCTGGCGGAGTACGCCGAAGTGCTGGCCAGCCGCGACGGCAGTTTCGCCGGCCAGGCCGGCACCCTGCTCAGCGAGGCCCTGGGCAAGGACCCCGACCAGCCCCAGGCCCTGTTCCTGGCCGGCGCGGCGGCGGCGGAACGGGGCGACGTCAACCGGGCCCGGGAACTCTGGCAACGACTGCTGCCCCAAGCAGAAGCGGGCTCCGAGGCCGAGGCCGTGCTGAAAAAAGCCCTGGACCGCCTGCCCCGGCAGGGCCAGGAACGGCTCAGCGGCAAGCAGCGGGGCGGTTGAGCCGGCCCAGGCGAAACCCCTGGCACGCCGAGCGGGGTTGATGGAAAATTACGTTGTCCTGCGGAACCGGGAATCCCTTGACTCGGGTCAAGGCCCGCCGCGAGACGCCTGGGTCACAATGAACCGCTCTCCAGGAGGACCGCCGTGACCACCAGCCAAACCCTGCAACGACATCACCAGCACTGCGACACCCTGTTCGCCATCGCCGAGGCCACCGTGGCCGACGGCGAGTGGGAACGGGCGGAAGCCGCGCAGGAAGCCTTCTGCCTGGAATTGGAACGCCATTTCCAGTGCGAGGAGGAGGAATTGTTCCCCGCCTTCGAAGCGGCCACCGGCATGACCCAGGGACCGACCCGGGTGATGCGCCTGGAGCACGGCCAGATGCGCGACCTGCTGGGGCAGATGAACCAGGCTCTGACGGCCCAAGATGCCGCCGCCTTCGCCGACGCGGCGGAAACCCTGCTGATCCTGATGCAGCAGCACAACATGAAGGAGGAGAACATCCTCTACCCCCTGTTCGATCAACGCCTGCCCGCCGCCATGGCCGCGCAAGTGGAAGCAACCTTGGACTGCCCGCCGTGAACAAGCCCACCGTCATCGACGGACGGAACATGGTGCCGCCGGAACCCCTGGAGGCAACCCTGGACGCTCTGGAAACCCTGCCGCCGGGAGAGGAGTTAACCTTGCTCCTGTATTGCCAGCCCCATCCTCTCTACCAGATGCTGCGCCGTGACGGCTACGTTTGGACGGAGCACCTGGAGGAGGACGGCACCACCGTGATCCGCATCCGGGCGGCCTAGGCCGTGGCGGCCCATCTGTCCTTCGACCAGGCGCCGCCCTTCTCGGTCCCCCTGCGTTTTTTCCTCACCGCCCCCTTGTTCGGCATCGCGGCAGGGCTGCTGCTCGCCGCCCAGGGCGGCGAGGTCCTGGCCAGCCGTTGGCACCCCGCCACCCTGGCCCTGACCCATCTGCTGGCGGCGGGCTTTCTGCTCCAGGTGATGGTGGGCGCCCTGTTCCAATTCGTGCCGGTGGTCACCGGCGGCAACGTGCCGCGACCGCGCTTGCTGGGTGGCCTGGTGCATGTCTTGATCAGCCTCGGCGCGCCGCTGCTGGTGCTGGCCTTCCTCACCTGGCGGCCAGCCTTGTTCACGGCGGCGGCCCTGGTGCTGGGAGGCGGGCTGGCCCTGCTTTGCGCCGTCATGGGCCACGCCCTGTGGCAGGCCTCCGCCCGGGGGGCGACGCTGGCCTCCCTGCGCGGCGCCCTATTGGCCCTGCTGCTCACCGCCGCCCTCGGCGCCACCCTCACCCAAGGGCTGGCCGGCCGCCTGGCAGGGAACATTCCCGCGCTGCTGACGGCCCACCTGGCCTGGGGCCTGGGCGGTTGGGCGCTGCTCCTGCTGGCGGGCGTGTCCTGGTCCGTGGTGCCGATGTTCCAGCTCACGCCACCCTATCCGCCCCGTCTCAGCCGGGGCTTCGGCCCCTGGCTGTTGGTGGCGCTGGCCTTGCTGTCCCTCGGTCTCGGCCTGAATCAGCCGCTGCTGACCGGGCTCGGCGGCGCCCTCTGCCTGCTGGCGGGCGCGGCCTTCGCCGGCGTCACCCTGGAGCGGCAGGCGAAACGCAAGCGCAAGACGACGGACACCACCCTGGATTTCTTTCGCGTTGCCATGGCCTGCCTGCTGGCCGCGGCCTGCCTCGGTCTGACGGCAATCGTCTGGCCCGTGGTCGCCACCATGGAAGGCATGCCGGTTCTGTTCGGCATCCTGCTACTGCAAGGGGCTCTCGCTTCCGCCGTCTACGGCATGCTCTACAAGATCGTGCCCTTCCTGGTCTGGCTGCACTTGCAAAACCGGCCCAAGGGCTCCGCCCTGCCGCCCAACGTGAATCGGATGATCGCGCCGAAACACAGCCGTCACCAGTTGCACTCGCACCTGCTCGGGCTGGCCCTGCTGCTGCCCCTGCCCTGGCTGCCCGCCCTGGGCCTGCCGGCCGGTCTTTGCCTGGCCTATACCAACGGACGCCTCGGACTGAACCTGCTGGAGGCCCTGGGGACCTACCGCCGCTTCAGACTTCAAACTCCCGCAGGCGACGGGCATCCAGAATCTTGACGTTGCGGCCCTGAACCTCGATCAGGCTGCGCCCGGACAATTCGCTGAAGATCCGCGACAGGGTTTCCGGCGTCAGGTTCAGCCGGGAGGCGATGATCTGCTTGGACATGGGCAGCGCCACCTCCACCTCGCCCTCGGGCGCGCCACCGCCTTCCGTCTCGGGACAATGCTGCAACAGGTAGCCGATGATGCGCTGGGTGCTGGAGCGCAGGGAGAAGGATTCCACGTCCATCAACAGGGAATGCATGCGCATGGATAAGCCGGCCAGCATGCGGCGGGCAAAGGAAGGGTCGGAGTCGAGCAGGGAAAAGACGATGTCCCGGGGCACGTGGAGCAGCAGGGTATCGGTCATGACCTCCGCCGACACCGGGTAGGGCCGGTCGAGGAACATCACCGCCTCGCCGAAACTTTGTTGGGGGCCGATCACTTCCACCACCTTTTCGTTGCCCTGGGCGGTGGACAGGAACAGCTTCACCTGGCCGTAGGCGACGATGTGGAAGCCCAGAACGGGATCCCCCTTGGCGAACACCTGGCGGCCTTTCTCAAGACGGACCTCCCGCACGGCGGCGGCGACCTTGGCCTGCTGTTCGGCGGACAGCTCGCGGAACAGGGGCAGGAAGGAAATGAATTGGGGAATGTTGGCGCGTTGAATGGCGAATCTCCGGTCGGGATGGGAATGTAACGGTTTTATTTGCGTCCTGGCCGGGGCTGGATGCTCATTCCCGCGTTGGGCCGAAAGTATTACCGATTTTCTTCACGGAGATCAATTTTTTGCTGCGGTGCCCGCGCCTATGATCCGCCCCATCGATAACCCTGGTCTGAAACATGGACATCGCCCGCCGCGGTTTTCTCCGCGGACAACGCCCTGGCAGCGCCCGACCCCAGCCCCGCCCCCCCTGGAGCGTGACGGAAGCGGATTTTCTGCGTCGCTGCAATCGCTGCGATGAATGTATCGCCCACTGCCCTCAGGGCATCCTGCTCAAGGGCGACGGCGGTTTTCCCACGGTGAACTTCGCCGCGGCCGGCTGCACCTTCTGTGGCGATTGCCTGCGGTCCTGCACCAGCGGCGCGCTGATCGACCAGGGCGCCGCCCCCTGGACCTGGCATGCGGTCATGGGCGAGGCATGTCTGGCCCGCCAGCAGGTGGTCTGCCGCAGTTGCGGCGAGGCCTGCGACGCCGGCGCCATCCATTTCCCGCCCCGCCTCGGCGGCGTTGCCCAGCCCGTGCTGGACATCGCCCTGTGCACCGGCTGCGGCGCCTGCGTCGCCCCTTGCCCGAGCCAGGCCATTTCCCTGATCCCTCCCGTTTCCGAGGCCCAGCCATGAGCATCGTCAGTCTCGTTCTGCGCATCCATCCCCACACCCGCGCCGCGGCGGAAGCCCACCTGTTGGCCTTCCCCGGCGTCGAATGCCACGGCATGTCCGCCGACGGCAAGCTGGTCGTGACCGTCGAGGACACGCCCCATGCCGCCATGTCCGACACCCTGATCGCCATCCACCGGGTTCCCGAGGTCCTGGCCGCCACCCTGGCCTACGAACACAGCAACACGGTGTACACGCCCCTTTCCGCAAGTGCTCTCAGCGAGGAGACTCAATCATGACCATGAACCGACGCGATTTCATCAAGACCCAGGCCATCGCCGCCGCCGCGGCGACCGCCGGCGTCTCCCTGCCTGGGCTGGCCGCCGAGGACAAGGCAGCCAAGGCCGGCGACAGCAACATCCGCTGGGACAAGGCCGCCTGCCGTTTCTGCGGCACCGGCTGCTCGGTGCTGGTGGGGGTGCAGAACGGCCGCGTGGTGGCTACCCAGGGTGATCCGGACGCACCGGTGAACCGGGGCCTCAATTGCATCAAGGGCTACTTCCTGTCCAAGATCATGTACGGTGCCGACCGCCTGACCAAGCCCATGCTGCGCATGAAGAACGGCAAGTACGACAAGGAAGGCGAGTTCACGCCCATCAGTTGGAACCAGGCCTTCGACATCATGGCCGAAAAATGGAAAACCGCCCTCAAGGCCGAAGGCCCAGGCGCCATCGGCATGTTCGGCTCCGGCCAATGGACCATCTGGGAAGGCTACGCCGCCAGCAAGCTGATGAAGGCCGGCTTCCGCTCCAACAACCTGGACCCCAACGCCCGCCACTGCATGGCCTCCGCCGTGACCGGCTTCATGCGCACCTTTGGCATCGACGAGCCCATGGGCTGCTACGACGATATCGAGCAGGCCGACGCCTTCGTGCTGTGGGGTTCCAACATGGCGGAAATGCACCCCATCCTGTGGACCCGCATCACCGACCGCCGCCTGACCAAGACCGACGTGCAGGTGCACGTGCTGTCCACCTTCGAGCATCGCAGCTTCGAACTGGCCGACAACGGCATGATCTTCACGCCGCAAACCGACCTGGCCATCCTCAACTACATCTGCAACTACATCATCCAGAACGGCAAGGTGAACGAGGCCTTCGTCAAGGCCCACGTGAACTTCAAGGCCGGCGAAACCGACATCGGCTACGGCCTGCGCCCCGGCCATGCCCTGGAAAAGGACGCCAAGTTCAACGGCTATCCCGGCGCCGACGGCAAGCCCAAGAACAACCCCAACGACGCCAAGCCCATCAGCTTCGACGAGTTCAAGAAATTCGTTTCCGAATACACCGTGGAAAAGGTCAGCAAGCTCTCCGGCGTACCCGCCGAGCGTCTGAAGAAGCTGGCCGAGCTGTATGCCGACCCGAAGAAAAAAGTGGTCAGCTTCTGGACCATGGGCTTCAACCAGCACACCCGGGGCACCTGGGTGAACAACATGATCTACAACGTCCATCTGCTGGTGGGCAAGATCTCCGAACCGGGCAGCGGCCCCTTCTCCCTCACCGGCCAGCCCTCCGCCTGCGGCACGGCACGGGAAGTGGGCACCTTCGCCCATCGCCTGCCGGCCGATATGGTGGTGACCAATCCCGACCACCGCAAGCACACCGAGGAAATCTGGCAACTGCCGGAGGGCACCATCAACGACAAGATCGGCTTCCACGCCGTGGCCCAGAGCCGCGCCCTGAAGGACGGCAAGCTCAAGTGCTACTGGACCAGCACCACCAACAACATGCAGGCCGGTCCCAACATCAACCAGGAAATCTATCCGGGCTGGCGCAACCCCGCCGCCTTCGTGGTGGTATCCGACGTCTATCCCACCGTCTCGGCCCTGGCCGCCGACCTGATCCTGCCCTCCGCCATGTGGACCGAGAAGGAAGGTGCCTTCGGCAACGCCGAGCGACGCACCCAGTTCTGGCGCCAGCAGGTGAAGGCGCCGGGCGAGGCTCGCTCCGATCTGTGGCAGTACATGGAATTCGCCAAGCGCTTCAAGGTGGAGGAAGTCTGGCCCGCCGAACTGATCGCCAAGAAACCCGAGTACAAGGGCAAGACCCTGTACGACGTGCTCTACGCCAACAAGGTGGTGAACAAGTTCACCAAGGGCGAGCTGGTCAAGGTGAACGACCACGCCATCAAGAACTACAGCAACGACGAATCCGAGCATTTCGGCTTCTACGTGCAGAAGGGCCTGTTCGAGGAATACGCCCTGTTCGGCCGCGGCCACGGCCACGACCTGGCCCTGTTCGACACCTATCACAAGGCCCGCGGCCTGCGCTGGCCGGTGGTGGACGGCAAGGAAACCCTGTGGCGCTTCCGCGAGGGTTACGACCCTTACGTCAAGGCCGGCGAGGGCATCAAGTTCTACGGCCACAAGGACGGCAAGGCCGTGATCTTCGCCCTGCCCTACCAGGACCCGCCCGAGAAGCCCGACGCCGAGTTCGACATGTGGTTGTGTACCGGCCGCGTGCTGGAACACTGGCACACCGGCTCCATGACCCGGCGCGTGCCCGAGCTGCACAAGGCCGTGCCCGAGGCCCAGGTCTTCATGCATCCGGACGACGCCAAGAAGCGCGGCCTGCAACGGGGCATGCTGGTCAAGGTGCAATCCCGCCGCGGCGAGATGCAGGCCCGGCTGGAAACCAAGGGCCGCAACAAGCCGCCGGTGGGGCTGATCTTCGTGCCCTTCTTCGACGAGTCGCGCCTGGTGAACAAGCTGACCCTGGACGCCACCTGCCCGATCTCGAAGGAAACGGACTTCAAGAAGTGCGCCGTCAAAGTGCTGCGTGCCTGATTCCGTCTAATGCCGCCTGAACGAGCCGCCACGCCATGAGCGATCCCGATCTCGCCCCCCAGGAAACGCCGCCGGTCCCCGGCCGCCGGCGCTTCCTCAACACCGTCGCTGCGGCGGCGGGGGGCGGCTGTTTGCTCGCCCTGGGCGCGGGGCTCTACGCCCGTCAGGCTTCGGCCCTGCCGGCCCAGGCCCTGCGTCCACCGGGCGCCCTGGCGGAAGCGGATTTCCTCGCCGCCTGCGTCCGCTGCGGCCTGTGCGTGCGCGACTGTCCCTACAAGACCCTCAAGCTGGCGGACCTGGGCGACCCCGTCGCCAGCGGCACGCCCTATTTCACCGCCCGCGACGTTCCCTGCGAGATGTGCGAGGACATCCCTTGCGTCAAGGCCTGTCCCAGCGGCGCCCTCGACCATGGCCTGACGGAGATCGGCAAGGCGCGCATGGGTTTGGCGGTGCTGGCGGACCATGAGTCCTGCCTCAACTTCCTCGGCCTGCGCTGCGACGTCTGCTACCGGGTCTGCCCGGTGATCGACAAGGCCATCACCCTGGAAACCCAGCACAACCCGCGCTCGGACCGGCACGCCATGCTGCTGCCCACGGTCCATGCCGACGCCTGCACCGGTTGCGGCAAGTGCGAGAAATCCTGCGTACTGCCCGTGGCGGCGATCAAGGTGATGCCGCGCAAGCTGGCCCAGGGTACCCTGCCCGCCCACTACCGCAAGGGCTGGGAGGAAAAGGCCCGTCACGGTGGTTCCCTGATCGGCGACCAGGTGGAACTGCCGGTGCGCGGACTCGATGCGCCCCTGACCAGCCGGGTACCGGTGGAAAGCGCCGCGCCGCAGGCCGCGGCGAATCCGGCTGCCGCCCCCATCACGCCCGTCACGCCGCCGACCGCGCCGGCGAAAACGACCGGCATCAACTCCCACTGGAAGCCATGAGCCCGACCGCCACCATCGCCGCGAGAAAAACCCGCGCCGTGCCGGGCGCGGAGGCCGTCGCCGTCAAGGGCTCCATCGTCGCCCGGCGCTGGCTGCTACTGCGCCGGACCAGCCAATTGGCCGTGATCGCGCTATTCCTGCTCGGCCCCCTGGCCGGGCTATGGATCGTCAAGGGCAACCTGTCCTCGTCCCTGACCCTGGGTCTGCTGCCCCTGACCGATCCCTATCTGCTGCTGCAAACCCTGGCCAGCGGCCATCTGCCCTACCAGACCGCCTGGCTCGGCGCCGCCATCGTCGTGGTCTTTTATCTGCTGGTGGGCGGACGGGTGTTCTGTTCCTGGGTCTGCCCGGTGAACCTGGTGACCGATGCCGCCGCCTGGCTGCGCCGCCGCCTGGGCATCAAGAGCGGCCGCGTGCCCGACGCCGCCACCCGCTACTGGTTGTTGGCGGGCACCTTCCTCGCCGCGGCGGCCACCGGCAGCCTGGCCTGGGAATGGGTCAATCCGGTGTCCATGGTCCAGCGCAGCCTGATCTTTGGCTTGAGCGGCGGCCTCTGGCTGGCGGCGGCGATTTTCGCCTACGACCTGCTGATCGCCCAACGCGGCTGGTGCGGCCACCTGTGTCCCATGGGCGCCTTTTACAGCCTGCTGGGGCGCTTCTCCCTGCTGCGGATATCGGCCCGGCAACGGGACGCCTGCAACGACTGCATGGATTGTTTCCAGGTCTGCCCCGAACCCCAGGTCATCCGCCCCGCCCTCAAGCAAGCGGGCCAGACCAGTCCCATCATCGCCGCCGCTGCCTGTACCAACTGCGGCCGTTGCATCGACGTGTGCAGCAAGAACGTTTTCAACATCACCCATCGGTTCGATCAAAGGAGTGTCCCATGAAGAATCCGACCCGTTTGTCCCGCTCGCGCCTGCTGGCCGCCCTCTTCGTCGTCGTCCTCGGCGCTCCTGCGACTCTGCCTGCTGTTGCCGCCAGCGAGACGGCACCGGCCAAGCTGCAAACCCTGCGCGGCACCGACATCCCCAACCTGGACCCCGAAGGGGAAGGCAGCCGCAACGACAAGGACCGGGCGCCCCTGCCCCGGGACTTCGTCCAGCAGCCACCGCTGATTCCCCACGGCATCAAGAACTACAACATCACCAAGAACTTCAACAAGTGCCTGGATTGCCACTCCTGGAGCCGCTACAAGGAAACCGGCGCGACCAAGGTGTCCATCACCCACTTCAAGGACCGCAGCGGCCAGGAGCTAGCCAATATTTCGCCTCGCCGCTATTTCTGCAACCAGTGCCACGTTCCCCAGAGCGATGCCAAGCCCCTAGTGAACAACACCTTCCGCCGCGCCGACGGCCTGGGCAAATAACAAAGGAGATTGCCGATCATGACCCAATTCTTCAACGACGGAAACGGGAAGCTCGCCCGTCTCAAGGACCGCATCCGGCGTGCCGGCGTCGGCCTGCTGGGCATGGCCTTCGTCACCGGCATCGTGCTCTGGGGCGGTTTCAACACGGTGCTGGAATGGACCAACCGGGAGGAGTTCTGCATTTCCTGCCACGAGATGAACGACAACGTGTTCCAGGAATACCGCAATACCATCCACTACTCCAATCGCTCCGGGGTGCGCGCCACCTGCCCCGACTGCCACGTGCCCAAGGACTGGACGCACAAGATGATCCGCAAGATCCAGGCGTCCAACGAGGTGCTGCACAAGATCCTCGGTTCCATCGACACGCCGGAGAAGTTCAACGCCAAGCGTCTGGAACTGGCCGAGCATGAGTGGGCGCGGATGAAGAAGACCGATTCCCGTGAATGCCGCAACTGCCACAACTTCGAATACTTCGATTATTCCGAGCAAGGCCGCCGTTCCGCCAAGATGCACCAGACCGGCCTCAACGAGGGCAAGACCTGCATCGACTGCCACAAGGGCATTGCCCACACCCTGCCGGCGGTGGAACAGGGCGTCGGCGCCGCCAAGAACGGTGCCTCCCAGGAAATCTTCCACCCGGACGCGAAGCCCGCCGAGGAGAACGCCAAGGCCGAGGAAAAATCCGGCAAATAAGCCGACAAGCAAGCATCACGGCAAGCCACTTTGTCGCCAGGCCGGTCATGGTTTTCATGGCCGGCCTTTTTCTTGGGGAATTACTTACCCTGCCCGGAGCCCCCTCGCCTCGGCCCTCTCTCACAAGGGGAGAGGGGGGAGTTCTTGCAACGATCTTCGTAGCAGCTTCCCTCGCCTCTTTGGGGACATATGCCCTCAGGGTAATAGGACAGGGTGAGGGGAGAGTTCCTGGCTATTAAGCAGGCAGCTCCCCTGCTATTGGACAAAAAACCGCACGAGCAGCAAAAAATCCTATTTTTTAAAGGGTAATGTTTTGCTTTTGTCTTAAAGAATGCCTAAGATTTTGCGTTGCACAAATCCATTCGTTCAGGGAGATTCCATGTTCAGTTTGAAGGGCAAAAAGGGACTGGTTGTCGGCGTTGCCAACGACCAAAGCATCGCCTACGGTTGCGCCAAGGCCTTCGTCAATTGCGGCGCCGAGGTGGCCATCACCTACCTGAACGCCAAGGCCGAGCCCTATGTGCGGCCCCTGGCGGAAAAGCTCCAGGCACCGATCATCATGCCCCTGGACGTGGAAAAAGCCGGTGAGCTGGAGGCGGTCTACGCCGCCATCACCGAACAGTGGGGCAAGCTCGACTTCCTGGTCCATTCCATCGCCTTCGCCCCGATCCAGGACCTGCACGGCCGGGTGGTGGATTCCAGCGCCGAGGGCTTTGCCCGGGCCATGAACATTTCCTGCCATTCCTTCATCCGCATGGCCAAGCTGGCGGAACCCCTGATGAAAAACGGTGGCTCCCTGCTCACCATGAGCTACCACGGCGCCGACGAGGTGATCCACAACTACGGCATCATGGGTCCGGTAAAGGCGGCGCTCCAGTCAGCATCCCGCTATCTGGCCTCCGAGCTGGGCCCCAAGGGCATCCGCGTCCATGCCATCTCCCCCGGCCCCTTGCTGACCCGGGCGGCGTCGGGTATTTCCGAATTCGACCATCTGATGGAAGAAGCCATGCTGCGGGCGCCCCTGCACCGGCTGGTATCCATCGACGACGTGGGCGCCCTGGCGGCCTATCTGGTCAGCGACGTCTCCAAATCCATCACCGGCGGCACCATCTATGTGGACGGCGGCTTCAACATCACCGGCGACTGAACGGAGCGGGCATGAACGACAGCGTTGAATACATCGAGAACCGCGTCTTCGATGAAATCCGCGTGGGGGAGTCCGCCTCCCTCACCCGCACCCTCAACAACGAGGACATCCAGGCCTTCGCCATCATGTCGGGCGACATCAGCCCCACCCACCTGGATCCGGAATACGCCAAGTCCTTCGCCTTCCGCGAGATCATCGCCCACGGCATGTGGCCCGGCGTGCTGATCACCACGGTGCTGGGCACCGAGCTGCCCGGACCGGGCACCATTTTCATCGACCAGAGCATTCACTTCAGCCGCCCGGTGCGTCTGGGCGACACGGTGACGGTCACCGTCACCGTCAAGCAGAAGTTCGATCACACCCACCACCTCCTGTTCGATTGCCGCTGCACCAACCAGGAAGGCGCGGAAGTCATCAGCGGCGTGGCCGAGGTGAAGGCCCCCACCGAAAAAGTGCGGCGGCCCAAGATGGTGTTGCCGGAAATCAAGCTGACCCAGACCAAGAAGGCCCGTTACGAGCACCTGCTGGAAATCACCCAGGGCCTGGCGCCCATTCCCATGGCCGTGGTCCATCCCTGCGACAAGGAATCCCTCGGCGGCGCCCTGATGGCGCGGGATACGGGGCTGATCGTGCCGACGTTAGTGGGGCCCGAAGCCAAGATCCGCGCCCTCGCCGAACAAAACGGACTGGACCTGAACGGCTGCGTACTGGTGGACGTGCCCCATAGCCACGCCGCCGCCGAGCTGGCCGTGGCCATGGCCCGGGACGGTCGGGTCGAAGCCTTGATGAAGGGCTCCCTGCACACCGACGAACTGATGGCCGAGGTGGTGTCCCGCAACGGCCTGCGCACCGAGCGTCGCATCAGCCATGTGTTCCTGATGGATGTGCCGACCTATCCGCGTCCGCTGATGATCACCGACGCGGCGGTCAACGTGGCCCCCACCCTGGAAGACAAGGCCGATATCTGCCAAAACGCCATCGACTTGGCCCTGATGCTGAAAATCGACCAACCCAAGGTGGCGATCCTGGCGGCAGTGGAAACCGTCAATCCCAAGATGCAGGCCACCCTGGACGCCGCCGCCCTGTGCAAGATGGCCGACCGGGGCCAGATCAAGGGCGGGCTGCTGGACGGCCCCCTGGCCTTCGACAACGCGGTCTCCCTGGTGGCGGCCAAGACCAAGGGCATCAAGTCGCCCGTGGCCGGCCAAGCCGACATCCTGCTGATGCCGGACATCGAGTCGGGCAATATGGTGGCCAAACAGTTGGAGTACTTGGCTGACGCGCTGGCTGCCGGCATCGTCCTCGGCGCCCGGGTGCCCATCGTACTCACCAGCCGTGCCGATACGGCCCGTACCCGCACCGCGTCCACCGCCGTGGCCATGGTCATGGCCCACGCCCGCCGCAAGGCCCTGGGAGCCGCCTGATGGCCGACGCGATCCTCACCCTCAACGCCGGCTCCTCGTCCATCAAGTTCGCCCTCTACGCCAAGACCCTGCCGATTTCCCAACAGGCCGAGATGACCGGCCAGATCGACGGCATCGGCACCCGGCCCCACATCAAGGCCAAGGACAAGTACGGCGTCAAGCTGGACGACGTGGACATCCCCCTCACCGGCGACGCGGAAACCCAACACCACGAAGCCCTGGAGTTTCTCGTGGACTGGCTGCACGGGCATGAAGCGGGTTGGACCATCGTCGGCGTCGGCCATCGCGTGGTGCACGGCGGCTCGATCTATGCCGAGCCGGTGCTGCTCACTGACCAATGCACGGCCAAGCTACGCCAGTTCGTGCCCCTGGCCCCGCTGCACCAACCCCACAACCTGGACGGCATCGACGCCCTCCATGCCTGCCTACCCGGCGTGCCGCAGGTGGCTTGCTTCGACACAGCCTTCCACCGCAGCCAGCCGGAAGTCGCGCAACGCTTTGCCCTGCCACGCAAGATCACTGACCAGGGCGTGCGTCGCTACGGCTTTCACGGTCTGTCCTATGAATACATCGCCGACACCCTGCCCAGCCTGCTGGGGGAAAAAGCCGAGGGACGGATCATCGTCGCCCACCTGGGCAACGGCGCTTCCCTCTGCGCCATGAAGGGCCGCAAGAGCGTGGCCTCCACCATGGGCTTCACCGCTGTGGAAGGTCTGATGATGGGCACCCGCACCGGCAGCATCGATCCCGGCGTGTTGCTCTACCTGATGGACTTCCAGGGCTACGACAGCCAGGCCCTGGCCAAGCTGCTCTACAAGGAATCGGGGCTGCTCGGCGTTTCCGGAATTTCCCAGGACATGCGCACCCTGCTGGCCTCGGACAAACTCGAAGCGGCGGAAGCGGTGGAACTTTTCTGCTACCGCTTGGTGCGCGAAATCGGCTCCCTCACCGCCGCCCTCGGCGGCCTGGACGCCCTGGTCTTCACCGGCGGCATCGGCGAACACGCCGCCCCCGTCCGCGCCGCCGCCTGCAAACAACTCGCCTGGCTGGGACTTACCCTGGACGAAGCCGCCAACACCACCAACGCCCAGCGCATCACCCGAGCCGACAGCCCCGTCAGCGCCTGGGTCGTGCCCACCAACGAAGAATGGATGCTGGCGCGCCATGCGCTGGAGATCATCGGCTAAACGCTTCTGACGTTGCCCCATGAAAAAGGCCCAAGGAAATCCTTGGGCCTTTTTCATGGGCGATGCGTTGCAGCCCCATCGTTAAGCAACCGCAATGTGCTCGACCAGCAATAAAAAACGGCCACCCGAAGGTGGCCGTCTTATTTCCAAAATCAGCCGAAGCCGAGATTAGAAGGAGTGGTTCACACCAGCCACGAAGCCGCGGGAATTGCCACCGGCCAGGGGAAGTGCGGACAGAGCGGTACCGCGAGTGGCAGCGGAGTCGTTCTTGACATACTGAACACCAGTGTACAGAGTCGTACGCTTGCTCAGGCTATGGGTATAGGCCACGGACCAGGACTTGCTGTCATCAGCTTGGTTGGCAACAGAACCGATGTCGCTCTTGGCATAGCCAACGATAACCTTGCCAGCGGCAGTCACAGGAACGATGCCGGAAATTTGCCAAGCCTTGTCGTCATCAGCACGACCATCCATCTTTTGGCGCTGGTAAGAAGCCTTCAGATTCACAACACCGAAGTCATAACCACCACCCACGGCCCATTCGCTGATGTGACCACCAGCATTGGTAGCGGCAGTGGTGACGATAGCGGAAGCGACAACGGGACCACCCTTGTAAGTAGCGGAGTACAGGTTGGCGTTAGCGTCGGTGGTACCGTTAGTGGTGATGGTTTGAGCAGTTTCACTCAGGCGAGCGTGGTTGTAGGCCAGGGTCACGCCACCGAAGCTGGGGGAGATGTAGGCAACAGCATTGCTGGCACGGGAGGACTGACCAATCAAGCTGCCATCCGTGGCGATTGCAGTCACAGCGCTACCAGCGAAGGCGGAAGTGATGCGTTGCAGGGGGTTGATCGCGACGCCATGGAAAGCGTTGGTGACGCCGGAGAAGTCGTAGCCAGCGGTTTGCAGGCGACCAGCAACGGCAGTACCGAAACCGCCGGTCAGGCCGACGAAGGACTGACGGGTATTGCCAGTACCAGTGGAGGTAGAGCCAACACCAGCATTGTCATCAACAGCCAAACCGTATTCCAGGGTGAACAGAGCCTTCAGGCCGTTGCCCAGGTCTTCAGTACCCTTGAAACCCAGACGGGAGCCGGACAGGCCGCCGCTGTTGATGTTGGTACGGGTAGCGGAGCCACCGGAGTGACCCACGCCGTA
Source organism: Denitratisoma sp. agr-D3 (assembly GCF_054658675.1). Taxonomy (NCBI): domain Bacteria; kingdom Pseudomonadati; phylum Pseudomonadota; class Betaproteobacteria; order Nitrosomonadales; family Sterolibacteriaceae; genus Denitratisoma; species Denitratisoma sp. agr-D3. The sequence goes on along the minus strand of NZ_BAAGIA010000001.1, from coordinate 721,399 downwards.
GTAAACGTCAGCAACGCCGTAGATAGTCACGTTGGACTGGGCGAAAGCGGCGGAAGAGGCCAGGCCGGCGACGGCCAGAGCGATCAGTTTCTTTTGCATGTATTTCTCCTAGAGAGTGTTTGACACATTGGCAATGACACCACGTGGTCGGTCACTGCAAGGTGTGCTCCTTTGATGAAGCGAGGCGAATTATGGCCGAGCCATCCGGTTTCCATGGTTTCGACGGTCAAGGTTGCCGCTTGGTTGTTGTTCGGACACAACAGCCACTTCGTGCTCCACTGAACCCATGTGACGCATAGGCTTCAACAGGACCACCCGTCGGCGTAAGTGGCTAGCGACAGCGCCGCCCTCTCGAACCCATGAGGGCAAGGAAAGTCTCCCAATGGTCGTTTCCAATAGCTGCTTCAGATGAGCAAATGGCTTGCAAGGGGGAAGACCGAGGACATCTATCGCCCCCGATCTGTACCCCATCGGTGCAACGAACCCTCCAAACCGGCAAAGAAAAAAGGGCTTAGCCGAAGCCAAGCCCTTTTTGCATTTGGTTGCGGGGGTAGGATTTGAACCTACGACCTTCGGGTTATGAGCCCGACGAGCTGCCAGACTGCTCCACCCCGCGTCAGAGAGGGCCGAATTATAAGGGCGCTTCTTTTTTTGTCAAGAAGAAACGCCTTTTTCTTGTCTCGGCGATAGGGATCAATAGCCGATGCTGAGGTATTTCAGCTCCGTGTATTCCTCAATACCATGGCGGGAGCCCTCCCGGCCGAGGCCGGAATGTTTGACGCCACCGAAGGGCGCCACCTCCGTCGAGATGAGGCCGGTATTGATGCCCACCATGCCGTACTCCAGGGCTTCGCTCACGCGCCAGACGCGGCCGATATCGCGACTATAGAAATAGGCGGCCAGCCCATATTCGGTGGCGTTGGCCAGGGCGATGGCCTCGGCTTCGGTTTCGAAGCGGAACAAGGGCGCCACGGGACCAAAGATTTCCTCCCGCGCCACGCGCATGCCAGCAGTCACGCCGGTCAACACCGTGGGTTCGTACCAGGTACGCCCCAGGGCGTGACGATGCCCACCGCACAGGGCCCGTGCACCGCCAGCGATGGCGTCCGCCATCAGGGCCTCGACCTTGGACAGGGCAGCCTCATCGATCAAGGGCCCCTGGCTGATGCCGGCCTCCAGGCCATTGCCCACTTTCAGCGCCGCCACTGCCGCCGCCAGTTTGGTCGCGAAAGCGTCGTACACCCCGGACTGGACCAAGAAGCGGTTGGTACACACACACGTCTGTCCGGCATTGCGGTATTTGGAGGCCACGGCTCCGGCCACGGCGGCGTCCACATCGGCGTCGTCAAAGACGATGAAGGGCGCGTTGCCGCCCAATTCCAAGGACAGTTTTTTCAAGGTCGGCGCGCACTGGGCCATCAACAAACGCCCCACTTCCGTTGAGCCCGTGAAACTGAGCTTGCGCACCAGCGGATTGGCCGTGAGTTCGCCGCCGATGGCAACGGCGTTGCCGGTGACCACGTTGAACACCCCGGGAGGAATACCGGCACGCTCAGCCAGGACGGCAAGCGCCAGGGCGGACAAGGGCGTCTGCTCGGCCGGCTTGAGCACCATGGTGCAGCCCGCGGCCAGCGCCGGGCCGGCCTTGCGGGTGATCATGGCGCAGGGGAAATTCCAGGGCGTGATGGCGGCACAGACGCCAACCGGCTCACGCTGAACGATCAACTTGCGATCAGCAAAGGGAGAAGGAATGGTCTCGCCATAAATGCGTTTGGCCTCTTCGGCAAACCATTCGAAATAGGCCGCGCCATAGAGCACCTCGCCCTTGGCCTCCGCCAGGGGCTTGCCCTGCTCCAGGGTCATGATCAGGGCCAGATCGTCCTGGTGCTCCAGCATCAACTCGTACCAACGACGCAGCACCCGGGCACGTTCCAGGGCCTTGAGCTTACGCCAGGAGGGCAAGGCAACAGCGGCGGCATCAATGGCTGCCCGCGCCTCGGCGGCGCCCAAATCGGGCACCATGGCGATGACCTCGCCGGTGGCAGGATTGGTGACGGGAAAGCTGCGACCAGCCGGTGCGGCAATCCATTGCCCATTCACATAACAGGCTTGGCGCAGCAGGGACTGATCCTTGAGTGGCATGATTGACACGGTGGCCTCCGACGAATACCCGTCCATGATCCCGAGACACACCCATGCCCGGAGACGGCAGCGGCGTGGACTTTAGCCATCCCGGCCATCGCGGTAAACCGGAAACCATTCCGGCAACACCCCTGGTGGGACACCTAGGCGAGCGGCAAAAGAAAAAGCCGCCCGAGGGCGGCTTGATCGACTTTCTTTTTACCAACCGAAAAGGTTGGTAGGCGCGATTGGACTCGAACCAACGACCCCCACCATGTCAAGGTGGTGCTCTAACCAGCTGAGCTACGCGCCTGCAAAAGAGCGGCGCATTCTACCGTAAATGCGCCGCGCGTCAAGGTTTGGAACAAGGAAAACCAGGACCCGTTACGCTGTCAGGGCATTCTTGATCTGTTCCAGCGTGGTGGGATCGTCAATGGTGGTCAGATCACCGGGGTCGCGACCTTCCGCCAGGGCCTGGATGGAACGACGCAGCATCTTGCCGGAACGGGTCTTGGGCAGCCCGCTCACAAAGTGCACATGCTTGGGCCGGGCGATGGCGCCGAGGATGCCGTCGACGGTCTTCTTCACCTCGGCCTCCAGGGCGGCACGCAGTTCCGGCGTGGCGACCTTGGCGGGGTCCTTCACCACGGCAAAGGCCACGGGCTCCTGGCCCTTGAGCTTGTCTTCCACGCCCACCACGGCGACTTCGGCGATGGCGCTGTGGGCTTGCACGGCCTCCTCGATCTCGCGGGTGCCAAGGCGATGACCAGCCACGTTGATCACGTCGTCGGTACGACCGAGGATGAAGAAATAACCCTCGTCGTCCTTGATGGCCCAGTCGTAGGAGGAATACACCAGCGGGTCCTTGAACAGGCTGAAGTAGGTGCTGACGAAACGCTCGTCCTGGCCCCAGACGGTGGTCAGGTTGCCCGGCGGCAGGGGCGGGATCACGGCGGCGATGCCCTTTTCGTTGGGGCCACACTCGGTACCGTCATCGCGGAAGATCTTGAGGTTGTAGCCGTAAACGGGGAAGGACGGCGAACCGTATTTGATCTTGGTCTTTTCCACGCCGGGAGCAGAAGCGATCATGGGCCAGCCGGTTTCGGTCTGCCAGTAGTTGTCGATGACGGGAATGCCCAGCTCGGTCTGGATCCACTCATGGGTGGGCTGATCCAGGGGCTCACCGGCCATGAACAAATGCTTCAGGCTGGAGATGTCGTACTTGTGCATGAAGGCGGGGTCTTGCTTCTTCAACACTCGGGCTGCCGTGGGGGCGGAGAACATCACATTCACCTTGTACTTCTCGACGATCTGCCACCAGATACCGGGATCGGGCCGCAGGGGCGTGCCTTCGTACATGACGGTCGCCATGCCGGCGATCAGGGGACCATAGATGATGTAGCTGTGACCCACCACCCAGCCGATGTCGGAGGTGGAGAAGAAGGTCTCGCCCACGCCACCGCAGTAGATGTGCTTCATGGTGGACGCCAGGGCCACCGCATACCCACCGGTATCCCGCTGCACGCCCTTGGGCTTGCCGGTGGTGCCAGAGGTGTAGAGGATGTAGGAAGGCTCGGAGGATTCCAGCCATTCGCAGGGCACATCGGCATCCAGGTGTTGTTCCCGCAGGGTGGCATAGTCCACGTCGCGACCGGCCACCTTGTTGAATTCCTTGTCCAGACCACGATCCACCATCAACACCTTGCCGGGCTTGTGTTCGGCCAGGTTGATGGCCTCGTCCAGCAAATGCTTGTAGGGAACAGCCTTGCCATTGCGCATACCGGCGTCGGAAGACACGATCAGCACGGGCTTGGCATCGTCGATACGGGTGGCCAGGGAACCGGAAGCGAAGCCGCCGAACACCACGGAATGGATGGCACCGATACGGGCACAGGCCAGGATGGCGAACAGGGCCGGCGCGATCATGGGCATGTAGATCAGCACCCGGTCGCCCTTCTTCACGCCCAGGCTCTTATAGATGGCGGCCATGCGCATCACTTCGGTCTTCAGCTCGGCGAAGGTGTAGACCTTCTCTTCGTCGGTTTCAGTGGAAACGAAGATCAGGGCGCGGTCGTTGGGACGCTTGGCCGCATGGCGGTCCACGGCGTTGTGGCACAGATTGGTCTTGCCGCCGACAAACCATTTGGAGAAGGGGGGGCGGGAGTAATCGCAAACCTGGGTGAAAGGGGTCTGCCAATCCACCAGTTGGGCCTGTTCGGTCCAGAAGGCGTCGGGCTGTTCAATGGAACGACGGTAAAAATCCTGGTAAGTCACCATGGTCTCCTCGCACTTGGGTGCGCTATTGGTTATGGACAAACAGCTTCCCCTTCAAGGGTGAAACTTTCTGTAATTATCAATTATGGCGCTGAACAGCTTAGAAATTACTTACATTTAAAAGGTTTTTTTGCGGTCTTGTCATTTTGCGACGCAAAAGGCAGCGGGAAGGCATGGGGAGGAACGCTGGACAGCGCCATGTGAAGCCCAGCGATAAGCTCATTCCCATTAAATGGAAGACGCTCCGGCCGCCGTCGATATACTGCCGCCTCGTTTTGAGGAGAAACCACAATGAAACTGGAAACCATCGCCGTCCATGGCGGCTATGCCCCGGATCCCACCACCAAGGCCGTGGCCGTGCCCATCTACCAGACCACGTCCTACGCCTTCGACAGCACCCAGCACGGTGCCGACCTGTTCGACCTCAAGGTGGCCGGTAACATCTACACCCGGATCATGAACCCGACCAGCGACGTGCTGGAAAAGCGCGTCGCCGAACTGGAAGGTGGCATCGCCGGTTTGGCCCTGGCATCCGGCCAGGCCGCCATCACCTACGCGATCCAGACCATTGCCGAGGCCGGCGACAACATCATCTCCGCCGCCACCCTCTACGGCGGCACCTACAACCTGTTCGCCCACACCTTCCCCCAATTCGGCCTCCAGGTCCGTTTCGCCGACCACCGCGATCCGGCTTCCTTTGAAAAGCTGATCGACGGCAAGACCAAGGCCATTTACGCCGAAACCATCGGCAACCCTCTGGGCAACATCACCGACATCGCCGCCCTAGCCGACATCGCCCACCGCCACGGCATTCCCCTGATCGTGGACAACACGGTGCCCTCCCCCTACCTGTGCCGCCCCTTCGAACACGGCGCCGACATCGTGGTGCACTCCCTGACCAAATACCTCGGCGGCCACGGCAACAGCATCGGCGGCATCATCGTCGATAGCGGCAAGTTCCCCTGGGCCGAGCACAAGGAACGCTTCAAGCGCCTCAACGAGCCCGACGTGTCCTACCACGGCGTGGTCTATACCGAAGCCCTGGGCCCTGCCGCCTTCATCGGCCGTGCCCGGGTGGTGCCCCTGCGCAACACCGGTGCCGCCATCAGCCCCTTCAATTCGTTCCTGATCCTGCAAGGCATCGAGACCCTCGCCCTGCGCATGGACCGCATCACCGAGAACACGCGCAAGATCGCCGAGTTCCTGCAAGGTCACAAGAAGGTGAAATGGGTGAATTACGCCGGCCTGCCCAGCCATCCCGACCACGCCCTGGCCAAGAAGTATCTGGGCGGCAAGCCCTCGGGCATCCTCACCTTCGGCGTCGAGGGCGGCTCCGCCGCCGGCGGCCGCTTGCAGGATGCGTTGCAACTGTTCACCCGCCTGGTGAACATCGGTGACGCCAAGTCCCTGGCCTGCCACCCGGCGTCCACCACCCACCGCCAGTTATCGCCGGAAGAACTGGCCAAGGCCGGCGTCACGGAAGACACGGTGCGTCTGTCCATCGGCATCGAGCACATCGACGACCTGATCGCCGACCTGGACCAAGCGCTGGCCGCTGCTTGAGCGTCACGGGGATCATGCCGCCGCGCGCGGCATGGCCAACAAAAAGCCGACCCTCGGGTCGGCTTTTTGTTGGCTCGCGGCTGCCCCTTATTTGAAGGGATGACGCAGGACGATAGTTTCCTCCCGGTCGGGACCAGTGGAAATCATGTCCACCGGCACACCGCACACCGCCTCGATGCGCTTGATGTAGGCCTGGGCGGCCTGGGGCAAGGCATCCAGGGCCTTGAGGCCGACGGTGCTGGTCTTCCAACCCGGCAGAGTTTCGTAGATGGGCTCACAACAGGCCAGATCGTCGGCACCCACGGGCAGGATGTCGGACAAAGCGCCGTTGATGCGGTAACCGGTACAAATCTTGAGTTCCTCCACGCCATCCAGCACGTCCAGCTTGGTCAGGCACAAGCCGGAAACGCCGTTGATCTGGATCGAACGCTTCAGGGCGGCGGCATCGAACCAGCCGCAGCGACGGGCGCGGCCGGTGACGCTGCCGAACTCGTGGCCCTTGTCCGCCAGGTGCTTGCCCACCGGGTCCTGTTTTTCTTCGGCATCGTAGAGCTCGGTGGGGAAAGGACCGCTACCGACCCGGGTGGCGTAGGCCTTGGTGATGCCCAACACGTAATGCAGCATACCGGGGCCGACACCGGCGCCAGCAGCGGCGGCGCCAGCCACGCAGTTGCTGGAGGTGACGAAGGGATAAGTGCCGTGGTCGATGTCGAGCAGGGTACCCTGGGCGCCTTCGAACAGCAGGTTGGCGCCCGCTTTATGGGCGTCGTAAAGGGCGCGCGGCACGTCGGCGATCATGGCCGTCAGGCGCGGCGCCAGGGCCAGGGTGTCGTCCAGGGTCTTCTGGAAGTCCACCGGCGCAGCGCCGTGGTACTTGGTCAGGACGAAGTTGTGGTACTCCAGCAATTCGGCCAGCTTTTCGGCGAAACGCTTGGGCTTGGTCAGGTCCTGCAAACGAATGGCGCGACGGGCCACCTTGTCCTCGTAGGCGGGGCCGATGCCACGGCCGGTGGTGCCGATCTTGTTGCTGCCACGGGCGGCTTCGCGGGCATGGTCGATGGCCTGGTGGTAGGGCAGGATCAGGGGACAGGCTTCGGAAATCTTGAGGCGGGCCTCGGCATCCACGCCGGCAGCCTTGAGTTCATCCAATTCCTTCAGCAGGGCGTCGGGGGACAGCACGACGCCATTGCCCACGTAGCAGATCACACCTTCGCGCAGGATGCCCGATGGCACCAGGCGCAGGATGGTCTTCTTGCCGCCGATGACCAGAGTGTGGCCGGCGTTGTGGCCGCCCTGGAAGCGCACCACGCCCTGGGCGTGGTCGGTCAGCCAGTCGACGATCTTGCCTTTGCCTTCGTCCCCCCATTGGGTACCGATGACCACGACGTTACGGGCATTTGCCATAGCTATTCCTTCAGTTTTCTTCAAGTTCTTCAATGATCCATTGGCCGTTGCACTGGGCCAGGCGACGATCGCATCCGGCTTCGCGCCAATGGCCTTCGTGGCCGGGCAGCGCTATGACCACGGTTTCGCCGCTGGCGCGCAGCTTGGCGATTTCCGTGCTCAACTGTCCATCCTCGTTCCAGGGTGCCAGGATGGCGCCCTTGGCCTTGTTCCGGGGAGCCAGCCGCGCCAGTTCGCGCAGGTCGATGGAAAACCCCGTCGCCGGCCGGCCACGACCCCAGGCCTGACCCACCTTGTCGTAACGTCCGCCCAAGGCCATGGCGGCGGCACTGCCGTCGCAATAGGCGGCGAAGACGATGCCGCTGTGATAGTGGTAGCCGCGCAGGTCCGCCAGGTCGAAACTCAGGGGCAAGCCGGCCAGGGCATCGGCCAGACGCTCCAGTTCGTCCAATTGGGGCGCCACCGTGGCGGGCAGGCATTGGCGGGCCTTGGCCAGCACTTCACGACCGCCGTACAGCGACGGCAAGGCCAACAGCGCGGAACGGGCCGGTTCCGGTGCCGCCGCCAGGCGGGCTTGCAGGGACGGCATGTCCTTGGCCTGCAACAGGGCGAACAACTCCTCCTCCACCTCGGCATCCAGGCCGGCGGCGGCGGTCAAGCTACGGAACAGGCCGACGTGGCCGACGTCGATGCGTACTTTTTTCAGTCCGCTCAGGGCCAGGGCATCCGCCAGCAAGCGAACGATTTCGATGTCCGCCTCGACGCCAGCGTGGCCGTAGAGCTCGGCGCCGATCTGCATCGGTTCGCGGCTGCCGTTGAAGCCGGCCGGCAGGGTATGCAGCACGCTGCCGCAGTAGCAGAGCCGGGTCACGCCCTTGCGCCCAAGCAGATGGGCGTCGATACGCGCCACCTGGGGCGTGATGTCGGCGCGAACGCCCATGGTGCGCCCCGACAACTGGTCCACCAGCTTGAAGGTGCGCAAGTCCAGGTCGCGGCCGCTGCCGGTGAGCAGTGACTCGACGTATTCGAGCAGGGGTGGCACGACGAATTCATAGCCGTGGGCAGCGAAGGCATCCAGCAGGCGGCGGCGCAAGGCCTCCTGCTGCCGGGCCTCGGGCGGCAGTATGTCTTCGATGGCCTCGGGCAATATCCAGCGCATCATCAGGAAATCCAGAGCAATAACAAACCGAGCACCATGGAGGTCAGCCCCATGAAACGGAGTTGGCCGTCCTTGAACTCGGTCACGCGGCGAAAGGTTTCGCGCCACACCTTGGGGGCCAGAAAGGGCAGCATGCCCTCAATGACCAACATCAGGCCCAAGGCCAGAAAAAAAGTGGTGACCATCGAGCGCCTTACTTGCCCTTGCCGGAGTTCTTCAGGTACTTGAAGAAGTCGGAATTGGGCTCGACGACGATGACGTCACTCTTGGTCTTGAAGCTGGCACGGTAGGCTTCCATGCTGCGCAGGAAGGCGTAGAACTCGGGGTTCTTGCCCATGGCCTGGCCGTAGATGGCGGCGGCCTTGGCATCCCCCGCGCCCTTGATCTTCTGGGCTTCGCGGTAGGCCTCGGCGACGATCACTTCCCGCTGCCGGTCGGCGTCGGCCTTGATCTTCTCGGCTTCGGCGGCGCCAGTGGAGCGCAGTTCGTTGGCGACCCGCTTACGCTCGGTCTCCATGCGGCGATAGACGGACTCGGACACTTCCTGGGGGAAGTCCACCCGCTTCAGTCGCACGTCCACGATCTGGACGCCCATGGTGCGGGCATCGGCGTCGGCTTTCTTCAGCACCTCGGACATGATTTTCTCACGCTCACCGGAAACCACGTCATGGACGGTGCGCTTGCCGAATTCCTCGCGCAGGCCGGAATTCACGGTCTGGGCAAGACGGGTGCGGGCCAGTTGCTCGTCGCCGCTGACGGACACGTAGTACTGCTTCACGTCATGAATGCGCCACTTGACGAAGGAATCCACCAGCACGGGTTTTTTCTCGGCGGTGAGGAAACGCTCCGGCTCCGGGGAGTCCATGGTCAGGATGCGCTTGTCGAAAAAGCGCACGTTCTGGATCAGGGGCCACTTGAAGGCCAAGCCCGGCTCGGAGATCACCGCGCGCACTTCACCCAATTGGAAAATGATGGCGAACTGGCGCTGATCAACGGTAAAAACGGTGGCAGCAAACACCACCAGCATGGCGAACAGGCCCGACAGGGCAAGGGAAAGGGGGCGATTCATCAGCGGTCTCCCCGATCGCGGGAACGTAGGTTATCCCGGGAACGATAGTCGCCACTGCGCTCCACCGAGGGGACTTTTTCCAGCTGGGGCGGTGTCTCGTTGGACATCGGGGTCGCCGCGCTGCTACGGCTCGGGGCAGCCGCATCCGGAGCCGCCGCGGCCGCCTGGGCACCGGCGGCTTGCATCAGCTTGTCCAGGGGCAGGTAAAGCAGATTGCCCTGGCCCTTGGCATCCACCATCACCTTGCTGGTATTGGCGTAAATCTGTTGCAGTGTTTCCAGGTAGAGCCGGCTGCGAGTCACCTCGGGGGCCTTGCTGTACTCGGTGAGCAACTGGCTGAAGCGGGAAGCATCCCCTTCCGCCGTGGCGATCAAGCGGCTCTTGTAGCCCTCGGCCTCCTCCATCAGTCGGGAGGCGGTGCCCTTGGCCTTGGGAATCACGTCGTTGGCGTAGGCCTGGCCCTCGTTCTTCTGCCGCTCGCGGTCCTGGCCGGCCTTGACCGCGTCGTCAAAAGCGGCCTGCACCTGCTCCGGCGGCTGGGTGCTCTGCATGGTCACGGAGCGCACTTGGACGCCGGTGTCGTAGCGATCCAGGATGTCCTGCATCAGCTTGTTGGTGTTGGCGGCGATCACGTCCCGCCCTTCGTAGAGCACGTAGTCCATCTTGCTCTTGCCCACCACCTCGCGAATGGCGGTTTCGGCGGCCTGGATCACCGCATCGTCGGGATTGCGGTTCTCGAACACATACTTGACCGGATCCTTGAGCAGGTACTGGACGGCGAACTGGACGCTGACGATGTTCTCGTCATCGGTCAGCATCAGGGCTTCCTTGAGCACCTTGTTCTTTTCCGAGCCGCGATAGCCCACTTCCACCGTGCGCACGCCGGAGAGGTTGACCACTTCATGGCTTTGGATCGGCCAGGGCATGCGCCAACGCAGGCCCGGCTCGGTGGTTTCCTTGTAGCGGCCGAACTGGAGGACGATGCCGCGCTGGCTGGCGTCCACGATGTAAAAACCGCTGGCCAACCAGATCACCAGTACCACGCCGACCAACAGCCCGATCCCACCACCGAACTGGCGGGGAGACAAGCTCGGCGGCACCGAAAAACCGCCGCCATTGCCACCGCTGCCGCCATTCTTTTTACCAAAGGCACCGGATAGGCGACGATTGAAGTCGCGCCAAAGCTCTTCGAGATCAGGGGGGCCCTGATTGCCGCCCTTGCCGTTGCCGGGCGGCGGATTACCCGGGCCGTCGCCCGAGTTGGGTTTATTGCCCCACCCGTGGTCATTCAGGGACATGAGTATTCCGGCGATCATTGGTTTTCCGGCTGGTAGGGTTGGGATGAGGTGTCGATCTCGACGGGAGGCTGCCGATGGGCCAGGGCGACTTCGGCCAGGGCGCCGCGCAGCAGGTCGAGACCAGCGCCAGTTCTAGCACTGATACGAATACGTTCTATTTTACCATGGCCCTCCACGGGCCCAGCCTCTGCTGAATGGCCCGGCGCTTGGCCCTCGAGCGGCCCAACATCATCTTCCCGGGACCGATCGATACCGGCTGTGACACCGGTGGCATCGATCTTGTTCCACACCATGATCTGCGGCACGCCGCCGGCGCCGATTTCTTCCAACACCGCCGTCACGGCGCGAATCTGCTGGTCGCGGTCGGCACTGGCCGAGTCCACAACGTGCAACAGCAGGTCGGCCTGGGCCGTTTCCTCCAGGGTGGCATGGAAAGCCGCCACCAGATCATGGGGCAGATCGCGGATGAAGCCCACGGTGTCGGACAGCACGACCTGCCCCGCCCCTTCGATGTACAAGCGGCGGGAGGTGGTATCCAGGGTGGCGAACAGCTGATCGGCGGCATAGCTGCCGGCCTTGGTCAGGGCGTTAAACAGGGTGGACTTGCCGGCGTTGGTGTATCCCACCAGGGAGACGGACAGCACGTCGCTGCGGCTGCGGGAACGGCGGCGTACCGCCCGTTGCCGTTCGTGTAGCTTGAGTTTTTCCTTGAGCATGGCCACCCGTTTGCCCAGCAGGCGGCGGTCGGTTTCCAACTGGGTTTCACCTGGACCACGCAAGCCGATACCGCCCTTTTGCCGCTCCAGGTGGGACCAACCCCGCACCAGGCGGGTGGCCAAGTGCTGTAGCTGCGCCAATTCCACTTGCAACTTGCCTTCGTGGCTGCGGGCGCGCAAGGCGAAAATGTCCAGGATCAGGCTGGTGCGGTCAACCACCCGCCGTTCCAGCTTTTTTTCCAGATTGCGCTGCTGGGCGGGGGAAAGTTCGTGGTTGAACAGGACGATGTCGGCATCGTGCAGACGCACGGCCTCGGCCACCTCATCCACCTTGCCCTTGCCGGCGTAATAGGCGGCATCGGGACTGCTGCGCTTGCCCCCGACCACGACCAGGGGCTCGGCGCCGGCGCTGGTCACCAGCAGCTTGAATTCGTCCAGACGCTCGGCATAGTCGCCGTCGCCAAAATCCAATTGCACAAGAATGGCTCCGGATATGCCACCGGAGCCACTGGCGGGACGGTCAAACAAACGCCGAACCCGACCCGCGGCGGAAAGAAGCCATCGTTACTCGGGGGCGCCTTCCTGGTTGAAGTTCACCGGACGGGCGGGCACCACGGTGGAAATAGCGTGCTTGTACACCATCTGGGTGACAGTATTCTTCAGCAGGACCACATACTGGTCGAAGGACTCCACTTGGCCCTGAAGCTTGATGCCGTTGACCAGGTAAATGGACACCGGAATGTGCTCGCGACGAAGCGTGTTCAGGAACGGGTCTTGTAGCATTTGCCCTTTATTGCTCATGGGGTTCCCCAAGTGTTGTTATAAGAAAGGGGCGACTTTAATGGATTTTTCCCGCCCTGACCACCGCCGCGCGCCGCGCGGGGTGTGATTATTTACCGCGCAGCCAGAGATCTAGGGCGAATTAGAGCAAGGCATCCCGCTGCACCCCCTCCTTCGCCAACTGGCGCCGCAGGGCCTTGAGGCCTTCCATCTGGATCTGGCGGACCCGCTCCCGGGTAACGCCCAGATCGGCGGCAATCACCTCCAGGGTTTCCACATCGTGGCCGTTCAAGCCGTAGCGACGCTCCAGCACCTGGCGCTGACGGGACGACAAATCGTTTACCCAGTTGTGCATGTGCTGCTCGATCTCCCGTCGGGCCAGGCACGCCTCCGGCTCGGCGGCGCTGTCGTCGGCAATGGCGTCGCCAATGGAAAGGTCGGGATCCACGTCCAGGGGCGCATCCAGGGAGGCGGTGCGCTCCGACAGGGCGAGGATGTGCTGGATTTCGTCCACGGGCCTGTCCAGCAGCCGGGCCACCTGTTCCATGCTGTGGTGGTGCCCGGCATCCTCGCCATGATCCACCAGCCGTAGCGTGCGTAGCACCAGGTTGAGTTCCTTCACCACATGGACCGGCAGGCGGATGGTGCGGGACTGGTTCATGATCGCCCGCTCGATATTCTGCCGAATCCACCAGGTGGCGTAGGTGGAAAAGCGGAAGCCCCGTTCGGGATCGAACTTTTCCAGGGCGTGGATCAGGCCCAGGTTGCCTTCCTCGATCAGATCGTCCAGCGGCACGCCCCGGTTCTGGTAATGGCGGGCGATGCTGACCACCAGGCGCAGATTGGACTCGATCATGCGCTGCCGGGCGGCGAAGTCCCCGGCCAGGGATGCCCGGGACAGGCTCTTTTCCTCCGCCGCCGTGAGCAACGGACTGGTCCCGATTTCATTCAGATAAAGCTGGGTGATGTCGTCGAGAAACTCCAGCTCCGGCTCCGGCAGAGGAGCGCTCGCCGCGGCAAACACCGCCTCCGCGTCCTCCGGCGGCAAGACCTCCTCGACCTGTTCTTCGGAGTGTTCGTCGAAGGGGTCGGGGGCCGTGGTCATGGCAGGTCAGCGCTTGGGCAGATAGGCCAGCGGATCCACCGGCTTGCCTTGTTTGCGAATCTCGAAATGCAATTTCGGCTGGTCGGCGTCGCTGTTGCCCACCTCGGCGATCTTCATCCCCTTGGTCACGCTTTGCCCCTCCTTGACCAGAATCTTGCTGTTGTGGGCATAGGCCGACAGATAGGTGGCGTCGTGCTTGATGATGACCAGGTTGCCGTAGCCACGCAGGCCGCTACCGGCATAAACCACCTTGCCGGCAGACGCCGCCTGGACCGGGTCGCCGCTCTTGCCGGCCAGATCGATCCCCTTGTTGCTGGCTTCGTTGAACGGCGCCAGCACTTTGCCATTGCTGGGCCAGGCCCAATCGCCTTCGGTAAGCGTCGGCAGCGGCTTATCCTGCGCCTCCGGCGCGGCTGCCGGCGCTTCGGCCACGGGTTTCTGTTCCACCGGCTTCGATTCCACTGGCTTGGTCTCGCCTTGCCGCAACCGCGCCAGGGTTTCGTCGCTGTAGGGTTGGCTCCCGCCCTTGGGTTCCTGTTTGACGCCATTGCCGAGCACGGCCACCGGCGCACGGCTGTCGATCCCGGGGGGCGGCGTCACCGGCTTGGCCACCGCAACACCCTCCGGCGGCACGACCCGGAGCTGCTGGCCGACGTTGATCTTGTTGGGATCTTCGAGATTGTTCCAGGCCGCCACGTCGCGATAATCCTGGCCGTTGTCCAGGGAAATCCGAATCAGGGTGTCGCCCTTCTTGACCAGGTAATACCCGGGGGCAACCTCGGCGGGCGTCATGGGGCGGTCGGGCACCGCGACGCTCTGGCCGCGATCCACCACGGGCACCGGCGCCTGATTGGCGCAACCGGAGATCAATCCGGTCAGGGCAGCGCTAACTCCGATAATCGTCTGGCGAAAATTCATTCCACTCCCGGCAGCAAGGGGACAAAACGCACCGCATCGTAACGGTTTTCGACAAAGCCGTCAGGTCCGCGTTCGATCAAGGCCAGAACCTGATCGCCCCCGTTGCTGTTGCCCAAGGGCAGGATCAGCCGGCCGCCAACGGCCAACTGGTCCAGCAACTTGGCCGGTACCTGGGCCGCCGCGGCAGCCAGGATGATGGTATCAAATGGGGCGGCCTCGGGCAGCCCCCAGTTGCCGTCGGCATGCTTGAGGCGAACCCCGCTCATGCGCAACTGTCGCAAGTTTTCCCGCGCCCGGGCCAGCAGAGGGCCGATCCGTTCCACGGCATAGACGTCCTTGGTCAAGGTTCCCAGCACTGCCGCTTGATAACCGCAGCCCGCACCCACCTCAAGGGTCTTGCCCAGGCCATCGCGACCGGCCAGCAGCAGCTCGCTCATGCGCGCCACCACATAGGGCTGGGAAATGGTCTGCCCCAGGATCAGGGGCAGCGCGGTGTCCTCGTAGGCACGATGGGCCAGGGCCGGCTCGACGAAGATGTGGCGCGGCACGCTGCCCAGGGCCGCCAACACTCGCTCGTCGCGGATGCCCTGTTCCCGCAGGCGTTCCACCATGCGGATACGGGTGCGCTGGGAGGTCATGCCGATGCCTTGCAAGCTCATGCCAGCCACTCCCGCACGGTCCCCAGCTGTCCGCTGTGGGTCAAATCAATCTGCAAGGGAGTGATGGACACATAGCCGTTCGCCACGGCGTGGAAATCCGTCCCCTCCCCCGCATCGGCGGCGGCACCAGCGGGGCCGACCCAATAGACGGTCTCGCCGCGGGGATTACGCTGTTTCACCACCGGCTCGGCCTTGTGCCGACGCCCCAGGCGGGTGATGCGCAGCCCCTGGATTTGCCCATAGGGCAAATCGGGCACATTGACGTTGAGCAGCACCGGACCGGGAAAAGGCTGGCGCTGGAAGCGTTGCACCAGATCGCAGGCAATCCGGGCGGCCGTGTCGTAGTGGCTGACCGCTGTGCCGTGCTTGCCGGCCAGGGAAATGGCAATGGCCGGCACGCCGAGCAGGTAACCCTCGGTCGCCGCGGCCACCGTGCCCGAATACAGCGTGTCGTCGCCCATATTGGCGCCGTTGTTGATGCCCGACAGCACCATGTCCGGCTGGTGGTCCAACATCCCCGTCACGGCCAGGTGGACGCAATCCGTCGGTGTGCCATTGACGAAGAAATAGCCGCCCGGCGCGGTGCGCAGACTCAAGGGACGATCAAGGGTGAGGGAATTGCTGGCGCCGCTGCGGTCTTGTTCAGGCGCGACAACCGTGGCCTGGGCAATCCCGGGAAGGGAAGAAATCGCTTGGGTGAGGACCGCGATACCGGGAGCCAGATAACCGTCGTCGTTGCTCAGGAGGATGCGCATGACGGCGAGTGGAAAGTCCGGTTGAAGGTCCTAAAAGATTCCTGGAGGGGAAGAAGAAAAATGGTCGGGGCGGCGGGATTCGAACTCGCGACCCCTTGCACCCCATGCAAGTGCGCTACCAGGCTGCGCTACGCCCCGACTGAGAAAAAAATTATAGCAGAACTTTTCGTTTCTGCCGCATCAAGGCTTCAGAATTTCGATGATCGCCGCCAATTCGTCGCGCACGGAAATCGCCGATGCGCCCGATGCTGGCTTGGCACCCTCCTTACCGGCCTTGCTTTCGTGGCGCTGGACCGATCCCTCTTCGAGCCGGTTGCGGGCACCACTGATGGTGAAGCCCTCCTCGTACAAGAGTTGGCGGATACGACGCACCAACAGCACCTCGTGATGCTGGTAATAACGCCGGTTGCCCCGTCGCTTGACCGGCTTGAGCTGGTTGAACTCCTGCTCCCAGTAGCGCAGTACGTGGGGCTTCACCAGGCACAAGTCGCTGACTTCACCGATGGTGAAGTAGCGCTTGGCCGGGATCGGCGGCAATTCGATTTTTTCAGTGGGCGTTGCCATTCTGAACGGCTTCGACATTCGCCTTGAGCTTCTGGCTGGCGTGGAAGGTGACGACGCGACGGGCGGTGATCGGGATTTCTTCCCCGGTCTTGGGGTTGCGCCCAGGCCGTTGCGGCTTGTCGCGCAACTGGAAGTTGCCGAAACCGGAAAGCTTGACGCTATCGCCGGCTTCCAGGGCGATGCGGACTTCCTCGAAAAACCCTTCCACCATGTCCTTGGCTTCGCGCTTGTTGAGGCCGACCTTGTCGAACAGCATGTCGGCCAATTCCGCCTTGGTCAGCGTCATATTGCTCCCTGATTTTCCTGGTTTGGTATTGTTTTCCACTGCCTGAATTCCTCTTATTGCCGCAACTCGGCTGCAAAGGAAGCCTGTGCCTCGGCCACCAGGGCGGCGATGGCGGACTCCACTTCTGCATCCTCAAGGGTTTTTTGAGTATCTTGCATAACTACCCGGAAGGCAAGGCTTTTTCTTCCTTCCGCGATACCCTTGCCCTGGTAAAGGTCGAACAACTCGATCTCCCTGACGATGGCCGGTGCGGCCTTTTTCAAGGCCAGACAAAGATCCTGCCAGGGGGTTTCGTGGGCCACGATCAAGGCCAAGTCCCGAACCACGGCAGGGAAGCGGGATACCTCCCGATAGACGGGGAAAGGCATCGCCAGCAAGTCCGCCAGGGTCAACTCAAACACCACCGGAGCGGTGCCGAGGTCGTATTTTTGCACCCAGCGCGGGTGCAGTTCCCCCACCAAGCCCACCGCTTGCCCCGCCACCAAGACCGTGGCGGCGCGGCCGGGATGCAGGGCCGGATGGTCGAGTTTTTCAAAGCTGAGGGCACGGCCCGCCAGCAGGGTTTCCACATCGGCCTTCACGTCGTAGAAATCCACCTTGCGGCTTTCGCCGCCCCACTGCTCGGGCAACACCGGTCCGGCCACCAGGCCGGCCAGACGCTGGGGTTGGTGGTAGCCAGCCACCGGCTGGGCGGCGGCATCGGCCAAGAAGGCACGGCCGATCTCGAAGATCTTGACCCGCTCCTGCTGGCGTTTGCGATTGACGGTCAGCACGTTGACCAGGCCACCGATGAGGCTGGTACGCATCACCCCCATCTGGCTGGCGATGGGATTGGCCAGGCGGATGGGCTGGGTATTGCCGCTGAAGTCGGCCTCCCAGGCGGCTTCGACGAAGCTGAAATTGATGGTTTCCTGATAACCCAGGCCTGCCATCTTACGGCGCAAGGCCATGGGCCCCACCCGATCCTCGGCCAGGGGCATCATCTGCATCAAGGCCTTGGGTGGGCGGGCCAGGATGTTGTCGTAACCGTACAGGCGCCCCACTTCCTCGATCAGATCCTCCTCGATCTCGATATCGAAGCGATGGGAAGGCGGTGTCACCAGGAAATCCTCACCCTCGGCCTGGCAAGCGAGCCCCAGGCCGCCCAGCAATTGGCCGATTTGCGTGGCGGACAGCGGAATGCCCAGCACCTTGCACACCCGCTGACTGCGCAGCTTGACGGGCTTGCGCTCGGGCAACTTGGTCGCATCGAGGGCCTCCACCACGGGACCGGCCTGACCACCGCAGATGTCGAGCACCAGACGAGTAGCGCGCTCCAGCGCCTTGCCTTGCAGGGCGAAATCCACGCCCCGCTCGAAGCGGTAGGAAGAGTCCGAGGAGAAACCCAGGGCCCGGGCCTTGCCGGCGATGGCATCGGGGGCGAAGAAGGCCGACTCAAGGAAAATATCGCGACTGCCGGTGGTGACGCCGGAGTCCTCGCCGCCCATGATACCGGCCAAGGCCAGGGCCTTCGCGTCATCGGCGATCAGGGTCACGTCGGCAGCCGGCGTGACGGTCTGGCCGTTGAGCAGCAGTACTTGCTCGCCGGCCTTGGGCTGGCGCACGTGGATGCCGCCGACCAGCTTGTCGTTGTCGAAGGCATGCATGGGCTGCCCCAACTCGAGCATGACGTAGTTGGTCACGTCCACCACGGCGGAAATCGAGCGAATGCCGCAGCGCTCCAGGCGCTGCTTCATCCAGTCCGGCGTCGGCGCGGCGGCGTTCACGCCCTTGACCACCCGGCCGCAGTAGCGCGGACATGCCACACCGGCCTCCAGGGCCACAGTCCGGGTATCCGTGATGGCGGGAGCCACCGGAGCCACCTCCGGCAGCGTCAGCGGCGCACCGGTGAGGGCCGCCACCTCGCGGGCGATGCCGGACAGCGACAAGCAATCCGCCCGATTCGGCGTGAGCTTGATAGTGATCAGCGTGTCGTCCAGATCCAGGTACTGGCGGATGCTCTGGCCCACGGGCGCATCTTCCGGCAACACCAGCAACCCGCTGGCCTCGTCGGCAATGCCCAGCTCCTTGGCGGAACAGAGCATGCCGAAGCTCTCGATGCCGCGCACCTTGGCCTTCTTGATCTGAAAGTCGCCGGGAAGTTGGGCGCCCACCAAGGCACAGGGCACCTTGAGACCGGCCGCCACATTGGGCGCGCCGCAGACGATCTGCAAAGTGCCGTGCTCGCCGGCATCGACTTGGCACAAGCTGAGGCGGTCGGCATCGGGATGCTTCTCCCGGGAAATGACTTGGGCCACCACCACCTTGTCGAAGGCGGGCGCTACCGGGGTCATTTCTTCCACCTCCAACCCAGCCATGGTCAGGGCGTGGGCCAGTTCCTCCGTGCCGAGGGAGGGATTCACAAGGCTGCGCAGCCAGGATACGGAAAATTGCATGGACGATTTCTCGCGGAAAATTCAGCGGGTCAGTTGAACTGCGACAGGAAGCGCAGGTCGCCTTCGAAGAACAGGCGCAGGTCGTTGATGCCGTAGCGGAGCATGGTGAGCCGGTCGGGCCCCATGCCGAAGGCAAAGCCGGTGTACTTTTCCGGATCAATGCCGCCAAAGCGCAGCACGTTGGGATGCACCATGCCGCAGCCGGCGATCTCCAGCCAGCGCCCCTTGAGATGGCCGCTCATGAAGGCCATGTCGATCTCAGCCGAAGGCTCGGTGAAGGGGAAGAAGGAGGGACGGAAACGCACCGTGAGGTCATCCGTCTCGAAGAAGTTCTTGAGGAAGTCGGCGATCACGCCCTTCAAGTCGGCAAAGCTGACGTCCTGACCGACCCACAGCCCCTCCACCTGATGGAACATGGGCGAGTGGGTGGCATCGGAGTCCACCCGGTACACCCGGCCCGGCGCGATGACGCGGATTTCGGGCATGGCGTCCAGATGACGGTATTTGTCCACGTGGGCCTGCATGTAACGCACCTGCACCGGACTGGTGTGGGTACGCAGCAGCACGTCCTCGCGCACCTTGCCGGCGTCGTCCAGCAGATAGAAGGTGTCGTGCATGGAGCGGGCCGGGTGGTTGTCCGGGGTATTGAGGGCGGTGAAGTTGTGCCAGTCCGTCTCGATTTCAGGACCGTCGGCCACCTCGAAACCGATGGAACGGAACAATTGCTCCACCCGTTCCAGACTGCGCATCACCGGATGCAGGCCACCGCTGGGCTGACCCCGTCCGGGCAGGGTCACATCCAGGGCCTCGGCCGCCAATTGGGCTTGTAGCGCCGCTTCCCGCAAGGCTTCACGACGACCGTTCAGGGCCGCTTCCACCTGCTCCTTGGCGGCATTGATGGCAGCACCGGCGCTCTTGCGCTCCTCCGGTGACAGCTTGCCCAGGCCCTTCAGCAGTTCCGTCAGGGAACCGCTCTTGCCCAGGTAGCGGGCCTTGGCCTCTTCCAGCTTGGCCGGCTCGGTCACCGACGCGAATTCGGCCGCGGCATCGGCGACCAGTTGTTCAAGATTGTTCATGGCTTGAATGCAAGCAACACAATGCAAAAGGGAGGCCCCGGTTACCCAAGACCTCCCCTCGTTTGACAGCAGGGACCTAACGCGGATTAGGCGCCGAGCTTGGCCTTGGCTTGGTTCGCCAGCGCCGCAAAAGCGGGCTTGTCGAACACGGCCAGGTCGGCCAGAACCTTGCGGTCCACTTCAATGGAAGCCTTCTTCAGGCCGTTCATGAAGGTGCTGTACTTCAGGCCCACTTCCCGGGCGGCCGCATTGATACGGGCGATCCACAGGGCGCGGAACTGACGCTTGCGTTGACGACGGTCACGGTAGGCGTATTGGCCGGCCTTCATCACCGCTTCTTTGGCGATGCGATAGACCGTGCTGCGACGACCGCGATAGCCCTTGGCGAGGGCGAGAACCTTCTTATGGCGCGCGCGCGCCGTTACACCACGTTTTACGCGAGGCATAGTAAATCTCCTTTACGCGTAGGGAAGCATGGCGCGAACCAGCTTCACATCGGATTCATGAACCTCGGCCATGCCACGCAGTTGACGCTTCACCTTGGTGGACTTCTTGGTCAGGATGTGGCGCTTGAACGCCTGGGAGCGCTTGATGCTGCCGCTGCCGCGCACTTTGAAGCGCTTCAGGGCACCGCTCTTGGTCTTCATCTTCGGCATCGAAGATTTCTCCTTATAAAACGGAGCAAGGTGGCCGTCTCCTTGAC
Source organism: Denitratisoma sp. agr-D3 (assembly GCF_054658675.1). Classification (NCBI taxonomy): domain Bacteria; kingdom Pseudomonadati; phylum Pseudomonadota; class Betaproteobacteria; order Nitrosomonadales; family Sterolibacteriaceae; genus Denitratisoma; species Denitratisoma sp. agr-D3. The sequence goes on along the minus strand of NZ_BAAGIA010000001.1, from coordinate 700,514 downwards.
GACACTTGATAACCCGCACCGCTTGGTTTTCCCCATCGCGACCGGCGCGCCGGGGAAAATTCTTGCAAAACTACTTCACCTGCTTCTTGGAGGGGGACAGCACCATGATCAGTTGTCGACCTTCCATTTTTGGAAACTGCTCGACCAGGGCGACTTCCTCCAGATCGGTCTTGATGCGTTCCAGCACCCGCATACCGATTTCCTGGTGGGCCATTTCCCGTCCGCGGAAACGCAGCGTGATCTTGGCCTTGTCGCCTTCGCCCAGAAACTTGGTGACGTTGCGCAGCTTGATCTGGTAGTCGTTCTCGTCCGTACCGGGACGGAACTTCACTTCCTTGACCTGTACCTGCTTCTGCTTCAGCTTGGCTTCGTGGGCGCGCTTGGATTCCTGATACTTGAACTTGCCGAAATCCATGATCTTGCAGACCGGCGGCTTGGCCATGGGGGCAATTTCCACCAGGTCCAATTCCGCTTCGTCCGCCAAGGCCAAGGCCTGGCGCACGGACACGATACCCAACTGCTCACCGTCTTCTCCGACCAAACGGACCTCGGCGGCGGTTATTTCGTCATTGACGCGCTGCGTCTTCTCCTGGGCGATGGTTCAATACTCCAAAAAAATTCAAAAAAACAGGTCACTCAGCCCTGCTGCGCTTTTCCGCCAGCAGCCGCTCCAATAAAGCATCGGGGGACATTTGCCCGAGATCTTGATTGCCCCGGGCACGCACTGCGACCAACCCTTCGGCCTTTTCCTTGTCGCCAACCACCAACAAGTAAGGCCGCTTCAACAAACTATGTTCCCGAATTTTATAGGTTATTTTCTCATTCCGCAAATCGCAGTCAGCGCGAAGACCGGCAGCGCGCAGCTTTTCCGCGACAGCCTGGGCGTAATCGGCCTGATTTTCGGAAATGCTCATCACCACCACCTGTACCGGCGACAACCATAAAGGCAGGGCGCCAGCATGGTTTTCGATCAGGATGCCGATGAAACGCTCCAGGGAACCCAGGATGGCCCGGTGCAGCATGACCGGGGTATGGCGGGCGTTGTCCTCGCCAACGTATTCGGCACCGAGGCGGCCAGGCATGGAGAAATCCACCTGCACGGTACCGCACTGCCAGGAACGGCCAATGGCGTCCTTGATGTGGAATTCGATCTTGGGGCCATAAAAGGCACCCTCGCCGGGCAACTCTTCCCATTCCAGGCCGCTGGCCCGCAGGGCGGCGCGCAGGCCGCTTTCAGCCTTGTCCCAGACGGCATCGTCGCCCACCCGGCTGGCGGGGCGCAGGGCCAGCTTCACCGCCACCTCGTTGAAACCGAAATCGGCGTAAACCTTGCGCACCAGGGCGTTGAAGGCCGTCACCTCGGACTCGATCTGATCCTCGGTACAGAAAATATGGCCATCGTCCTGGGTGAAGCCCCGCACCCGCATCACCCCATGGAGAGCACCAGAGGGCTCATTACGGTGACAGGAGCCGAACTCGCCGTAACGCAGAGGCAGCTCCTTGTAGGAGCGCAGGCCGTCGTTGAAAATCTGGATATGGCCGGGACAGTTCATGGGCTTCACCGCGTAGTCCCGGTTTTCGGACTCGGTGGTGAACATATTGTCCTTGTAGTGCTCCCAGTGGCCCGACTTCTCCCACAGGCTGCGGTCGAGAATCTGGGGGCAACGCACTTCCTGGTAGCCGTTGTCGCGATACACGGCGCGCATGTACTGCTCGATTTCCTGCCACAGGGTCCAGCCGTGGGGGTGCCAGAACACCAGGCCGGGGGCTTCTTCCTGCAAATGGAACAGGTCCAGCTGCTTGCCCAGCTTGCGGTGGTCGCGCTTCTCGGCCTCTTCCAGCATGTGCAGGTAAGCGTCCAGCTCTTCCTTCTTGGCCCAGGCGGTGCCGTAGATACGTTGCAACTGCTCGTTCTTCGAGTCGCCGCGCCAGTAGGCACCGGCCACCTTCATCAACTTGAAGGCCTTGAGCTTGCCGGTGGAGGGCACGTGGGGGCCACGACAAAGGTCGATGAAATCGCCCTCGCGATAAAGACCGATGGGCTCCCCGGCCGGAATGGCAGCGATCAGCTCAGCCTTGTAGTGCTCACCCAGGCCCTTGAAGAATTCCACGGCCTCGTCCCGTTCCCACTCTTCGCGGGTGATGGGAAAGTCTTTTTTCGCCAGTTCAGCCATGCGCTTTTCGATGGCTTGCAGGTCTTCCGGCGTGAAGGGGCGCTTGTAGGCGAAGTCGTAGTAGAAGCCGTTCTCCACCACGGGACCGATGGTCACCTGGGCTTCGGGGAACAGTTCCTTGACGGCATAGGCCAGCAAGTGGGCAGTGGAGTGGCGAATGACTTCCAGGCCGTCGGCATCCTTGTCGGTGACAATCGCCAAGTCCACGTCGGTGTCGATCAAGGTGCTGGTATCCACCAGCTTGCCATTGATGCGACCTGCCAGGGCGGCCTTGGCCAGCCCGGCACCGATGGAGGCGGCCACCTGGGCCACCGTCAGCGCTTGGGGGTATTCCCGCTTGGAACCGTCGGGAAGGGTAATCACCGGCATGTTTACTCACTCCAGAAATAAGAACAGGGCGAACGCAATGTTCGCCCTGCTTGGAACAGCCATCTATTTTAGCGGAAACCGTCCCTCAGGACGGCCCGCCCGGCACGCTAAATCAAGAAGCGCCCTTGAGCACCCATTCGATCACGGCCTTCAGATCGCCATCGCTCAGCTTGTCCGGGCCAGTGGCCGGCATGGGGATGGTGCCCCACACGCCAGTTCCGCCATGGCGAACTTTGTCGAACAACTTGGTGGCGACATCCTTCTGGCCCTTGTACTTGTCGGCCACGTCCTTGTAAGCAGGACCAACCATCTTCTTGTCGATGGCATGACAGGCAACACAGCCGCCCTTTTGCGCCAATTGCAGGCTGGCGTGAGCAACGGGGCTTGCCAACAGCGCAGCAACGGTCAGCACGGGCAGGAATTTGCTGGACTTCATGTACGGACTCCTCCTTGAAAAAACTCGGCGATAGAAACCCCTACGGTTTCAACGGCCATTCTAGGCGGAAAGACGGTCTTGCGGATTCATTCCGACCGGGGCGGCGCATCCGTCGCCGCTTTTTTTTACCCGCCGCAGCCGAGCCCCACCCCCAATCCAATACCGCCACAAAACTGGCATCCCCATCAAGCCACTCGAACACCCGTGGAAATAGCATGGACGAATAGATGGACGTCAAGGCAGACAACCACGCAACCGTGGCGCCGAGGCAGAGGGAAAATGGTTTTGGCAGAACGCCATGTGCCGTTATCTCAAACCAACAAGACAAGGCGGTGATGGTCGGGGCGAGAGGATTCGAACCTCCGACTCCTGCGTCCCGAACGCAGTACTCTACCAGGCTGAGCTACGCCCCGATGCGAGAGTGGTGAAACGTGTTTTACAGCTAGCGGGAACTTCCGAAAAAGCGCTGACTGTCCGATGAATCAGTGACTGCGCGCGACGGAAAAGTCCGCCAATTCTAGCAGACTGTCGCGGTATTGCGAAGGCGGAAGGGCATCAATGGCCTGTTTCGCGGCGGCGATTTCCAGCTCGGCCTGGCGTCGCGTCTCCACCAGCGCACCGGTTTCCTCGATGGCGGCAAGGATGGCGGGCAACTCGTCCAGCCCGCCTTGCTCGATGGCCTGGCGAACCAAGGCCGCCTGCTGGGGCGTGCCGTTCTTCATGACGTGGATCAGGGGCAGCGTGGGCTTGCCCTCAGCCAGGTCGTCACCGACGTGTTTGCCGGTCTCGCCTTCGACACCGGAATAATCCAGCACGTCGTCGATCAACTGGAAGGCCGTGCCCAGGTGCATGCCGTAGCGGGCCAGGCCTTCCTCCAGTTCCACCGAGGCGCCGCCGAGGATGCCGCCCAGCCGGGCCGCCGCCTCGAACAACTTGGCCGTCTTGTAACGGATCACCCGCAGATAGGACTCCACATCCACATTGGCGTCGTTGCAGTTCATCAACTGCAACACTTCGCCCTCGGCGATGATGTTGGTGGCCTCGGCCAGGACTTCCATGACCCGCATGGAGCCGACGCCCACCATCATCTGGAAGGCGCGGGAATAGAGAAAATCCCCCACCAGCACGCTGGCGGCATTGCCGAACAGGGCATTGGCGGTCTCCCGCCCTCGGCGCAGGTCGGACTCGTCCACCACGTCGTCGTGGAGCAGGGTCGCGGTATGAATGAACTCCACCACCGCCGCCAGCTCATGATGGTGCTTGCCCTGGTAGCCCATGGCACCCGCCGTGAGCAGGACCAGGGCCGGACGCATGCGCTTGCCGCCAGCGCTGATGATGTATTCGGCCACCTGGCGCACCAGCACCACGTCGGAATAGAGGCGTTCGCGGATCACCACATCGACGGCTTTCATGTCGTCGGCGATCAGGGCATAGAGGGAATTGAGCTGCACGATGGGGAATTAAAGCGGGGGAAGCGGGCCTTCAGGAAAGGCGCGATGTTAGGGACGGCCACCCCCATCGTCAAGAACAACAGAATTCGCTTTGACTTTAATGGCTTGCCGCCCTATAATGCGCGGCTCTTTTTGTAGCACCCTTCCTTTTAAATATCGGAGTCCCACATGTCTTATGCGGTCATAAAAACTGGCGGCAAGCAGTATCGCGTTGTCGCTGGCGAAAAGATCAAAGTAGAACAGATACCGGCAGATGTGGGCGCTGAAATCACTCTCGACCAGGTTCTCATGGTCGGTGAGGGTGAGTCGGTCAAGATCGGCACCCCTCTGGTTTCTGGCGCCACTGTCACAGCCAAGGTCATCAGCCACGGTCGTCACGACAAGGTTCGCATCTTCAAGATGCGTCGTCGTAAGCACTACCAAAAGCGTCAAGGCCATCGCCAGAACTACACTGAACTGGAAATCAGCGGCATCGCCGGCTGAGTCCATTGCCACTAAGGAGCACATACCATGGCACACAAGAAAGCAGGCGGTAGTTCCCGCAACGGCCGCGACTCAGAAGCCAAACGACTGGGCGTCAAGAGCTACGGCGGCGAACTGATCCCCGCCGGCAGCATCATCGTCCGTCAGCGCGGCACCCAGTTCCACCCCGGCGACAACGTCGGCATCGGCAAGGACCACACCCTGTTCGCCAAGGTGGACGGTACCGTGCAATTCACCGTCAAGGGCCCCACCCAACGCAAGGTGGTGAACGTCGTTCCCTACACCGGCGAATAATCGGGCTTCGGCCTGTGGCAAAAGCCCTATCCCTGGGATAGGGCTTTTGCGTTTCTGGAGCAGCAGCAATGAAATTCTTTGACGAAGCCCGCATCGAGGTCATGGCCGGCGACGGCGGCAATGGCGTGGCTTCGTTCCGCCGCGAAAAATTCATCCCCTTCGGCGGACCCGACGGCGGCGACGGCGGCCGCGGCGGCAGCATCTACGCCATTGCCGACCGCAACCTCAACACCCTGATCGACTTTCGCTACACCCGCATGTTCCGCGCCGACCGGGGCGAGAACGGGCGCGGCGCCGACTGCTACGGCAAGGGCGGCGAGGACCTGGAACTGCGCATGCCTGTCGGCACCGTGATCTCCGACTTCGAGACCGGCGAATTGATCGCCGACCTGGACAAGGACGGCAAGCGCGCCCTGATCGCCAAGGGCGGCAAGGGCGGCCTGGGCAACCTGCACTTCAAGTCCAGCACCAACCGGGCACCCCGCCAGCACACCATGGGCGAGGAAGGCGAGCGGCGCATGCTCAAGCTGGAGCTCAAGGTGTTGGCCGACGTGGGCCTGCTGGGCCTGCCCAACGCGGGCAAGTCCACCTTCATCCGCGCCGTGTCCGCCGCCAAACCCAAGGTGGCCGACTACCCCTTCACCACCCTGCACCCCAATCTGGGCGTGGTCCGCGTGGACCACGACCGCAGCTTCGTCATTGCCGACGTACCGGGCCTGATCGAGGGCGCGGCGGAAGGCGCCGGCCTCGGCCACCGCTTCCTGCGCCACTTGCAGCGCACCCGGGTGCTGTTGCACCTGGTGGACATCGCCCCCTTCGACCCCGAGGCCAATCCCGTGCGGGACGCCCTGGCGATTACCGACGAACTGCGCAAGTACGACGAAAACCTCTACGCCAAGCCCCGTTGGCTGATCATCAACAAGATCGACCTGGTGCCCGAGGAAGAGCGCGAGGAGCGCATCGCCGCCCTGATCGCGGGCTACGGCGGCGTGGACAGGCACTTCGTCATTTCCGGCCTGACCGGCGACGGCTGCAAGGCCCTCACCTATGCCGTGATGGACCACATCGAACAGCACCGAGCCGAGTTCGGCGACGTGGTGGTGGAACACGACACCACGCCCCACCACGCCACCACCGTCAGCGACGATGAGGACGAGGATGAGAGCGACGATAGCGAAGAGTAAGCGCCTGATCGTCAAGGTCGGCAGCGCCCTGGTCACCGACAACGGCGCCGGCCTGTCCCAGGCCTTCATCGCCGAGTGCGCGCGCCAGATCGCGGTGCTCCACGGCCAGGGACGCGAGGTGGTGCTGGTTTCCTCCGGCGCCATCGCCGCCGGCATGCAGCGCCTGGGCTGGTCCCAACGGCCCAAGGGCATGCACGAACTCCAGGCCGCCGCCGCCGTGGGCCAGATGGGCCTGTGCCAGACCTACGAAACCTGTTTTTCCGGCCATGGCCTGAAGACCGCCCAGATCCTGCTCACCCATGACGATCTGGCGGACCGCACCCGTTACCTGAACGCCCGCTCAACCCTGACCACCCTGCTCTCCCTGGGCGTGGTGCCCATCATCAACGAGAACGACACGGTGGTCACCGACGAAATCAAGTTCGGCGACAACGACACCCTGGGCGCCCTCGTCGCCAACCTGGTGGAAGCCGAAACCCTGGTCATCCTCACCGACCAGCAGGGCCTCTACAGCGCCGACCCGCGCAAGGACCCGAACGCCACCCTGATCAGCGAAGGTGCAGCCGAAGACCGCAGCTTCGAAGCCATGGCCGGCGGTGCCGGCAGCGGCATCAGCAAGGGCGGCATGATCACCAAGATTCGCGCCGCCCAGCGGGCTGCCCGCAGCGGCGCCCACACCCTGATCGCCAGCGGTCGCGAAACGAACATCCTGCCCCGCCTCGCCGCCGGCGAGCAGTTGGGCACCCTGCTGGTTGCCAGTGCCACCCCCCTGGCCGCCCGCAAGCAATGGCTGGCGGATCACCTGCAACTGGCCGGCAGCCTGAGCCTGGACGCCGGTGCCGAAAAGGCCCTGAAGGAAGGCCGCAGCCTGCTGCCCATCGGCGTCACCGCCGTGGACGGCGAGTTCGAGCGGGGCGCCGCCGTGGCCTGCCGCGACGGCCTGGGCCGGGAGATCGCCCGGGGCCTGATCAACTACTCCAGCTCCGAAGCCCGCCGCATCGCCCGCCACGGCAGCGCGGAAATCGAGACCCTGCTGGGCTATGTGGACGAGGAAGAGCTGATCCACCGGGACAATCTGATCCTGCTCTGATCCTCCGCTTGCACCAAAAACAAAAGCCCGCGATCGCGGGCTTTTGTTTTGTGCATGGGCCAGAAGTCAGCGGGCGGAAGGCACGCCGTTGAACTTGGTCATGGCGGTGTCCAGCACTTCCTTGGCCGGCTTCTCGTTGCGCCAGAGGGCCTCGGCCTCCACGTTGAGGATGCTGCGCAGGCGCTCCAGAGGACCGCCGCTCTTGACGCGGCTCACCCGGGGCTCGGAGAGGCGGCGGGCAGCGGCGTCGAGCACGTCGGCGGGGCCGCCGGATTCCTTCAACGCCGTGATGGCGTCCGCCGTCATGGGCAGGTAGCCGGTGGCCCGCACCCAGTCGCGCTGGTGTTCGGGCTTCATCAGGAATTCGACGAACTGGGCCATCAGGGCGTAGTCAGCCTTCTTATAGCCGGCCAGGAACCACAGTCCCGCCCCGTCGGGCAGCACGTTGCGCGGCGTCACGCCGTACACGTCGTCGTAGTAGGGCATGGCGGCAATGCCCACGGGCAGATGGCGGGCCAGGGCTTCGGCGAACAGGCTGGACTCGCCGGTCAACATGCCGCACTCGCCGTTGAGGAAATGCTGGTCGCTTTCGCCCAGGGCGCCGTAGTAGCGGAAGTAGCGGCTCTTGTGCCAGCTCACCAGCATGGCCAGGTGCTTCACGTTCACCATGCTGTTGAGAGCGGCCCGGGCCGGCTTCTGCACCAGGGGCTCGTTGTGCTGGGCGGACAGGTTTTCCACCTGCATCCAGGCGAAGCGGGACGAGGTGTAGGGACAGCTGCTGCCGGCATCGAACAACTTGCCGGCCGCGGTCTGCACTTCCCACCAGGTCCGGGGCGGCCGTTCCGGGTCCAGCCCGGCGCGGCGGAAGGCTTCCTTGTTCCAGAACAACACCGGCAGGGACATGCCCAAGGGCAGGGCCTGCAAGCGCCCGGCGGAATCGTCCACTGCGTCGGCCATCAAGGGGTAGATGCGCTTGAGATCCAGCTTGACGCCGCCGTCGCCCAGCACCTGGTAAAGGGGACGGAAGCGGGGCAGGGTGTCGAAGAAATTCATTTCATCTTCGGGGTGGAACAAGGCCATGTGGGGCAATTGGCGCTTGTCCTCGTCCCGGGCGAGGCCGGAAACCCCTTGCAACACGATCCGGCCCTTGCCCTTGAGGCTGTCGTTGAATTTCACGGTCAGGGTGGCCAGGGTATCCAGCGCCCGGCCATCGAGACCATGACGCAGGGTGATTTCCACCGGCGCCACCGCCACGGCTTCGGGCTTAGCTTTGGCTTTGGCTGCGGGCTTGGCCTCCGCAGGCATTTGGATCAGCAGGGCCGCCAAGCTCAGGACTCCGCCGAGGAACAGCTTGTTCATAGACTTTTGCGCATTGCGAGAAAAAAGGAAACGTTAGTTTACCGGGTCCGCAAGGTGCCAATCGGCGGAAAACCCGGGAGAAGTCCTCCGCGCCGGGGCCCCACCCTCTCCACCTGCGCCGCGGCAACTTCCCGGCATGGTGCGCCAATACTGACGTTGGGGGCTTTCAGCGTCGTCCGTACCGGCCGTCGCCACGGGCCCTTCGAGACTCCGCTATTGCGTAAGTCACATTTTTTGCCGCAAAGCACAAACTAGCAGCCCCATGCGTCTATTGATGCCTTAAAATTCTCAAATCGCCCATTTGAGGGCAATTTCATTGATTTCATGCATATCGTCTGCCTGGGGGGAGGTCCCGCGGGCCTTTACTTCGCGGCATTGATCAAACGGGCGGACCCGAGCCATCGGGTCACCGTCGTCGAACGCGGTCCGGCGGACGATACCTACGGCTGGGGCGTGGTTTTTTCCGACCAGACCCTGGACGGTCTGGCCGCCGCCGACCCGGAAAGCCATGCCGCCATCCGCGACGCCCTGGTGGCCTGGGACACCATCGACATCCACTATCGCGGCCAGTGCCTCCGCTCCCGGGGGCACGGTTTTACCGGCATCGGCCGCGCCCGCCTGCTCCGCATCCTGCAAGACCGGGCCCGCGCCCTGGGCGTCGAACTCCGTTTCAACACCGAGGCCGAGCCACCTGAAAAATACGCCGACGCCGACCTGATCGTCGCCGCTGACGGCATCCACAGCGCCGTACGCGAACGCTACGCGGACGTGTTCCAGCCCGACATCGCCGTCGGCGACTGCCGCTACCTCTGGCTGGGCTGCGACCGGCCCCTGGACGCCTTCACTTTCGATTTCCGCGAAACCGAATGGGGTTGGTTCAGTCTCCACGCCTATCGCTACGACCGGGACCACGCCACCTTCATCGTCGAGGCGCCCCAGGCCGTGTGGCAGGCCGCAGGACTGGACCAGGCCGACAGCACCCGCTCCCTGGCCTTTTGTAGCGAGTTGTTCGCCGAACGGCTCCAGGGCGGCCAATTGCGCCTACTGCCCCACCACGCCCGGGGCGGCGCCTGGTTGCGCTTCAACCGGCTGGTCTGTCGTCGCTGGTATCACGGCAACATCGTCCTGCTCGGCGACGCCGCCCACACCGCCCACTTTTCCATCGGCTCCGGCACCAAGCTGGCGATGGAGGATGCCATCGCCCTGGCCGCCGCCCTCCAGGACGAAGCCGACGTTCCCGCCGCCCTGGCCCGCTATCAGGCCGAGCGGGAACCGGCCGTGCTGCGTCTGCAAAGCGCCGCCCGCAACCGCCAGGAATGGTTCGAGCACGTGGCCCGTTACACCGGTTTCGAGCCCCTGCCCTTCAGCTACACCCTGCTCACCGGCAGCCAGCGCCTGGGCCATGAGAACCTGCGCCAGCGCGACCCCGCCTACATCGCCGCGGTGGAAACCGACCTGGCCCGCCGCTGCGGCCTGGCCCAGGCCGTGCCGCCCATGTTCACGCCTTTCCACCTGGGGGCGCTGACCCTCACCAATCGGGTCGCGGTCTCTCCCTTGGCTACCTACGCCGCCACGGATGGCCTGCCCGGCGACTTTCACCTGACCCATCTGGGCGCCCGTGCCCTGGGTGGCGCCGGCCTCGTCATGAGCGAAATGACCGCCCCCAGCGCCGACGGCCGCATCACCCCCCGCTGCACCGGGCTCTGGAACGATGCCCAGCAGGCCGCCTGGCAGCGCATCGTCGATTTCGTCCATGGCCACAGCGGCGCCAAGATCGGCCTGCAACTGGGCCATGCCGGCGCCAAGGGCGCCACCTGCCCGCCCTGGGAAGGCGAGGATGTTCCCCTGCCCGCCGCTGAAAGCTGGCCCCTGGTGGCCGCCTCGGCCCTGCCCTGGCGACCCACCAGCGCCACCCCCGCCGCCCTGGATCGGTCCGGCATGGAACGCATCGTCGCCGACTTCGCCGCCGCCGCCCGTCGCGCCCTGGCCGCCGGCTTCGACCTACTGGAACTCCACTGCGCCCACGGCTACCTGCTGTCCGGCTTCCTCTCGCCCCTGTCCAACCGCCGCACGGACGCCTACGGCGGTCCCCTGGAAAACCGCCTGCGCTTCCCCCTCGAAGTCTTTGCCGCCCTCCGCGCCATCTGGCCCAAGCCCCTGGCAGTGCGCCTCTCCGCCCATGACTGGTTTCCCGGCGGCAACAGCGGCGACGACGCGGTGGCCATGGCCCGCGCCTTCCAGGCCGCCGGCGCCGACCTGATCGACGTTTCCAGCGGCCAGACCCATCCCGACGCCCAGCCGGTCTACGGCCGCATGTATCAAGTGCCCTTTGCCGACCGCATCCGCAACGAGGTGGGCATTCCGGTCATGGCCGTGGGCAACATCACCACGGCGGACCAGGTGAACACCATCATCGCCGCCGGCCGCGCCGACCTGTGCGCCCTCGGCCGGCCCCATTTGGCCGATCCCCACTGGACCCTGCGCGCGGCCGCCGAACAAGGCCACGACGCCCTCGCCTGGCCGCCGTCCTACCGGGCTGGCGGCGCCCAACTGCAACGCCTGTTGCATCCGGAGAATCCTCAATGAACGCCCCCCTGCAAGGCCGCCATGCGGTCGTCACTGGCGCGTCCCGCGGCATCGGCGCCGCCATCGCCGACGCCCTGGAACAAGCCGGTGCCACCGTCAGCCGCCTGGCCCGCACCGTATCAGCGGACATCATCCCCTGCGACGTCACCGACGCCGATGCCGTGAACCGCGCCATCGCCACCGCCCGGGAACGACACGGGCCCATCCACATCCTGGTGAACAACGCCGGCCAGGCCGCCAGCGCCCCCTTCGCCAAGAGCGACGCCGCCCTGTTGCAGCGCATGCTGGACGCCAACCTGATGGGCGCCTGGCACTGCACCCAGGCCGCCCTGCCCGACCTGCTGGCCGCCGGCCAGGCGGCGCCGGGCGGACGCATCATCAACGTCGCCTCCGTCGCCGGCCAGAAGGGCTATGCCTACGTCAGCGCCTACTGCGCCGCCAAGCACGCCCTGGTGGGCCTGACCCGTTCCCTGGCGGCCGAATTTGCCACCCAGGGCGTCACGGTCAACGCCCTCTGCCCCGGTTACACCGACACCGACATGGTGCGCCAGACCGTGGACAACATCGTCGCCCGCACCGGTCGCAGCCCCGACCAGGCCCGGGATGCCCTCGCCGCCACCAATCCCCAGGCGCGCGTGATCAGCCCGAGCGAAGTGGCGGCGGCAGCCCTCTGGCTGTGCCAAGCCGAATCCCGCGCCCTCACCGGCCAATCCGTTTCCTTATCTTGTGGAGAAATCATGTCATGAGCAAAAAGACCACCGTGGCGGCCACCGTCGCCGATACCGAGACCCGCGTCACCCGCGACGACCACCAGTCCCTGCGCCTGTGGCTGCGGCTGCTGGCCTGCACCAACCTGATCGAGGCCCAGGTGCGCAGCCGCCTGCGCGTCCAGTTCGACACCACCCTGCCCCGCTTCGACCTGATGGCCCAACTGGAGCGCGCCCCCGAAGGCCTGAAGATGGGCGAATTGTCCAAGCGCATGATGGTCACCGGCGGCAACGTCACCGGCATCACCGACCAACTGGTGGCCGAGGGCCTGGTGGTGCGGGAAGACAACCCCGCCGACCGCCGCGCCTACATCGTCAAGCTCACCGCCGAGGGCAAGAAGCAGTTCAAGAAGATGGCCGAGTCCCATGAAAAATGGATTCTGGAATTGTTCGCCGGCATCAAGGAAAGCGAAAAGCAGCAATTGCACAATCTGCTGGCCCTGCTCAAAACCCACCTGACCAGCCTGCAACGCTGAGTCGGGCCTTTTCAGGCCAGTTGATACGCCCATGATTCCAAGCGCCCACCGGGACACCTTTGCCCGGGACCACCTGCCGCCCCCAAAACTGTGGCCGGAACTCCTGTTCGATCTGCCGGAGTTGCATTACCCGGACCGACTCAATTGCGCCACGGAAATCCTCGACAAGGCCGTGGACGAAAAAGGCTGGGGCGACCGCATCGCCCTGCGCGGCCCCCTGGGCACCTTCACCTACCGGGAACTGCGCTCTCTGGCCAATCGCGTGGCCCGTGTGCTGACCGAGGACATGGGCCTGGTGCCGGGCAACCGGGTGCTGCTCCATTCGCCCAACGCGCCGTTGATGGTGGCGGGCTGGTTCGGCATCCAGAAAGCCGGCGGCGTCGCCGTGTCCACCATGCCCCTGCTGCGGGCCAAGGAACTGGGGGACATCGTCGGCAAGGCCCAGATCAGCCATTGCCTGTGCGACGTGAGCCTGCGCGGCGAACTGGAACTGGCCCGCAGCCAGCATCCGGTGCTGACCCAGACCCTGTTCTTCGACGGCCTGCTCACCGCGCCGGCCGCCACCGACGCCACCGACGCCACCGACCGGCTCGAACCCCGGCTGGCGGGCAAGGCGGACACCTTCGCCAACGTGGACACGGCCCTGGACGACGTGGCCCTGATCGCCTTCACCTCCGGCACCACGGGCAAGCCCAAGGGCACCATGCACTTCCACCGGGACGTGATGGCGATCTGCGACTGCTTCCCCCGCTCCACCCTGAAACCGGAAGCCGACGACATTTTCTGCGGCGCGGCGCCCCTGGCCTTCACTTTCGGCCTGGGCGGCCTGGTGCTGTTCCCCCTGCGCTACGGCGCCTCCTCGGTGATCGGCGTCAAGCCCGGCCCCGAGCCCCTGCTCCAGGCGGTGCAGCACTACCGCGTCACCATCAGCTTCTCCGTACCCACCGGCTACCGCATGGCCCTGCCCATGCTGCAACGCTTCGACATCTCGTCCCTGCGCAAGTGCGTCTCCGCCGGCGAGGCCCTGCCCGTGGCGACCCGCGAGGCCTGGCTGAAGGCCACCGGCATCCGCCTCATCGACGGCATCGGCTCCACCGAGATGCTGCACATCTTCATCTCCGCCGCCGGCGACGACGTGCGGCCCGGCGCCACCGGCAAGCCCATTCCCGGCTACCGCGCCACCATCCTCGACGAGGCCGGCAACCCCCTGCCCCCGGGCCAGGTGGGCCGGCTGGCGGTCAAGGGCCCCACCGGCTGCCGCTACCTGGACGATCCGCGCCAGTACGACTACGTGGTGAACGGCTGGAACGTCACCGGCGACGCCTTCCTCATGGACGCGGACGGCTACTTCTTCTACCAATCCCGCACGGATGACATGATCATCTCCGCCGGCAACAACATCGGCGGCCCCGAGGTGGAGGACGTGCTGCTCAAGCATCCGGCCGTGGCCGAATGCGCGGTGGTGGGCGTGCCGGACGAGAACCGGGGCCAGGTGGTGTTCGCCTTCGTCGTCCCCGCCCCCGGCCACGAAGGCTCGGACGCCCTGGCCAAGACCTTGCAGGAACACGTCAAGTCCCAGCTTGCCCCCTACAAATACCCACGCATCATCGACTTCCGCGCCGCCCTGCCGCGCACCGAAACCGGCAAGCTGCAACGCTACAAGCTGCGCGAGGAGGCACTGAAGACGCTGCCCGGCGCCCAGCCGGCCGCAACGGCCACGGCAACCACGGCGGATTCCGCCCCCGCCGTCGCCGGCCCCCACGAGATCATCCAGCCCGAACACTGGGCCCGGCCCCGGGGTTTTTCCAACGGCATCAAGGCCAAGGGCAGCTACGTCAGCGTCGCCGGCCAGGTGGGCTGGGATGCCCAGCGCCGCTTCGTCAGCAGCAACTTCACCGCCCAGGCCAAGCAGGCCCTGGAAAACGTGGTGGAAGTAGTGCGCTGCGCCGGCGGCAAGCCGGAACACATCATCCGCCTCACCTGGTACGTCACCGACAAACGGGAATACCTGGCCCAGGCCAAGGAACTGGGGCTGGCCTACCGGGAGGTGATGGGGCGCTTCTATCCCACCATGTCCGTGATCCAGATCGCCGAATTGGTGGAGGACGCCGCCAAGGTGGAAATCGAGGCCACCGCCGTGGTTCCCGATGAATAAGCGCCTATTTCAAGGGGGAACAAAGCCGCAGTCATGCCACGGACAAGTCCCCAGGGGCTAAAGAAGCGCGCCCGGCTGCCGTAAAATCCTGTTAACCCCTTACCGGACGCCGCCCTTGCCACCCGTTTTCCGCCTCTTCCTTGCCGGAATGATCGCCCTGCCCTTGCTGGCCGGCTGCGACCAATTGGGCATTGAAACCCCGGCGAAGACCCTGAGCCGTCAGGAGGCGGAAGGCAAGGCCATCGGCAGCGCCTGCCGCCACGCCGGCCGTGCCTTGGAGGACTGTTTCACCCGGGCCGCCAAGGACAAAAAGAACAAATACATCACCAAGGCTTCCATTTTCGACGGCTGGAAGGAAATGGACGCCTACATGCGGGAAAACAATCTGGCGGTGGTGCCGCCCGGCGCCGAACCGGAACCCCAGTCCATGCCGGCCGCCGTCGAAGGAGAAAACGGCGAGAATCCCGCCGCCAAGGAAGACGCGCCGCCCGCACCCGGCGAAAAACCGGGGACCAACGGCGCCAAGCCGGACCCCAAGAAACCGGAAACCAAGGTGGATACGCCGGTGGACATCAAGCCCAAGACCGGCGGCAAGATTTCGGCCCGCCTGCACCTGCCGACCTACGCCTAGTTCGCCTCGGCCGCAGCCGAGTTACCCCTAACCCCTGAGTACCCGCCAGCAAGCCAGGACGCTTGATCCGGTCGGCATGGCATCTCCCACCGATATTGCTGCCCCACCCGCCTGCCATGAGGAAGGTACTTCCATGGCGGGATCCCCCATGCCTGACGCCCCAGCCGCCCTCAGGGCGCCGGATTGGGATGAGCGAGGTGGATTTGTTCCACCGCCGCCAATACCTCCGGCGCCAGGGTGATGGCGGCGGCATCGATGTTTTCCTTGAGCTGGTCCGGGTTGGTGGCGCCGATGATGGTGCTGCCCACGCACCAGCGGCGATGGACGAAGGCCAGGGCCAGTTGGGTAGGGGTCAGGCCGTGGCGGCGGGCCAGGTCCACGTAGGCGGCCACCGCCGGAGTCACGTTGGGCTTGGCGTAGCGGCCGGCGAAACCCGGAAACAGGTTGGCCCGCCCCGGCGCGGCGGGATCCGCGAGGTACTTGCCGCTAAGCAGGCCGAAGCCCAGGGGCGAATAGGCCAGCAGGCTCACCTTTTCCCGGTAGCCGATCTCGGCCAGGCCGTTTTCCCAGGTGCGATTGAGCAGGTTGTAGGCGTTCTGCACCGTGACCGGTCGGGGCAGGCCCAGTTCGTCCGCCAGGCGCAGATAGGTCATCAGGCCCCACGGCGTCTCGTTGGAAGGCCCCCAGTGGCGCACCTTGCCGGCCTTGATGAAGCCGGCCAGGGTTTCCAGGGTCTCCCGCAGGGGCACGCTGTCCCGCTCCTGGGCGGGGTCGAAGTGATAGCCGCCGAACATGGGCACGTTGCGGTCCGGCCAATGCAATTGGTAGAGATCGACGTAATCGGTCTGCAATCGGGCCAGGGAGCCGTCGAGGGCCCGTTGCAGGTTGTCCCGGCTGAAATTCAGCTCGCCGCCGCGAATCCAGGGCTGGCTGCGGGCCGGGCCGGTAGCCTTGGTGGCGATCACCAGCTTGTCCCGCTGCTGACCCTTGAGCCAGGTGCCGACGTATTGCTCGGTGCGGCCGGTGGTCTCGGCCCGGCTGGGGACCGGATACATTTCCGCCGCATCGATGAAATTGATGCCCCGCGCCAAGGCATAGCTCAACTGGGCATGGGCCTCGGCCTCGCTGTTTTGCTGGCCGAAGGTCATGGTGCCGAGACAGAGGGAGGAGACCCGCAGGTCGCTATTGCCGAGGGTGACGATGTCCATGGTGTCCGGGGTGTTCGTGAAGAGCAAGGAAGGGGTGCATTCTAAGCCGCACAGTCATCCGGCCCCGCGGCCCATGCCGCCCTGCGACATCGGGGCATTCGGGTACAATGTCCCCATGTCGCGCCCTGCCGGTTGGCGCGTTCTCTTCGGCCCGGACCCCGTCCGATGCGCGCCGCTTTAACCCCCTTTGTGGTTTCCGCCTGAACCGGACCTTGCCCCCATGGCAAGCGGGCCGATTCAGGAGCTTTGATGTCTACACCCAGCGATACCCCCGACACCCTCGACAACCCAGGGTCCGCCCCCACGGCCCATGCAGCCCCCGCTGCGGCGGAACCGGCCAAGGCGCCACCCAAGTTCAGCGACCTCGGCCTCAGCGCCGAACTGCTCCGGGCCGTGGCCGACGCCGGCTACACCCATCCGACGCCGATCCAGGCCCAGGCCATTCCCATCGTCCTGCAAGGCCATGACGTCATGGGCGGCGCCCAGACCGGCACCGGCAAGACCGCCGGCTTCACCCTGCCCCTGCTGCAACGTCTGTCCCGCCACGCCACCAGTTCCCCCTCACCGGCCAAGCATCCGGTACGGGCCCTGATCCTGGCGCCCACCCGGGAACTGGCCATGCAGGTGTACGAGAACGTCAAGACCTACAGCAAGTACGTGCCCCTGCGCTCCGTCTGCATCTACGGCGGTGTGGACATGAAGCCCCAGACCGCCGAACTGCGCGAGGGCCGCGAGATCGTAGTGGCCACTCCCGGCCGCCTGCTGGACCACGTGGAGCAGAAGACCGTCAATTTCAGCCAGGTGGAAGTACTGGTGCTGGACGAAGCCGACCGCATGCTGGACATGGGCTTCATCCCCGACATCAAGCGCATCCTCTCCCTGCTGCCGGCCAACCGCCAAAGCCTGCTGTTCTCCGCCACCTTCTCCAACGAGATCAAGAAGCTGGCGGACTCCATGCTCAAGGCGCCCAAGCTGATCGAGGTGGCCCGCCGCAACCAGGTGAACGACACCATCACCCACCGGGTCCATCCGGTTTCCGCCGACAACAAGCGCCACCTGTTGCTGCATCTGCTGAAGGAACACGACCTCAAGCAGGTGCTGGTGTTCACCGGCACCAAGTTCGGCACCAGCCGTCTGGCCACCTGGCTCGACCGCCAGGGCATCAAGGCCGACGCCATCCACGGCGACAAGAGCCAGCAACAGCGCACCCAGGCCCTGGATGCCTTCAAGGCCGGCTCGGTGCAGGTGCTGGTGGCCACCGACGTGGCCGCCCGCGGCCTCGACATCGACGACCTGCCCCATGTGATCAACTACGAGCTGCCCCACACCGCCGAGGACTACGTGCACCGCATCGGCCGCACCGGCCGTGCCGGTAAGAAGGGCAACGCCATCTCCCTCGTGGCCCCTGAGGAAAAGGGCCGCCTCGACGATATCGAAAAGCTGATCAAGTTCAAGATCGCCCAGGAAGTGGTGCCCGGCTACGGCCCGGATGCCGCCCCCATCCGCGAGGATCGGGCACCCCGTCACGGTCACCTGCGCGAGCGCGAGGAGCGTCGTTCCCACGGCCCCCGGGAATCCACCCGCCTGCCTGCCGGCGCCGCCCACGTGCCCAAGCTGCCCAAGGTGGCGGCGGACGGTTTCGACTTCAGCAAACCCTACGAGCCCAAGCCCAGCGCCGACGGCCAGCCGGCCAATGAAAAAGGCGCACCGCCGCCGCGCCGCCCGCTGCGGCCGGTGGCAGCCCTGCTCGGAGGCCTGACCAAACCCAAAGCGAGTTAACGCACAAGGGCTGCCATGGCAGCCCTTGTCGTTTGGGTCCGCTCAAGCCGCCTTCATGGCGCACGGCGCAGGCTGGCAGCCCAACCGATCAGGGACAACAGCGCCAAGCCACCGCCGATCAGCAGAATGCCAGCGATTTCCAGCGCCTTGAAGTCCTCCGCCAGCAACAGGCGGGAGGACAGGATGGCCACCACCGGCGTGCCCAGCACCGACAGACTGGCCTCCCAGGCCGGCACCCGGTCGAGGATGTAGATCCACAGCCACCAACACAAGGCCGTGCTGATCACGGACATGAAGGTCAGAATGCCCAGGTAATGGATGCTCCATGCCGTCGCCCGCTCAGGAATGACGGCCGCCAACAGCACCAGGGGGGCCGCGCCGAAGATCATCTGCCAGGTGGTCAGCACCAGCAGGTCCACCGGCTGGCGGGAGCGCAGGCGTTTGACCAGGATGGTGCCAATGGCCCAGCACAGGGCCGCCATGACACCGAGGAATTTGCTGAACAGGCTGGCGTGCATGTCCCAGGGTTCGATGATCAACAACAGGCCGGTCAAGGTGCTGATGGCTGCCAGCCACTGGCTGCCGCGCACGCGCTCGCCGAGGATGGGCCAGGCCATGAGCAGGGTCCAGATCGGCATGGTGAAGATCAGCACCGCCGTCTTGCCCGGCCCGCCCTCCACCAGGGCCCAAGTCTGAAAGATCATGAAACCCGACACCTGGCTGAGGCCGATGGCCAGGGTCTGCCAGGGCGCCACCAGGCGCAGGGGACGGCCCAAGAGCTTGAGCACCACCAGCAAGGACAGCGCCCCGCCCACGCAGCGCTCGGCGGCAAAGGCGAAGGGGGGCGCATAGGCCAAGGCTTGCTTCGCCACGACCCAGGTATAGCCCCAGGTCAGGGACAGCACGGCCAAGGCCAGCAGGGGAAGATAACGACGCAGGGAAACGGGCATGGCGGACTCACAAAAACAAAAGCCAGGCTCCTGTGACGGAAGCCTGGCCTAGAAAGGCTTCAGGGGAAATCACTGGGCCTTGGCGATGGGCTCCAGCAGGGGCTGTAGTTCGCCGGCCTGGTACATCTCGGTGGCAATGTCGGCCCCGCCGATGAACTCGCCGTTGATGTAAAGCTGGGGGATGGTGGGCCAGTTGGAGAAGTCCTTGATGCCCTGACGGATGGTTTCGTCCGCCAGCACATCCACGGTGACAAACTTGTTCAGGCCACAGGCCTTGAGGATTTGCACCACGCGGCCGGAAAAACCGCACTGGGGAAACTGGGCGTTGCCCTTCATGAAGAGCACCACGGGGTTCTGGCTGACCAAATCCTGAATCTTTTGCTGTACGGCATCCATGACGAAATCCTTTTCAATACCCGACAAAAATAATCGGGCTTATTTTACGGAGCCGGGGGGAAATGGTCAATGCGCATCATGACGTCCCCGCTTGTGACTCAAATCACCCATCAAAAAACCGTACTGGCCGAGTGGAACGTATAATCAAAAGAGTCCAATTGGCCCGGAGAGCGTCGTGCACTGGTATCTGATCCATACCAAACCCAGACAGGAAAAAGTGGCGCTGCAAAACCTGAAGCAACAGGGCTATCCGTGCTATCTCCCTGTCCTGCCATCGGAAAAGCTGCGCCAGGGGGCGCTTGCCCTGAACGAGGAGCCGCTTTTCCCGCGTTATCTGTTCATCCAGTTGGGCATGGAAAGCGACGACAAAAGTTGGACACCGATCCGCTCCACGAAGGGCGTCAGCCGCTTGGTGAGTTTTGGCAGCAAGCCCGCCAAGGTGCCGGACAACCTCATTGCTTTTCTCCAAGCCCAGGAAGCCACCTTGCAGGGCAAGCCGGAGCGCCTGTTTGCCACGGGACAGCGGGTTTGCCTGACCCAAGGCGCCTTTGCCGGGGTCGAGGGCATTTATCAAATGGCCGACGGGGAACGCCGCGTCATGGTGCTCATCGAACTGATGAGCAAGCCGGTCATCATCAGCGTCGCGCCGACCGAATTACGCAAGGTCACGTAAGGCCAGCAAGGTCCGTCCAGGACTTCCTTACAGCCCGGGCCACTGCCCCAGGGTCACACGCACAATGCCGGCCAGATCGCGGTGCTGCTCAATCCCGCTGAAGCCACCCTGCTGCAATACCGCCACCATGGCCTCGGCCTGGTCATAACCGTGTTCGAACAACAGCCAGCCGCCGGGCGTGAGATGGGCTGGGGCGGCGGTGATGATGACGCGAATATCATCCAGGCCATCGGCGCCGCTTGCCAGGGCGCTGGGCGGCTCGAAACGCACGTCGCCCTGCGCCAGATGGGGATCGTCGGCCTTGATGTAGGGGGGGTTGGAGACGATCACATCGAACCGGCGCCCCGCCACGGGCGCAAACCAGCTCCCTAGAAGGAAATCCACCGTCGCCCCCAGGGCCTTGGCGTTCTGGCTGGCCACAGCCAGCGCCTCGGACGAGGCATCCACCGCCGTTACCGCCACATGGGGCATTTCCAGAGCCAGTGTGATGGCAATACAGCCGCTGCCGGTGCCCAGGTCGAGCAAGGCAGGGTTCCCCGACGCAGGCAGTTTGGCCAGGGCCAGTTCCACCAGTAATTCGGTTTCGTGACGAGGGATCAACACCGCAGGGCTGACGGCAAAGTCGCGGCCATAAAACTCCCGACAGCCCAGCAGATAGGCCACCGGCTCGCCCGCCTCCCGGCGCGCCACCCAGTGGGCAAAGCGTTCGGCCAGTGCATCTTGCAACTCGTCGTCCCGATGGGCCTCCAGCCAAGCCAGATTCTTTTCCAGCAGGGTGCCCAGCAGCAGCCGGGCTTCGCTCAGGGGAATGACCTGCCGCGCGGTTTGCAGGGCGGCGTGAATGCTGCCCACCGATTTACCCCTGGCCTTCCGCCGCCATGGCGGCCAGGAGTTCCGCCTGGTGCTCGGCGGTCAGGGCATTCACCAGTTCCGTCAGCTCGCCCTGCATGATGGCGTCCAGCTTGTACAGGGTCAGGTTGATGCGGTGGTCGGTCATGCGGCCCTGGGGAAAGTTGTAGGTGCGGATGCGCTCGCTGCGGTCGCCGCTGCCGATCAGGCTCTTGCGGGTGGAGGCGATCTTCTGGGCCTGCTCCCGCTGCTGGGCGTCGTTGATGCGGGCCGCCAGCACGCTCATGGCCTGGGCTTTGTTGCGGTGCTGGGAGCGGTCGTCCTGGCACTCCACCACAATGCCGGTGGGAATGTGGGTGATGCGCACGGCGGAATCAGTCTTGTTGATGTGCTGACCACCGGCGCCGGAAGCGCGGAAGGTGTCGATGCGTAGATCCGCCGGGTTGATCTGCACGTCCTCCAGCTCGTCCGCCTCGGGCATCACCGCCACGGTACAGGCCGAGGTGTGGATGCGGCCTTGAGATTCCGTGGCCGGGACGCGCTGCACCCGGTGGCCGCCGGACTCGAACTTGAGCTTGGAGTAGGCCCCCTGGCCGACGATGCGGCAGATGATTTCCCGATAGCCCCCCAGGTCCGACTCGTTGCGGGACACCACTTCCACCTTCCAGCCCTGGCCTTCGGCGTAGCGGGTGTACATGCGGAAGAGGTCGCCGGCAAACAAGGCGGATTCATCACCGCCGGTCCCGGCACGGATTTCCAGAAACAGATTCTTCTCGTCGTTGGGGTCCCGGGGCAACAGGGCGATTTGCAGCTCGTCTTCCAAGCGGGCGATGGTGGCCTTGGCCTGCTCGATTTCCTCCGCCGCCAGCTCCTTCATGTCCGGGTCGGACAACATTTCCTCGCCCCCGGCCAGATCGGCCTCCGCCTTGCGGTAGGCGGCGTAGAGGGCCACCACGGGTTCGATTTCCGCCGCTTCCTTATTGATGCGGCGATAGGCGTCCATGTCCTTGGTGGCCTCCTCGCTGGCCATCAGGGCTTCGATCTCTTCCTTGCGCTCCGTCAGGTGCTGGAGCTTGTCGCGGATGGTGTCTTTCATGGGCTGGCGGGGTGAATAGCGGACGTAATGGTTCACGCGCAAAAAGCGAGCGCCGCCCTCACGGGGCAGTACTCGCTTGATGCACTACTGGTGGGAATCGTTGGGCGTGTGGAGGTGGTAAATGTCCGCCAGCAGACCGGCCACCTTGGCGCGGTCTTCCCCTTCGGCCTGGTTCAGGGCCTGGGTGGGCGGATGCATCAGCTTGTTGGTGATGCCACGGGAGAGAGCTTCCAGCACCTTGGCCGGATCGTCGCCCCGGTGCAGGGTCTTGAGGGCGTGTTCCAGTTCGTGGTGGCGCACCTGCTCGGCTTTGTCGCGCAGGGCGCGGATCACCGGCACCACCTCGCGGGAATCCACCCAGTGCAGGAAGCTGTTCACCTGCTGGTCGATGATGGCCTCGGCCTCCACCACGGCTGCCTGGCGGCTTTCCAACCCGGCCTCGACGATCTGCCCCAGGTCGTCCATGGTGTAGAGGAACACGTCATCGAGACGTCCCACTTCGGCCTCGATGTCCCGGGGCACGGCCAGGTCCACCATCACCATGGGCCGGTGGCGGCGTTGCTTGAGCGCCCGTTCCACCATGCCCTTGCCCACCATGGGCAGGGGGCTGCCGGTACAGGACACCACGATGTCGTAGTCGGCCAGGCGGTCGGCCAACTCATCCAGCCGCATCACGTCGGCGCGAATGCGCCCGGCCAGGGCCTGGGCCCGTTCCGGCGTACGGTTGGCGATGGTCATGCGCTGGGGCTGCTCGGCGGCGAAATGGGCGGCACAGAGTTCGATCATCTCGCCGGCGCCGATGAACAACACCTTCTGCTTGGCAATGCTGTCGAAGATGCGACCCGACAAATGCACGGCAGCGGCGGCCATGGACACCGTGTTGGCGCCGATGGCGGTAGTGGAACGCACCTCCTTGGCCACCTCGAAGGTGCGCTGGAACAGCCGACCGAGGAAGGAACCGAGGCTACCCGCCTCTTCCGCCGTGCGGGCGGCCTGCTTCATCTGGCCCAGGATCTGGGGTTCCCCCAACACCATGGAGTCCAGACCGCTGGCCACGCGGAACATGTGGCGCACGGCATCCCGCTGGGGGTGGGCGTAGAGGTGGGGGTGGATGTGGTCGCCAGGCAGGGCGTGGTATTCCGCCAGCCAGTTTTTCACCGGCAGGATGGCGTCGGACCGGTCGGAAGCGCAGTAAAGTTCAGTACGGTTGCAGGTGGACAGGATGGCCGCCTCCCGCACCGCTTCCCGCCGCAACAGATCGTGCAGGGCCTTGGGCAAGCCGACCACGTCGAACGCCACCTGCTCGCGCACGGCGAGGGGGGCAGTAACATGGTTGAGACCGAGGGCAAATACCTGCATAAGCGGTGGGGAAAAGGTCGATGGCGAATTATACGGGCAGGGCCTGCATAATGCCGCGAAGATGGCCGGGGTGATCCGGGTCTCGGGCAGGGACCAGCAGGGGATCATCTCCGCTGCTCGCGGATCAGGCACCCTAAACCCCCACTATTCCCAGGTTTGATAGGGTATTACCAAAGGAGTATTCTCGGAAAGCTAAAAAAACAAAGTTGCCGGCTTCGGCAACAAGGAGGAACGTGATGCAGACCGACCCATCCGCCGCGACGGCGCAACGGGTGCCCCGCGACTATTGCTGGCTTTCCACGGCCGAACTGAAGCCGGGCATGGTGGTCGCCAGGCCCCTGTTTGCCAGTGCCGGCATGAAGGCGACCATCCACTTGGCCGTGGGCAGCACCATCACGGCGGGGACCATTGACCAGATCATCAGCAAGGGGGTCGAATGCGTCGCCGTGCGCCTGGACACCCCGCCCGACGCCACTACTCTCGCCGACCTCGCCAGCCGCCACGCGGCGCGCCTGGGAGAGATTTTCGGTCCCGCACCGGACGAACACTGCCGCCCCTTGCTGGCGGCGCTGCTCGAGGATGGTCCCAGCCTATGCTGAACGCCGACACCCTGGCGGACAACGTGGCCCAGCTGGCCAAGATCCTGCCCCCCTTCCCGCAGATCGTCACCGCGCTGCTGGACCAGCTCCAGGACGATGAAACCTCCATCGAAACCCTGACCCGGCTGGCTCGCAACGACCCGGTCATTTCCTCCGGCATCCTGGCCACGGCCAATCGCATACGCCGCATCAATGCCCAGGCGGACATCCACGATCTGTTCATTGCCGCCTCGCTGATCGGCATCGATCAATTGCGGCGCGTCGTGGTGGCCGCCGCCATGAACAAATTCACCGCCGGAGAAAAAGGCGCCACCTTCCTCCTCAGCCACTCCCGCGCCGTCGCCATCGTCGCTCAGGAGCTGGCCATGCTGTGCGGCGTCTCCCCGGAAAAGGCCTACGTCGCCGGCATCCTGCACGACGTCGGCCAGCTTTGTTTCCACATCATGGACTCGGCCCTCTTTCACGAGGTGTACCTGGCATCCGCCAGTGACGGTCGCCTCACGGACCGGGAACGGGAAACCTTTGGCGTGGACCACACGATCATTGGCGAAGCACTGGCCCGGCACTGGCAACTTCCCGAGGACTTTGCCGTCGCCATTCGGCTGCATCACGACGATGGCCCCGTCGCCAGTCCATTGCAGGCGGTGGTCAATCTCGCCGAAAGCCTGAGCCGAGCCCTGGACATTCCCCCTTCCCCCAAGAACCGGCTAACCAGGCTCAACGCCCTCGCCGTGGAATTCCTCGGCATCACCTGGGACAGTCCTGAAATCCGGGACTGCTTTGGCCGCTCCCGGGCCCGGTTCCGTCAGACCATGTGCTGACGGAATCGAGCCCGTCGTCACATACAGGCTGCCCCCCCTCAATCCGCGTTACACCGTCCCCCAAACCCTATCTACTTCCGACGAAACGTATCCAGAAATGCCTTGATAGCTGATATCAAAATATCTACACAGCTAGCTGAAAGCTAGCTTAGTAAGTCAACCACATAATCTGCAATGGCTAGGCTAGATGTCAGCCCCGGTGACTCGATGCCAAACAGATTGATGAGTCCCGAAACCCCATGACATTCTGGCCCCTGAATAAGGAAATCGGCAGCAGCTTCACCGGGGCCTGTAATCTTAGGACGAATCCCGCAGAAAGCTGGAACCAAGGCGCCATCTTGTAATCTGGGCCAATAACGGCGCACTTCAATGTAAAAATGATCTGCCCTAGACGGCGCCACACTGTAGTCCAATTGAGAAACCCATTCGACATCCGGGCCAAAACGACCTTGTCCCCCAAGATCCAAAGTCAAATGAACCCCCAGCCCTCCGGGCTCCGGGACTGGATAAATAAGATGCGAAAAGGGTATTTTTGCTCCGTGAGCATAGTAGTTTCCTTTAGCCCAATGAGTAGGCGGAATACGATCTTGGGGAAAGCCTAATACTGATGCTGCTACCCTTTGGGCAGACAGGCCTGCTGCATTGACCACGAAATGTGTCTGCAAAGACGATTTGCCATCTGGAGTGTCGACATCCAATCGAATACTCTTTGCAGAAACGTCCCCTGAGACAACCGCACTCCGGCGAGCGAGCACGGCACCACTGCGCTCGGCATCACCAAGGATTGCCAACATCAATCCGTGGCTATCCACAATCCCGGTCTCTGCTGACA
Organism: Denitratisoma sp. agr-D3; assembly: GCF_054658675.1. Lineage (NCBI taxonomy): Bacteria > Pseudomonadati > Pseudomonadota > Betaproteobacteria > Nitrosomonadales > Sterolibacteriaceae > Denitratisoma > Denitratisoma sp. agr-D3. Next base: position 674,497 of record NZ_BAAGIA010000001.1, on the reverse strand, counting down.
ATAAAGCCGCTTTACACTGAAGCTCGGGTTCCCGCATGCTGGCTTGTAGCGAACTAAGCATTTCAAGACCAGTGACACCATTGGCAAGTCCCTGAGCATAAAGTGCCTCCAACTTACCAACTTGCTCATCACTCGTTGCAACGATCAACTTGCCACAGCGACGATGAGAAACACCATGGTCTTCACAGAAATCATAAAGCCGTCTATTGCCCTGAACACATAAAGTGGCTTTGAGCGAATCTTTCGGATAGTACAGCCCAGCATGGATCACTTCACTGTTGCGAGCACTCGTTTCGGTACCGAAGGTTTCATGCCTTTCGAGAATAACTGTCTCATATCCCCGTAATGCTAGTGCCCTTGCACAAGCCAATCCGACCACCCCCGCCCCAATGACAACCGCATCAACTGATTCCATGATAGCTACCAACATAAAGATGACGCGGAGAATAGCCCAAAAACGGCGGAATCACTGACCGCCAAATCGGCCGAGCCTAGACTCTCGTATCTCAAGCTCGCCACCAAACCCGCTGAGATGGCAGAATTCCCTACTTTCCATATTAGTCACACCATGGCTCTCGCCTTGCCACAGTTGCCTCGTCTACTTGCACAGAGTTCGGTTCTTGTGCTTTGCGCCACCCGGCGCCTGGCCCAGGCATTGGGCCAACAATACGACCAGTTGCAAGCCGGTGCCGGGCTGGTCCGTTGGCCGACCCTGGCGGCCCGCACGGTGGGGGAATGGCTGGCCGAACAGGCGGAGGTGTTGCAATTGCGCGCCGACGAGGCCCAGCTGTCGGCCCAGCCGTTGTTGCAGCGGCGCCCCCTGGGCGGCTTCGAGGAAAGGCTGTTGTGGGAAGGGATCATCAGCGGATCCCTGGAGGACGGACAGCGATCCCTATTCGATATCGCCGCCATGGCCGCCACGGCGAAGGAAGCCCATGCCGTCGCCGTGGGCTGGAAGCTGCCCCTGGATGGCGCTTTCGCCAGCGATGAAACCCGCCGTTTCCTGGCCTGGCGCAAGGCTTTCCTCGCCGCCTGCGACAAGGCCGGCCTGGTGGACGAAACCCGCCTGCACTGGGCCCTGCTGGCCTTGATCAGCAACCCCGCCGCGGTTCCGAGCCTGCCGCGACACATCCTGCTCGCTGGCTTCGACCGCTACACCCCCATCGAACAGTCTCTCCAGGAAATCTGCCGCGAGCGCGGCTGCTGGGTGGACGAACTCGATACCGCCCACCCCGCCGTGCAAGACGACGCGGAGGATCAGGACGAACTATGGGAGCGGGAGGCCGACGCCGGACCACAACGGCAGCGTGCCGTCTCCTATCCCGACACGGCCGCCGAATGCCTCGCCGCCGCCCTCTGGGCCCGGGCCCGACTGGCGGACAATCCCCAGGCCCGGTTGGGTATCGTCGTCCCCGACCTGGCCGCCTGTCGCACGCTGATCCAGGACACCCTGGACGACGTGCTCGCTCCCTGGGCCATCCGTCCGGCCGGGGCCGAGGGGGCCCGGCCCTACAACATCAGTCTCGGCCTGGCGCTGCACCGCCATCCCCTGGTGGCGACGGCCCTGGCACTGCTGCGCCTGGTCGCCATGCCCAAGCCCATTGAACAGGGCCAGTTCAGCCAGTTGCTGCGCAGCCCCTACTGGTCCGCCGGCGGCAGCGAAGCCGACGACCGGGCCCGCATCGAAGCCGGCCTGCGCCAGGGGGTGGCGCCCAAGGCCAGTCTGCGCCGCTATCTGTCCTTCGCCACGTTCTACGGGGAGCGCCATGCCCTGGCCGTACCGCGCTTGCTGGCCGACCTGGACGCGCTGATCCAGGCCGGCGACCAGCTGCCCCGGCGCAAAGCCCCTTCCTACTGGGCCGAAGCCTTCCTCGCCCTGCTCGACCAGGGCGGCTGGCTGGCCGAGCGCACCCTTACCAGCCACGAATACCAGACCCGACTCGCCTTTCTGGAAGAGACCCGCAAGCTGGCGGGACTCGATACCCTATTGGACGAAGTGAATGCCGCCACCGCCCTCAAGCACCTGACCCAGTTGTGCGGGGAGCGGGTCTTCCAACCCAAGACCCAGGGCAATCCGCCCATCCAGGTACTGGGCCTGCTGGAAACCACCGGCCTCAATTTCGACGCCCTCTGGGTGATGGGCATGACCGACGCCGCCTGGCCGCCCCCGGCCCGGCCCAACCCCCTGCTGCCCGCCGAATTGCAGCGGGACCGGCGCACCCCCAACGCCAGCGCCACGGTGCAGTTGGCGTTTGCCGCCACGGTGCAGCGTCGGCTGGGCCGCAGCGCGCCGGAGGTGGTGTTCTCCTGGCCCCGCAACGAAGGCAGCAGCGGGCTGCGTCCCAGTCCGCTCTTGTCCAGGCTGCTGCCGGCCGAGGAACGGGACGCCCCGGACTCGCCCCACTGGGCCAAGCACCGCGACCCGGCGGCCTTCGCCCCGCCCCTCGACGACCACTTGGCACCACCGGTGGCGGAAGGCGAGACCGTCCAGGGCGGTACTTGGCTGCTACGGGCACAGGCCATCTGCCCCGCCTGGGCCTACTACCAGTACCGGCTCGGCGCGAAGAAACTGGAAACACCGGTGGAAGGCCTGGACCCGGCGCAACGGGGCAGCCTGGTGCACGACACCCTGGAGTATTTCTGGCGACAGGTGAAAACCCTGCACGCCTTGCAGGCCATGGACGACGACCGCCGCCGCGATGCCGTGCTGGCCGCCATCGATGCCGTGCTGGCCGGCCACGACGAGGACCCGCGCCGGGAGTCCCTCAAACCCCGCTTCCGTGCCCTGGAGCGGCAGCGCATCCTGCGCCTGGTGATGGGTTGGCTGGCGGTGGAATTGCAACGGCCGCAACCGTTCACCGTGGTCGCCTGCGAGGAATCGGTACGGGTGGAAATCGAGGGTATCGCCGCCAACATGCAGATCGACCGCATCGACCAATTGGAAGACGGCCGCCTGCTCGTCATCGACTACAAGACCGGTGCCGCCATCGATACCCAGAACTGGGCCACGGAGCGCATCACCGAACCGCAATTGCCCATCTACGCCGCCATCGCCCAGCCGGCGGACAACGCCATCGCCGCTGTGGTGTTCGCCAAGGTACTGCTGGACGATCCGTCCTTCATCGGCCTGGGCGAGGAAGACGGCCTGCTGCCCAAGGTGGCGGGCCTGGACAGCAAGGCGGGACGCAAGCTGTTCGCCGACAGCCAACGTTTCCCCGACTGGCCCAGCGTCCTCGAACACTGGCGGCAGCGCATCGCCGCCATCGCCCGGGAAGTGAAGGCCGGCGAGGCGGCGGTGAGCTTTAGCGACGAAAAGGACTTGCGTTACTGCGACGTCCTGCCCCTGCTGCGGCTGGCGGAACGCAAGGCACAGCAGGAAAGGGCCGGCCATGAGTCATGACGACGACGCCCTGCTGAACGCCGACGGCGCGGCGCGCCGCGCCGCCCTGGCGCGGGAATCCATCATCGTCGAGGCCCCCGCCGGCGCCGGCAAGACCGAACTGCTGACCCAGCGCTTTCTGGCCCTGCTGCCCACGGTGCAGGACCCGGAAGAGATCGTCGCTCTCACCTTCACCAACAAGGCGGCAGCGGAAATGCGCGCCCGCATCGTGGACAGCCTGGCCCTGGCCGCCTCGGGCCAACGTCCCGGCGATGACCAGCCCCACAAGCAAATCACCTACGACCTGGGCCGCCAGGTGCTGGCGGCGGACGAAGCCCGGGATTGGGGCCTGCGCTACCACCCGGGCCGGCTCCAGGTCACCACCCTGGACGCCCTGTGCGGCAAGCTGGCGCGGCAGATGCCCTTCCTCTCCCGCTTCGGCGCCCAGCCGGCGGTGAGTGCCGACGCCGCCCCCCTCTATCGCCAAGCGGCGCGCAACACCCTGGACATGCTGGAAGACGACGGCGAGGAAACCGTCGCCGCCCAGGAAGTACTGACCCGGGTGTTGACCTATTTCGACAACGACGCACGCAAGGTGCAAAGCCTGCTGGAAGCCATGCTCGCCACCCGCGACCAGTGGCTGGGCCACATCCACGGCCAACACCATGACAGCGGACCGAGCCGGACCGCCCTGGCGAGCCTGGTCAACGACGAACTGGCCGCCATTGCCACCGCCCTGCCGCCTGCCCTGCAACAGGCCATGATGGCCGCCGCCCGCTACGCTGGCGACATGGCCCGGCAAAACGGCGGCGCGGACAACGTGGCCAATCTGCTCGACTGGACCCGCCCCCTCGCCGGTCATGCCGAGGAACTGCCCCGCTGGCGCGGCCTGGGGGAGTTGCTGCTGACCAGGACCGGCACCCTGCGTAGCCGTTTTGACCCGACCCTGAAACTCAGCGAGAAAGACGTCAAACCCCTGGCCGAAGCCCTCAAGGACGTCATCGCCACCCTCAAGCAAAGCGCCAGCAGCGAGGCGCAACTGGCCCGCATTGGCCAACTGCCCGACCCGCAGCCGGGCGAGGACGAGTGGCAATTGATCGCCGATTTCGCCCTGCTGCTGACCTTGGCCTCGGCCCAACTCTGGCTGGTGTTCCTCGAGCAGCGCCAGGTGGACTTCATCGAGGTGGCCCAGAACGCCCTGGCCGCCCTGGGCAGCAGCGAGGCCCCGAGCGAATTGCGGGAAAAGCTCGACTATCGCCTCAGCCATCTGCTGGTGGACGAATTCCAGGACACCAGCCCGGTCCAGGTGCGGTTGCTGGAACAACTCACCGCCGACTGGCAGGCGGAGGATGGCCGCACCCTGTTCCTGGTGGGCGATCCCATGCAGTCGATCTACCGCTTCCGCAAGGCCGACGTGGGGTTGTTCCTCAAGGTGCGGGAACGGGGCATCGGCGGCATCCGCCTCAAGCCCCTGCGCCTTTACCGCAACAACCGCTCCCAGCGGCAACTGGTGGCGTGGGTGAACGCCACCTTCCCCAGCGTGTTCGCCGCCGCGGACGATCCCCGCCGCGGCGCGGTCAGGTTCGCCCCTGCCGCCCCGACCCTGGGCAGCGCCCCCGAGGCCGGGGTGTGGATCCATCCCGTCGTGGACGGCGCGGATGGCGAGATGGAGGAAGAGGGACCGATGGATCACCGGGAAGCACGGCAAATCATCAGCCTGTTGCGCCAGACCCGGCGGGAGGACCCCAACGGCAGCATCGCCGTGCTGGTGCGCGCCCGCAGCCATCTGCAAGCCCTGGTCAGCGAACTGCGCCAGGAAGCTGCCGATCTGCGCTACCAGGCAGTGGAAATCGAGGCCCTGGACCAGCGGCAGGCGGTGCAGGACCTGCTGTCCCTGACCCGGGCCCTGCACCACCGGGCCGACCGGGTCCATTGGCTGGCGGTGTTGCGCGCGCCCTGGTGCGGCCTGACCCTGGCCGACCTGCACGTCCTCGCCGGCGACGACCATCGCCGCACGATCTGGCAGTTGATGCAGGACGATGCCCGTCTCGGCCGGCTCAGCGACGACGGTCGGCAACGACTGGGCCATGTCCGCGCGGTGCTGGCGGAGGCCTTCGCCCATCATGGCCAACACCGGCCCCGACGCTGGGTGGAAGGCGTCTGGCAATGCCTGGGCGGCCCCCTCTGCCTGCGGGACGACAACGATGCCCTCGACGTTGAGGCCTTCCTGACCCTGCTCGACGGCGCGGAAAGCCAGGGCAGCCTGGACCTGGAGCAGCTGGCGGAGGACATGGCCAAGCTCTACGCCGCCCCCGATCCGGCGGGCGGCGCCATCCAGTTGATGACGGTGCACAAGTCCAAGGGGCTGGAGTTCGACACGGTGATCCTGCCCGGCCTGCATCGCCCCCTGCGGGGCAACGACCGTCCCCTGCTGGTGTGGGAGCAGGTGCTGCTCGACGACGGCGACGAACACCTGGTGGTCGCACCCCTGCCGCGCAAAAAAACCGACAAAAGCGGTCCCCCCAGCCGTTACGACTACCTGCTGGAATTCGAGAAGCAACGCGCTCAGCATGAAAGCCAGCGCCTGCTTTACGTAGCGGCAACCCGGGCCAAGCGCCAACTGCATTTGTTCGGCGCCGTGAGCCCCAGCGGCAAGGAGGGGGAAATCTGTCGCCCACCGGCCAAGAACGCCGCCCTGGCCCTGCTCTGGCCCGCCATCGGCGGCGAGTTCGAGGCAGCCGTAACGTCCCGGGAGGAAAAAATCGGCGACGACGCCACCGTGGCGCCCCCTTTCACCCCCCGCCTGGAACGGCTGGCCGCGCCGGCCATCGCCACAGCCCTCGGCATTCCCCCGGGCGCGGTCAAAGCGGATGCCGGCAACGACGAATTGGACGCCGCGACGGCAAGCCACAGCCTGGAGGCGGACATCGGCATCCTGGTGCATCGTTATCTGGAACTCATCGCCGACGACGATCCGGCCCGCTGGCCCAGCACCCGCCTGGCCGCCTTGACCGAGCCGGTCCGACGCTGGCTCCTGGCCCGGGGCCATGGTCCCGCCGCCGCGCAACAGGGCACACAGACGGTCCTGCGCAACCTGGGCACCACCCTGGACAGTACCGAGGGACGCTGGCTGCTCAGGGCCCGGCCCGGCTCCGGCAGCGAACTGGCCCTCACCAGCCGGGAGGACAACGGTCTACGCGCCCACGTGGTCGATCGCAGCTTCATTGATGACGGCATCCGCTGGATCGTGGACTACAAGAGCCTTTTCGCCGGCACCGACGTGGATGACGCCACCCTCCGCCAGCAGGCGGAAACCCATCGCCCCCAATTGACCCGCTACCGGGGACTGTTCGAGGACACGGGCATTCCCGTCCGCTGCGCGGTTTTCTTCACCGCCCATGGCCGCCTGATTCCCCTGGACGACGCACCAGCCGGCTGACGGCCGTGACGGCCGACCTTTTCTTTATATAACTTTTGTTATATAAATCGAAAATCGTCATATTTGCTTCATACTGCAAATAAGTTTGCCATCCACATCGCCTGGAGCCCTTCGCCATCTCCATGACCACCGTCCCGAGCCTGCGCCGCCTACTGGTGCTCTCCGTTTCCCTCACCCTGGTGCTGTGCGTTGCCGGCGTCCTGATGCTGGCCAACGTCCTGCAATCCCGGGAGGTGGAGCGGCAATCCGCGCAGCGCATGGCGACGGTGGCGAAGAACGCCGAGCACCGCGTGTTGATCAGCCTGCAAGAGCGGTTCTATGAACTACGCACCGTGGGCGAAACCATCGGCCGTGGCGAACGCTTCTCCATCCAGGGCCTGCAACCCGTGTTCGACCAGATGCTGCGGGAATACGAAGGCTATGCCTGGATCGGACTGACCGACCGCCAAGGCCGCGTCCTGGTGGCCAGCCACGGCCATTTACTGGGCCGGTCCATGGCGCAACGGCCCTGGTTCCAGCGCAGCCTGAGCGGCCCCTACATCGGCAGCGTGCACCGGGCGGAAATGCTGGCCCCGCTCTTGCCGCCCGATGAGGATGGCCTGCCGCCGCGCCTGCTGGACATCGCCATCCCCATCGGCCCGGAGGGCAAGAGGGAAGCTGTCCTCAGCGGCCGCCTCAACTGGTTCTGGCTCGACGGCCTGTTGCAGGAATACGAACTGGAGTCCTCCCAGGGGGTTCACCGCCAGGTGCTGTTGCTGGATGAAAAAGGCATGGTATTGCGCGGGCCGAAGAACCTGGTGGGCAGCCCCCTGCCGGATCGCCCACCCGGCACGGGCGATGCCCCCAGTCATTGGGCCACGGCCGATTGGCTCAATCTGGCCCAGGCGATCCCCGACGACCCCAAGCTCGGCTCGCCACGATGGACATTGGTGGTGCGGGAAAGCCGCGAGGACCTGGTGCACATCAGCCACCAGATGCGCAGCGCCCTTATCGTCGCCGCCCTGCCCTTGCTGGCCCTCTTCCTCGCGGCGATCTGGCTGCTGGGACGCTACATCGCCCGGCCCCTGGAACAAATCAGCCAGGCCGCCGGAAAAGGCGAGGACATTCCCAACGTCGCCGGTTACCGGGAAGCCCGCGAACTGCAAGAAAACCTGCGGCGCATGACCCAGGAACTCAAGGCTCAGCACGCCCAGGTGGAAGCCGAGGTGGAGGCCCGCATGGCCGAAATGAACCAGCTGCTGAAGGCCCTCAACATGCACACCCTGGTGACCATGGCGGACAGCAAGGGCAACATCACGTATGTGAACGACCTGTTCTGCCAAGTCAGCGGCTACAGCCGGGAAGAAGTGCTGGGACAGAACCATCGGGTGGTGAAGTCGGACGTGCATTCACCGGAGTTCTACCAGGACATGTGGGCCACCCTCACGGCGGGGAAAATATGGTCCGGCGTTGTCTGCAATCAAAAGAAGAACGGCGAGCTCTACTGGGTGAAAAGCGTGATCGCCCCCGCCGACCCCGGCAATCCCTCGCCCCACGCCTTCGTCTCGGTGCGCACGGACATCACGGAACTGATGGAAGCCCAGCAGACCCTGCAACGGCTCAGCAACGACCTGCTGCGGCGCAGTGCCCTGACCACGTTGCTCAACGACATCACCGCCACCGCCAACGAAGCCTTCGACCGCCGCGATGCGATCCGCCGCTGCCTGGCCAAGGTGTGCGACTTCATGCATTGGCAGGTGGCCCACGCTTACGTGATCGACCCGCAGAATCCCAGCGTCCTGCGCTCGTCGAAGCAGTGGTATCTCTCCAATGCCCGCCGTTTCCAGGCATTCCGGGAACAAACCGAAGCCCTCTGCTATCGGCGCGGCACGGGCCTGCCGGGACGGGTGCTGGAGTTGCGGCGCCCCGTGTTCGTCACCACCAGCGAACCCCACGAAACGGCCCATCTGCCGCGCTATCGGGCCGGGGTGGAAGCCGGCCTGAGCGCGGCCCTGGGCATACCGATCACCGCCGGCGATGAAATCCTCGGCGTGGTGGAATGCTTCGGCGTGGGCATCCCCCAGGTCGACAATGAACTGATGGAAACCTTTCGCAACATCGGCGTGCAAATCGGCTTCGCCTTCAAGCGCCACGAGGATGCGATCACCCTGCAACAGGCCATGGATGCCGCGCAGAAGGCCAACCGCGCCAAGACCGAGTTTCTCTCCAGCATGAGCCATGAACTGCGCACCCCCCTCAACGCCATTCTCGGCTTCGCCCAAATCCTGGCCAACAGCACCCGCCACCCCCTCAATGAAAAACAGGCGGGACAGGTGCAGCACATTTTGCGCAGTGGCGAATACCTGCTGCACCTGATCAACGAAGTCCTCGACCTGTCCCGCATCGAGTCGGGGCGGCTCTCCCTGTCCATTGAAAAAACCAGCTTGCGGGCCATCATGGAGGACTGCATCGCCAAGGTGCTGCCCCTGGCGGAGCAGGCTGGCATCACCGTCGAGACCCAATGCACCATCGACGGCGGCGACGCCCTGGTGCGGGTGGACCGGGTACGGCTGCAACAGGTCATGTTCAACCTGCTGTCGAACGCGATCAAGTACAACCGTCCCCAGGGCTCGGTCCGGGTCCGGGGGGAAACGGACGGCCCCGGTCACGTCAAGGTCACCATTGCCGACACCGGCTACGGCATACCGCCGGAACGCCAGGCCGAGATGTTCCAACCCTTCAACCGGCTCGGCGCGGAGAATAGTGAAATCCAGGGCACCGGCATCGGCCTCACCATCACCCGCCAACTGATCCACGCCATGCACGGCGACATCGGCTTCACCAGCTGCGCTGCCGGCACGGAGTTCTGGGTGCGGATTCCCATCGCCGGCGCGGACACGGAAACGCTCGCACGCGAACTGCCCACCGAGGTCGACACCGTACCGCTACGGCACGAAGGCACCCTGCGGGTGCTCTGCGTCGAGGACAACCCGTCCAACATCCAGCTCATGCACAGCATCTTCGACAACCTCGCCGGCTACGAACTGCGCATGGCCCGATCCTGCGACGAGGCCTTCGGCCTGATCCGCGCCGGCAAGCCCGACATCATTCTGATGGACATCAACCTGCCGGGCATCTCCGGCATTGAAGGCACCGCCATCCTCAAGGCGGACGAAAGCACCCGCGACATCCCCATCATCGCCCTCAGCGCCGATGCCATGGAGGAAACCCGCCAGAAGGCCTTGGCAGCGGGCGTGGTGGAATACTTGACCAAGCCGGTAAAGGTGAATCTCTTGCTGGCCAGCCTGGAGCGTGTCGCCCATGGACAAGATGCCTGATTTCGACAATCTCGACAGTTGGATTTACGCCGCCCGCATTCTGGTGGTGGACGACAATCCGGCCAATGTGGAACTGCTTCTGACCATTCTCGACGAAGCCGGCTACGACCAGGTGGACGGCCTGACCGATCCCCGGGAGGTCCTGCCCAAGCACCTGGAGCGTCGCTACGATCTGATCCTGCTCGACATCCGCATGCCTCACCTGGACGGCATCCAGGTGCTGGAACTGCTCTCGCCCCACATCCGCGCCGACTATGTGCCGGTGATCGTCCTCACCGCCCAGAACGACCAGGAAACCCGGCAGAAGGCCCTCCATGCCGGCGCCCGCGACTTCCTGACCAAACCATTCCAGCACTGGGAAATCCTGCTCCGCATCCGCAACACCCTGGAGTCCCGGGCGTTTTACGTGATGGAAAAGCAGCGGGCGGCGCGCCTGCACCAGGAGGTCCTGGACGCCACCGCCGAAATTCGCGAAACCCAGATGGAACTCCTCAGCCGCCTGGGCCAGGCGGCGGAATTCCGCGACACGGAAACCGGCGCCCACGTGGTGCGGATGAGTCGCTACTGCATGATCCTGGCCAAAAAACTTGGCCTCAGCGACGAGGCGGCGCAAATGCTGCTGGCCATCTCCCCGATGCACGACGTGGGCAAGGTCGGCATTCCAGACAGCATCCTGCTCAAGCCGGGCAAGCTGACCCCGGAGGAATTCGAGCAGATGAAAAACCACTCATGGATCGGCTACACCCTGCTCGACGGCCATTCGTCGGAACTGCTGACCCAGGCCAAGACCGTCGCCCTGACCCATCACGAAAAATGGGACGGCAGCGGTTACCCGCGGGGACTGAAGGGCGAGGAAATTCCCCTGGCCGGTCGCATCTGTGCCGTGGCGGACGTTTTCGATGCTCTGACCAGCCGTCGCCCCTACAAAGAAGCCTGGCCGGTGGAGCAGGCGGTGGATTATTTGCGCACCCACGCCGGCAGCCACTTCGATCCGCAAGTGGTGCAGGCCTTCATCGACAGCCTGGACGACATCCTCTTGGTGCGGGCCAGCCACCCGGATGAAAGCCACGCCATGACGGCGCCGGAGCAGCAGCCCTAGCAGGCCCCGGCCGTCACAATACGGTCCGGTCGCTCTCCGCCCGGGCGCGGCGGGACAACAGGGTTCCCGTCGCCACCACCAGCAAGGCTCCCAGCACACCGGCCAGCCAATGCACGCCATGACCCGCCGGCAAACGGCCGGTCAGCAGGGGATCGGCCACCAGCATGTCCCCCGCCACATAGCCCAGCAGCGCGGCGCCCAGGGTCACGACCACCGGGAAGCGTTCCATCAGATGCAGCACCAACTGGCTGGAAAAAATGATCAGGGGAATGCTCACGGCCAGGCCGAACAGCAGCAGCCAGAGGGAATCGTGGGCCGCCGCCGCAACGGCGATGACGTTGTCCAGGCTCATGACGAAGTCGGCGACGATGATGGTCTTGACGGCACCGATCAGGCGGGAGGAGCCCTCGATGTCATGTCCCTCCTCGTCCTCGGGCAACATCAACTTGGTGCCGATCCACAACAGCAACAGCGCACCGATGATCTTGAGATAGGGCAGCCCCAGCAAGGTGGCGGCCAGGGCCGTCAATGCCAGGCGCAGGCCCACGGCGCCCACTACGCCCCAGAGGATGCCCTGCTTGCGCTGCTGGGGCGGCAGGTTGCGGCAGGCCATGGCGATCACCACGGCGTTGTCGCCGGAGAGCAGCAAATCGATGACGATGATTTGAAAAACCGACAGCCAGAAGGCAGAGGAAACCAGATCCATAAATACCGAGGACGAAAATAAAAAAACCGCGCCGGCTGACGCCGACGCGGTTTTATACCCGATTAAGGGAGATTACAGCAGGGCCTTGAGCAACTTGCCCATTTCGGACGGGTTGCGGGTCACCTTGAAACCACACTCTTCCATGATGGCGAGCTTGGCATCGGCCGTGTCGGCACCGCCGGAGATCAAGGCGCCAGCATGGCCCATGCGCTTGCCCGGAGGGGCGGTCACGCCTGCGATGAAGCCGACCACGGGCTTCTTCATGTTGGCCTTGCACCACAGGGCGGCTTCGGCTTCGTCGGGGCCACCGATTTCACCGATCATGATCACGGCGTCGGTTTCGGGGTCGTCGTTGAAGGCCTTCATCACGTCGATGTGCTTCAGACCGTTGATGGGGTCGCCACCGATACCAACGGCGGAAGACTGGCCGAGACCGATTTCGGTCAGCTGGGCCACGGCTTCGTAAGTCAGGGTGCCGGAGCGGGAAACCACGCCGATGCGACCCTTGCGGTGGATGTGACCGGGCATGATGCCGATCTTGATTTCATCGGGGGTGATCAGGCCGGGGCAGTTGGGGCCCAGCAGCAGGGTCTTCTTGCCACCGGCGGCTTCCTTGGCCTTCATCTTGTTGCGCACTTCCAGCATGTCGCGGACGGGGATGCCTTCGGTGATGCAGATGGCCAGGTCCAGATCGGCTTCCACGGCTTCCCAGATGGCGGCAGCGGCGCCGGCGGGGGGCACGTAGATGACGGAGACGGTGGCGCCGGTTTCCTTGGCGGCATCCTTGACGGAACCGAAGATGGGAATATCAAAAATCTTTTCGCCAGCCTTCTTGGGGTTCACGCCAGCCACGAAGCAGTTCTTGCCGTTGGCGTATTCCTGGCACTTCTCGGTGTGGAACTGACCGGTCTTGCCCGTGATGCCCTGGGTGATGACCTTGGTGTCTTTGTTGATGTAGATGGACATTCTTCTTCCCCTTACTTGACGGCGGCGACGATCTTCTGAGCGGCCTCTGCCATGCTGTCGGCAGAGATGATGGGCAGACCGGAGTCTTTCAGGATCTGCTTGCCCAGGTCTTCGTTGGTGCCCTTCATGCGCACCACCAGGGGTACGGACAGTTTGACTTCACGCGCAGCAGTCACCACGCCGGTGGCGATGGTGTCGCATTTCATGATGCCGCCGAAGATATTCACCAGAATGCCCTTGACCTTGGGATTCTTGAGCATGATCTTGAAGGCTTCGGTCACCTTCTCGGTAGTGGCACCGCCGCCCACGTCGAGGAAGTTGGCGGGCTCGGCGCCGAACAGCTTGATGGTGTCCATGGTGGCCATGGCCAAACCAGCGCCGTTCACCAGACAGCCGATGTTGCCGTCGAGGGAGATGTAGGCCAGATCAAACTTGGAAGCTTCGATTTCGTCGGCGTCTTCTTCGTCCAGGTCACGCAGGGCGACGATTTCGGGATGACGGAACAGGGCGTTGGAATCGAAGTTGAACTTGGCGTCGAGGGCGATGATGTTGCCCTTGCTGTCACGGTTCAGGGGGTTGATTTCGACCAGGGAAGCGTCGGTTTCCATGTAGCAGGTGTAGAGCTTCTTGCACAGGTCGACGAACTGGGGCACGGAGTCTTCCGGCAGGGTGATGCCCTTGGCCAGTTCCTTGGCTTGGGCGTCGGTCACGCCAGCCAGGGGATCGATGAAGATCTTGACGATCTTTTCGGGAGTGCTGTGAGCCACTTCCTCAATGTCCATACCGCCTTCGCTGGAGGCAATGAAAGCCACCTTTTGGGAAGCACGGTCGGTCACCAGGGAAATGTAGTATTCCTTCTGGATGTCTGCGCCATCTTCGATGTACAGACGACGCACCTTCTGGCCTTCCGGGCCGGTCTGGTGGGTCTTCAGCTGCATGCCGAGAATCTGGCCGGCCAGCGTTTTCACGTCGTCGAGGGACTTGGCGACCTTCACGCCACCGCCCTTGCCGCGACCGCCCGCGTGAATCTGGGCCTTGACCACCCAAACCGGGCCGCCCAGCTGCTTGGCAGCCTCGACCGCCTCTTCGACGGTGAAGGCGGGAATGCCGCGCGGGACCGCCACGCCGAATTTCTTCAGGATTTCCTTGCCCTGATACTCATGGATCTTCATGCGTCTTCCTTGCTGTAAGGTGCGTTGAGATTTTTGATACGGACCGAAGCGGAACGATGCAGGCCCTTATGGAGCCGAACGGGAGCGCATCGCCTTTGGATTCTGACCGTGCCGCCGTTTTTGAGCGGGTCGTCAATGATAACCCATTCAGAAGAATAAAACTCTTACCTCAACCACTTACGACTTGCTTACGCAAACAGGGAGACGGCGGCGGCTAGGCCGTTTCAAGCCGCCGGGCGCTGGGTCTGGACGAGGAAAAAGCGGCGGGAAACGAAGGCGGAATCGGTGAAACTGCAATTGGCCCCCGGATTGGCCCCGGTGCCGTAAAAGTCGGCATAGGCGGCGTACTGGTTCATCAACACCTTCCCGGTCAAATTCAGGTGCAGGGGCACCCCCAGGCGCAAGGAAACGTCCTCGGCCAGGGCCTGGAAATGGGGATTGAGCGAATGGAGCCCGAACGCCAGGGCGCCGTGGTGTTCCATGACCTTTTCCGCCAGGACGAGGGCCTCGGCCGTGGTGGCCGCTTCGGTGAGAAAACAGACCGGACCGAAGGGCTCCCCTTCCAGGGGGCGGCCGTCGCGGCTGCCGATTTTCACCAGCATCGGACTATGGACGCGGGCCTGGGGCCACTGCGGGTGCTCCAGGGGCGCGGAATCCCGCAGCACCTCGCCGGCCTGACGAGCCAGGGCCAGGGTTTTCAGCAGGCGTTCGCTGCGCAGGCAACCGAGCACGTCCAGGGCCCGTTCGCCCTCATCGCAGAAGCGCCCCAAAGCCAGGGCCAGATCCCGGCCGAACTGCTCGGAGGAGACGATGCCCTGGGGCGTTTTCACCCCCTCCCGCGTCGTCAGGATCAAGCGCGGCGTGGCGCCCAACTGGCCGGAATTGAGGCACAGGGTCAGGGTCAGGTTGCGCAGCAGGCCGCGATAGTCGTCCGTGCCATCCACCACCACGCAGTTGAGGCTGGACTTTTGTGCGAACAACACCGCCTGGTGGGCATTCTCTTCCAGCCACTGGCCCTGCAAGCGACCGCCGGTGTAGTCGATTAGCCGGACCTCGGTCTTGAGGGCGGCGATGCGCGCCATGGTGCCGGTTTCGTCGTCCACCAGCAGGCTGATCAGGTCGGGATCGAAACCCGCCTCCTTGAGCACGCCCCGGGCCGTGGCGACGGTGATGGCCAGGGGCAGGATCACCTCCGGATGGGGTTTGACCATGACCGGGTTGCCCGTGGCCAGGTTGGCGAAAATGCCGGGGAAGGCGTTCCAGGTGGGGGACACGGAACAGGCCACCACCAGCCCCATCCCCCGCGGCACGGGGGTGAAGGTCTTGTCCATGGCGATGGCGCCATGCCGATTGCCGCGGGTCCACGTGGAACGGCCAGGCACCTGCTTCATTTCCCGATAGGCGCAGGCAACCGCCTCCAGGCCCCGGTCCAGGGCCTGGGCCACGGAAAACTGATAGGCGAAGCTGAAGGACTGGCCGGTGGTGTGCATGGCCGCCTGGGCCAGTTCCACGCCATGGGCTTCCAGGCGCTTGAGGATTTCGATGCAGACGCCCACCCGCGCCTCGGGACCCGCCTTGACCCAAGGTACCAGGGCGCCGCGGGCGGCCAGGATCAGGGCATCGGGATTACAGACGGGATAGGAGACGTTGAGGACGAAGCCGTAGGGCGACACCTCGCGCCCGTTGCGCCCCACCACCCCCGGTTGGTCCAGATAGAAAGAGGCATCGCGGTAGGCCTGGAAGGCCGCCTTGCCCGCCGCCAGGCTTGCTTCATCAAGGGCAGCGGGGTTCTCGGTGAAGGGCGTCCAATAGACCCGGTTGCCCACCGCCGCTAGCGCCTGTCGCAACAGGGGCAGATGGTGGTCGAACAACTGGCTGGGGGTCATAGGGGCTCCGGGAATGACGCGGGCTCCCACTCGAAACGGAACCCTGAAACCCTCGAATGATAGCCAAGTCTGCCGTTGCCGTGCCGCCACCGACTTGCCGGGAGCATAATGGCGCCCTCGCGGGAACGACAAAACGGAGGCGAACCATGGTTGACCCGACATCCCCAGCCCAGGAAATAGCGGTCCTCGGCGGCGGTTGCTTCTGGTGCCTGGAGGCTGCCCTGAGCCAGTTGCAAGGCGTGGCCTCGGTGGTTTCCGGCTACAGCGGCGGCGCCCTCGATCACCCGGATTACCGCAGCGTGTGCAGCGGCCATAGCGGTCATGCGGAGGTGGTGCGGATCGCCTTTGATCCGGCCGTCATCGACTACCGCACCCTGTTGCTGGCCTTTTTCGCCATCCACGACCCCACCACCCTGAACCGCCAGGGGGACGACGTGGGCAGCCAGTACCGTTCGGTGATCCAGTTCCAGAATTCAGAACAGGAAACCATCGCCCGCCGACTCATCGCCGAACTGGAAGCGTCGGGCACCTGGCAAGCCCCGGTGGTGACCGAACTGGTGCCGGCAGCGCCCTTCTGGCCCGCCGAGGAATACCACCAGCGCTATTTCTCCCGCAATCCGGAACAACCCTACTGCCAATACGTGGTGGGCCCCAAGACCCGCAAGTTGCGGGAACTGTTCCGCGACCGACTGAAGGCGTGAGCCGTCCCGGTCAAGCCGGGTTGTCCACCTCCACGTAGGTGCAGTCCAGGCCGCAGGCCGCCGTCAGGTGGCGGGCCAGGGCCTGGACGCCGTAGCGTTCCGTGGCGTGGTGGCCGGCGGCAATGTAGGGCACGCCGGATTCCCGTGCCAGGTGGGTGGTCTGTTCGGAAATCTCGCCGCTCACGTACACGTCCGCGCCGGCGGCAATGGCCTGTTCGAAATAACCCTGGGCACCGCCGGAACACCAGGCGATGCGCCGTACCGGCCGCGTGCCGTCGCCCACCAGCAGGGGTTGGCGCGCCAGGACCCGCTGCAAATGATCTGCCACGTCCGCGGCGCTTTGCGTCGATGTGGGGCGGCCAAGGAAGCCGATGTCCTGGTCGGCAAAGCGTCCCTCCACCTGCCAAACGGCCAGGGCACCCCATTGGGCGTTGTTGCCCAGTTCGGGATGGGCATCCAGGGGCAGGTGGTAGGCGATCAGGTTGATGTCATGGCGCAGCAGGGTCCCCAGGCGGGACTTGCGCAGCCCCGTGACGCGGCTGTCCTCGCCCTTCCAGAACCAGCCATGGTGCACCAGCACGGCATCGGCCCCGGCGGCAACCGCGGCATCGAGCAAGGCCTGGCTGGCGGTGACGCCGCAGACGATTTTGCCGACTTCCCCCCGACCTTCCACCTGTAGGCCGTTTGGGCAATAATCGCGAAAACGGCCCGCCTCCAACAAGGCGTCCAGATAACTGCACAACTCATTGCGCTGCATCACATCCATCCCCACTATGAAACGACTTTGGTTGATCTTCGCACAGACGGTGACGGTCTGCATCGCCGCCCTCTTCACCGTCCAGACCCTCAAGCCCGAATGGCTGCACCGGGATAGCGCCACCGGCGTCGTTACCGTGCAGGAAGCCGGCGATAGCGGCGCCGATAGCCGGCGCGTTGCCAGCTATGCCGACGCCGCGCGCAAGGCCCTGCCGGCGGTGGTGCACATCTACACCTCCCAGGAAGTCCGCACGCCGCGCAACCCCCTGTTCAACGACCCGCTGTTCCGCCACTTCTTCGGCGACCGGGGCGGCGAGGAAACCCAGCGCCGGGCCGGCCTGGGCAGCGGCGTCATCGTCAACGCCGAGGGCTACATCCTGACCAACAACCACGTGGTCGAAGGGGCCGATGCCATCGAGGTGGCCCTCAACGACGGCCGCAAGCTCAAGGCCAAGGTGGTGGGCACCGACCCCGAATCCGATCTGGCCGTGGTGCGCATCGCCGCCCCGGAAAAGCTGCCCGTGATCACCTTTGCCAACTCCGACGCCCTGCGCGTGGGCGACGTGGTGCTGGCCATCGGCAACCCCTTCGGCGTCGGCCAGACCGTCACCTCCGGCATCGTTTCCGCCCTGGGCCGCAGCCACTTGGGCATCAACACCTTCGAGAACTTCATCCAGACCGACGCCGCCATCAACCCCGGCAACTCCGGCGGCGCCCTGGTAGACAGCAATGGCAATCTGGTGGGCATCAACACCGCCATCTATTCCCAGAGCGGCGGTTCCATGGGCATCGGTTTCGCCATTCCCGCCTCCCTGGCCCGCAGCGTGCTCGATCAGATCATCAAGAACGGGGCGGTGACCCGGGGCTGGGTCGGCGTGGAAATCCAGGAGATCACCCCCGAACTGGCCGAGTCCTTCCGCCTGCCCAACACCAACGGTGCCCTGATCGCCGGCATCATGCGCGGCAGCCCCGCCGACAAGGCTGGCATCAAGCCCGGCGACGTGCTCCTGTCCATCAATGGCAAACCGGTGAGGGACGCCCAGTCCCTGCTGGAACTGATCGCCGGCCTGGAGCCCGGTCAGACCGGCACCTTCCACCTGCGGCGGGAAAATCGGGAAGCGGACGTGAGCGTCACCGTGGGCAAGCGCCCCAAGCCTTCCCAGGGCTGAAAGCCCGGGACTAGGAGGCGCTGGTTTCGGTCAGGGCGGTGGTCTTGGGCGCCACGAAGCGGGCGCAGAACAGGCCCAGCTCGAACAGCAGACACATGGGCACCGCCAGCATGACTTGTGACGTCACGTCGGGCGGCGTCACCACGGCGGAAATGACGAAGGCGCCCACCACGGCGTAGGGACGCATCTCCCTCAGCTTTTGCAGCTGGACCACGCCAAAACGTACCAGCAAGACCACGATCACCGGCACCTCGAAGGTAGTGCCGAAGGCGACGAACATGGTCATGACGAAGGACAGGTACTGCTCGATGTCCGGCGCCGGGGTGATGCTGCTGGGCGACACCTCGGCGATGAACTTGAACACCGTGTTGAAGACGAAGAAATAGCAGAAGGACATGCCGGCCAGAAACAGGGCGGTGGTGGCGACGATCACCGGCAACACCAGCTTCTTTTCGTGGGCGTACAGGCCGGGCGCGACGAAGGCCCAAGCCTGGTAGAGCACGATGGGCAGGGCAATGACGAAGGCCACCAACAGTGTCACCTTGAGGGGCACCAGGAAGGGCGTCACCACCCCCGTGGCAATCATCTTGGTGCCCGGCGGCAGGGTGGCGATCATGGGCTGGGCCAACAAGTCGTAGATCTTGCCGGACCAGGGCATCATGGCGAGGAACAGCAACAACACGGCGCCCATGGCCTTCATCAGGCGCTGGCGCAGCTCGATCAGGTGGGAGACAAAGGTCTCCTGGATGCTATCGGATTCAGCCATGATCAGGCCTTGCTCGCGGGGGACTCGGCCGACGCGGGGGGATGGGATTCGGCGAATAGGTCGGCCTGGCCCGCAGCGACGGCCGGGGCTTCGCTCGGGGCAGCGGAGGTCACGGTCGGCACGACCATCGACTCGCCCACGGATTGAGTGGCAGCGGCCGCAGGCAAGGCAAGGTCGGCCGTATCAGCCGCAGCGACCGTTGCCACGGGCGCGGGCGCAGGATCGTCCAGGGCGGTCGCGGCGGAATGGACATCGGTTTCCAGGCGCGCCAACTCGGTCTTGACCTCAGTTTCCATGGCCATGACCCGGTCGTAGGTTTCCTGCTGGATGCGCTTGAGTTCCTCCAGCTGCAACTCCCGGTTCACCTCGGCCTTGACGCTGTTGAAATAACGCTGGGCGCGCCCCAGCAGGCCGCCCACGGTGCGGGCGACGGCCGGCAGGCGCTCGGGGCCGATCACCACCAGGGCGACCACCGCGATCACCATCAATTCGGAAAAACCGATGTCGAACATCCGGACTGCGCCAAGCCACTCAGGACTTGGTCTTTTCCTTCACTTCCACGTCGATGGTGCGACCGGTGACCTGCTCGGGTTCGCGCGGGGCATCGCTGTTGTTGCCTTCCTTGACGCCTTCCTTGAAACCCTTGACGGCACTGCCCAGGTCCTTGCCGATGTTGGCCAGTTTCTTGGTGCCGAAAATCAACACCACGATGACCAGCACGATCAACCAATGCGTAATGCTGAAACTGCCCATGTCGTTCTCCTTTGAATGGGGTTAGCGGACCACCATGGGTCCGACGGGCTCGGGGCCGCCCAGGATGTGGATGTGCAGGTGGAACACCTCCTGCCCACCGATGCGGCCGGTATTGATCAGGGTGCGGAAACCGTCCGTCAGCCCGACGCTGCGGGCCAGTTCACCTGCCTTGACCAGCATCTTGCCCAGCAGTTCCTGATGCTCCGGCCGCGCCTCGTCGAGGCTGGCCAGGTGCTGCTTGGGAATCACCAGGAAGTGTACCGGGCGCTGGGGATTGATGTCATGAAAAGCGAAGATATCGTTATCCTCGTAGATCTTTCGGCTGGGGATCTCGCCCTTGGCAATACGGCAGAAGATGCAGTCGCTCACTTACTGGCTCCGGCTCTTCTTTTCGTCGATGCCGGAAATGCCTTCCCGGCGGCGGAACTCCACCAGCACGTCGTCCACGCCGATGCCCATGTGGGCCAGCAGGACCATGCTGTGGAACCACAGGTCGCAGGTTTCCCGCACCAGGTGCAGACGGTCGCCATCCTTGGCGGCCATGATGGTCTCCGCCGCTTCCTCGGCCACCTTCTTGCAGATGGTGTCGGTACCCTTGGCGTAAAGCCCGGCCACGTAGGAAGAATCCGGCGCGGCGCCCTTGCGTTCAAGCAGGGTGGCCTGGAGGCGGTGCAGCACTTCCATGTCGATCATTTTTACGGCCTTTCTCCCATGCTCTTTCCCACGGAAAGAGGCGACGGGTATTCGCGGGCCAGGCCCGCTCCAAAGAAAACGCCCGACCGCCCCCTGTGCAATCTCATGGCGGCCCAGCGGCGGCTCACTTGTAGATCTCCTTGGGATCTTTGAGTACGGGATCCACCGCCTGCCACTGATCGGTTTCCAGGCGGTTGAAAAAACAGCTGCGGCGGCCGGTGTGACAGGCGATGCCACCCCCCTGCTCCACCTTGAGCAGGATCACGTCGTCGTCGCAATCCTTGCGGATTTCCACCACTTTCTGCACGTGGCCGGATTCCTCGCCCTTGTGCCACAGCTTGCGGCGGGAACGGGACCAATAAACGGCCTCGCCCAGCTCGGCGGTCTTGGCCAGGGCCTCGCGGTTCATCCAGGCGAACATGAGCACTTCGCCGCTGGCCGCATCCTGGGCGATCACCGGCACCAGGCCGTGTTCGTCCCACTTGATTTCGTTCAGCCAGAGGGACATCAGAGACGGACCTCGATGCCGCGCTGCTGCATGTATTCCTTGGCCTGGCGCACGGTGTATTCGCCATAGTGGAAGATGCTGGCGGCCAGCACCGCATCGGCCTTGCCTTGACTGACGCCATCGGCCAGATGCTGCAAGTTGCCGACACCGCCGGAGGCGATGACGGGAATGTTCACCGCCTCGGACACGGCCCGGGTCAGGGCCAGGTCGAAACCGGCCTTGGTGCCGTCCCGGTCCATGCTGGTGAGCAGGATTTCACCAGCACCGAGGGATTCCACCTGCTTCGCCCATGCGATGGCGTCCAGGCCCACGTTCTTGCGGCCACCGTGGGTGAACACTTCCCACTTGCCGGGACTGGTCTGCTTGGCGTCGATGGCCACCACGATGCACTGGCTGCCCACCTTGCCGGAGGCATCCGCCACCAACTGGGGGTTGGTCACCGCGGCGGTGTTCATGCTCACCTTGTCGGCGCCGGCGTTGAGCAGGCGGCGCACGTCGTCCACGCAGCGCACCCCGCCACCCACGGTGAGGGGAATGAACACCTGCTCGGCACAGGCCTCGACGATGTGCAGGATGATGTCCCGCTCGTCGGAACTGGCGGTGATGTCGAGGAAGGTGATTTCGTCGGCGCCCTGCTCGTCATAGCGGCGGGCGATTTCCACCGGGTCGCCGGCGTCCCGCAGCTCGACGAAATTGACGCCCTTGACCACGCGGCCGGCGTTGACGTCGAGACAGGGGATGATGCGCTTGGCCAGCATGAATTACTTCTTGGCGCTGAGCTTGTCCGCCTCGGCCTGGGCCTTGGCGAAATCCAGCTTGCCTTCGTAGATGGCGCGTCCGGTGATG
The DNA here is from genome assembly GCF_054658675.1 of Denitratisoma sp. agr-D3. NCBI lineage: Bacteria > Pseudomonadati > Pseudomonadota > Betaproteobacteria > Nitrosomonadales > Sterolibacteriaceae > Denitratisoma > Denitratisoma sp. agr-D3. The sequence goes on along the minus strand of NZ_BAAGIA010000001.1, from coordinate 652,341 downwards.
GCACCGGTGATGCCCTCGTCCTCCACCGCGCACAGGGCCTTCACGTCGGCCAGGCTGCCGATGCCGCCGGAGGCGATGACGGGAATGCGCAGGGCCTGGGCCAGCTTGACCGTGGCCTCGATGTTCACGCCTGTCAGCATGCCGTCGCGGCCGATGTCGGTATAGATCACGCCCTCGACGCCGTAGTCCTCGAACTTCTTGGCCAGGTCGATCACGTCGTGGCCGGTGAGCTTGGACCAGCCATCCACCGCCACCTTGCCGTCCTTGGCATCGAGACCGACGATGACGTGGCCGGGAAAGGCGGAGCAGGCGTCGTGCAGGAAACCGGGGTTCTTCACCGCTGCGGTGCCGATGATCACATAAGTGAGGCCGTTGTCGAGGCAGCGCTCGATGGTATCCAGGTCGCGGATGCCGCCGCCCAGCTGGACGGGAATCTCGTCGCCGACCTCCTGGAGAATGGCCTTGATGGCGGACTCGTTCTTCGGCTTGCCGGCGAAGGCGCCGTTCAAGTCCACCAGATGGAGTCGGCGGGCACCCTGATCGATCCAATGGCGGGCCATGGCGGCAGGGTCGTCGGAAAACACGGTGGCATCGTCCATATCGCCCTGTTTGAGGCGCACACAATGTCCGTCTTTCAGGTCAATAGCGGGTATGAGCAGCATAAGCGTCGAAGGGGCGTGAAATTCGCGGGAAAGGGGGACGGAGGTTGGGATCAGGGGTTCCACTGCATGAAGTTGCGTAACAACTGCAAACCGGACTGGGCGCTTTTTTCCGGATGGAATTGAACAGCGGCGATGTTATCCCGAGCCACCGCACTGGTAAAGGCGATGCCATAGCGGGTGGTGCCCAGGGTCAGGGCCGGGTCCGTCGGCGCCACGTAATAGCTGTGCACGAAGTAAAAGCGGGCGTCGTCGGCGATGTCTTGCCAGAGCGGATGGGGCTTGGCCTGGTGCACTTCGTTCCAGCCCATGTGGGGCACCTTGAGGGGGCTGCCGTCGGCCGCCACCATCACCCCACCCCGAGGAAACCGGGGCACTTGTCCGGCCAGGATGCCGAGGCCGGGCACATCGCCCTCCTCGCCATGGTCGAACAGCATTTGCAGGCCAACGCAGATGCCGAGGAAAGGCTTTTCCGCGGCGGCGCGGATCACCGCCTCCTTGAGTCCACGGCTGGTCAGTTGCGCCATGCAATCGGGCAAGGCGCCCTGGCCCGGAACCACCACCCGCTGGGCGCTGGCGACGACGGCCGGATCGGCGGTAACGATGACCTGTGACGCGGGCGCGACATGCTCCAGGGCCTTGGCCACGGAACGCAGGTTACCCATGCCGTAATCAACGACGGCGACAGTGCTCATGGTCGTGCTCGACGAGTAAGGGGTTGTTAGAGGGTGCCCTTGGTGGAGGGGATACCGCTGGAACGGGAGTCGGCCGAAACCGCCATGCGCAGGGCACGGCCGAAGGCCTTGAACACGGTCTCGGCCTGATGGTGGGCGTTTTCCCCCTTCAGGTTGTCGATGTGCACGGTAATGGCGGCGTGGTTCACCAGGCCCTGGAAGAATTCCCGCACCAAATCCACGTCGAACTCGCCGATGGCGGCACGGGTGAAGGGCACGTTGAAATCGAGGCCGGGACGTCCGGACAGATCCACCACCACCCGCGACAGAGCCTCGTCCAGGGGCACGTAGGCGTGGCCGTAGCGCAGCAGGCCCTTCTTGTCGCCCAGGGCCTTGGCCAGGGCCTGGCCGAGGGTGATGCCGATGTCTTCCACGGTGTGGTGGGCGTCGATGTGCAAATCCCCGGTCGCCTTCACCGTCAGGTCGATCATGCCGTGGCGGGCGATCTGGTCCAGCATGTGGTCGAGAAAACCGACACCGGAAGAGAGATCGGACTTGCCCGAGCCGTCCAAGTCGAGACGGACGGACACCTGGGTTTCGAGGGTGTTGCGAGAAATTTCGGCTTGCCGCATGGCTGGGGAAAATGAGGGCTGAAAGCGGCTGCATGATACCATTTTGGCCTCTCGCCGCGCGCCCTGGCGCCCGCTTTCCGCGCCCTGGCGGCGCCCCTTCCTGCCGACCCGCACAACGTCCCATGAGCCGCTTCTGGAGCCAAACCGTCCAAACCCTGACTCCCTACGTCCCTGGGGAGCAGCCCAAACTGGCCAATCTGGTCAAGCTCAACACCAACGAAAACCCCTACGGCCCCTCGCCCCGGGCCATCGCCGCGATGCAGGCGGAACTGGGCGACGGCCTGCGCCTCTATCCCGATCCCAGCGGCGACAAGCTCAAACAGGCCGTGGCGGCCTTCCATGGCCTGGCAAAGAACAATGTCTTTGTCGGTAACGGTTCCGACGAGGTGCTGGCCCACGTCTTCCTCGCCCTGCTCAAGCACCCGCGCCCCATCCTGTTCCCTGACATCACCTACAGCTTTTATCCGGTCTATTGCGGCCTCTACGGCATCGATTACCGGGCCGTGCCCCTGGATGGGCAATTCCGCCTGCGGGCGGAGGACTATGCCGCCCCCAACGGCGGCATCATCTTTCCCAATCCCAACGCCCCCACCGGCATCCTGCTCGGCTTGGACCAGGTGGAGGCCATCCTCACCGCCAATCCCGACTCGGTGGTGGTGGTGGACGAGGCCTACGTGGACTTCGGCGGCGACGCCATTCCCAGTGCCGCCGGCTTGATCGCCCGCCATCCGAACCTGCTGGTGGTGCAAACCCTGTCCAAGTCCCGCTCCCTGGCCGGACTGCGGGTCGGCTTCGCGCTCGGCGCCGCCGAGTTGATCGAGGGCCTGGAGCGGGTCAAGGACAGCTTCAATTCCTACCCCCTGGACCGCCTCGCCCTGGCCGGCGCCACAGCCGCCCTGGAAGACAGGGAATATTTCGACGCCACCCGGCGCCGGGTCATGGCCAGCCGCGACGCACTGACCGCCCACCTGCAGCGCCTCGGCTTCGAGGTGCTGCCCTCCGCCGCCAACTTTGTCTTCGCCCGCCATCCCGGCCGGGATGCGGCGGATCTGGCACGACTGCTGCGGGAACGCAGCATCATCGTGCGCCACTTCGCCAAGCCACGGATCGACCAGTATTTGCGCATCACCGTCGGCGACGAGGCGCAATGTGCCGCCCTGGTGGCCGCTTTGACGGAAATCGTCGGATAATCCCCCTCGTCCCGACGGAAAGGGCGGCCTCCGCAGAGGGGCCGTCACCGATACCGCAAGAGAAACGGCCTCCAGGCCGACGGCGGTTCCGAAGACACATGGAGGAGACGAGACCCGTATGGGCACAATCTTGAACGGCCTCACCGCCCGCCGACGTTTCTGGCTGGCGTTGATCCTACTGGGCTTCCTGATGACGGGGCCCTTCTTGCTCACCGCCACCGTCCTCCTGCTGGACATGCCGGCGGAGGAACGGCAGACCCTGATCCAGGTGCTCCAGCACCGCATGCCCATCGGCGTCGTGCTCACCATGGCCGGCTTCGCGGTGGGCGCCGCCCTGTTGCGCCACCTGTTTGAACAGTACGTCACCGGCCTGCATCGCATGGCCGAACACCTGCGCCTGATGCTGGGGGCCAACCGGGATTTCCGCGTCACGCCCGAAGGCCCGCCGGAAGTGCAGGAACTGGCCCGGGCCGCCAACGAACTGGCCCAACAGCGGGACAGCCTGCTGCTCGACGTGGAACAGCAGATCGCCGCGGCCAAGTCCAGCGTCGAAAGCGAGCGCAATCGCCTGGCGGCCCTGATGTCCGAACTGGCCATGGGCGTCATCGTCTGCAATCTGGATGGCCGCATCCTGCTCTACAACCAACGGGCCCGCAGCCAGTTCGGCGTCGGCCTGCCCACCGGGGCCGCCTGCCCGACCCTGGCCCTGGGCCGATCCATTTACGCCCTGCTGGACCGCAAGCGCCTGGCCCACGGCCTCGCCCTGATCGAACAACGCCTGCGCGGCGGCAACCTGCATCCCGTCACCCACTTCGTCATCACCTTGCGCGAAGGCCGCCTCCTGCACCTGCACATGGCGCCGGTACTGGCCGGCGGCGACACCGCGCCCGCCGCCATCAGCGGCTACGTACTGACGGTGGAGGACATCACCCGCCGCTTCGAGCGGGACGTCCAGCGCAACCACGCCTTCCACACCCTGACCGCCGGACAGCGCAGCCAGTTGGGGCACATGGCGGAAGGCGGCGACGGCGCCCTCAAGCGCGCCCTGGCCGATATCCAGGCCCAGTTCGACCGGGACGCCCTGGCCCTGATGGACACCCTGAAAAGCCCCTGGCCCCTGGAGGACATTCCCGCCGCCGACCTGGTCGCCGCCCTGGTCCAGGGCCTGGCCGCCCATACCAGCCTGAGCCTGAAGCCCGAGCCGGTGGCCGAGCCGCTGTGGGTCCAGGCCGACAGCTACGCCCTGATCGAGGCCGTGGTCTTCCTCGCCCAACGCCTGGAGGACCAGTACGAATTGCGGGAATTGCGCCTGGCCCTCCACGACGACCCCGCCGACCCGGGCCGGGCCAGTCTGGACCTGATCTGGAGCGGCACCCCCATGTCCTCGGAAACCCTGTTCACCTGGGAGCTGGACCCGGTGGCCGGCAGCGACGCCGACGCACTGACCCTGCGCCAGGTGATGGAGCGCCACGGCGGCACGCTGCGCTTCCTCCACGACAGCGCCGCCCACCGCCGCATCCTGCGCCTGTCCCTGCCCCTGGCCGCGCCGCCGGCGGCAGAGGCCTTGCGCGCGGGCAACACCGCCGGCAGCAGCCGTCCCGAGTACTACGACTTCAATCTGTTCGACTTCCACCACGAGGGCGTGGACCTGGAGCAGAAACTGACGGCCCTGGCCTGCACCGCCTTCGATACCGAAACCACCGGCCTGGAGCCGTCCAAGGGGGACGAAATCATCCAGATCGGCGCCGTCCATCTGCTCAACGGCCGCCTGATCGCCCAGGAAACCTTCGACCAACTGGTCAATCCGGGCTTCCCCATCAAACCCGAGGGCATCCCCATCCACGGCATCACCGACGATATGGTTCGCCACCAGCCCGGCATCGATGCCGTCCTGCCGAACTTCCACGGCTTCTGCGCCGACACGGTATTGATCGGCCACAACGCCGCCTTCGACATGCGTTTCCTGCAACTCAAGGAAGCCCGCAGCGGCCTGCGTTTCTCCCAACCGGTGCTGGATACCCTGCTGCTGTCCACCCTGATCCATCCGGGACAAGAGTCCCACCGGCTGGAAGCCATCGCCGAGCGCCTGGGCATTCCCCTCGGCCAACGCCACAACGCCCTGGCCGACGCCCTGATGACGGGACAGTTATTCCTGCGCATGCTGCCCCTGCTGGCGGACAAGGGCATCGTCACCCTGGGCCAGGCCCTGGAGGCTTCGGAAAAATGCTGGCACGCCCGCCTCAAGTACTGAGCCCTTCTCCTTCCCGCTTTCCATCCGCCCCAGCCAGGAGGCTTTCGCCATGACCGCAACGCGCAGCAAACGGCTCAATCTGCACAGCCCCCTGGCGGACTTCATCCGCCAGATGCCGGTTTCCGTCACGCCGGAAACGCCCCTGCGGGAAGTGGTGGCGACCATGGCCGAAAAAGCCATCGGCTCCGTGGTCGTCGTGGAACCGGAAAACCTGCGCCCCCTGGGCATCTTCACCTTGCGCGACCTGCTCAAGCAGGTGGCCGCGCCGGACTTCGACCTGGACCGCATGGTCCTCGGCACCCTCGGCCACCAGCCCCTGGTGGCCCTCAACTGGCGTGCCACCGCCTACCAGGCGGAAATGCTGCTGGCCCGCCACGGCATCCACCACATCGTGGTGGTGGACAGCGCCGACCGCCTGGCCGGCGTGGTTTCCCAGAGCGACATCCTCGACGTCCAGCGCGGTGGCGCCAAAGCCATGGCCAGCGCCATACGCGGCGTGCGCGATGTGGGCGGCCTGGTGGCGGCAGCGGAGGACATCCGCCGCATCGGCCGTCAGATGCTGAACGAAGGCGCGGCGGCGGAGCAATTGACGGAAACCCTGTCCACCCTCAACGACCTACTGGCGGTGCGCTTGCTGGAACTGACCTGCCTCGATTTTTCCTTGCCCCGGGTGGACTGGTGCTGGCTCGCCTTCGGTTCCGAGGGACGCTTCGAACAAACCCTGTCCACCGACCAGGATAACGGCATCATCTTCCGCGCTCCGCCGGGGGAGGAGGAAGCCCTGCGCAACGTTTTCCTGCCTTTCGCCCAGGAAGTGAACCGCCGCCTCGATACCTGCGGCTTTCCCTTGTGCAAGGGCAACATCATGGCCGGCAACCCGGACCTGTGCCGTTCCCTGGACGAATGGAAGGAGCGCTTCCTGGCCTGGATGCGTAGCGCCGATCCGGAGGCCCTGCTCAACGCCACCATTTTTTTCGACTTCCGCCCGATCCAGGGCCACACCGAGCTGGCGGAGGAACTGCGCGAATGGCTGCTGGCGGCGATCCCCTCGGAACCCATGTTCCAGCGCTTCATGGCGGAAAACGCCTTCCGCGCCAAGCCGCCCCTGGGGTTTCTCGGCAACTTCCTGACCGACAAAGGCGGCGACCATCCTCGCACTATCGACCTCAAGGCCTTCGGCTCCCGCCCCTTCGTCGATGCGGCCCGCATCCTCGCCCTGGCCAACGGCATCGGCGAGACTTCCACTGCCCAGCGACTGCGGGCCCTGGAGAAAAAAGGCAAGATGGCGGGCGAGGATGTCAGTGCCCTGGTGGATGGGTTTTACTTCATCCAGCAACTGCGCTTGCGCAACCAAGAGGCTGGCGCGGAGGAAGGCCGGGCGAACCGCATCGACCCCCACCGGCTCAACCGGCTGGACCGACACGTGCTGAAAGAGGCCTTCCAACAGGCGAAGCGCCTGCAACTCAAGTTGCAGATGGAGTACCGGCTGTAGAACGCCGCCCCGCAGAAGAGGGCCACGCTCCCCTGGTCAACAACGAACCTAGGGGGCGGCGGCCCGGCGGCTGGCGACGTCTTGCAGGGTCGAGGCCACGGTGCGGATCAACTCGGCCTCGTCCACCGGTTTGCTGATGAAGCCGTCCATGCCGGCATCCTTGCAGCGTTGCTGGTCCTCCGCCATGACGCTGGCGGTCATGGCGATGATGGGAATCTGTGGATCCAGCACCACCGGATAGTTGGCGCGAATGCGGCGGGTGGCCTCGTAGCCGTCCATGACCGGCATCTGACAATCCATCAGCACCAGGTCGTAATTGTGGCGGGCCAATTTGAACAAGGCCTGCTCGCCGTTCTCGACCACGTCCACATGGTGACCGTGCTTGGTCAGCATGGCCTTGGCGATCATCTGGTTGGTGCGCACGTCTTCCACCATCAGGATGTTGCCCTGGCCCTTCTCCGGCGCGCTCTTGACGACTTCCTCGTGCTTCGCCTTGGGCTCCGCCGGCTTGCAGGGGATGCGGAACCAGAAAACGCTGCCCACGCCGGGACGGCTTTCCACCCCCACCATGCCCCCCATCAACTCCACCAGGCGGCGGGAAATGGACAAGCCCAAGCCCGTACCGCCGTAACGGCGGGTGACGGAACTATCGGCCTGAGTGAAAGGAGAAAACAAGCCGGGTAGTTTGTCGGCGGGAATGCCGATACCGGTGTCCTTCACCTCGAAAAACAGCATCGGCGCCGCATCGGCCTCCTGATGCAGCCCGGCGATGATGGTGACGCTGCCGTCGTGGGTGAACTTGATGGCATTACCCACCAGGTTCAGCAGCACCTGGCGAATCCGTACCGGATCCCCCGTGACCCAGCGGGGCATGTCCGGCGCCAGACGGCTTTCCAGGGAAAGGGATTTCTCCTTGGCCCGGGGCAGCATCAGGTCCACCGTCTGCTGCATGATTTCCGTCAGGTCCATGTCCACCTGCTCGATATCTAGGCGCCCAGCCTCGATCTTGGACAGATCGAGAATGTCGTTGAGGATCGTCAGCAGGCTATTGGCGCTTTCCGAAATGATGTCCACATACTCCTGCTGTTCCTTGTCCAGGGTCGTGTGCTTGAGGAGCTGGGCCATGCCCATGACGCCGTTCATGGGAGTGCGGATTTCGTGGCTCATGTTGGCCAGAAATTCGCTCTTTGCCCGACTGGCGGTTTCGGCCGAAAGCCGCGCCTGCATCAAGGCTTGGCTGCCCTGCTGTAGTTGATGGTTACGCCGCACCAGCAGGACGATCAAAACCGCGATGACGCTCAGGGATAACAGGATGAGGGCAGCCGGAATTTGATATTGGCGCCAGATATCCGCCAGGGTAATCGGCTCCACCCGGTCAAAGGGCGGAGACTTGAGTTCCCGCATGATGGTTTCCACCGGCAGATAGTCGGCGGGCGGGGCAAAACCGGCGATCCCGGCGGCCAGGGAAACGGGGCTGTCGGCTTCCAGCAGCATCAGGCTGGAAGCAATCTTCCGCACCCGACGGCTGTCCACATGGGGTAAGGCGACGAAGGCCCACTCGGGATACAGCCGCGTGGACACCAGGTAGGGAAACCCGGGAAATTGCTGGGGATTGATGATGCGTAGGCGAGCGACATCCAGTTTGCCCTCCCGCGTCAGTTGCTCGATCATGCCGGTGCGGACGAAACCGGCATCCGCACGCCCATCCAACACCGCTTTGACCACGTTGTCGTGGCTGCCCATTTCCTCGAAGCGCACGTCGCCGGGCAGGCTCAGGCCGGCTTGGCGCAGTTCGTAGGCCTGGGTTTGATAGCCCCCCAGGTACTTGAGTCCCGGCACGGCGATGTGCTTGCCCTTTAGGTCGGCCAGGACCTGGGGCGAGCCCGCTTCATTGCGGGCGACAATGACGCCCCCCAGCCGCTCGGTGGCTTGTCCATTTTCCAAGGCGATCTGGGTTGCCAATGCGCCCGTCAGATTGAACTGGGTGCGCACCAGCACATAGTGGCTGGGATTGGTCAGCAGCAAGTCCAACTGCTTTGCCGCTAGGGCACGCTCGATTTCTTCCTGGCTCAGCACCCGCAGCTTGACATCGACATCCCCCAGTTCCTGCCCGAGGTAGTCGGCCAAGGCTTGGTAGCGCTGTTCCAACACGTCCTTGGCGCGATAGGCAAACACACCCAAGGTCAGCGTGTCCTTACCCCAGCCTACGCTCGCCAAGCCTCCCAAGCAGAGCAAGCAAAGAAACAATTTAATTTTCTTATACAAGGCGTTACACACTTTCATGAAAGGGGTTTCTGCCGATTGCATGTTTTGATTATGCTCCTTTTGCTTCTTCTTATTGTGACGGTCGTCCAGCGGGTCGGGAATGCCACGAGCCCGCCTTGCACTATGCATGGATCCGTTTTCTTAGACCGAAAACCATCCATCATTCTACCCAGTGGGCATGGTTCTGTCGCCCATGCCCAAAAAACAAAAGGCCCCGGATTCCGGGGCCTTTTGCAGCCGGACCGCCCGAAGGCGGCCGGTAAAAACATCAGTGGGCGGAAGCAGCCGCGGCACCGATGCCGGTTTCGGAACGAACCTGCTGGGCTTCGAAGCCGGCGCGGTCGATCTTGGCCCGTTCGCTGTTGTCCGTGATGGAGAACAGCCAGATACCTACAAAGCCGGCAGTCATGGAGAACAGGGCAGGAGAGGTATAGGGGAAGGGCGCGCTGCCTTTGGGATTACCCATCACAGCAACCCAGATCGAGTCGGACAGCACGGTCAGCACCACGGCGGTGATCAGACCCAGGAAACCGCCGATGAAGGCGCCACGGGTCGTCACGCCACGCCACAGGATGGACAGCAGCAGCACGGGGAAGTTGGCGGAAGCGGCGATGGCGAAGGCCAGGGACACCATGAAGGCGATGTTCTGCTTTTCGAAGGCGATACCCAGCACCACGGCCACGACACCCAACGCCACGGTGGTCATCTTGGACACGCGCATTTCGGTCGCGCTATCCACGTTGCCATGACGCCAGACGGAAGCGTACAGGTCATGGGACACGGCGGAAGCACCGGACAGGGTCAGACCAGCAACCACGGCCAGGATGGTGGCGAAGGCCACGGCGGAGATGAAGCCGAGGAAGATGTTGCCGCCCACGGCGTTGGCCAGGTGGATAGCCGCCATATTGCCGCCGCCCTTCAGGCCGCCCTTCACCGCATCCAGGAACTCGGGATTGGTGGAGACCAGCACGATGGCGCCGAAGCCGATGATGAAGGTCAGCATGTAGAAGTAGCCGATCCAGGTGGTGGCCCAGAACACGGACTTACGAGCTTCCTTGGCATCGGGAACGGTGAAGAAGCGCATCAGGATGTGGGGCAGACCAGCGGTACCGAACATCAGGGCCATGCCGAAGGAAATGGCGGAGATGGGGTCCTTGACGAAGGAGCCGGGAGCCATGATGGACTGACCCTTGGCGGCAGCCTTGGCCATATCGACGCCTGCAGCCGCGGCCGCAGGATCGGCTCCGGCCTTGACGGCCTCGGCGATCAGGGCCTTGGTGGCACCGTCAGTCTTGATGGACACGGCCTTGGCAAACAGAGCCTCGGGGCTGAAACCGAACTGGGACAGCACCATGAACACCATGAAGGAAGCGCCGGACAGCAGCAGCACGGCCTTGATGATCTGCACCCAGGTGGTGGCGGTCATGCCACCGAAGAGCACGTAGACCATCATCAGGGCGCCCACGATCACCACGGCGATCCAGTATTCCAGGCCGAACAGCAGCTTGATCAGCTGACCGGCACCGACCATCTGGGCGATCAGGTAGAAAGCCACGGTCACCAGGGTGCCGGAAGCCGCCAGGGAGCGGATGCGGTTCTGTTCGAAACGGTAGGCGGCCACGTCGGCGAAGGTGAACTTGCCGAGGTTGCGCAGCCGTTCCGCCATCAGGAACATGATGATGGGCCAGCCCACCAGGAAGCCGATGGAATAGATCAGGCCATCGTAACCGTTGGCGAACACGGCGGCGGAAATCCCCAGGAAGGAGGCCGCGGACATGTAGTCACCGGCGATCGCCAGGCCGTTTTGGAAGCCGGTGATACCGCCGCCGGCCGTGTAGAAGTCCGCCGCGGTCTTGGTCTTGGCAGCGGCCCACTTGGTGATCCAGAGGGTCGCGGCAACAAAGACGCCGAACATGATGATGGCGGTCCAGTTGGTGGCTTGCTTTTCCGCTTGCCCTTCTAGGGCGGCGGCGAGCACGGGATTGGTGGCCGCCCACAGGCAGAGGGGGGCCAGGAGTTGGATCAGACGACGCATTATTTGATCTCCTTCAGCAGCTTGGCGGTCATTTCGTCGAATTCGGTATTGGCACGGCGCACGTACAAGCCGGTGATGATGACCGTGAACACGATCAAACCGATACCCACGGGAATGCCCAGGGTGGTAACGCCTTCGCCGATCTTGCGGGCAAACAGTTCCTTGTCGAAGGCGATCACGGCGATGTAGCCGTAATAGGCCACCAACATGATGATGGTCAGCACCCAGCCGTAGGCGGTGCGCTTGGCCTTCAACTCTTGGTAGGTGGGATTACTTTGGACTTTTTTAACCAAGTCTTCCTGCATGGTATGTCTCCTTCCGGTTGGTACTTCGGTGACCGGCCGAGGCGAACCCCGGCGCGATTCCTGGATGTAGCGGTAGCCAAACTACAACAACGACATCGTTTGGTTACCTCAACATTTTAGGAGTCTAGTAATCAGTTCTGACTCGTTGCTTACAACCCGAATGCCGGATGCAAGAAGATGAACATCCCGGAGGCAGAGGTATGTCCGCTGCAACGCAGCAAAACAACAGGGGGAATGGCGGCGAAACGCGGTCGCCTAGATGTGGTGGATTTCCCGGTCCTTGGTTTCCGGCAAGAAGAAGGTGCCAACCAGGGCAGTGACCAGGGCGGTCACGACCGGATACCAAAGACCGTAATAAATGTCGCCGGTGGCCGCCACCATGGCGAAGGCCACCGTCGGCAGGAAGCCGCCGAACCAACCATTGCCGATGTGGTAGGGCAGGGAAAGGGAGGTGTAGCGAATGCGGGCCGGGAACAGCTCCACCAGCCAGGCGGCGATGGGGCCGTACACCATGGTGACGTAAATGACCAACAGACTCAGGAGTCCCAACACGACCGGAATGTTGATCTGGGCCGGGTCGGCCCGGGAAGGGTAGCCGGCCTGGCGCACGGCGCTCAGCATGGCTTGGTCGAATTCGGCGAAACGGTACTTGAACTGCTCGGGCGGCACCTTGGTGCCGTCGAGGCTTGGCACTTCGACACTGCCAACCCAAATATGGGCCGGGCTGCCGACCGGACCGGGACGCAAGCTGTAAGGCACGGCTTTTTTCGCCAGCCAGCCCTTGGCAATGTCGCAGTCGCTGAGGAAACGGGCCTTGCCCACCGGGTCGAATTGCACCGAGCACTGGGCCGGATCGGCCACCACCACCACCGGGTTCAATTGCTGGGCCTTGAAAATGGCCGGGTTGGCATACTCGGTCAGGGCCTTGAAGATGGGGAAGTAGGTCGCGGCCGCCACGATGCAGCCGATCATGATGATGGGCTTGCGGCCGATGCGGTCGGACAGGGAGCCGAACAGCACGTAAAAGGGGGTGCCGATGACCAGGGCACCGACCATGAGCAGATTGGCGGTCTGGGGATCGAGCTTGAGGGCTTGCAGCAGGAAGAACAGGGCGTAGAAGTGGCCCGTGTACCAGACCACCGCCTGACCCGCCGTACCACCGAACATCACCAGAATCACCACCTTCAGGTTGTCCCAACGGGCGAAGGACTCGGTCAGGGGCGCCCGGGAGGCCTTGCCCGCATGCTTCATGCGCAGGAACACCGGCGACTCGTTCAACTGCATGCGGATGTAGATGGAGACGATCAGCAGCAGGATGGAAATCAGGAAGGGCAGGCGCCAGCCCCATTCGTCGAACTCCTTGCCCAGCCAGGAACGACAGACCAGGATCACCAGCAGGGACAGCAGCAGGCCGACGGTGGCGGTGGACTGGATGAAACTGGTGAACAGTCCCCGCTTCCCCGCCGGCGCGTGCTCGGCCACATAGGTGGCCGCTCCGCCGTACTCACCGCCCAGGGCCAGGCCCTGCAACAGCCGCAGGGTGATCAGGATGATCGGCGCCAGCATGCCGATCTGGTGGTAAGTGGGCAGCATACCCACCACGGCGGTGGACAGCCCCATAATCAAAATGGTGACCAGGAAGGTGTACTTGCGCCCGATCAGGTCGCCCAGGCGGCCGAACACGATGGCCCCCACCGGGCGCACGGCAAAACCGGCGGCGAAGGCCAACAGGGCAAAGATGAAGGCCGTAGTCTCATTGACGCCGGCAAAGAACTGTTTGCTGATGATGCCGGCCAGTGAGCCGTAGAGATAAAAGTCGTACCACTCGAACACCGTGCCCAGGGATGAGGCCACCAGTACCCGCCATTGGTCCCGATCAAGGCCGCCGCGCCACCAGCCGCGACCTTGGCCGGACGACGGGGAAGCGGAAGGCGGCGGGGACGTCACATCAGTCTCCCTCGGCGGCGGCCAGCGGCAAGGAAACCGTGACCAGGGTACCGGGATGCAGCGCGGGCACCCCCATCGTGGCCTGGCCGCCGTGCAGATCGGCGATCTCGCGGACGATGGCGAGGCCGAGGCCACTGCCCTCCTCCGCCGTGTACAGGCCGCGATAAAAACGGTCGAACACCAATTCGCGTTCTTCCGGCTGGATACCGGGACCGGAATCCTCCAGTTGCAGCAAGGCGTTGTCCCGCAGAGTCTTCACCCGCAGGGTGATCCGGCCCTCGGGCGGCGTGTACTTCACCGCGTTGTCCATCAAATTGACCAGCATTTCCCGCAACAGGAACTTGCTGCCGGTGATGACCACGGGCTGCGGATCCTCCTCGTAACCGAGGTCGAGATTCTTCGCCAGGGCGCGGTCCGCCCATTCCTCGGCCACGGAACGGGCCACTTCCCGCAGGTCCAGCGGAGCAAACTGGCTGGCCTGCTGGGTCGTCGCCTCGGCCCGGGCCAGGGAGAGCAACTGCTGGCTCAGGTGGGACAAGCGCTCCGCCCCCAACGCCACGTTGCGCAAAATGCTGCGCAGGGCCTGGGGATCGTTTTCGCGCAGGGCAATCTCGGTCTGGGTGCGCAGCCCGGTGAGGGGGGTCTTGATCTGGTGGGCGGCATCGGCGATGAAGCGGCGCTGGGCATGGAGATTGTCGTCAAGGCGCTTCATCACGGCATTCATGGCCTCAATCAGGGGCCGGATTTCCTCGGGGATGCCGGTGGTGCTGACCGGGCTCAGATCGGAGGAGCGCCGCCGGCGCAAATCCTGTTGCAGCCGTTGCAGGGGCGTGATGCCCCGGGCCAGGCCGAGATAGACCAGCAGCACCGCCAGGGGCACGATGACGAACTGGGGCACGATCACCCCGGACACCATGCTGGCCGCCAAACCCTGGCGCTTCTTGCGGGTTTCCGCCACCTGCACCAGGACCACGCGCCCGCTGTCCGCCACGGGGAAGTAGCCGAAGGCCACCCGCACCTCGTCGCCGCCGATCTCCTCGTCCCGGTAACGCACGCTTTCCGGCTCGCCGCCTTCGGGAATGTCCACCCAGGGAATATCCTGATCCCCGGCGACGATCTGGCCCTTTTCATCCACCACTTGATAGAACACCCGGTCCCGGGCGTCCGCCCGCAGCAGGTCGCGAGCCACACCTTGGTAGCTGAAATTCACGGCGCCGCGCTGGACGCTCAACAACTTGGCCACCGCGCGCACGTCGTTGGCCAGTTGTTCGTCGTAGGGCTGATTGGCGATGCTGTTGGCGGCCTGATAGGTCATCAGGATGGAGATGGCCCAGAGGAACAACAACAGGGAGAAGATCCAGAGCAGGATTTCCCCGAGCAGGGAATCAAAAGCGAAGTGCAACCACCAGAAGCGGCGTTGCTCAGACATGCTCGACCGGTTTTTCCAAACTGTAGCCGAGCCCCCTCAGGGTGGTGATGCGGATCCCCAGGGGTTCCAGTTTCTTGCGCAGGCGATGGACGTACACCTCGATGGCGTTGGTGCTGACCTCCTCGCCCCAGCCGCAGAGATGATCCACCAGGTGTTCCTTGCTCACCAGGCGCCCCACCCGCAGCATCAGGATTTCGAGCACCCCCAGCTCCCGGGCCGACAACTCCACGAGCTGGTCGCCGGCGGTGACCACCCGCTCCGCCTGGTCGTACACCAGCGGCCCCACCTCGATCTGACGCGGCTGTCCCGTGCCACGGCGAGTCAAGGCGCGCACCCGTGCCTCCAGCTCGGGCAGGGCGAAGGGTTTGGTCAGGTAGTCATCGGCACCGGCGTCGAGGCCCTTGACCCGGTCTTCAACGCCATCCTGGGCGGTGAGGATCAATACCGGCAGGGGAGACTTGCGGTTGCGCAGGCGGCGCAACACTTCGATGCCGGGCACCTTGGGCAAGCCGAGATCGAGGATCAGCAGATCGAACTGCTGGGACAGCAAGGCGGTATCCGCGTCGGCGCCATTGCCCACATGATCCACCGCATAACCAGACTTCTTCAGCACCTGCACCAACCCGTCGGCAATGATCGGGTCGTCCTCGGCCAGCAATATCCGCATGGGGTTACAACCTGCGTAAGTTGAACGTCAGAGGGCCGCCGTAGATTTCGGCTGCACCGTTCTCCTTTGATTGATTCGGCCTGAGAACATCGCCGCCGCATGACGACCGCGAGTTTTCCGGGGTGGGAACTGCTGCCTCCCCGCGCCTTTTCCTTGTTAAGTCTAACACGGCACCCGCTGCCAAACCCTTCCCACGCCTGCCCGACGCCCGTTTCCTGCCGGTGCACCGCAGCACGTTGGCCCGTTGTCTTTGCCTGTTTCCGCTGTTGACTTCCGTCACAAAGCGGTCATCCTCGTTTTCCTAGAATCAGACCATCCGTACTTCGTACTTTGTTCTGCGCGCCAAGCGCAAGGAGGATGAAAATGAGTGCAACGATGCAAGCTGCCGTGGTCCGTGCCTTCGGCCAACCCCTGGTCATTGAGGAAGTGCCCGTGCCGGAAGTTCCCCCCGGTCAAGTGTTGGTCAAGGTCGTCGCTTCCGGCGTCTGCCACACCGACCTGCACGCCGCCGACGGCGACTGGCCGGTGAAACCCAATCCGCCCTTCATTCCCGGCCACGAAGGCGTCGGCCACGTGGTCAAGGTGGGCGCCGGCGTGACCTACCTGAAGGAAGGCGACCGGGTCGGTGTGCCCTGGCTGCACACCGCCTGCGGCCATTGCGAACACTGCATCACCGGCTGGGAAACCCTCTGCGACAACCAGCAGATGACCGGCTACACCGTCAACGGCAGCTTCGCCGAATACGTGCTGGCCGACCCGGCCTACGTGGGCCACCTGCCGGACAACCTGGACTTCGCCCCGGCCGCACCCATCCTCTGCGCCGGGGTCACGGTGTACAAGGGTCTCAAGGTGCTCGATTGCAAACCCGGCGACTGGGTGGTGATTTCGGGCATCGGCGGTCTCGGCCACATGGCCGTGCAATACGCCAAGGTGATGGGCTATCACGTGGTAGCGGTGGACGTGGCCGACGACAAGCTGGCCCTGGCCCGCAGCCTCGGTGCCGACATGACCATCAACGCCGCCCAGCAAGATCCGGTGGCCGAGGTGCAAAAAGCCCTGCACGGCGCCCACGGCGTGCTGGTCACCGCCGTCTCGCGTACCGCTTTCGCCCAGGCCGTGGGCATGCTGCACAAGCGGGGCACCATGTCCCTGGTGGGTCTGCCTCCCGGCAGTTTCGACCTGTCCATTTTCGATGTGGTGCTCAACGCCAAGACCGTGCGCGGTTCCATCGTCGGCACCCGCAAGGACCTGGAGGAAGCCCTGGCCTTTGCCGGCGAGGGCAAGGTCAAGTCCCACTACAGCACCGACAAGCTGGAAAACATCAACGACATCTTCGCCCGCATGCGGGCCGGCAAGATCGACGGCCGCATCGTCCTCACCTTCTGACCGCCGGCAACGACGCCCCCATGGGGCGTCTTGCCGCGCTCAGTCCTTGACGCCGAACTTGCGCAGGATGTTTTCCAGGGGGCAGAACTTGGTGAAGCCGCTCTGGAACAGATTGGCGCCGACGAAGGCGGTGAACCAGAGCCAGGATAGCTTGCCCATGTCCGCCTGAGCGTTGACATGGGCCAGGGTCAGGGAGATGAGGATGAAGGCGCCGGCGAAGATGCGGACGAATTGATTGACGGTCATGGTCAGGTCTCCTGATTAGGGGTGGGGGATGCGGTTTCTCATGGCCGCGTAATACAGCACCGGGATCACCACCAGGGTCAGCACGGTGGACACCAGAATGCCGAAGATCAGGCTGATGGCGAGCCCGTTGAAGATGGGGTCGTCGAGGATGAACAGCGCCCCCAGCATGGCGGCCAGGGCGGTGAGACCGATGGGTTTGGCCCGCACGGCCGCCGAGCGCATCACCGCCGTGGCGAACTCCACGCCCTCGGCCACCTGCTGATTGATGAAGTCCACCAACAGGATGGAGTTGCGCACGATGATGCCCGCCAGGGCGATCATGCCGATCATGGAGGTGGCGGTGAACTGGGCGCCGAACAGGGCATGACCGGGCATCACGCCGATGATGGTGAGCGGAATGGGCGCCATGATGATCAGCGGCACCAGATAGCTGCCGAACTGGGCCACCACCAGCAGATAGATCAGCACCAGGCCCACGGCGTAGGCGGCGCCCATGTCGCGGAAGGTTTCGTAGGTGATCTGCCACTCGCCGTCCCACTTCAGGGCGTAGGCGGCGTAGGGGTCCTTGGGTTGGTGGATGAAGTATTCGTCCAGTCCTGCGGGCAGCTTGCTGCGTATCCCGAACATGCCGTACAGGGGAGAGTCCAAACGCCCGCCCATGTCGCCGGTCACGTACACCACGGGCAGCAGATCCTTGTGATAGATCACCTGCTCCCGGCGGCTCTTCTTCACTTCCACCAGTTCCGACACCGGCACCAAGGCGCCGCTGCTGGCCCGCACCCGCAGGCGCAGGAGCTGGTCGATGTTGTCCTGCCGCTCGGCGGGCAGCACCACATGGACCGGCACTTCGTACTTCGATTCCCCGTCATGCACCGGCGTCACGTCCTCGCCGGAGAGCGCCATGCGCACCACGTCCACAATGTCCCGCTGGGCCACACCGGCCAGGGCGGCCTTGGCCTGGGAGACCCGCAGCACCACCTTGTCCGCCGGAGCGCTGATGGTGTCATCCACCCCAACGATGTCCGGCGTGGCCTCGAAAGCCGCCCGCACCTGTTTGGCGGTGGTGATCTGACCGTCGTAGTCGGGGCCGTACACCTCGGCCACGATGGGCGATAGCACCGGCGGCCCGGGAGGCACTTCCACCAGCTTGGCGTTGCCGCCATGGGCCTTGGCCACCGCCAGCACCTTGTCGCGGATGGACACGGCCACCTCGTGGCTCTTGCGACTGCGGTGGTGCTTGTCCACCAGATTGACTTGGATGTCGCCCATTTCCGGGTTGCTGCGCAGGTAGTACTGGCGCACCAGGCCGTTGAAGTTGATGGGGCTGGCTACCCCGGCATAGGCTTGGTAGTCCCGCACTTCTTCCACCTCGGCCAGCACCGCCGACATTTCCCGCAGCACCCGGGCGGTTTCTTCCAGGGGTGTGCCCACGGGCATGTCCAGCACCACCTGGAATTCGCTCTTGTTATCGAAGGGCAGCATTTTCAGGATCACCAGCTTGAACACGCCGAGGGATACCGAAATCACGATGGCAGCCCCGATGCCGAGCCAGAGCTTGCGCCGGTTGGCGCTGCCTGCCGCCCCCAGCAGCGGCGTCATGATGCGTTGGGACAGCGCATCCAACTTGCCCGCCAGTTTCTGATCCTTGGCATCGTCACCGCCATGGTGGCCGTGCTTCATCAGCTTCAACGCCAGCCAGGGCGTCACCACAAAAGCAATGGCGAGGGAGATGAACATGCCCATGGAGGAGTTGATGGGGATGGGGCTCATATACGGCCCCATCAAGCCCGAGACAAAGGCCATGGGCAGCAGGGCGGCGATCACCGTGAAGGTGGCCAGAATGGTGGGGCCGCCCACCTCGTCCACCGCACCGGGGATGATCTCCAGCAGGGTCTTTTCCGGGTACAGGGCCTGCCAGCGGTGGATGTTCTCCACCACCACAATGGCGTCGTCCACCAGAATGCCGATAGAAAAAATCAGCGCGAACAGGGACACCCGGTTCAAGGTAAAGCCCCAGGCCCAGGAGGCAAACAGGGTGGCCGCCAGGGTCAGGGTGACTGCCGTGCCGACGATCACTGCCTCCCGCTTGCCCAGGGCAAACAACACCAAGAGCACGACGAAGGAGGTGGCGAACACCAGCTTGCCAATGAGCTTTTGCGCCTTGTCCGTGGCGGTTTCGCCGTAGTTGCGGGTCACGGTGAATTCAATGCCCTCGGGAATCACCGTGCCCTTGAGCCCCTCGGCCCGGGCGATGACGGCCTCCGCCACATCGGCGGCGTTGACGCCGGGTTTCTTGGAGATAGACAACGTCACGGCTGGACTCTCGCACCCAACTCCGTTCGTGCTGAGCTTGTCGAAGCATGAATGGAATGCATCGCCATTTTCCCGCCCTTCGACAGGCTCAGGGCGAACGGTAGCTGCACCTCGACCAAGGCCAAACCACACATAACGACTCGGCTGATCCGGCCCATCAATCACCTTGGCCACGTCCGCCACGGTGATGGGCCGCCCGTTCTGCACGCCCACCACCAGGGCCTTCACGTCGGCGGCGGATTCGATATAGGTGCCGGTCTGCACCAGCACTTCCTTGCCGCCGCTCACCAGACTGCCGGCCGGTTGCGAGGCGTTGGAAAGCTGAAAGGCGTTTCGCAGATCCTGGGCCGTCACGCCGTGGGCGTTCATGCGCTCGGTGTCCATGGCGACGCGAATCACATGACCGGGACCGCCGATGGTTTCCACGTCCCGGGTGCCACCGATGCGCTTGAGTTCGATCTCCGCCGCGCGGGACACCTGCTGCAACTCGAAGGCCGACTTGTCCGGATCGCGGCTCCAGAAGGTCAGCGCCACGATGGGCACATCGTCGATGCCCTTGGGTTTGATGATGGGCTGGCCGACGCCCAGATTCGGCGAGAGCCAGTCCTGATGGGAATGGATGGTGTCGTAGAGCCGCACCAGAGCCGTCTGGTTGGGCACGCCCACCTGGAACTGCACGGTGATCACCGCCATGCCGGGGCGGGAGACGGAAAACACATGGTCGATGCCCGCCATGCGGGAGAGCACCTGCTCCGCCGGTCGCGCCACCAGACTTTCCACATCCTTGGCCGAGGCGCCGGGGAAAGGCACCAGCACATTGGCCATGGTCACGTCGATCTGGGGCTCTTCTTCCCGGGGCGTGATCAGGGTGGCAAAGAGGCCCAGCAACAGCGCCACCACCGCCACCAGGGGCGTCAAAGGATGGTGCAGGAAAAAGTCGGCCAAGCGGCCCGACAGGCCGAGGGAAGAACGTTCCTGCCCAGGCGCGGAATGACTCATTTCTTCACCGCCGCCATGCCCGCCTTCACCGGTTCCAATGCCACGGTTTCACCACTGGCGATGCCGGCCAGCACCTCGATGCCATCGGCCATGGTCTCGCCCAGGCGCACCTGGCGCAGGCGCGGTTGGCCCTGGCCGTCGAGCACATACACCAGGGTCACCTCGCCCCGGCGCACCACTGCGCCAGCAGGCACCAGCAGTTTCTCGGCCTTGCCGGTGACCAAGTGCAGACGGGCAAAAGCGCCGGGGACGACGCCCTCGGTGTTGTCCGCCAGATAGGCGCGCACCGTGGCGGTATGGGTGCGGCCATCCACCGTCGGCAGCACTTCGACCCGCACCGCGTCCAGCCACTTGCCGTTTTCCGTGAATTCGATCCGCGCCTTCAGGCCGCTTTTCGCGCCCTTCATTTCCGCCAGTTGCTGCTGGGGCACCGCCGCCGTCACCCGCAGGCTGCGGGGATCGAACACCGTCATCAGGGGCTTGCCCGGTGCCGCCATTTCCCCCATTTCGGTCAGGCGCAGGCCCACCACGCCGCTCATGGGCGCGGTGATGGTACCGTAGCCCGCCCCCACGCCGGCCTGGGCCGCCATGGCCTTCGCCGCCTTGTAGTCGGCCTCGGCCTTGTCCAGGGCGGCGGCGCTGACGAACTTCCTTTCCATCAGGCTGCGGGTGCGCTCGTATTGGGCCTGGGCCTGGATCAACTGGGCCTGGGCCGCCGCCGCGCCCTCCGCCGCTTCCCGGGAGTCGATACGCATCAACACCTCACCGGCCTTGACCCGGCTGCCCGCATCGACCCGCACCTCCAGCACCCGACCATTGACCTGGGCCGCCACGGTGGCCTGGCGCACCGCCTCCACCGTGGCCTCGGCGGCCAGGGTGCGATCCACGGCGCGCAGCACCACTTGCTGGCCGCGCAAAGGCTCGCCTGCCCAAACAGGGGAAAGCGCGGCCCCCAGCACCAGGGCGGACAAGAGGCAAAAGGTCGGTCGGAAGAGCATGTCGGCGATTGAGCGGAATGAGTTCATATATAAGTATATTCTAATGGTTGTATTTCAAGGGCCGCCGGGACGCGGCTCTGTATCCTCCGTCACCAAGGCTACACTCCCTTCCCATCATGGATACCCCCCGCATCGACACCGCCCCGCCAGAACTCCCTCCCTACCCGGGCCTACGCTTGGAACAAGTGCAACTGGTGGAGGGAACCGCCGCAACCCAGGCCATGGCCGCGTTGATGGACTGCGACGTGCTGGGCTTCGACACCGAGTCCAAACCCACCTTCCGCAAGGGGGAGGAATCCACCGGTCCCCATCTGCTGCAACTGGCGGCGCTGGATAGGGCCTGGCTGTTCCCCCTCACCGCCCGCTTCGACGGTGACCTGCTCAAGCCCCTGCTCGAATCGGAGCGCATCCTCAAGGTGGGCTTCGGTCTCAAGGACGACCTCAAGCGCCTCGCCGGCAAATACGGCATCCAGATGCGGGGCGTGGTCGATCTGTCCATCGCCCTGCGCGGCATCCAGCGCCAGGACTTCGGCGCCAGGACGGCCGTGGCCCACTTTCTCGGCCAGAAACTGCAAAAGTCGAAAAAGATTTCCACCACCAACTGGGCGCGGCTGCCCTACACCCCGGGCCAGATCCTCTACGCCGCCAACGACGCCCACGCCGCCCTGGCGGTGTACCTGGCCTGGCAAAAACAAAAAGAAAATTCACCGCCCCCTGTCGAAAAGGATGGTCGCCCATCGTCATGACCATGATGGACGGCCTACCGGTCGGTCCGTCTCCCCATGACACTCAGGAGTCCGCCATGCAATACACCATCGCCATCTACGAAACCCCGGAGGGCTTTGCCTCCCGCACCGACCCGGCCCTCGCCCAGGACTATTGGTCCGGCACCATGCACTATCTGGCCGCCCTCAAGGAAGCCGGCGTTTTCGTCGGCGGAGCCGGCCTGCAAGGGCCGGAAACGGCCACCACCATCCGTTTCCAGGACGGCAAGCACCTGGTCCAGGACGGTCCCTTCATCGACGTAAAGGAGCAACTGGGCGGCTTTTTCATCATCCGGGCCGACAACCTCGACGCGGCGCTGAAGTGGGCAGCCCGCTTCCCTCCCCGTCCCGGCGTGGTGGTCGAAGTCCGCCCCAATGTGCCCCAGGACGGTGGCTGATCCCTCGCCCGACCCCGAGGCCGCCGAACAGGCCGAGGAGCGGGCGGCTATCGCCGTCCGCCAGGCCTCGCGCAAACTGGTGGCCTTTCTCGCCGCCCGCAGCGGCGACATCGCTGGGGCGGAGGACGCCCTGGCCGATGCCGTTTGCGCGGCGCTGGAACACTGGCCCCAGAGCGGCGTGCCGCGTTGTCCCGAGGCATGGCTGCTGGCGGTGGCGCGGCGGCGCCTGATCGACCAGGCCCGGCATCGCCAGGTGGCGGATGCCTACGCCGCCGACTGGCTGGCCCTGTCCTCGGAGGCCATGGTCCACGCGGACGAAGGCGCCCGCTTCCCGGACGAACGCTTGCGGCTGATGTTCGTCTGCGCCCACCCGGCCATCGACCCCGGCATTCGCAGTCCACTCATGCTGCAAACCGTCCTCGGCCTGGACGCGGGCCGGATCGCCTCCGCCTTTCTCACCAAGCCGGCTACCATGGGCCAGCGCCTGAGCCGGGCCAAGCAGAAAATCCAGAAGGCCCGCATCCCCTTTGCCATTCCCGCCAGCGCTGAACTGCCCGAGCGCCTGGGGGCCGTGGCCGAGGCCGTTTATGCGGCCTTCACCTGCGGCGGCGCTCCAGCATCCCTCGGCCCCCTGGGTGGCGAAGCCTTCACCCTCGCCGCGCTGCTGGTGGAACTGTTGCCGGAGGAACCGGAGGCCTTGGCCTTGCTGGCCTTGATGCAATACCACTACGCACGGCATCCCCCCAGCCGCGGCGCCCCGACCGCGTATTTACCCCTGTCGGCGCAGGATCCCGGCCAGTGGTGCCCAACCACTTTTCAAGCAGCGAACCGGCTCCTGGCCAAGGCCGCGAGCCATGGTCGTCTCGGTCGTTTCCAGATCGAGGCGGCAATCCAACAAACCCACATGCAAGGGCGGCTGTCGGGACGGGAAGACTGGGCGGCCCTGACCGCCCTCTACCAGGGATTGCTCGCGATCGCCCCCACCCTGGGCGCGGCGATTGCCGCCATCGCCGTCCAGGCCCGGGCCGAATCACCGGCGGCCGCGCTGGCCGCCCTCGACCGCCTGCCCGCGCACCCGCTCCAGGACTACCAGCCCCACTGGGCCTTACGCGCGCAGCTGTTGGCAGATTGCGGCCGTGGACAGGAAGCCCGCCAGGCCTACGACCGCGCCATCGCCCTGTGCACCGACCCGGCGACCCGAACCTTCCTGCAAAACCGTCGCGACCGCCGCGACGGCTGAAGCCACGCGCGGCTAGTTGAGCGCGGCGCCCTGCTCCAGGCGTTCGAGGAAGGCGCGCGCCTCCTCGTGGCCCAGGCCCGCCGCCTGGCGCAACCAGCGCAGGGCCAGCTTGGGATTGCGCGGCACGCTCTGTCCCACGCCGCGATAGTAGGCGCTGCCCAGTTCGTACTGAGCGTTGGCCTCGCCCAGGGTGGCGGCCCGGCGCAGATGCTTGACGGCGAGCTTGCCGTCGCGCCGCACGCCCTGGCCGTGGAGCAGGCAGAAACCGACGCAATACAGCACGTAGGCGTCCTCGTGCTGGGCCAGGGCCTGTTCGTACCAGCGCCAGGCCTCGCGCGGGTTCTGTTCCACCCCGAGGCCGTCGTAATACAGATCACCCAGGGCCACCTTGGCATCGAACAGGGTGATGGCACGGCGGAACCAGAGCGCCGCCTGGGCAGGGTCCTGTTCCACGCCCCAACCGTGGCGGTAGCACTCGCCGAGGCGAAACGCGGCTCGGCGATGGCCCAGTTCGCCGGCCTTGCGGTAGAGCACCGCGGCCTTTTCCATGTCCGCCGGCACGCCGTCGCCCCCTTGCATGAAGGCCTCGGCCCGGGCGAACCAGTACCGTTCCAATTCGCCCAGGGCGGGCTTCCAGCCCGCTTCCGCGGCGGCCCGCAACAATTCCTCGCCCCGCGCCAAGTTGATGTGGGTGCCGATGCCGTGCAGGTAACAGCGCCCCAGTTCGGCCTGGGCATGCACATCGCCGGCCGCGGCGGCGGCGCGGTAGAACTCCACCGCCGCCGCCACGTCGGGCTTCACGCCCTCGCCGTGTTCATGGCAATCGCCCAGCCAGACCTGGGCCGCCACGTCCCCGCCCTCGGCGGCGCGGCGATACCAGGCCAGGGCCTGGTCCTTGTTTTCCGCCACGCCCTCGCCCCAGCGATAGCAGTGGCCGAGCTTGAGCTGGGCCTTGGCGTGGCCCTGGCGGGCGGCGGCCCGATACCAGCGCACGGCCTCCTCCATGTCCTGGGGCAAACCACCGTGGCCGAAGGCATGGGCCTCGCCCAGGGCGAACTGGGCTTCCCGGTGGCCCTGAGCGGCGGCCCGGCGGAACCAGGCCAAGCCCAGTTCAATATCCTTGTCCACGCCGTGGCCCTGGAAGTGACACTGCCCCAGGAAAAACATGGCACCGGGAATGCGCGCCTTGGCCGCCTCGGCGAACTGGCGCACGGCGGCGCCCACGTCCTGGGCCACGCCCTCGCCGGAGTACAGACAGAGCCCCAGGCAATAGCGGGCGGCGGGGATATCCCGCTCCGCCGCCAGGGTCCACAGACGGACCGCCTCCGCCCGGTCCTCCGCCAGGCCCCGGCCGAAAAAGCGGCAACGGGCCAGCAGGTCCCAGGCGTTGGCCTCCCCCTGCTCGGCGGCGGCCTTGAGCCAATGGGCGGAGCGGACGAAGTCCACCTCGCCGCCCTCGCCGAAATACCAGATCCGGCCCAGCCAGTACTGGGCATCGCGTATACCTTGCTGGGCCATGGTTTCCAGCAACTGACGGGCACGGGGAACGTCCGCCGCCATGCCGTCGCCGCGTAACAGGCACAGGGCCAACCAGGTCTGCCCGCGCGGATCCTGGCGCTCCGCCGCCGAGCGGAACAGGCGGGCAGCCTCCGCCACGTCCGCCGCCAGGCCGTGGCCGTGATACATCAACCAGCCCAACACCGCCTCTCCGGCCCCGCATTGGGCCTGGGCGCTGCGGGTGGCCCACAGCACCGCCCGCACGTGGGACTGGGTTGCCCCCTGGCCGCTGGCGTGGCGCCAGGCCAGTTCCGCCTGGGCCCGGGCGTTGCCGGCCTCGGCCATGCGATCCAACTCCGCCGCGGGCACGTCGCGCCAAAAAGCATCGGCCGGACCGAGCAAGGCCAGGGCCCGTTCCGCCCCCCGCACCACCAATTGGCTGTCGAGGGCCTCCCTGAGCAGACCCAGCGCGAGGGAGGAGGAAAGGGCGGGAACCGAAGCTGACATGGTTGTAAGAATAGGCGATGGAAGCGTCATAAAAGCACGGCGCGGAAGGGCTGTAGCTTTATCCACAAAATCTGTGGATAAACGTGTGAATAGAAGTGGATTGCCCCGGCTAAACCGGCCTGCCGCTTGGCTTCGCCACAAACTGGCGCAAAATTGCGCAATCTCGATGACTCTATAAAAATCAAACGGTTATGAAAAAACAGCGGCAATGACGCAGGTTTCACGCTGGGCGTGAAATTTGTTTGACAAAAACATAAAAAGCATTCCCGGGGCGGTGGAAAACTTTGCTGGATTGATGACACGATTCTGTAACCAAGCTGTCACAAGGCCCCGCGCCAGAAACGCTATGACTTTCGCCGGAGGAATAACCATCCTATATCAATAGTTATAGTCAATGGGCATTCCTGCAAAGGGGTGGCGGAGGCAATCCCACGAGCCCCCGGCCATCGTTCGGCATCCGGGGAAAGCGGTCCCGCCGGGACGCCCAGGGTGCCGGCCCCTTGGGCTTTGGCCCTACAATTCCGGCCTCCTTCATCGTGCACCGCGTCATGGCCCAGGACACCCTTACCGTCAGCGAACTCAACCGCCTTGCCCGCCAGGCCCTGGAGCGGGCCTTGCCCTTGTGCTGGGTGGCGGGCGAAGTGTCCAACCTGACCCGGGCCGCGTCGGGCCACGTCTACTTCACCCTCAAGGACGAGGGCGCCCAGGTGCGTTGCGTCATGTTCCGCTCCCGCGCCCAGTTGCTGCCCTGGCAACTGGCGAACGGCCAGCAGGTGGAAGCCCGCGCCCTGGCCGGCCTGTACGAGCCCCGCGGCGACTTCCAGCTCAATGTGGAAGCAATGCGCCGGGGCGGCCTGGGCCGACTGTTCGAGGCCTACGCCCGGCTCAAGGAACAATTGGCGCAGGAGGGCCTGTTCGCCGAGGAGCGCAAGCGTCCCCTGCCCGCCTATCCCCGCGCCATCGGCATCGTCACCTCGCCCCAGGCCGCCGCCCTGCGCGACGTCCTGGCCGCCCTGCGGCGCCGGGCAGCCCACGTGCCGATCATCCTCTACCCCACCCTGGTCCAGGGCGAGGGCAGCGCCGCGCAAATCGCCGCCGCCATTGACGCCGCCTCGACGCGACAGGAATGCGACGTGCTGATCGTGGCCCGTGGCGGTGGCAGCATCGAGGATCTTTGGGCTTTCAACGAGGAGATCGTGGCCCGGGCCATCGTCGCCGCATCGATGCCCGTGGTCAGTGGCGTCGGCCACGAGACCGACGTCACCATCGCCGACTTCGCCGCCGATCTGCGCGCCGCCACCCCCACCGCTGCCGCCGAGCTGGCAAGCGCCGGCTGGCATGCCGCCGCCGCCGAGGTAACGGCGTTGTCCGCCGGGCTGAAAAACGCCATGGCCTGGCAGTTGGACAGCCTCTACCAGCGCCTGGATTGGCTGCAACGGCGGCTGGTGCATCCGGCCCAGCGCCTGGCCCGTTCGCGGCAACACTTGGCCCTGCTGGCTGGCCGCCTGGCCGCCGCCAGCCGTGCCGCCCTGCGCCGCAGTGAGCAGGTCGTGCATGGCCTCGCCCTGCACTTGCAGCGGCGCCGTCCCGATCCATCGCGCCAGGCATCCCGCTTGGCCAGCCTCGCCAACCGCCTGGAAAGCGCCACCCAGAACCATCTGCAACAACAACGGGCGACCCTGGCACAACTGGCCGCCAGCCTCGCCGCCCTCAATCCGGAAGCCACCCTGGCCCGGGGCTACGCCATCGTCCGCGATGGCGACGGCAAGCCGGTCGCCGACGCCGCCCAATTGCACCCCGGCGCGACCGTTCACCTGCAATTCGCCCGGGGCCGCGCCCAGGGCCGCATCGACAGCATCCAGCCCGAAACGAAAGCCAGCAAGACAACCAAGGGCAATTGAGTTTGCCCATGACCTCCATAGGCCTGCGCTGTTGTCATCGGCGTCGACCGCCACTACACTCGTGAGCTGCCGCTCCTCGCGAGCGCCAACCAACCCAACACAGTCCCTCAGGAGAAGAACCATGGCATTCACCCTGCCCGCCCTGCCCTACGCCCAAGACGCCCTGGCACCCCATATTTCCGCCGAGACCTTCGAATACCACTACGGCAAGCACCACCAAGCCTATGTGACCAACCTCAACAACCTGATCGCCGGCACCGAGTACGAAAGCCTGGGTCTGGAAGAAATCTTCAAGAAGGCCCCCGCCGGCGGCATCTACAACAACGCCGCCCAGGTGTGGAACCACACCTTCTTCTGGAGCAGCCTCAAGCCCAACGGCGGCGGCGCTCCCAGCGGCGCCCTGGCTGACGCCATCAACAAGAAGTGGGGCTCCTTCGACGAGTTCAAGAAGGCCTTCCAGGCTTCCGCCGTCGGCAACTTCGGTTCCGGCTGGACCTGGCTGGTGAAGAAGGACGACGGCTCCGTGGACATCGTCAACACCGGCGCCGCCGGCAACCCGCTGAAGAGCGGCGAAGGCAAGCCCCTGCTGACCATCGACGTGTGGGAACACGCCTACTACATCGACTACCGCAACGCCCGTCCCAAGTTCGTGGAAACCTTCCTGGCTTCCCTGGCCAACTGGGACTTCGCCAGCGCCAACTTCGCCTGATCAGCACAGATCCGGTTGCGACCTCCCGGTCGCGCGGCAAAAGGGCATCCATCGGATGCCCTTTTTCTTTGTGCCGCCCGTGTCAGAAGTTAAAGACGGTCTTCAGCATCACCGTGCGGGGATCACCGAGGGGAATCACGTTGTTGTTCAGCACCCCGGCGAAATACTCCTTGTCGAAAATGTTCTTGATGCTCAGCAGCAGTCGATAACCGTTGCCTTCGTAGCTGACGCTGGCGTCGGCCACGGTGTAGGCGGGAATGCTGTAGGTCACCGACGGGCTGGTTTTGCTACCCTCGAACCGTGCCCCCAGCCCGAAGCCGAAGCCGCGCAGGGGGCCGGAACGGAATAGGTAGTTACTCCAGACGCTGGCGCTGTGGAGCGGCACATTCTGCAAGCGGGCCCCGATCGGCAGGGTGGTGTCCCGGGTGATGCGGGCATCGGTGTAGGACCAGGAACCGGTCAAGCTCCAACCATTGCGCAGGTCGGCGGAGATTTCCGCTTCGAGTCCCTTGGTCCGCTGCTCACCGGTTTGAATACTGAAACTCGTGTTGTTGGGATTAGTCGCCAACGCATTCTGCCGCGTCAGTTCATAGCGGGCAATCGTGGCATTGATGCGCCCCTGGTCGAACTGAAACTTGATCCCAGCCTCGCCCTGTTGCCCAGTCTCCGGCTGGAATTGCTGGCCGTTCACATCGGTATCGCCGAGGGGCAGGAAGGACGTGGCGTAGCTGATATAGGGGGCAACATTGGGCGTGGCCTGGTACATCAGCGCGCCGTTGCCCGTGGTCTTGGACAGGGACTGCTTGCTGGTGGTTTTTTTCAGGTGGTTTTCCACTTCATTGTCCGCATAGTCCTGACGGGCCGCCAGGGTGAGGCTCAAGCGATCGCTGAGCTCCACCCGGTCCCGCAGATAGAAAGCGGCGTAGCTGATGGTGGTGGTGTTGAAAGAAGTAGGTGTCGTCGGGAAACTGATTGCCGAGTAGTAAACCGGATTGCTCAAATTCAGAGGAGCAACAGTGAAACCGCTGGTAGTGGCGTTGCGCAACTTGTCCCGATTCAAATCCAGGCCCAACATCACGGTCTGTTTCAGGCCGAGGATGTTGAAAACCTTCTCGACATTGCTGTCCAGGGCCACGGAGTTCTCGTGCACGTCCTGCAAGGTGCCGGTGCGGTTCTGGGTGATGCCGTTGGCCGCCAGTGTGCCCAAGAAAACGCCACGCCCCTGCATGTCCATTTCCGTAATGCGGAAGTTCTGTTGCAGTTTCCAACCCGATGAAAACTGGTGAGTCAGGGCATAACCCACTTGCGCCTGCTTGGCCTGATAGGGACCAATGCCGGGGTCGCCCATGAACAGGCTGCGGGAAATGCTCACGGCCGGGTTGGCGAAAAGACTACCCCGTAGCGGCAAGCCTTGCTGCCGCAAATACTCCCGATTATTGAAGGATGCCAGCAGGACAAAGTCGGTCGCCGGTCCCAGGTCAAGAGACAGGGATGGTGCTAGATATTTGTTTTTGAAATACACGAAATCGGTGGGATCGTCCTGATCGGAAATCATGCCGTTCACGCGAAAAGCGCTTTTCCCCGACTCGGAAAGGGGACGCCCCAGATCGAAGGTCAGTTGTTTGTAGCCATAGCTACCCACGCCCACGCCGACCTCGTTGAAGGACTCCGCCTTGGGGCGCTTGCTGATCATGTTCACCATGCCCCCCGGCTGGACCAGGCCGAAATTGATCGAGGCCGGCCCCTTCAACACCTCCACCCGCTCAACGCCGAAAATTTCGTTGGCCATCCAGTTGCCCTGATTGACCCGCAGCCCGTCCACGTAAACCGACTCCGATGCCCGCTGGCCGCGAATATAGAAATCGTCCCAACCGCGCCGACCGTAGCTTCCCGCCGAAACCCCGGCCACCCCTTGCAACGCTTGGCTCAGGCTGGTGACTTGGCGCGAATCCATCTGTTCCCGGGTCAGGACCGTGATGGACTGAGGCGTCTCGAACAAGGGCAGATCGGACTTGCTGGTGCTGCCCGCCCGTCGCGCGGAAAAACCGGACTCATCGCCCGCCACGGCGGTGACCGCCACCTCCGAGAGTTGGGTCTCTGCGGTTGCGGACTGACCAAGCGCCAGATGGGGGTGATAAAGCAGGCTCAATGCGGCGACGGCGGCAAGCCGTGGGGGAACGACAGGGGAAACGCCCTTGGTGAAGGGTTGTGTAAACATTGGGGACTCACATGTAGGTTTTATTTTGACCAATCGCCTGCCACGCGGACAGACAAGGGCGACACCAAGCCAACGCCCCTCTCTGCCGACCGAAAATGGCATGAGCGAGGGCTTGCCTTCCAGCGAGGAAGACCGAGGCTTAAGCAGGGGGAAGATGCCCTTTAGGGCACGGCGAGCGGCACGTTACGGTAGCGCACGAAGTTCTCCTGGAAAGAATGCTTGCGTGGCTGGCTGCCCGGGACAACAGGAACTGGCTGGCTGATCATGCCCTTGATGTGCAACCAAGGGCGCTTGCATTGAAGCGGTTGTTGATAGTAGTTCTCATCTTCTGCTGAGTCAAGGTATCCGCGGCGAAGACGATCGGTCGCCTTGAATAACCTTAAAACGACAGGGATAACCAGAGCATGCAGAGACCCCATGCCCCCACCGCTATGCTGATCGTTCCAGCGTTGCCCTTCTGGCGCGACCACGTCGGCGGTCGCTTTCCAGTACATGAGGAACTCAAAATAAAAACGGGGCCCGAGGCCCCGTTTTTATTGCTCGGCATCCGAGGCGGTGTTACTTCACCCCCTGACCCAGCTTCTTGCCGTTCACCTCGACGCCGTACAAGTTGATGCCGTCGTTGTCGTGGAAACGCTTGCGGGTTTCGTCGATGCTGCCGTTCACCAGGCGCGGATCCTGGGGACGCTCGTGGGAATTGATGAAGGCGGCCACGTCCCAGGCTTCCTGGTCGCTCAGGGTCTCGCCCCGGCCGAGGGGCATGTTGTGCTGGATGAAACCGGCGGCGGTGTTGATCCGGTGCATGCCCGCGCCCCAGTTGTAGGAGTCCTTGCCCCACAGAGGCGGGAACACGGAGGTCACGCCCACCTTCTTGCCTTCGCCGTTGGCGCCGTGGCAGAGGGCGCACTTGGCATCGTAGACCGCCTTGCCGCGGACGATGTCGTAGCCCCCCTTGGGCGGCGGCGGTTCGTCAAAGCCTCGCCCCGGCAGGGCTTTGCCCGTCGGCGCGCCGGTGGACATCCAGTAGGCGTAGGTGGTGAGGGCGGTGAGGATTTCGCTGTCGGCGGCGGGGGCCTTGCCGTTCATGCTGAACTGGAAGCAGCCCTGCATGCGCTCGACGAAGGTGTTCACCTTGTTGTTCTTCTTGCGATAGGCCGGATACATGGGATAGGCGGCCCACAGGGGCGCTGAGTTGGCCTTGCGGCCCCGGTCGATGTGGCAGTTAACGCAGTTCATCTCATTACCCACGTACTCCGGCGCCAGGGCCTTGGTGTTCATGAAGATGTCCTGGCCACGGCGCACCAGGTCGCCGAAAGCATTGTTGGGAATTTCCTTGTCGGTGGGCGGCTGGAAAAACTTCAGCTCCGGCGCCTTGGCCGGCGCCTTGGGCAGTTGGGTCTGGTCGTCCAGTCGGGGATTGCGGGCAGGCTCGGCCGCCTGGGCGTGGTGCAGGACCAGGCACAGCAGGGCGGGCAGCATACGGAGGGCAAGTGTTTTCATGGTTGTCATCACTCAAATTGGGGCGGGGTTCACTTCAGCGCAGCCGATGCTGGCTTTCGTCGAAAGCCTCTTTCGATTCGCCGAGGCCGGCGAAATAGGCAGCCACGGCCTTGATCTCGTCATCGCTCAAATCCTTGGCGATGTGCTGCATCAGGCCGTTGGGGTCGTTGCGCCGGGTGGCGGGCACGGCGGCCATCGCCTTGATCTTGCCCTTGGCGCGAACGGCCGGCTTGCCGCGCCAGGCGTGCAACTGGGCCTCGATGTACTCCGCTGATTGGCCGGCCAGGGGCGGGAAGGTACTGCCCACGCCCACGCCGGAGGGGCCGTGGCAGAGGGTGCACTCGGGAATATTGCGCTCCCAGGCGCCGCGCAGGGCGATCCAGGCGCCGCTGCCCTGCTCGGGACGCTCGACGGGGCCGGCCTTGACGTTCACCTTGGGCATCTCGGCGTAGGCCTTGGCGACGGCCTCGATCTCTTCGTCGCTGAGGGACTTGGCGACGGGTTGCATGATCGGATTAATCCGCAAGCCGGCACGAAGGTCCCGCAATTGTTTGGTGACGTACTCGGCGGGCAAGCCGGCCAGGCGAGGGAAACCGCCCGCCGCCATGCCCTTGCCGTCGGTGCCGTGGCAGGTGATACAGGGCAAGGCCGCCGGATTGGCGCCGCCTTTTTGCATGATGGCTTGGCCGTCGACGGCATGGGCCGCCAAGGGAAGCTGCGTCAGGGCGCAGCCCAATAAGAAGAACAGCGACTTGAAACGCGACACGTTCACGGGAAATCTCCTGGGTTGGCGATGAAATCGTTAACAAGCCGATTCCCCGTCGCAACGGGGAATCGGCCGACTCGGCGCCGCCTCATCCACGCGGAATGGGCGGCATTGTTATTCCTTTGGCAAATACTCAGTAACGAGCATCCACCGGCTTTTTATCCTTGGGCCAGTCCTTCACCTTTTCCGGGAAGTCCGGGCGGGGTTGGTGGGAGAAGTATTCGGCCACGTCCACCACCTCCTGGTCCGTCAGGTCGTTGCCCTGGCCCAGGGGGAACTTGTTGTGGAAGCCGATGGGCATGTTGCGCTTGACGAAGGCGGCGGCGGTGTAGGTACGCGCCATGCCGGCACCGATGTTGTAGGACTCGTCGCCCCACAGCGGCGGATAGACGTAGCGACCGTCGCTGCGCTTGAGGCCCTCGCCATCCTGGCCATGGCAGACGGCACATTGCGCGGCATAGACTTTCTTGCCGTTGTCCGCGTTGGGCACGATGGACGGATCCACCTTGCCCACGCCCCGACCTGCGACCTTGTCACCGGGCTTGGTTTCCCGCTTCATCCAGTCGAAGTAGGCGACCATGGCCTTCATGTCGGCGGAGTCCACCGGCAGGGGCTTGCCGTTCATCGAGCGCTTGAAGCAGCCGTTGATGCGGTCTTCCAGGGTGATGATGCGACCGGCGCGGGGAGCGTAGCTGGGGAAAAAGGCCGAGACGCCGACGAAGGGCGAACCGTCCGCCACGGTGCCGGCGTTCAGGTGGCAGCTGGTGCAGTTGAGAGCGTTGCCGACCTTCTCCGGCAGCAGGGCCTTGGTTTCCACGTGGAGGCGCATGCCCCGCACCAACTGGTCGGCGTTGGGCTTGGCCAACATGTCGGCCAGGCGCGGCGTGTCGAAGGGGCTGGAATCGGTCTTGGGATCGAGCTCGGCCCGCATCTTTTTCACCTCGGACGCACTCACGGCGGAAGCGCCGCCGCCCCAACTGGCGCGAACGAAAGTGAGGATATCGGCGATCTCCTGGTTATTGAGTCGGGCGAAGCCGGGCATGGTGAACACCCGGGGATGGGCGGCGGTGGAGGCCGTCTTGCCGCCGGTGAGGACGATGTGCAGCAGGGTGGCGGGATCGCCGGAGGTCACCGTCGGGTTCTGCGCCATGGGCGGGAAAATCTTGTCCACGCCACCGCCATCGCTACGGTGACAGTCGCTACAGAATTGCAGGTAGCCCAGGCCGCCGCGACTGTTGTAGAGCTTGGCCGGCACCGCGGCCACCACCGTCTTGGGCGTGGCGGGCACCGCCAACTCGCGCTCGCCGGGAGGCAGGGACTTGAGGTAGGTGGCGATGGCGACCAGATCCTCGTCCTTCACGTGCTGGGTGCTGTGATGGATCACCTCGGCCATGTTGCCGGAGGCGGTGGCGAAACGGTTCTGCCCGGTCTTGAGGAACAGGGCGGTGTCCTCCACCGTCCACAAGCCGCGCAGGCTCAGGGCGCGCCAGGACTCGACGGTTTCCCCGGCCAGGTAGTACTTGCCCTTGTCGCCGCCGTCACCCATGGCTTTTTCCTGGAAGCCGATGCCGCGCGGGGTATGACAGGAACCACAGTGGCCCAGACCCTGCACCAGGTAGGCGCCACGGTTCCAGACCGCGTCCTTGCCCGGCTCGGGCTTGAAGGGCGTCGCGTCGAGGAAGGCCCAGTTCCACAGGGACATGCCCCAACGCATGCTGAAGGGCCAGTGCATCTCGGACGGCTTGTTGGCCTGCTTGACCGGCGCCAGGCCCTGCATCAGGTAGGCGTAGAGAGCCTGCATGTCCTCTGCCGTCATCTTGGCGTAGGAGGGATAGGGCATGGCCGGATAGAGATTGTGGCCGTCGGCGGCGATGCCCTTGCGCATGGCCCGGTCGAACTTCTCGAAGGAGTAGGTGCCGATCCCGGTATCCCGGTCTGGCGTGATGTTGGTCGAATAGAGCTTGCCGAAGGGGGTGGCGAGTTCCCGTCCGCCGGCCATGGGGGCGCCCTTCTCCGTGGTGTGGCAGGCGACGCAATCCCCCAGATGAGCCAGGTAGCGGCCCCTGGCAACGATGTCGTCGTCCGCCGCAAAGGCCCGGCCCTGGGCCAGGACCACCAGGGCCAATATCAGGAAGGCGGCCGCCATCACGTCCCACAGATGGTCACCAAAAGGATGCGGCAAGGCCTGGGCCCGGGGGGCTGTCGACCGCTGATCCATGCGGGTGTTCATGTCCATTCTCCTTCTCGCTAGTTTGCAGCGAGTGTACGGAGACCGGCCGTAGCCGGCTATTCGGACATCGGACTAAGGCAATAACCGATATCGGTTAGTCGAGGCTGGCGGGGTCGGCGCGCAGGATGAGCCGGGCCAGTTCGGCCACGCTGCCGGTGTCGGTCTTGCTCATCACGTGCTGGCGATGCACGTGCACCGTGTTGTCGCTGATACTGAGCTGGCGCGCGATCTCCTTGTTGGCCAGGCCCTGGGCCAACAACCGGGCCACTTCCCATTCCCGGGCGGAAAGCCGGTCCAGGGTGGCCTTGGCCTCGCGCTGGCGCAGATCGGCGGCATGGCGCGCCAGGCTCAACTGCACGGCGCTTTCCACCGCGTCGAGGAATTGCTGGTCCTTGAAGGGTTTTTGCAGGAAATCCACCGCGCCGTTTTTCATGGCCTGCACGGCCAGTTCCACGTCGCCGTGGCCGGTCATGAAAATCACCGGGAACAGGGAGCTCGCCCCCTGGAGGCGACGCTGAAGTTCCAGGCCGCTGATGCGCGGCATGCGGATGTCCAGCACCAGGCAGCCGCCCCCGGCGGACAGACCCGGCGCTGCCTGGAGAAAGGCTTCTGCCGAGTCATAGCCGACGGCCTGCCAGCCCGCCGATTCGAGCAGGAAGACCAGGGAGCGGCGGAAGGGAGCTTCGTCGTCCACCACGTGGACGACGGGGGCACTGTCGGGATGGTTCATGCGGCATTCTCCACGGTGGGCGAGGTATCGTCGGCATGGTCCTCGGCCAGGGGCAGGCTGAAACGGAACAGCAGGCCGGGCTTGGCGTCCTCGGCCTGCAATTCGCCGCCGTGGGCCTCGACGATGGTCTTGCAGATGGACAAGCCCAGGCCCAGGCCGTCCGGCTTGGTGGTGAAAAAGGCCTCGAAGATATGGGCTTGCAACTCGGGGGTCAGGCCTGGCCCGTGGTCGCGTACCGTCACCAGACAGCGGTCCCCTTCCCGGGCCAGGGCCACCTCGATCGGCGCGGTCACATCGACGCCTTGCTGGGCATCCCAGGCATTCTTGAACAGATTGAGCAGCACCTGCTGGACTTGCAGCGGGTCCACCAGCACCCGTCGTTCCGTCGCCGACAAGGCATGGCGCAGTTGGATGACGGGGGCCTGGGGCAACACCCCGCCCAACAGGGTGGCGGCCTCGCGCACCAGGGCCGCGATGTCGTGGACTTCCCGCACCCGGCTGCGCTTCCTGGCGAAGGCGCGGATACTGGCGAGGATGCCCGCCGCCCGATCCGATTCGGCGGCGATCTCCTCCGCCGCCTGGCGCAGGGCCTGGGGCGACAGGTTGCCACTGTCCTGACGGCGCAACAGACTGCGGGCGTAGTTGCCCATGGCGGCCAGGGGTTGATTCAACTCGTGGGCCAGGGTGCCGGACAGTTCCCCCAGGATGGACAGGCGCGATAGGTGGTCCATCTGCTGTTGGCCGGCCTGGATGCGGGCCTCGAGCTGGTGGCGCTCGTCGAGCAACTGACTCAGCTCCCGGGTGCGGCGCTGGACCAGGTGTTCGACGCGGAAGGTGTAGCCGCCCCAGAACAGCAGGGCGATGAGCAGCACCGCCAGGCCGGGCCAATAACGCTGGAACAGGGCGTCCCAACCCGTCTCCCGGAGGAAGGCGTAGGGCCCGACCTTGAGGCTTTTCAGCAGTTCATGGACGGGATGGTAGTCGGCCGGCACGGTCCAGGTCTGGCCGGTCTCGTCCGGCGGCACGGACAACAAAGCGAGCATCACCTCCCGCGACAGGGGCGGCGGCGTGCCCTCGGCAGCGGCGAAGGCCCAACCCGGATAAAGCGGCGTGGTGACGCGGCAGGCGAAGGTTCCCGGTCGCGGCGAGATGACCCGCAACTGGCCGGGACGCAGGGTGCCGTTGCGCTCCAGGCGCTCGAGCAGGCAGGCCCGCAATACGCCAGCGTCGGCGCTGCCCTTGAGCACGGCATCCACCACCCGGGTCATGGGAAAGTCGGTGAACAGGGGCGTGGGATTGCCTTGTTCGGGGTCGAGGCCGAAGCGGCGCAACTCGGCCCAGGCCAGTTGGTAACCGCCGAAGGCCGCCGGCGCCACCGCCGCCAGGGTCTTGCCGTTCAGGTCGGCCAGGGTCTGGATGTCCTGACGGGTGTCGAGCACCACCACCGCCGAGCCGACGATGTGGTCGGGATCGGTCAGTCGGTTGGACACCTGCGTTGCAAGGCGGGTCACGCCGCTTTCGGCTTCAAGGGTGACGTAATGGCCGGGGTTGGTGACGACGAAATCCAGCTCGTCGGCCCGGAGCGCCTGGGTCATGCCGGCCAGGTCGTAATGGCGCAGTTCCACCCGCTTGCCCGGCAGGCGCCGCTCCAGTTGGCGCGCCAGGGAGGACCAGCGGATTTCCGATTCCTCCATGTCCTGCCAGGCCAGCACGCCGATGCGCACCGGCGCGGCGGCGTGGGCAGCCAGGCCGAGCAGAATGCCAACGAGGAAGAGAAGGACGGCGCGCCGGGACCAGGACATGGGGGCGATTCTAACAATGCCCCCGCCATGGCAGCCCCGCTCGGGTGCGGGCGGGGCACGGCGCAACGGCTCAGGCCAGGGCGCGGTCCACGATTTCGAACACGTCCCGCGACAAGCCCGCCTGGGCCCGCAGCCCCTCCAGGGCGGCGCGGGCCTGGGCCTGGCGGTCGGCGTCGAACTTGCGCCAGCGGTCGAAACAGCGGGCGACCCGGGCCGCCACCTGGGGATTGACTCCGTCCAGCAGGCCGATCTGCTCCGCCAGGAAGCGATAGCCGGCACCGTCGGCGCCATGGAAGCGGACGTGGTTGGCGCCGAAGCTGCGCAGCAGGGCATGCACCTTGTTCGGGTTGCGCAGGTCGAACACCGGATGGTGGGTCAGGGCGCGCACCTCCGCCAGGGTTTCCCGCCGCCGGCTGGTGGCCTGCACCGACAGCCACTTGTCCATGACCAGGGCCTCGCCGCGCCAGCGCGCGAGGAAGGCATCGAGGGCCTGACGCCGTTCCGGGCCGTCGCTTTGGGCCAGCACCGCCAGGGCGGCGAACTGGTCGGTCATGTTGTCGGCGTCGCGGAACTGGGCCAAGGCCAGGGCGCGCCCGGCATCGCCGTCATCCTCGCCAAGGTAGCCGAGGCAGACGTTGCGCAGGGCGCGCCGGGCGGCTTCGCGGTTGCTGGGCTGGTAGGCCTCGCGCGGCGCCAGGGCGCGGTAGGCCTCGGCCAGGACGGCGCCGAGCCCATCGGCCACGGCCCGGCGCAAGGCGTTGCGGGCGTCGTGGAGGGCATCCGGGTCCACCAGGCTCATCTGTTCGGCCAGGGTGGCCTCGCCGGGCAGGGACAACACCTCGGCGGCGAAGGCCGCGTCGCCGCCGGCCAGGGCCTGGGCCAGCACCTTGCCCAGGGCGTGGACGAAGGCCGTCGTGTCCATCCGGGCGCCGCCGGCGGCGGCCAGGATCAGATTGCCCGCCAGGCGTTGGCCGGCCTCCCAGCGATTGAAGTTATCGCTGTCGTGGGCCAGTAGGTGCAGCAGGTCGTCGTCGCCATAGGGGAAGTCCAGCACCACCGGCGCCGAGAAGCCCCGTAGCAGGGAAGGCACCGGCGCGGCCGGCACGTCCTCGAACACGTAGCGGCGCTCGGCCTTGTCCAGGGCCAGCACCCGCTGGGTCGGCCCGCCGTGCTCGCCGGCCAGGTGCAGGGGCAGGTCGGCGCCGTCGGGCCCCACCAGGCCCAGCACCACGGGCAGCAGATAGGGCCGCTTTTCGTCCTGGCCCGGCGTGGGCGGGCAGGACTGGGCCAGGGTCAGGGTGTAGCGCCGCGCCGCTGCGTCGTACTCGCCCCGGGCACTGACCCGGGGCGTACCCGCCTGTTCGTACCAGACCATGAAGGGCGTCAGATCCAGGCCCGAGGCGTCGGCCATGGCGGCGACGAAATCGTCGCAGGTCACGGCCTGGCCGTCGTGGCGGGCAAAGTACAAATCCATGCCCTTGCGGAAGTTGGTCTTGCCGATCAGGGTCTCGATCATGCGCACCACCTCGGCGCCCTTCTGGTAGACCGTGGCGGTGTAGAAGTTGTTGATCTCCATGTAGGCGGCGGGCCGCACCGGATGGGCCATGGGGCCGGCATCCTCGGGGAACTGCCCGGCGCGCAAGGCGCGCACGTCGCGGATGCGGCTCACCGCCCGGCTATGCACGTCGGCGCCGAAGCCCTGGTCGCGGAACACGGTGAGCCCTTCCTTGAGGGACAGTTGGAACCAGTCGCGGCAGGTGACCCGGTTGCCGGTCCAGTTGTGGAAATACTCGTGAGCCACCACCCGGTCGATGTTCTCGTAGTCCACATCGGTGGCGATGTCGGGCCGGGCCAGCACGTACTTGGTGTTGAAGATGTTGAGGCCCTTGTTCTCCATGGCCCCCATGTTGAAGTCGCCCACCGCCACGATCATGTAGTGGTCCAGGTCGCACTCCAGGCCGTAGACGTCCTCGTCCCACTTCATGGATTTCTTCAGCGCCGTCATGGCGTGGCCGCATTGGTCCAGCTTGCCCGGCTCCACGTAGATCGCCAGTTGCACGGCCCGGCCCGAGGTCGTGACGTAGGTGTCGCGCAGCACGTCCAACTTGGCCGCCACCAGGGCGAACAGGTAGCTGGGCTTGGGGAAGGGGTCCTCCCAGGTGGCCCAATGACGTTCGGGGTGGCCCCCGTCACCGTCGCCCGCCTCGTCGCCCAGGGCGATCAGATTGCCGTTGCCCAGCAACACCGGCAGCGCGGCCTTGTCGGCGTGCAGGGTCACCATGTAGCGGGCCATCACGTCGGGCCGGTCGGGAAACCAGGTGATGCGGCGGAAGCCCTGGGCCTCACACTGGGTGAAATAGCCGTCGGCGGAGCGGTAGAGCCCCGACAATTGGGTGTTGCCGTCGGGGCGGATGCGCACCAGGGCTTCGAACACGCAGCGGTCCGGCAGGTCGGGCACGGTCAGGCGGTCCGCCGTCAGCCGGTAGCAGTCCGGCGTCAGACGCTTGCCGTTCACCGCCAGGGCCAGGGTTTCCAGCTCGTCGCCGTCCAGCACCAGGGGCGAGCCGGCGGGGGCGGCGGGGTTGCGGCGCAAGGTCAGGCGCGAGGTGATGCGCGCCTCGCCGGGGCGGAAATCCACGTCCAGATGCACGGTATCCACCCAGAAGGCCGGCGGCGTGTAGTCCTTGAGATGGATGGTTTGCGGCGTATCGGTTTTCATGGCGGCTCCGATAAATGATCAAACCGACATGATAGGAGAAGCCCTTGCCCCGCCGAAATGGAATTTTTCTGTCTCAGCTTTTTCACAAAGGTCGGGCAGAATCAGTCGATTTTCGCCCCCATCCCCGTCCGCCCCATGTTTCATCGTTTTTCCGCCCTCGGCCTGGTGGCCGGTATTTGCGCACTGGCCCTGCCACACGCCCAGGCTGCCCGGCCCATGCAAACCGACGACGCCCGCATTGTGGACGACAAGGCTTGCCAACTGGAAAGCTGGGTACGGCGCAATCAGGACAGCAGCGAATACTGGGCCATGCCTGCCTGCGCCTTTGGCAATTTTGAATTGACCGTGGGTGGCGCCGAATTACGGCAACAGGGTGGCGACATCCACCGTGACCTGCTTCTCCAGGGCAAGACCCTGCTCAAACCGCTGACGTCCGATGGCTGGGGGCTTGGCTTCACCCTCGGCAATCAGCGCAAGGGCAGCGATATCGGCGGCAGCTCCCTGGCCGGCGATCTCTACCTCAACCTGCCGGCCACCTTTGCCTACCGCAACGACCAGCTTTTGTTTCATGCCAACCTGGGATGGCTGCGGGAAAAAGCAAGCCGCCATCAACACACCACCTGGGGCCTGTCGGCAGAAACGGCGGTAACGCAAAGCACGTGGCTCATCGCCGAGACATTCGCCAACGATGGTGGCAAGCCGTTTGTTCAACTAGGCATGCGCCAGTGGATCGTTCAAGACCGTGTCCAACTGGATGCCACCTGGGGTGACCGCATCCACGGCACGGGGGAACGCTGGATTTCCATCGGCCTGCGTCTGCTATCCCCGCCGTTCTTGCCTTAAACGACCAGCGCGACACCCTCTCAGCGGATCGGGTCGCTCCACAAAACACACAAAACCGGGGAATTTCAGCCTTCCCTCGTTTTCCCCATTAACTCCTGTGCTGATCGGACGTTATCCCTTTTGCCCCCAGCAGAAGGAGAGCCATCATGCCCAGCTTCAAGCCCCAACTCAGCGCCGTGATCACCATCCTCGTCATCGCCCTGGCCGCCGCCATCGCCCTGCCGTCCCTGGCGGGTACGCCAGAAAAAGGCTTGATCGAACAGCGGTAAGCCCCCCCAAAAAAAACATCATTAAATCTTGACCCCGGCACCTGGCCAGACTAGACTTAGCTAACCACTAATATAGCAGTCTGGTCAATCACTTACCGCCCGGGGTGGACTTGTCGGATCTCGACAGCCGCCTACGGGAAGGGTTACCGGGAAGCGCGTTCAAGACTGCCCCAACACATGGAGAGTGCCATGCAAGCGATCAATATGCTGCAAGCCAAGACCTCGCTATCGCGTCTGGTCGAGGCCATTGAACAAGGCCAAGAGCGTGAAATCGTGATCGCCCGGAATGGGCGCCCTGCCGCCAAGCTGGTGCCGATAGACGCCGCTCCCGCCGGCCAGCGAATTGGCGTTGCCAAGGGGTTGTTCGTGGTACCGGACACCATCGACGCGCATAATGAAGAAGTGTCCCGGTTATTCACAGGCGAGGGAGCGG
Organism: Denitratisoma sp. agr-D3; assembly: GCF_054658675.1. Taxonomy (NCBI): domain Bacteria; kingdom Pseudomonadati; phylum Pseudomonadota; class Betaproteobacteria; order Nitrosomonadales; family Sterolibacteriaceae; genus Denitratisoma; species Denitratisoma sp. agr-D3. Next base: position 610,327 of record NZ_BAAGIA010000001.1, on the reverse strand, counting down.
CTTGAACCTCCTGCTCGACACCCATGTCGCGTTGTGGGCCATCACCGATAGCCCCAAGCTGCCATCCAAGGCGCGCGAATTGATCGCCTCGCCGAGAACCACCGTTTGGATCAGCACCGCAAGCATTTGGGAAATCGCCATCAAACACTCGCTTGGCCGTGGCGACATGCCGATTTCAGCGCAGGACGCACTGCGCTACTTTTCCGAATCAGGATATCGACAACTTCCCATCGAAGCAGAACATGCCGTCGCCGTTGCGGACCTGCCCATGCACCATCACGATCCGTTCGATCGCATCCTCGTGGCTCAGGCACTCATAGAGCCGATGCGACTGATGACCCACGACGCCCTAGTGGCGCTCTACAGCGACACCATCATCCAGATTTGAGCCGCAGACATTTCCTCGGGCCAGTGCCTCTTGTGTTTGCTTAGTTCTTTCCATCGCGAAAACGCATAAGAAAAAACTGATCAAGGAAATGCAAATCTAGTTTCTGCCATTCGAGTCACCTAAGCAGGGCGACGGAACGGCAGATGCGTGGCCGCCTCATTGCGGTACTCCTCCGCCGCGCCATCCACTTGCGCCAAATGGCGGGCCAGGAGGGCGCGCATTTCCGGGTCGGCGATCCAGTGGGCGGTGACCACCCTGGTCGGCTCGAAACCGCGGGCGATCTTGTGCTCGCCGCCGGCGCCGGGCTCGAAGCGGGTCAGGCCCTGCCCGATGCAGTATTCGATGCCCTGGTAGTAGCACAGCTCGAAATGCAGGCCGGGCACGTCCTCCGCCGCGCCCCAATAGCGGCCGTAGAGGGTGTCGTTGCTGCGGAAGCAAATGGCGACGGCAACGGCGCGGCCGTCGCGGTTGGCGACGAAGAGCTGCATCGCTTCCCCCATGGTCTCCCCCATCGCGGCGAAGCACTCGGCGGAAATGGCCGGATGATTGCCGTAGCGCAGGAAGGTGTCGGCATAGAGCTGGTGCAGCCGGTGCCAGAGCAGGTCGGGGACTTCGTGGCCGGCCAGGCGCTGCAATTGCACCCCGGCCTCCCGCGCCTTGCGCCGGTCGGCCTTGACCTTGCGCCGCTTGTCGGCGGCGAAGCTGGCGAGGAAGTCGTCGAAGTCGGCATAGCCCCGGTTGAACCACTGGAACTGCACCTGGGGCTGGATCAGCAGACCCGCCTGGGCCAGCTGGTCGGCGTCCTCATCGCGGGGAAAGGCCACGTGCCAACTGGAGGCGCCCCAGTCCGCCGTGGCCGCCAGCGCGGCGCGGATCAGCTGCGGCTTCAATGCCGACGGCGCGAGCAGGCGCGGGCCGCTGACGGGGGTGTAGGGCAGGCCGGTGACCAGCTTGGGGTAGTAGGCATGGCCCAGTCTTTCCCAGGCACCGGGCCAGGACCAGTCGCGCAGGAAATCGCCGAAGGAATGCTGGCGCAGGTAAAGGGGCATCCAGCCGACAGCCTCGCCGCGGGCGTCCCGCAGCAGCAGGTGGCGCGGCTGCCAGGCCATGGCCGGCCCGGCGGCGCCGTGGTCCTCGAGCACGTCAAGGAAACCCGGCGCCAGGAAGGGGTCGGCCACCGCCCGCAAGGGAGGCGGAACGGCGCTGATCCGGTCGAGGAATTCGACGCGGCAGTCGTCAAGGTCGACAACGGCATCCATGGCGCGAGTGTGCCCCATAATTCGGGTCTTGCCATCGTCGGCGCGCCGCGCCCGTGTTCCATGACCGCCTCTCCGATTCAAACCGCCTCCTGGGTCCTGGCTGGACTGGCCCTGTTGCTGGTGCTCCAGCTCCACTTGCTGCCGGCCCTGCTGGCGGGACTGCTGGTGTTCGAGCTGGTGCGCATCCTGGCGGGCCGCCTATCCGGCGGCAAGGCCCGGCTGGCGGCGGTGGCGATCATCGCCGTGCTGGTGGTGGCCACCATCAGCCTGGTGGCGGTGGCCCTGGTGGCCTATTTCCGCTCCGATGCCGGCAGCCTGCCGGCCCTGATGCAGCAGATGGCAGAGATCATCGACCACTCCCGCGCCACCCTGCCCGACTGGCTGGCCGCCCTGCTGCCCGCCGACGCGGACGCCATCCACAACGCCTCGGTGCGCTGGCTGCGGGACCACGCCAACGAGTTGCAGGGATTGGGCCAGGAGGCGGGACGGGGATTCGCCCACGGACTGATCGGCATGATCATCGGCGCCATGGTGGCCCTGCACGAGGCCATCGACCCCACCCTACGCCGCCCCCTGGCCCAGGCCCTGCAAGAGCGCGCCCTGCGCCTGGCGGAAGCCTTCCGCCGCATCGTCTTCGCCCAGGTCCGCATCGCCGCCCTCAACGCGATCTTTACCGCGATCTACCTGGCCCTGGTGCTGCCCCTGTGCGGCGTGCATCTGCCCTTCACCGGCAGCATGATCCTGTTCACCTTCATCGCCGGCCTGTTGCCGGTGGTGGGCAACCTGCTCTCCAACACGGTGATCGTGGTGGTGAGCCTGACCCATTCCCCCGCCATCGCCCTGGGCTCCCTGTTGTTCCTGGTGTTGATCCACAAGCTCGAATATTTCCTCAACGCCCGCATCGTCGGCGGCCGCATCCATGCCAAGGCCTGGGAACTGCTGCTCGCCATGATCGTGATGGAGGCCGCCTTCGGCCTGCCCGGCGTGGTCGCGGCGCCGGTGTACTACTCCTACCTGAAGGACGAACTCAAGGCCCGGGGGCTGATATGAAGGCCAGACCGACGCGCGCCGAGGTCTGCCCCTGCGGCAGCGGCCAGCCCTATGCCGACTGCTGCGGCCCCTGCCACCAGGGCACGCCGGCCGCCACGGCGGAAGCCCTGATGCGCTCGCGCTACAGCGCCTATGTGCTGGGCCTGGCGGACTATCTGCTCGCCACCTGGCACCCGGACACCCGCCCGCCCCACCTGGACCTGGAGGAAACGCCCAAGCCCCAGTGGCTGGGACTGGAAATCCGTCATGCCGGGGACGACCAGGTGGAATTCGTCGCCCGCTACAAGGTGAATGGTCGGGCCCACAAGCTCCACGAGTTGAGCCAGTTCCGCCAAGTAGACGGGCGCTGGCACTACCTTTCCGGCACCTTCCCCGACGCTGCCTGAGGCCGCCCGTGCTGCCCATCCTCTACCGGGACGAGCACCTGCTGGCGGTACACAAGCCGGCGGGGTTGCTGGTCCATCGCAGCAACCTGGCCCGGCAGGAGGAGCGATTCGCCGTGCAATTGCTGCGAGACCAGATCGGCCAGCGGGTGTATCCGGCCCATCGCCTGGACCGGGGCACCTCGGGCATTCTGGTGTTCGCCCTGACGCCTGAAGTGGCGCGGAACCTGGGCCTCGCCTTCATGGACAAGGACGTGCAAAAACGCTATCTGGCCCTGGTGCGCGGCCATCCCCCCGAAGCCGGAGAGATCGACCATCCCCTGGCCCGTATCCGCGACGCCTACGAAACCGCCCTCGGCGAGGAGACAGACGCGCCCGCCCAGCCCGCCCTCACCCGCTATCGTCGCCTCGCCACCTGGGAATTGCCCCACGCCGTGGACCGCTACCCCACCAGCCGCTATGCGCTGCTGGCGCTGGAGCCGGTCACCGGGCGCCGCCATCAATTGCGCCGCCACCTGAAGCACATCAGCCATCCCATCGTCGGCGACGCCACCTACGGCAAGGGCCGGCACAACCGACTGTTCCAGCGCCTATTCGACAGTCATCGCCTGCTGCTCCACTGCGAGGCCATGGATTTCCGCCATCCCGTGACCCAGGCCTCCCTGGCCCTGCGGGCGCCCCTGGCCGAAGATTTCGCCCGGGTGGTGGCCGCCCTGGATAATGGCGGCCACGCGTCGTAGCGCCAAAACCGATAACACCGACAGCCCAAGGAGTCCCCATGTCCCTCACCGCCCTGCTCGGCATCGACCTGCCCATCCTCCAGGCCCCCATGGCCGGCGCCCAGGGCAGCGCCATGGCGATTGCCGTATCCAATGCCGGCGGCCTGGGCGCCCTGCCCGCCGCCATGCTCGACGCGGCGACCCTGGCCAAGGAGTTGACGGCCATCCGCGCCGGAACGACGCGGCCCTACAACGTGAACTTCTTCTGCCACCAGCCTCCGCCCGCCAATCAGGCGGCGGACGCGGCCTGGGCCAAGCTGCTGACGCCCTACTATGCCGAGCTGGGGCTGGACCCCGCCAGCATCGCCCCCGGTCCGGGGCGGGCGCCCTTCAGCCCAGCCCTGGCCGACGTGCTCGACGATTTCCGCCCGCCGCTGGTGAGCTTCCATTTCGGCCTACCGGTGCCTGAACTCCTGGCGCGGGTGCGGGGTTGGGGCAGCAAGGTCATCGCCTCCGCCACCACCGTGGCCGAAGCCCGCTGGCTGGCGGAACGGGGCGTGGACGCGGTGATCGCCCAGGGCGCCGAGGCGGGCGGCCATCGCGGCTGCTTCCTCGACCCGGACCCGCTCCATGCGGTCGCCGAGCAGTTGGGCACCTTCGCCCTGTTGCCCCAGGTGGTGGCCGCCGTGGATGTGCCGGTGATCGCCGCCGGTGGCATCGCCGACGCCCAGGGCGTGCGAGCCGCCCTGGCCCTGGGGGCCGCCGCCGTGCAGGTGGGCACGGCCTACCTGCTGTGTCCCGAGGCCACCATCAGTCCCCTGCACCGGACGGCCCTGCGCAGCGCCGATGCCGAGCGGACGGCCCTCACCAACCTGTTCTCGGGCCGGCCGGCGCGGGGCATCGTCAATCGCCTGATGGCGGAGCTCGGCCCCCTCAATGCCCAGGCACCGGCCTTCCCCCTCGCCACCGCCGCCATCGCGCCGCTACGGGCGGCGGCGGAAGCCCTGGGGCGCACGGACTTCACCCCGCTCTGGTCGGGGCAGCACGTGGGCAATCGGGAGGGCTTGTCGGCGGCGGAATTGACCCGGCGCCTGGCGGGCCGGGACGACTGATCAACGGCACCGGTGTCATTCCCGCCCGGCGCCTGGTTCGGGTCAGGCGTTGCCGGGGCGGGAGCCCAGCGACGAATACTGCGTCGGTTGCCCGCAAAAGACGCGGGGCCCCGCCTCGGCGGGGGCGACGGGCCTGGAAAGACAAAGCGATGCCGCGGCATCGCCCCAGGCTTATTTCACCTGGAGCAGGATCTTGCCGATGTGCCGGCTCGACTCCATGAGTTCATGGGCCTTGTCGGCCTCGGCCAGGGGGAACACGGCGTGGATGCGGCTCTTCACCTGGCCGGCGGCCACGGCGGGCCAGACCTGGGCCAGCAGGGCATCGCGGATCGCGGTTTTCTCGGCCACGCTGCGGGGACGCAGGGTGGAGCCGGTGACGGTGAGGCGCTTGAGCATGACCGGCATCAAATCGCATTCGCCCTTGCTGCCCTGGAGGAAGGCGATGATGGAAAGACGGCCGTCCTTGCGCAGCACGCTCAGGTTTTTTTGCAGGTAGGGCGCGCCCACCATGTCCAGCACCACATCCACCCCCTGGTCGGCGGTGAGGCGGCGCACCTCGTCCTTGAAGTCGGCCTGGCGGTAGTTGATGACGTAATCGGCGCCGATGGCCCGGCAGGCGGCAGCCTTCTCGTCGCTGCCGACGGTGGTGAACACCTCGCAGCCGGTGAGCTTGCCGAGCTGGATGGCGGCCAGGCCAATGCCGCCGGAACCACCGTGCACCAGCAGGCGTTCGCCGGCCTGGAGGCGGCACATGTCGCGCAGGTTGGACCAGACGGTGAACCAGTTTTCTGGCAGGCCGGCAGCCTCGGCCAGGGTGAGCCCGGTGGGCACCGGCAGGGCATGGCCAGCGGGAACGACGCAGTATTCGGCGTAGCCGCCGCCGGGTGCCAGGGCGGTGACCAAGTCACCCACCGTCCATTGGTCGACACCCTCGCCCAACGCGGCGATCCGACCCGCCACTTCCAGGCCGAGCACGGGGGAGGCACCGGGCGGCGGCGGATATTTGCCTTCCCGTTGGATCACGTCGGGCCGGTTGACCCCGGCGTAGTGCACTTCGATCAGGATTTCGCCAGGGGCGGGCACGGGTGCCGCCCCTTCGACGAGACGCATGCAGCCGGGCTCGCCGCCCTGGCCGTGGTCGATGTAACGCATGGGAATGTCCTTACTGGGGCGCGGGCACGCGCTCGATGCCGGCCAGGGGCGTGCCGGCGGCGAAGCCCTTGCGCTTGAACCAGCCCAGGTTCATTTCGAGGGCGAAACGGGCGGGCTTGGCGGCGCAATGATTGTTTTCGGTCTTGGGCTGCATGTCCTCGACGTTGATGATCTGACCCCTGTCGTCGAGAAAGGCGACGGAAAGGGGGATCAGGGTGTTGCGCATCCACATGCAGTGGCGCTGGGCATCGGGGAAAACGAACAACATGCCGTGGTTGTCGGCCATGGCTTGGCGGAACATCAGGCCCTGCATGCGGGTTTCCAGGGTGTAGGCCACTTCCGCGTCAATGCGGTGGATGCCCATCGAAAAGTCCATGGGCAGGAACTGCTGGGCATGGCTCAGGGCGGCGGCGCAAGCAAGAGCAGCCGCGATGAACGTTTTCTTCAACATGGGGTGACTCCGAAGGGGAAGATGGCATTTTCCCACTGAGACCGGGCCCTGGCGCGGGCGGAAATGAAAAAGGGCTGGAAAACCAGCCCCTTGTCTTGCGTTGCGACGGCTTACTTGACTTCGGCGGGCGCGGCGGCGGCCTTCTTGGCCTTTTTCTTGGCCTTCTTCACCTTGTGCTTGGCCGGGGCGGGAGCGGCCGCCGCGGGGGCAGCAGCAGGCGCGGGATCGGTAACCTTGGGCGCATCGGCGGCGATGGCGGTGGTGGCGGCAAACAGGCCAGCGATCAGGACGGACATCAACTTGGACATGGTGAATCCTTTCAAGATGGGGTTTTCAGTTTGGCACCGGTGAAAAGCCGCCGCGTGTCCTTACCCCTAACGTTGCGCGACCGGGAAAGTTGACCCGGGGCGGCCTTTTCCCGCGCCGGGGGTGACGCCACTTCAATTTCGCGCCACTGCCCAGGCGCCAGACCCGCCAAGGTCCAGTCGCCCACGGCCCAGCGGATCAGGCGCAGGGTGGGATGGCCCACCTTGGCGGTCATGCGCCGTACCTGGCGGTTCTTGCCTTCCTTGAGGGTCAGTTCCAGCCAGGCGGTGGGAATGGCGGCGCGGTAGCGGATGGGCGGGTTGCGCGGCCAAAGCCCGGCGGGTTCGTCGATCAGGCGCGCCCGGGCGGGGCGGGTGACGAAATCGCCCAGGTCCAGGGGGGCCTGGAGCCGTTGCAGGGCGTCGGCGTCGGGCAGGCCCTCGACCTGGGCCCAGTACACCTTGGCCAGCTTGTGGCGGGGATCGGCAATCCAGGCCTGGAGGGCGCCGTCGTCGGTGAGGATCACCAGGCCTTCGCTGTCGGTATCGAGCCGGCCGCAGGGATAGACCCCGGGTACGGGCACGAAGTCCTTCAGGGTCGGCCGCCCCTCGCTGTCGGTGAACTGGGTCAGAACGCCATAGGGCTTGTTGAGCAGGATGACGCGGGCCATGGGGTCAAGACAAGGGAACGGGACGGAAGTCCGCCCGGCTTGGGGTCAGCGGCGGAACCGGACTGGCCAGCAGAGAGGACCGCCCCCTGGCCGGAGACAAAACAAAAACCCCGTCCTTCCAAAGAAAGGCGGGGTTTTGCATGACCGACTGCTGTCTGGCCGGCAGCATTGCCGGCCGCCTGAAAATTACAGGCCCTTGATCGCAGCGGACAGGCGGCTCTTGTAGCGGGCCGCGGTGTTCTTGTGCACGATCTTCTTGTCGGCGATGGAGTCGATGACGCTTTGGGACTCCTTGAAAATCGCCTGGGCGGCGGTCTTGTCGCCAGCTTCAATCGCCTTGCGCACCTTCTTGATGGCGGTACGCAGGGTGGAGCGTTGGCTCATGTTGTGGGCACGCTGCTTGACGGCCTGACGGGCGCGCTTGCGGGCTTGGGCGGTATTGGCCATATCTGTTAGTCCGTATTACAGGAGTCGGGAAAAGCGCGCGAGTATAGGGCTTTTCTTTTCCGCTGGCAAGACCTGGACGCTGATCCCCTGAAAACAAAGGGGCCCGGCCGGCCAAGTCTGGCCGCCGGGCCCCGGGCATGACGCGAGGTCATGCCGCAAACCACCGTTTTAGGCCGCTGCGATGCTCTTCAGGGCGGCGTTGAAGGTGGCGCTGGGACGCATGATGGCAAAGGCCTTTTCCTCGTCCAGCTTGTAGTAGCCGCCGATATCCACCGGCTTACCCTGCACCGTCTTGAACTCGGCCACGATCTGGGCCTCGCTCTCGGTCAGGGTCTTGGCCAGGGGGGCGAAGTGCTTGGCCAACTCCTTGTCCTCGCTCTGGGCGGCCAGTTCCTGGGCCCAATACAGGGCCAGATAGAACTGGGAACCCCGGTTGTCCAGTTCACCGGTCTTGGGCGAGGGGGACTTGTTGTTGTCCAGCAGCTTGCCGGTGGCGGCGTCCAGGGTCTTGGCCAGGAGCTTGGCGCGGGGGTTGTTTTCCTTGATGCCGAGCTCTTCCAGGGACACGGCGAGGGCCAGGAACTCGCCCAGGGAATCCCAGCGCAGGTGGTTTTCCTGGGTCAGTTGCTGCACGTGCTTGGGCGCGGAGCCGCCGGCACCGGTTTCATACATGCCGCCGCCGTTCATCAGGGGCACGATGGACAGCATCTTGGCGGAAGTGCCCAGTTCCATGATGGGGAACAGGTCGGTCAGGTAGTCGCGCAGGATGTTGCCGGTGACGGAAATGGTGTCCAGACCGCGATAGACCCGCTCCAGGGTGTAGCGCATGGCGCGGACCTGGGACATGTGCTGAATGTCGAGGCCGGTGGTGTCGTGGTCCTTCAGGTACTTTTCCACCTTCTTGATCAGCTCGGCCTCGTGGGGACGGTAGGGGTCCAGCCAGAAGATGGCGGGCATGCCGGAATTGCGGGCGCGGGTCACGGCCAGCTTGACCCAGTCGCGGATGGGGGCATCCTTCACCTGGCACATACGCCAGATGTCGCCCTTTTCCACGTTCTGGGTCAGCAGCACTTCACCGGTGTTGATGTCCACGATGTTGGCGATGCCGTCTTCGGCGATTTCGAAGGTCTTGTCGTGGGAACCGTATTCCTCGGCCTGCTGGGCCATCAGACCCACGTTGGGCACGGTGCCCATGGTGCGGGGGTCGAAGTTGCCGTGCCACTTGCAGAAGTTGATCATCTCCTGATAGATGCGGGCGAAGGTCGACTCGGGCATGACGCACTTGCTGTCGTACTGCTTGCCGTCGGCGCCCCACATCTTGCCGCCGGCACGGATCATGGCCGGCATAGAGGCATCGACGATGATGTCGTTGGGAGAGTGGAAGTTGGTGATGCCCTTGGCGGAGTCCACCATGGCCAGGCGGGGACGGTGTTCCTGACAGGCGTGCAGGTCGCGGATGATTTCGTCGCGCTTAGACTCGGGCAGGGTCTTGATCTTCTCGTAGAGGGTGGCCATGCCGTTGTTGACGTTGATGCCCAGTTCGTCAAACAGCTTGCCGTGCTTCTCGAAGGCTTCCTTGTAGTAGATCTTGACGCAGTGGCCGAAGACGATGGGGTGGGACACCTTCATCATCGTTGCCTTGACGTGCAGGGAGAAGAGGATGCCGGCTTCGCGGCAGTCTTCCAGTTCCTTCTCGTAGAACTCGCACAGGGCCTTCTTGCTCATGAACATGGAGTCGATGATTTCCCCTTCCTGGAGGGAAACCTTGGGCTTGAGCACGGTGCTCTTGCCGCCCTTGGCGATCAATTCCATGCGCACGTCGCGCGCCTTGTCCAGGGTCATGGACTTTTCGCCGTGGTAGAAGTCGCCGTGGTCCATGTGGGAAACATGGGTCTGGGACCACTGCTTCCATTCGCCCATGGAGTGGGGGTGCTTCTTGGCGTAGTTTTTGACGGCAGCGGGAGCGCGGCGATCGGAGTTGCCTTCCCGCAGCACGGGGTTCACGGCGGAGCCGAGGCAGCGACCGTAACGTTGGCGGATGGCCTTTTCCTCGTCGGTCTTGGGGTCCTCGGGATAGCTGGGAACGGCGTAGCCCTTGTCTTGCAGTTCCTTGATGGCGGCCATCAGCTGGGCCACGGAGGCGCTGATGTTGGGCAGCTTGATGATGTTGGCGTCGGCTTGCAACGTCAGGCGACCAAGGGCGGCCAGGTTGTCGGGCACCTTTTGCTCTTCGGTCAGAAATTCGGGAAATTCCGCCAGAACCCGGGCGGCCACGGAAATGTCACTGGTTTCGACTTCGACGCCGGCCGGTGCGGTGAACGCCCGGATGATCGGCAAGAAGGAACAGGTCGCCAACAGGGGCGCTTCATCCGTGAGTGTGTAAACGATCTTCGAGTTGCCTGCTGCCATGCTTCCCCCTGGGGTAGTTATGAGTTAAGCGGACCGGACGCTTGCCGGCGATCTTCCGCCGATTGTGCCGGCAGAAGACCGGAAGTATCCCTCGGCCCATGCCCCGCAGTCAATCTAAGAGCCTATTTGCCGCGGACATGGCCTAACATTGCGCGCCATGAATTTGCTCAAGACCCTCGCCACCGTCAGCGGCATGACGCTGCTGTCCCGCATCCTCGGTTTCGCCCGGGACTTCATCATCGCCCGGGTGTTCGGCGCGGGCATGGCCACCGACGCCTTTTTCGTCGCCTTCCGTCTGCCCAACCTGCTGCGCCGGCTATTCGCCGAGGGTGCCTTTTCCCAGGCCTTCGTCCCAATCCTGGCGGAGTACCGCAACCGCCAGGGCGAAGCGGAGACCAAGCGCCTAGTGGATCACGTCACCACGGCCCTGTTCCTGGCGGTGCTAGTCATCACGGCGGTGGGCATGATCGCCACGCCGCTCATCATTTATTTGTCGGCACCGGGCTTTTCCGCCGATCCTGAAAAATTCGAACTGACGGTGACCCTGACGCGGATCACCTTCCCCTACATCCTCTGCATGTCCCTCGTGGCATTGGCCGCGGGCATCCTCAATACCTGGAGCCGCTTCGCCCTGCCGGCCTTTACGCCGGTATTGCTCAACCTGGCGATGATCGCCGGCGCCTGGCTGCTGGCGCCCTACTGCCAGCCGCCGGTATTGGCCCTGGCCTGGGCCGTGTTCCTCGGCGGCCTGCTGCAACTGGCGATCCAGGTCCCGGCCCTGGCCAAGATCGGCATGCTGCCCCGCTTCAGTTTCAGCCTCCAGGACGAAGGGGTGCGCCGCATCCTCAAGTTGATGGCCCCGGCCGTGGTGGGCGTGTCGGTCTCGCAAATTTCCCTGCTGATCAACACCATCTTCGCCTCCTTCCTGGAAAGCGGCAGCGTCTCCTGGCTCTACTACGCCGACCGCCTGATGGAATTCCCCGCCGGCCTGCTGGGCGCCGCCCTGGGTACCATCCTGCTGCCCAGCCTGTCCAAGACCCACGCGGCGGGACAGCGGGAGGAGTTCTCCGCCCTGCTCGACTGGGGCCTGCGCCTCACGCTGCTACTGACCCTGCCCGCCGCCCTGGCCCTGGCCCTGCTGGCCGTGCCCCTACTCTCGGCCCTGTTCCAGCACGGTGCCTTCACCGCCCACGACGTGCTGCGCACCCGGGAAGCGCTGGTGGCCTACGCCCTGGGGCTGGCCGGCCTGATCCTGGTGAAAATCCTGGCACCGGCCTTCTATGCCCGCCAGGACATCCGCACCCCGGTCAAGATCGCCCTGCTGACCCTGACCCTGACCCAATTGATGAACCTGGTCTTCGTCTTCGCGCTGCACCTCGGCCATGCCGGCCTGGCCCTGGCCACCGGCCTGGCGTCCTGTCTCAACGCCGCCCTGCTGTTCCGCGGCCTGCGGCAGCGCCAGGTGTATCAGCCCGGCGCCGGCTGGCCGACATTCCTCGCCAAGCTGGCCCTGGCCATGGCGATCATGGGCCTGGTGCTGGCCTGGGGCATGGGCGAAGAAGCCGCATGGCTGCATTGGTCCAGCCTGACCCGCCTGAGCCACCTGGCCGCGTTGGTGGCCGGCGGCGCGGGCGCCTACCTGGGCAGTCTGTGGCTGCTGGGCTTCCGCCTCAAGGACTTCACGCGGCGAGCGGTTTGACCGCCCGCGGCCCTTAGCAGATATTGTTATCTGCTTATGGGAAAGCCGTCTTTGTGGACGCAGAAGACTCCATTACATTGACGAGGTCATTCATCCCAACCGGAGATCCCCATCCATGAAAATCGCCAACGACGTCACCGAGTTGATCGGCAACACCCCCTTGGTCCGCCTCAACCGTCTCAGCGCCGGCCTGTCCGCCCAGGTGGTCTGTAAACTGGAATATTTCAACCCCGGCCACAGCGTCAAGGACCGTATCGCCGCCGCCATGATCGAGGCCGCCGAAAAGGCCGGCAAAATCAACCCGACCACCACCACCCTGGTCGAGCCCACCAGCGGCAACACCGGCATCGGCCTCGCCATGGTGGCCGCCGCCAAGGGCTACAAGCTGATCCTGACCATGCCCGAGTCCATGAGCAAGGAACGCCGCCTGCTGCTCAAGGCCTACGGCGCCGAACTGGTACTGACCCCCGGCCCCGACGGCATGGGCGGCGCCATCGCCAAGGCCAAGGAGATCGCCGCTTCCGGTCCCAATTACTTCATCCCCCAGCAATTCGAGAACCCCGCCAACCCCGAAGTCCATCGCAAGACCACGGCCGAGGAAATTTGGCGCGATACCGATGGCCAGGTGGATTACGTGATCTCCGGTGTGGGCACCGGTGGCACCATCACCGGCGTGGGTGAAGTGCTCAAGGCCAAGAAACCCGGCGTCAAGATCGTCGCGGTGGAGCCCGACGCCAGCCCGGTACTGTCCGGTGGCGCCAAGGGGCCCCACCTGATCCAAGGCATCGGCGCCGGCTTCGTCCCCGCCATCCTCAACACCCAGGTCTATGACGAAGTACAACGGGTAAGCAACGACGACGCCCTGGAAACGGCGCGCCGCGCCGCGACCGAGGAAGGCCTGCTGGTGGGCATCTCCTCCGGCGCCGCCCTGTGGGCCGCGCTACAGGTCGCCAAGCGCCCCGAAGCGGCGGGCAAGTTGATCGTGGTGGTGATCCCGTCCTATGGCGAGCGCTATTTGTCCACCAAGCTCTACGAGCATTTGGCGGTCTAGGCTGCGGCATGGCACAGCCGCCTGCGGGCGGCCAGAAAAGACAAAGCCCGCCAATCGGCGGGCTTTGTCTTTGAAGATCGGCGTCGCGCCGATGCTCCGCTTTAGGCCTTCTGAATATTGGAAGCCTGCTTGCCCTTGGGACCTTGAGTCACGTCGAAGGAAACCTTTTCGCCTTCCTTCAGTGTCTTGAACCCGGACATGTTGATGGCGGAGAAGTGAGCGAACAAGTCCTCGCTGCCGTCATCGGGGGTGATGAAACCAAAACCCTTGGAATCGTTGAACCACTTAACGGTACCAGTTGCCATATAACTAACCCTCTTCCTTATCTAAGTCGAAACGATCCGGCCAGACTCGAAAAACATCTTGCCCGTACCGGGACATGCCAGGACAAGTTCACGACTAGGGAAGGGGCCATGCGGGTATTCAGAAGGCTGAAACTGCGGGGCGATCGTCACTGCGTGGAACTCTTGAACCTGACACGTTTCGCCTTTTACTGACGTTTAATCCAAGCGTCAAGCACTTTTTTTGCTGCAGAACAACACTCCATCGGCCCAAGGTTATATTCCTTAACAAAACACCTCCGGAATCTGCCTTTAATCCGCAGCAAGGGCCTTGAAAAGCGCCCGATGATTCGCATTAGAATGAAACCATGCCAGATCGCAAGGAAAACAGTCACCGGGAAGACAGTGTCGTTCTCGAGCCCCGCAAGAGCCGCGTCAAACCGCCGCCGCTATACCGGGTCCTGCTCCTCAACGACGATTTCACACCGATGGACTTTGTGATCGTGGTGCTGGAAAAGTTCTTTGCCATGAACCGGGAACAGGCAACGGTTGTCATGCTCAAAGTACATAGAGAAGGTAAGGGTGTCTGCGGCGTCTACCCCAAGGACGTGGCAGCCACAAAAGTGGAACAGGTTAGTGCTTTTGCACGCCAACACCAGCACCCGCTGGCTTGCGTGATGGAGGAAAGCTAAATGATCGCCCAGGAACTCGAAGTCAGCCTCCACATGGCCTTTGTCGAAGCCCGGCAGAAACGCCACGAATACATTACCGTCGAACATCTGCTCTTGGCCCTGCTCGACAACCCCTCTGCTGCCGAGGTGCTGCGCGCCTGCGCCGCCAACGTGGATGAGTTGCGCAAGGAGCTTACCGCCTTCATCGACGAGCACACGCCGATCGTGCCGGGCAAGGACGACATCGACACCCAGCCCACCCTCGGCTTCCAGCGCGTGATCCAGCGCGCCATTCTCCATGTCCAATCCTCCGGCAAGAAGGAGGTCACCGGCGCCAACGTGCTGGTGGCCATCTTCGGCGAAAAGGATTCCCATGCGGTGTATTTCCTGCAAAAGCAGAACGTCTCCCGCCTGGACGTGGTGAACTACATTTCCCACGGCATCGCCAAACAGGAGCAACCGGCCAGCAAGCCGGAGGAGCCGGTGGAATCCGAAGCGGAAAGCAGCGAAAAGAAATCCGCCCTGGACAGCTACACCCAGAACCTGAACGAACAAGCCCTGTCCGGCAAGATCGACCCCTTGATCGGCCGCGAGAAGGAAGTGGAACGGGTGATCCAGACCCTGTGCCGCCGCCGCAAGAACAACCCCCTGCTGGTGGGCGAGGCTGGCGTCGGCAAGACCGCCATCGCCGAGGGTCTGGCGTGGCGTATCGTCGAGGGCCGGGTGCCGGAAATCCTGGCAGACGCGGTGGTCTACTCCCTGGATATGGGCTCCCTGTTGGCGGGCACCAAGTACCGGGGTGACTTCGAGCAACGGCTCAAGGCGGTGCTCAAGCAGTTGCTGGACAACCCCAAGGCCATCCTCTTCATCGACGAAATCCACACCCTGATCGGCGCCGGCGCGGCTTCGGGGGGGACGTTGGACGCCTCCAACCTGCTCAAGCCGGCCCTATCCTCGGGCAGCCTCAAGTGCATCGGCGCCACGACCTTCACCGAGTACCGCGGCATTTTCGAGAAGGATCACGCCCTCTCCCGCCGCTTCCAGAAGGTGGATGTGAACGAGCCCTCGGTGGACGAGACCGTGGCCATCCTGCGCGGCCTCAAGTCGCGCTTCGAGGAACACCACAGCATCAAGTACTCGGCCGCCGCCATCACCACCGCGGCCGAGCTGGCAGCCAAGTACATCACCGACCGCCACCTACCGGACAAAGCCATCGACGTGATCGACGAGGCCGGTGCCGCCCAACGCATCCTGCCCAAGTCCAAGCAGAAGAAGCTGGTGGGCAAGCAGGAGATCGAGGAAGTGGTGGCCAAACTGGCCCGCATCCCGCCGCAACACGTGTCGGCCGACGACCGCTCTTCCCTCAAGAACCTGGACCGGGACCTGAAGAACATGGTGTTCGGCCAGGATGCCGCCATCGCCGCCCTGGCCAAGGCCATCAAGATGTCCCGCTCCGGACTGGGCAACCCGCAAAAACCCATCGGCAGCTTCCTTTTCTCCGGCCCCACCGGCGTCGGCAAGACCGAGGTGGCACGTCAATTGGCTTACTGCATGGGCATCGAGCTGATCCGCTTCGACATGTCCGAATACATGGAGCGCCATGCGGTGTCCCGCCTGATCGGCGCGCCTCCCGGCTACGTCGGCTTCGATCAGGGCGGTCTGCTCACCGAGGCGGTGACCAAGAAGCCCCATGCGGTGCTGCTGTTGGATGAAATCGAAAAGGCCCACCCGGACGTCTACAACATCCTGCTCCAGGTGATGGATCACGGCACCCTGACCGACAACAACGGTCGCAAGGCCGACTTCCGCAACGTGGTGATCATCATGACCACCAACGCCGGCGCCGAGGCCCTGCAAAAAACCACCATCGGCTTCACCAGCAGCAAGCAGGCAGGGGACGAAATGGCTGACATCAAGCGCATGTTCACTCCCGAGTTCCGCAACCGGCTGGATGCCATCATCTCCTTCAAGCCCCTGGATACCGAAATCATCCTGCGGGTGGTGGACAAGTTCCTCATGCAACTGGAGGGTCAGCTCCACGAGAAGAAGGTGGAAGTCATCTTCACCGACGCCCTGCGCGCCTGGCTGGCGGAAAAGGGCTTCGACCCCTTGATGGGCGCCCGGCCCATGTCGCGCCTGATCCAGGACACCATCCGCTCCGCCCTGGCCGACGAACTCCTGTTCGGTCGCCTCGCCCATGGCGGCAAGGTGATCGTGGACTTCGATCCCGATCGCCCCGCCGACCAACAGGTGAAACTGGTGTTCGACGAAGCGGTTGCCGCGCCGGTGTAAACACCACGAAGAAAGGGCTTTATTCTTTCTTAAGGGGTGACAGTTTGATGTCAGCATAAGGGGGCTTCGGCCCCCTTATGCTGTCCGCCTGTCAGGAGACCCCATGCTCGGCCCCCAAGCCTCACGCCTCAGGATTCTTGTCGTCGATGACGAAGAAGCCAATCTGCTTTTTCTCGACAAGGCCCTAAGCCGCAAGGGCCACCAGGTCATCCTTGCCCACAATGGAGAGGAAGCGCTATCCCTGTTTGAGCGCATGCAGCCCGACCTGGTGCTGATGGACGTGATGATGCCCGGTTGGGACGGATTCGAAACCACCCGCCGCATCCGTGCCGGCGGCGGTTCGGGCAGCCGCTGGATTCCCCTGATCTTTCTCTCCGCCGTGGGGCGCACGCCGGACATGGTCAAGGGCATGGCATCCGGTGGTGACGACTACTTGGTCAAGCCGGTGGACCTGGCCCTGCTGGAATCCAAAATCGCCGCCATGCAGCGCATCGCCCTGCTCCAGCGCGACCTGGAGACCAAGAACAGTGCATTGGCCCAGGCCCATGCCAGTAGCGAACACCAAAAACAGACCTCGGTGAAGATCTTCAGCCGTTTGATGCGGCTGGAGAACATGCCCCTGCGCCATATCCAATTTCGCGTACTGCCCTGCGATGCCTTCAGCGGCGACTTGGTCGGTGCCGCCGAAGGCCCCGATGGCAGCATCTACCTGTTGTTGGCCGACGCAGCCGGCCATGGCCTGGACGCCGCCGCCACAGTGCTGCCCCTGATCAGCCATTTCTATACCTTGAGCGAACGGGGCCACCCCCTCGCTCACATCGCCCGGGAAATGAACCAGCGTCTCCATGAATTGCTGCCCACCCAGCATTTCGTCGCCGCCCAATTGCTCAGGGCCGATCCGGCCCGGGGCCTGCTGGAAGTGCTCAATGCCGGCATGCCGTCCGCCTACCTGCTCAATGCCGACGGCAGCCTGCGCCGTGAATTCCGCTCCAATTACCTGCCCTTCGGCCTGCAACTGCTCGAACAGGAGGAATACCAGCCGGAAATGAATTTCGTCTGCCCCGGCCAGCAAGTCCTGCTCTGCTCCGACGGACTGACCGAATCCGGCACCGAGAACAACAATCCCTTCGGCATCGACGGCGTGCTTGCCGCGGTCAACTCCGCCCATGCGGCGGAAAGCCGCATGGGCGCGGTACTGGCGGCCTACGAACGCCACCGGGCCGGGCGCGAGGCGGAGGACGACGTTTCCATCGCGGTGCTGACCATTCCCGAATGGCCGGCTGCGCAATTGGTGGGCTACGCCCCGGCACTCAGCAGCCCGCCTGAACAGGCAGAACCCGGCGCCTTCAGCTTGCGGCTCGGCCCCGACCACGTGCGCAACCCCAATCTAGTGGCTAACCTGGTGCAAATGCTGAGTAACTCCCGGCTCATCCCGCCCAGCCTGATTCGACCGATTTTCTTCAGCATGAAGGAACTCCTGGCCAACGCCGTCGACTATGGTCTGCTCAAGCTCGACAGCCGCGCCCCCGCTTGTAGCAGTGAGGAAAGTTGGCAAACCTGGCGCACTGAGAGGCGTCAACGCTTGGCCGACTTGGACCAAGGCTACGTCGTCATTGATGTGGAGACCCTGGCTGCCAGCCAAGCCATCACTCACGCCCGCTGGCGACTCACCGTCGGCGACAGCGGTGACGGCTTCAACACTCAACGGGTGCAGACCATCCAAGGCGGCCTGGCCCGTATCCAGCGACTGACGGGCAGTCAGCCCGTATTCAACGAACAGGGGAACGTCGTTGCCGTCGAATTCCCCTGACACCACCACCGTCATCCCGACGGCGGACCTCGGTGCCGAGGCCTCCTATTTGCGCTTGGCCCTGGATAGCCACGCCATTGTCAGCATCGCCAACGTCGATGGGACGATCATCTACGTCAATGACAAGTTCTGCGAGGTTTCAGGCTACCGCCGTGACGAACTGATCGGTGCCGACCATCGCATCCTGCGCTCTGGCCAACATTCCCGCGAATTTTTCCACGACCTATGGCAGACCATCCGTGCCAACCGCATCTGGCAAGGCACCATCTGCAATCGCAGCAAGACCGGTCGGCTCTACTGGGTGGCATCCACGATCGTGCCCTTCCTGGACAGCGCCGGCAACATTTACCAGTACATCTCGGTGCGTACCGACATTACCCGCCAGATGCGCACCGAGCAGTTGCTTGCGGCCATGTCCCGCGCCCAGTCCGAGATTCTTTTTGAAAGCAAGCCGTCCCGGGTCTTTTCCGACCTGCTGGATCAAGTGCTGCAACTGACCGACAGCCCCTTCGGCCTGATCGGCGAGGCCTTCCCCAACGCCGACCAGGCGATCGCGCTCAATCTTTTCGCGGTCAGCTCCCTGACCCAGGGCCCCTGCGGCGAGCCGGTCTACCACCACCACATGCCGGAGAACATGGACGACTGCGGCACCCATCCGCTCTTCCGTAGCGTGATTACCTCGGGCAGCACGGTCATCATGAACGAGCGGGACGCCGCCGATGATCGTCTCCCGGGCAAGCATCCGCCCTTGCAGCATCTGCTCGGCCTGCCTTTCACCCGCAACAACGGCACCCTGGGCTTGCTTGCCCTGGCCAACCGACCTGGCGGCTATGACGAATCCCTGGCTGACCTGCTGTCTCCGATGACCGTGGCCTGCGCCAACATGATTGAAAGCATCCGCCTTGAGCGCAAGCGTCTCAGCGCCCTCGAAGCCCTCAAGATCGCCAAGGAAGAAGCGGAAAAGGCCAATAGCGCCAAAACGGAATTCCTGTCGCGCATGAGCCATGAATTGCGCACCCCCCTCAATGCCATCATCGGCTTCAGCCAGTTGATGGAGACCGACCCGGTCGATATCCCGCCGCCGTCCCACCGGGAGAATATCGAGCAAATCCTCAAGGCCGCCTGGCATCTGCTGGAACTGATCGACGAAGTGCTCGATTTGGCCCGGGTCGAATCCGGTCGTCTTGAACTGCAACTGGTGCCCCTGGACATCGGCCCCGTCATCGACGAATCCCTACTCCTGGTGACCCCCATTGCCCAACAACGGAACATCCTCATTAGCTGGGTCAGCCCACCGACACCCCTGTGGGTGCGGGCGGACAGGATCCGGCTCAAGCAGGTGCTCATCAACCTGCTGTCCAATGCCATCAAGTACAACCGCAGTGGCGGCACCGTCGCCGTGGTGTCCCTCGACAACCCCACCCACGCCGGCGTTTCCATCAGTGACACGGGCTGCGGCATGGATCAGGAGGCCTTGCTGCGCCTCTACGAACCTTTCATGCGCTTCGGCGACACCAGCCAAGCCCCTGGCGTCGGCATCGGCCTGAACATTTCCCGCCGTTTCGTCGACTTGATGGGCGGCCACCTGGAAGTGAACAGCACGCCGGGAGAAGGCAGTACGTTCACGCTCTGGCTGCCCCGGCACGCTCCTGAGTAAGCGGCGCCTCCCTTTCCGTCAGTCCATCTTTCCCGGCCAACGCCGCTGACCGGGCCTTCCATTCCAATCCGTTCCCCCACCAAAATCATTTCACGATAAGAATTCCATTTTGCATTGCAAAATGGAATTCTTATCCCATTGTTAATGAACAAAAAAATTAATTCTTATGTCTTATATAAGACATAAGAATTGTCTCTATACTTTCATCACCCGCTGCCACCATGGAAGTGGCCCCGGAATAAGAAGTTTCCTTCCCCTCGTCAGCCTTTCAACAAGGAGTTCACCATGAGCACACGCCAACAACAGATCGAAGCCCTGAAGAAGGATTGGGCAGAAAACCCCCGCTGGAAGGGTGTCAAGCGCGGCTATAGCGCCGAGGACGTGGTGCGCCTGCGCGGTTCCCAACAAATCGAATACACCCTGGCCAAGCGCGGCGCCGAAGGCCTGTGGGCCAAGGTCAACGGTGGTGCCAAGAAGGGCTACGTGAACGCCTTCGGCGCCATCACCGCCGGTCAGGCCATGCAGCAAGCCAAGGCCGGCCTGGAAGCCGTGTATCTGTCCGGCTGGCAGGTTGCCGCCGACGGCAACACCTCCGAAACCATGTATCCCGACCAGTCCCTGTACGCCTACGACTCCGTCCCCACCATGGTTCGCCGCATCAACAACACCTTCAAGCGTGCCGACGAAATCCAATGGTCCCGTGGTATCGAGCCCGGCTCCAAGGAGTTCATCGACTACTTCCTGCCCATCGTGGCCGACGCTGAAGCCGGTTTCGGCGGCGTGCTCAACGCCTTCGAACTGATGAAGAACATGATCGCCGCCGGCGCCGCCGGTGTGCACTTCGAAGACCAGCTGGCTGCCGTGAAGAAGTGCGGCCACATGGGCGGCAAGGTGCTCGTGCCCACCCAGGAAGCCATCGAAAAGCTGATCTCCGCCCGCTTCGCCGCCGACGTGATGGGCGTGCCCACCCTGATCCTGGCCCGGACCGATGCCGAAGCCGCCAACCTGCTGACTTCCGACCACGACAGCCGCGACAAGCCCTTCTGCATCGGCGAGCGCACCCAGGAAGGCTTCTACCGCGTCAAGAACGGCCTGGAACAAGCCATCTCCCGCGGCGTCTCCTACGCGCCCTACGCCGACCTGGTGTGGTGTGAAACCGGCACCCCCGACCTGGGCTTCGCCCGCGAATTCGCCCAGGCCGTGCATGCCGCCTGCCCCGGCAAGCTGCTGTCCTACAACTGCTCGCCTTCCTTCAACTGGAAGAAGAACCTGGACGACAAGACCATCGCCAAGTTCCAGGACGAGCTGTCTGCCCTGGGTTACAAGTACCAATTCATCACCCTGGCCGGCATCCACATCAACTGGTACAACACCTTCAAGTTCGCCCACGCTTACGCCCGCGGCGAAGGCATGAAGCACTACACCGAAATGGTGCAGGAGCCCGAATTCGCCGCCCGCGAACAAGGCTACACCTTCGTCTCCCACCAACAGGAAGTGGGGGCTGGCTACTTCGACGACGTGACCACCGTGATCCAGGGCGGCTCTTCCTCCGTGAAGGCCCTGACCGGTTCCACCGAAGAAGAACAGTTCCACTAATCAGCGTTGAGCGGCAGCCCATGCGGCTGTCGCCCTTTACGCCGCAGCGGTCCGCCGCTGCGGCGTTTTTATTGGTAACCCGCCAACCGCACCGTGGCGGGTCCGGTACCCAATTCAGCCGGGGCACAGCTTGAGGCGCCCACGTGCGTGCTATTTAAGGCACAAACCAATCCCAGCCGCCGCTTGCCAGGGGAAGTTAGCCAACAAGGCGTGGGGGCCGGCACCGATACCGGCCACAAGCCGTGGAAAAGGGCGCCATTCCCTGCCATTCAAGGCCGATTCGGCGAAGTTGCCCCGATATAATGGCGGCCACAAAAACACCCCGAATATCCATGCGTAATATCACCCTCTCCCGCTTCCTGATCGAGGCCCAACGGGACCAACAGCTTATTTGCGCCGACCTGCGCTTGCTGGTCGAAGTGGTGGCCAAGGCTTGCACCGCCATCGCCGTTGCCGTCAACAAGGGGGCCTTGGCCGACGTGCTGGGCTCGGCGGGCTCCGACAACGTGCAGGGCGAGGTGCAGAAAAAGCTGGACGTTCTTGCCAACGACGTTTTGCTGGAGGCCAACGAATGGGGCGGCCATCTCGCCGCCATGGCCTCTGAGGAAATGGAACATCCCCACCCCATTCCCCACCGTTATCCCAAGGGCGAATACCTGCTGCTGTTCGATCCCCTCGACGGTTCCTCGAATATCGACGTCAATGTCTCCATCGGCACCATCTTTTCCGTATTGCGCTGTCCCGCCGGCGTCGAACCCGATGAAAAAGCCTTCCTCCAGGCAGGACGAAAACAGGTGTGCGCCGGCTACGCCGTCTATGGCCCCGCCACCCTGCTGGTGCTCACCCTGGGCCAGGGCGTCCATGCATTCACCCTGGATCGGGAAAGCGGCACCTTCCACCTGACCCAGGAGAATCTGCGCATTCCCGAAGACACGCAGGAATACGCCATCAATGCCTCCAACGCGCGATACTGGGAGGCGCCGGTACAGCGCTACATCGCCGAGCTTCAAGCCGGCAAGGAAGGCCCCCGGGGCAAGGATTTCAACATGCGCTGGGTGGGCTCCATGGTGGCGGACGTGCACCGCATCCTGAGTCGCGGCGGCGTGTTCCTCTACCCCAAGGACAGCAAGGATGCTGGCAAGGCGGGCAAGCTGCGCCTGCTGTACGAGGCCAACCCCATGGCACTGCTGGTGGAGCAGGCGGGCGGCGCGGCGACGGATGGCCGCCGGACCATTCTGGACATCGCCCCCGGCAACCTTCACCAGCGTGTGGCGGTGGTGCTGGGATCGCGTAACGAGGTGGAACGCGTCACCGCGTACCACCAAGGCTGAGGATCGAAGCGAAGATGGACTTGAGCAACAAGACCGGGCTGCTGATCGACGACATGCCGGAAATGCGCTCCAGCGTGCGCATCCAACTGGCCGATGGCGGCCTGGAGAAGTGCGACCAGGCGCGCAACATCAAGGAGGCCGTGGACAAGCTCAGTCTCAAGCAATACGACCTGGTGGTCTGCGACTACAACCTGGGCCAGGGGGCCGACGGCCAGCAACTGCTCGAGCTGTTGCGTCGCCGCCATCTGCTGCCGCTGACTTCCGCCTTCCTCATGATCACCGGCGAAACCGGCTATGAACAGGTCGCCACCGCGGCCGAGTACTCGCCCGACGATTACCTGCTCAAGCCCTTCACCTCCGAACTGCTGCGCAGCCGCCTGTCCCGCATCCTGGAAAAAAAGGAAGCCCTGACGCCCCTGTACCGGCACCTGGGGGAAAAGGGCGACCCATTGCAGGCCCTCGCCGCCTGCGACGAATTGCTGGCGGGGAATAGCCGCTACAGCTTCGACATCCTGCGACAAAAGGGGGAGCTGCTGGTTGCCCTGGGTCGTCGCGACGAGGCCCTGGCCCTGTACGAAAGCGTCTTGGCCCAACGGTCCACCCCTTGGGCCGAGGTGGGCAAGGCCCGCATGCTGGCAGCCGACGGCAACGAAGAAGCGGCCAAGGAACACCTGGCGCGGGCCCTGGAGGCCTATCCCAACTACCTGGCGGCCTACGACTCCCTGGCGGAACTGCTGGAAAAAACCGAGCCCGCCGCCGCCCAGGAAATCGTAGAAAAGTCATTGGCGGTCGCCCCCACCACCCAACGCCATCGCCGGCTGGGCGCGCTGGCCCTGGAAAACAAAGACTTCACCCGGGCCGAAACCGCTTTCAAGCAAGTGGTGGAAAAGGATCGCACGGGCTTTTTCAAAAGCCATGACGACTACGCCGGCCTGGCGAAGAGCTATTCGGAACAAGGCAAGAACCAGGAAGCCCTGGCCGCCGTGAAGGACATGGGGCAGCACTTCACCCGCAGTCCCGAGCTGGAGGCCCGCCAGGCCGCCCTGGAAAGCCAGGTGCACATCAAGGCCGGCAACAAGGAAGCAGCCAAGGCGGCCCTGAAAAAAGCCATGGATTCCCAGCAGGGCAACGCCCTGGATGCCAAGACGCAACTGGAGATCGCCCACGCCTGTTTCGCCGCGGGCGAAGAAGAGAATGCCAAGAACATCATCCGCAACATCGCCGAGGACCACCAGGAAAACGAGCAGGTGCTGCAAGCGGCGCGCAAGGTGTTCGTCGAGGCGGGTCTCGAGGAAGAAGGCAGCGAGTTGCTGGACGACACCCGTCGTCGCATGGTCAAGCTCAACAACGAAGCGGTCACCCTGGCCAAGGCCGGCGAGCTGGAGCGGGCCATGGCCATGCTCAACGAGGCCGCCGACCGCCTGCGCAACAATTCCCAGGTCGCCATCAACGCGGCCCTGGCCCTGCTCATGCACATTCATCGCAACGGCATGAACACGGAAGTCCTGGAACGGGCCAGCCGTTACATTCGCCAAGCCCGTCACGCCAACCCCGACCATCCGCGCCTGCCGGAAGTGGAAGGCCTCTACCGCAAGCTCGCCCCGCCGGACAGCCCGGCGCCCTGAAGAAGGAAGCGCCCCATGGACGACCTCATCGCCGCCACCCTGCACGACGCCAAGAATGGCTTGAACGCCCTGATGGCCTGGCTGGACCAGGCCCGCAGCTCGGTCTCGGCGCCGGCCCTGGAACAGGCCCAACGCCAGGTGGAGCGCATCAATGCCCAGTTGGTGGAACTCCTGGCCCTATACCGGGAAGATCGCGGCATCCTGCGGCTGGCCATCGCCGATCACGACCTGCTGGACTTCCTCGATGACATGAAAAGCGAGTGGCTGTCGCCGCCGGACACGACGGTGACGATCCAATGGCCGGACAGCAGCCCCGTGCCGGTCTGGGCCTTCGACGCCTATCAGGTCAAGCTGGTGTTGTTCGATGCCCTGCGCAACGCCCTGCGCCACGCCAAACAAACCATCGCGCTACGCATCGAAAAAGATGCCGAGGGCGGCTTGCGTTTCGTCGTCGCGGACGATGGTCCGGGCTTCGCCGAAAACAACCTGGTCAAGGCCATGGATGCGGCAGGCAGCGGTCTCGGCCTCTCCTTCGCCCGCATCATCGCCGAGCATCACCGGACGCCGAGCGGCAAGACGGGCCGCATCGAAATGCAAAACGCCCCGCAGGGCGGGGCGTTGTTCTCCTTGCTACTGCCTTAGTCTGCCTTCGTTCGCGGCCGGCAAGCCCGATCGCCAGGGCGGTCTAGGCCGTCGGTACCGTCTCGGCAAAGGACGGGCGCTGCATCAGTTTTTCATGCAGCCGGGCGAGGTTGGGAAATTCGCCGCGCCAATCGATCTCGGCAAAGCGCAAATCCAGATAACCCAGGGCACAGCCGGTGGCGATGTCGGCCAAGCCGAAATGGGTGCCGGTGCTCCAGGGATTCTCCCCCAGTTCGGCGGCAATCCGCGCCAGGCTGCGCTGCACCACCGCCCGGTTACGCTCGATCCAGGCGGCGCTCTGCTCTTTCTTGCTGCGCATGGTTTCCAAACGGATCGCCACTGCGGCGTCCATCAGGCCGTCGGCCAAGGCTTCCTTCTGCTTGACTTCGATGCGCTCGCGGCTGGGCTGGGGCAGCAGCTTGTTGTTGGGTGCGGCGTTATCCAGGTATTCGACAATGACAGGGGAATCAAACAGGGCGGTATTGTCGTCAAGCACCAGGACCGGCACGCGGGCCAGGGGGTTGTAGCTGATCACCGGTCCTTCGGGATCGGCGGCGACCACGACCTGAAAATCGCAGTCGATCTTTTTTTCCGCCAGGACAACGCGGACCTTGCGGGTATAGGGGCTGGTCAGGGAACCAAGAAGCTTCATATTGTTGTGCTGTGGAGAATGCTGGGGTGCAACCCCGCCCCGCATGCGGGACCACTGGTTGCAGTGCAGTATAACACCCGCCCCCTGCCACCATCGGCGGCCCCGCCAGGGCTGGGACCGCGCGTGCCCATGTTAAAATTCGGCCCGTTTTTCAGCGACTTCCCACGGTTCCCCGCCATGTCCTTTGCCCTTACCGCTTTGTCTCCCCTCGACGGCCGATATGCCGACAAGGTGGAGTCCCTCCGCGCCCACTTTTCCGAATTCGGCCTGATCCGCAACCGGGTCAAGGTGGAAATCGAATGGCTCAAGGCCCTTGCCGCCGCTCCCGAGCTGGCCGAGATCCAGCCCTTCTCCGCCACCACCGTGGCCGAGCTGGATGGCGTGATCGCCGCCTTCTCCGTGGAAGACGCCGCCGCCATCAAGACCATCGAACAGCGCACCAACCATGACGTGAAGGCGATGGAGTACTGGCTCAAGGAACGCCTGGCCAACAACACCGAAGTGATGCGGGTCACCGAGTTCATTCACTTCGGCTGCACCTCCGAAGACATCAACAACGTGTCCCACGCCCTGATGCTGCGGGACGGTCGCGAAGCTTCCCTGTTGCCGGGCCTGACCAAGATCATCGCCAAGTTCCGCGAACTGGCCCACGGCCTGGCTGACCTGCCCCTGCTCTGCCGCACCCACGGCCAGCCCGCCAGCCCGTCCACCCTGGGCAAGGAAATGGCCAACATCGCCGCCCGCCTGATCCGGGCCGAGAAGCAGATCGCCGCCGTGTCCCTGACCGCCAAGTTCAACGGCGCCGTGGGCAACTACAACGCCCACCTGTCGGCCTACCCCGACTTCGACTGGGAAGCCTTCAACCAGAAGTTCATCGAATCCCTGGGCCTGGAGTTCAATCCCTACACCATCCAGATCGAACCCCACGACGCCATGGCCGAGCTCTACGACGCCATGGCCCGGGCCAACACCATCCTGATCGACGCCAACCGGGACATCTGGCAATACATCTCCCTCGGCTACTTCAAGCAGAAGCTCAAGGCCGGCGAAATCGGTTCCTCCACCATGCCCCACAAGGTCAATCCCATCGACTTCGAAAACTCCGAAGGCAATCTGGGTCTGGCCAACGCCACTCTGCGGCATCTGGCCGAGAAGCTGCCCATCTCCCGCCTCCAGCGCGACCTGACCGACTCCACCGTACTGCGCAACATGGGCGTGGCCTTCGGCTACACCGTGCTGGCTTTCGAATCCTGCCTGCGCGGCCTCAACAAGCTGGAAGCCAATCCCGCCCAACTGGCCGCCGACCTGGACGCCTGCTGGGAAGTGCTGGCCGAACCGGTGCAGACCGTGATGCGGCGCTATGGTGTCGAAAATCCCTACGAACAGTTGAAGGAACTCACCCGGGGCAAGGGCATCGACAAGGAGGGCCTGCACGCCTTCATCAAGACCCTGACCATCCCCGAGGCCGAGAAGCAACGCCTGCTGGCGATGACCCCCGGCAACTACATCGGCAAGGCCGCGGCCCTGGCCAAGCGTATTTGACGACGCCCTTCACGATTGACGGAACAGCATCATGGCCTTTGCAGACAACCTCAAGCAGCTCCCCAAGACCTCCCACATCCTCGCTATCCAGTTGCTGGACGGCGAGGGTAACGAAGCCGCGCTGATCGAGAACAAGCCCGGCCAGGCCGGCTCCCTCACGGTGTACAACCATCTGAGCCAGATCTACGGCGCCATCACGGCCGAGGCCGCCCGCAAGGGGCTTGAACTTTATGCCGAGCACACAGTCGATGCCCAGGCCCATCCTGGCAAGCATCCCAATATCGATCGCTTGATCGCCATCGCCGGTGGCGGCCCCACCCTGCGCGTCAAGCACGTGTTCGCCACGGGTAACGAATAGTCCTACCGTCGTTCCATCAACCCAGCTAGGGAGATTCTCATGAAACTGAAACATGCCATCGTCGTCGCCGTCGGTTTTGCCATCGCAGCCCCCGCCGCCTTCGCCCAAATGAAGACCGAGGATGCCATCAAGGTCCGCCAAGCGGGCTATCGCTTCATGGCCTGGAACATGGGTCGCATCGATGCCTCGGTGAAGGGCGAGTTCAAGAAGGACGAAGTGATCAAGGCCGCCAACGTGATCGCCGCCATCGCCAACTCCGGCATGGGCGCCCTCTACCCCGCCGGCTCCGACAAGGGTGTCGGCTTCCACGAGACCGCCGTGAAGCCCGAATTCTTCGAGGCCGCCAACGGCAAGAAGCTGGGCGAAATCGCCGGCAACTTCAACAAGGAAGCCAACGAGTTGGCCAAGGTCGCCGCCACGGGCGACAAGGAAGCCGTCAAGGCTCAATACGGCAAGCTGGGACAGACCTGCAAGGCCTGTCACGACGACTTCCGCAAGAAGGACTGAGTCCTCCCGGACCACAAAAAAAGCCACCCGCGGGTGGCTTTTTTTGTGGTGCGCGCCGACTTACCAAGCCGGGGTCGCCACCACCGCTGGCGGCGGCAACAGGGCGCCGGAGGCGACATACACCGCGGCACCGGCAATCACCACCGCAATCACAAACGCCACCAGCCCGCCCCCCTTGGCAGCCTCGCCCTCGGCCTCCTTCCAGCCGGTGATCATGGGCCGGACCAGGTTGTCCTTCTTGGCGTGGGCGTAGAACATGATGGCTGCCACGTGGGCCACCACCAGGGCGATCAGCACCGGCTCCATGGACTCATGCAATTCCGTCAGGCCGTGGCTCAGGCTTTCGCTGACCAAGGCCGCCAGCGGGCCGTAAAAGCTGCTGTCGTCATTGGAAAACAGGCCGCTGGCCACCTGGATGCCCACCACCGTGAGGATGGCCAGTACGGACAGGGCCCCCAGCGGATTGTGGCCAAGGCCATGCCATTCCCCCTTGAGGTAGGCCTTGATGGATTGGGGGCCGCGGACGAAGGTACGGAAGCGGGCGTAGGTAGAGCCGATGAAGCCCCAGACGATGCGGAATACCAGCAAGCCGAGGATGGCCAGGCCGATGCGGCCATGCCACTCCATGATGTCGAGGCTCTCGGTGACGAAGGCGCCGGCAATCAGGGCCACCAGCAGCCAGTGGAATAAACGGGTGGGAAGATCCCAAATCTTGATGCGGGCCATGACGGATTCCTTTCCAAAAAAACACGGGCTCGATAAATCGAGCCCGTATTAAACAATGCCAAGCTTAGGGCCGGGTTAAACGACGGCTTCCTGTTTTTCCACCTTGGCCTTGATGAATTGCTCGCGGGACACCCCCAGCCACATAACCAGGGGGCTGGCCACCAGGACGGAAGAATAGATGCCGAAGCAGATGCCGATGGTCAGGGCCAGGGCGAAATAGTGCAGGGCCTCGCCGCCGAAGATCAGCATGGAGGTCACCATCAACTGGGTGCAGCCGTGGGTGATGATGGTGCGGGAGATGGTGCTGGTGATGGCGTGGTTGAGCACGTCGGGCGTGGACAGGCCGCGCTTCTTGCGGAAGGTTTCCCGCACCCGGTCGAACACCACCACGGATTCGTTCACCGAGTAGCCCAGCACGGCCAGTACCGCCGCCAATACCGGCAGGGAAAATTCCCACTGGAACAGGGCGAAGAAGCCGAGGATGATCACCACGTCGTGCAGGTTGGCGATGATGGCGGAAACAGCAAAGCGCCACTCGAAGCGGATGGCCAGGTACACGACGATGCCGATGATCACCAACAACAGGGCCAGGGCGCCGTCGGAGGCCAGTTCCTTGCCTACCTGGGGACCGACGAACTCCACCCGCTTCAGGCTCGGCGTGTTGTCGACATCGGCACTGTTGAGGGAGGCCATGACCCGCTCACCCACCTTGGAGGACTCGGCGTCCTTGGACAGGGGCACGCGGATCAGCACGTCGCGGGAAGTGCCGAAGTTCTGCACCTGGGTGTCGGTGAAGCCGTCGCTGGCCAACTTGCCGCGGATCTTGTCCAGATCGGGCGCCTGAACGTAGCTCACTTCCATCAGGGTGCCGCCGGTGAATTCGATGGAGAAGTGCAGGCCCTTGACCACCAGGAAGACCACGGCCAGCACGAAGGTGATCAACGAGATGACGTTGAACACCAGGGCATGGCGCATGAAGGGGATGTCTTTTTTGATGCGGAAGAATTCCATGATTGCGTTCCCCGATTACTTGTTGCTGGTGGTGATGCCGGGTTTCCAGACCTGGCCGATGGACAGGCTGGTCAGCTTCTTGCGGCGACCGTAGATGACGTTGACGATGGCGCGGGACACCACCACCGAACTGAAGATGGAAGTCATGATGCCCAGGCAGTGCACCACGGCGAAGCCCCGCACGGGACCGGAACCGAAGATCAGCAGGGCGATGCCGGCGATCAGGGTGGTCACGTTGGAGTCGAGAATGGTGGCCCAGGCCCGGTCGTAACCGGCCAGGATGGCGGCTTGCGGCGTGCTGCCGTTGCGCAGTTCCTCGCGGATGCGCTCGTTGATCAGCACGTTGGCGTCGATGGCCATGCCCAGGGTCAGGGCGATGGCGGCGATACCGGGCAGGGTCAAGGTGGCTTGCAACAGGGACAACAGGGCCACCAGGAACAGCAGGTTGGCGGACAGGGCCAGCACGGACACGGTACCGAACAGCAGGTAGTAGATCACCATGAAGGTGGCGATGGCGGTGAAGCCCCACAGGGTGGAGTGGAAACCCTTGCTGATGTTGTCGGCGCCCAGGCTGGGGCCGATGGTGCGCTCTTCGACGATGTCCATCGGCGCGGCCAGGGAACCGGCCCGCAGCAACAGGGCGGTGTCGTTGGCTTCCTGGGTGCTCATGCGACCGGAGATCTGCACGCGGCCACCGCCGATTTCGCTGCGAATGACGGGGGCAGTGACCACTTCACCCTTGCCCTTTTCGATGAGCAGGATGGCCATGCGCTTGTTCACGTTCTCGCGGGTCACGTCCTTGAAGATGCGGGCGCCGGCGGAGTCCAGGGTCAGATGCACGGCCGGTTCGTGGGTCTGGCCGTCGAAGCCGGGCTGGGCGTCGGTGAGGCGGTCGCCAGTGAGCACCACCTGCTTCTTCACCAGCAGGGGACGACCGCCCCGCTCCACGTAGTATTCGTCGCCGGCGGGCACCTGGCCCTTGGCGGCGGCTTCCATGATCACCGGATTGGCGCTGGCCTCGTCGTCCACCATGCGCACTTCCAGGCTGGCGGTGCGGCCCAGGATGTCCTTGGCCTTGGCCGTATCCTGCACGCCGGGCAGTTGCACGACGATGCGGTCGGCGCCCTGTTGCTGGATCACCGGCTCGGCCACGCCCAGTTCGTTGATCCGGTTGTGCAGGGTGGTGATGTTCTGCTTGAGGGCGAATTCCTGGATGGTCTTCTCGGCGGTGGGCTTGAGCGTCGCCACCAGCTTGTAGTCGGCGCCATCCTGTCCTTCGGCCAGGGCCAGGTCGGGCTGCTGGCTGTTGATGGCGGCCTTGGCCTTGTCCCGGGTGTCGGTATCGCGGAACTTGATGACCAGGCTCATGCCCTCGCGGCTGATGCCGCTATGGCGCACGTTCTTGTCCCGCAGCAGGCTGCGCAGGTCGGCGCCGGTGGCGTCGAGGCGCTTGGTCAGCGCGCCCTTCATGTCCACCTGCAACAGGAAATGCACGCCGCCCCGCAAGTCCAGGCCCAGGTACATGGGCAGGGCGTGGAGGGAGGTCAGCCAGTTGGGGGAATTGGACACCAGGTTCAGGGCCACGCTGTAGGCCGCGTCGTTGGGGTCGGGAATCAGGGCCTTTTCGATGACGTCCTTGGCCTTGAGTTGGGTGTCGGTGTCCGCCAGCCGCACACGTATGCTCTGGGGATCCGCATGGAGACCGGTGTTGGCGATGCCGGCGACCTTGAGGGCGTCCTCCACCTTGCCGAGCAGGGCGGTGTCCACCTTGATGGTGGCCTTGACGCTGGACACCTGCACCGCAGGCGCCTCGCCGAAGAAGTTGGGCAGGGTGTACAGCAGACCGAGCACCAGGGCGATGATCACCGTGGCGTTCTTCCAGAGAGGGTAGCGATTCATTTTTCGGAGTCGGACGGAGAAAGGAAAAGAGCCGAGGAACGCTCCCCGGCTCTTGGCTGAAGGTGCTTACAGCCCCTTCAAGGTGCCCTTGGGCAGCAGGGCGGCGACGGCGTTTTTCTGGATTTGCATGACGACGGGGCCTTCCTTGCCTTCCGCCACTTCCACGGCCAGGTAGTTTTCGCCCACCTTGGCAACGCGGCCGGCGATGCCGCCCTGGGTCACCACTTCGTCGCCCTTTTGCAGCTCGCTCACCAGGCGTTGGTGTTCCTTGGCCTTCTTCATCTGGGGACGGATCATGAGGAAATACATGACCACGAACATCAGGACGATGGGCAGGAAGCTCATCAGACCACCACCGGCATCGGCAGCGGCGCCAGCAGCTTGGGCATAGGCATTGGAAATCAGCACGTTATTGGCTCCATAGGGGATTGAAATCAGCCCGGGATTATACCGGGCGGCGCATCATTGCCGCGCCCATTCAATCGGGCGCGGTTTTCATGAAACTGGGCCACCGTCGCGGCGAAGGTCCCTTGCTCCAGGGCCAGTCGCAGTTCGGCGGTAAAGGTCTGGTAGTAATGCAGATTGTGGATGGTATTGAGGCGGGCTCCCAGGATTTCCCCGGTACGGTGCAGATGGTGGAGATAGGCCCGGGAGAAGTTCCGACAGGTATAGCAGCCGCAAGTTTCATCCAGGGGACGAACGTCGCTCTTGTAGCTGGCGTTCTTGATCTTGATGTCGCCCCAACGGGTGAACAGCCAGCCGTTGCGGGCATTGCGGGTGGGCATGACGCAATCGAACATGTCGATGCCCTGGCCGATGCCGTAAACAATGTCCTCCGGCGTGCCCACCCCCATCAGATATCGGGGCTTGTGCTGGGGCAGGCGCGGCGCGGTATGGGCCAGGATGCGACTGAACTCCTCCTTGGGCTCGCCCACGGAAAGGCCGCCGATGGCGTAGCCGTCGAAGCCGATGTCGGTCAGGCCGGCCAGGGACTCGTCGCGCAGATATTCGTGCATGCCGCCCTGGACGATGCCGAACAGGGCGTTGGCATTGCCCAGCCGGTCGTGCTCGTCCCGCGATCGGCGCGCCCAGCGCAGGGACAGGCGCATGGACTCGGCGGCCTGGCGCTCGTCGGCGGGATAGGGCGTGCATTCGTCGAAAATCATGACGATGTCGGAGTTCAGCGTGTGCTGAATCTGCATGGAGTCCTCGGGTCGCATGAACAGGCGGTCGCCGTTGATGGGCGACTGGAACTTGACGCCCTCCTCCGTGATCTTGCGCAGATCCCCCAGGCTGAACACCTGGAAGCCGCCGGAGTCGGTGAGAATGGGCCGCTGCCAGCCCATGAACTTGTGCAAGCCGCCATGGGCGCGGATCACGTCCAGACCGGGACGCAACCAGAGGTGGAAGGTGTTGCCCAGGACGATGCGGGCGCCCATGTCCTCCAGTTCATTGGGGGCCATGGCCTTCACCGTGCCGTAGGTGCCCACGGGCATGAACACGGGGGTTTCCACGGTGCCGTGGGCCAGTTCCAGGCGGCCGCGCCGGGCTTGGCCGTCTTGGGCGAGGAGTTCGAATTTCATGACAAATCCTGACGATGGATCAGCATGGCATCGCCATAGCTGAAGAAACGGTATTCGTGATCGATGGCGTGGCGATAGGCGGCGCGGATGTTGTCCATGCCGCCGAAGGCCGACACCAGCATGAGCAGGGTGGACTTAGGCAAATGGAAATTGGTCAGCAACAGGTCGGCCACCTGGAAGATGAAGCCCGGGGTGATGAAGATGTCGGTATTGCCGCTGCCCGCTTGCAGGGCACCGTAACGCGCGGCGGACTCCAGGGTGCGCAGGCTGGTGGTGCCCACCGCCACCACGCGGCCACCCCGGGCGCGGGTGGCGGCAATGGCGTCCACCGTGGCCTGGGGAATGGCGTAGCGTTCGCTGTGCATGCGATGGTCGGCGATGCGCTCCACCCGTACCGGCTGGAAGGTCCCCGCCCCGACATGGAGGGTGACGTGGGCGATGTCGATGCCCTTGTCGCGCAGAGCTGTCAGCAGCGCCTCGTCGAAATGCAGGCCGGCCGTGGGCGCCGCCACGGAGCCCTTTTCCCGGGCGAAAACGGTCTGGTAGCGGCTCTCGTCCGCTTCGGCGGCACTGCGCTCAATATAGGGCGGCAGCGGCAGGCGGCCGTGCTGCTCAATCAGGTCGAGGGCATCCGCCGGGAAACGCAGCAGGTAGAACTCCCCTTCCCGCCCCAGCACCTCGACGCCGATCGACCCTTCCAGCAACAGGCGACTGCCAGGCTTGGGCGACTTGCTGGCCCGCACCTGGGCCAGGACGTCCGTGGCGTTGAGGGGGCGTTCCACCAACACCTCCACCTGGCCGCCGCTGTCCTTCTGGCCCAGCAGGCGGGCGTGGAGCACCCGGGTGTCGTTCATCACCAGCAGGTCTCCGGCCCGCAGCAAGTCCGGCAGATCACGGATGGAACGGTCGGCCAGGTGCCCGCCGCGCATTTCCAGTAGGCGGCTGGCGGAGCGCTCGGCCAGGGGCGCCTGGGCGATGCGCTGAGGGGGGAGATCAAAGTCGAAATCGGCGAGGGTGTAGTCCATTCGTCCACTCATGGGGTTGCCGCGGCGCGCAAGGCAAGGGGATGGGCAAGGGAATGGCCGTTCGCCAGCAACAATCCCGCCCGCCGCAAAAAAACACCGCTATAATCCGCACCCTTCATCGGGCGCGCTGTTCTGGCCGCGTCCGTCTGAGCCGAGATGGCGGAATCGGTAGACGCAGCGGATTCAAAATCCGCCGCCGCAAGGTGTGAGGGTTCGAGTCCCTCTCTCGGCACCAAATCCCAGCTTCCCAAGACTTCCATAGCCTCCAGGCCGACGCCCCATGGGCATCGGCGCCGCTTGCCGCCCATCATTCCTTGAAGGGATTCTTGGTGGACTTGTACTGGATGCGCAGGGGCGTGCCCTGGAGCTTGAAGGTCTCCAGGAAGCTGCGTTCCAGGTAGCGCGTATAGGAGTCCGGCACGTGGTCCAGGGCATTGCCGTGAATCACGATGATGGGAGGATTGCTGCCCCCCTGGTGGGCATAGCGCAGCTTGGGCTTGAACAGGCCGTGGCGCGGCGGTGACTGCTTCTGCACCGCGTTGAGCAGGGCCCGTGTCAGCTTGGGCGTAGGCAGTTTGACCATGGCGGCGGCGTAGGCCTTGTCCACCGAACCCAGGACGCTGACGATGCCCTGGCCGTTCAAGGCCGAAATGGTGTGGGTGCGGGCGAAGCCGAGGAAATTGAGCTTGCGCGCCACGTCCTGCTTGACCCGTTCCTTGCGGTAGTCGTCGATGGCATCCCACTTGTTGATGGCCAGCACCAGGGCCCGCCCCGCTTCGATACAAAAACCGGCGATGTGGGCATCCTGGTCGGAAATGTCCTGGCTGGCATCCAGCATCAGCACGACCACGTTGGCTTCTTCCACCGCTTGGAGGGTCTTGATCACCGAGAACTTTTCGATGGCCTCGAACACCTTGCCCTTGCGCCGCAGACCGGCGGTGTCGATCAGGGTGTAGTGCTTGCCGTTGCGTTCGAAGGGAATTTCGATGGCGTCGCGCGTGGTGCCGGGCATGTCGAAGGCAATCACCCGCTCTTCGCCGAGCAGGGCGTTGATCAGGGTGCTCTTGCCCACGTTGGGACGACCGGCGATGGCGACGCGGGGACCGCGAACCGCCTCGGCATCCTCGTCGTCCTCGGGGAAAGGCGCCAGGGCGACGTCGATCAGTTCGCGCACGCCGTCGCCGTGGGCGGCGGAAATCACCATGGGGTCGCCGCAACCCAGTTCGTAGAACTCGGCACCGACGATGGCGCGCTCCATGCCCTCGGCCTTGTTCACCACCAGGTGCAGGGGGCGACCGGAACGACGCAGGCGGTCAGCGATCACCTTGTCCTGAGGCGTCAGGCCGGTGCGGCCGTCCACGATGAACAACAGCACGTCGGCTTCGGCAATGGCGGCCTCGGCCTGACGCACCATCTCATGGACGATGCCCTCCTTGACCTGGGGCTCGAAGCCGCCGGTATCCACCACCAGATAGGGACGGTCGCCGAGACGGCCATGGCCGTAATGACGGTCCCGGGTGAGGCCGGGTTGGTCCGCCACCAAAGCGTCCCGGGAACGGGTCAGGCGGTTGAAGAGGGTGCTCTTGCCCACATTGGGACGTCCCACCAGGACAAGGGTTGGTTTCATTGAGACTCAGTCGAAGGCGATGGCAGCCAGGGTGCCATTGGTGGTTTGAATCAGTACCGCATCGCCGAGGCGGCGGGGGTCGGCCTTGATGGCGCTGCCATCCAGGGCGGCCCGGCTGGCGAAGGAACCGTCGTCGCGGCGCAGGGCATGGACGTAGCCCTGGGCATCACCCACCACCACGTAGTTGCTGATGACCAGGGGCCGGGTCAAGCCCCGGTTGGCCAGCTTGACTTGCTTCCAGGCGCTGGCCCCGGCCTTGCGGTCGTAGGCGATGACGTTGCCCTTGTCGTCGCTGACATAGGCATTGCGGCTGTCCAGGTCCATGCCGGCGAAGGAGGAAACGTCCTTGGCCCACAGGGTCTGGGCATTGCTCGCATCGAAGCAGGCCACCCGGCCCTGGTAGGCCACGGCACAAACCTCGCGGCCGCTGATGACCGGGCTGCTGGTGATGTCGGCGACGCGCTCCAGTTCGGTGGCACCCTTGGGCAGGGCCACGGTCACTTCCCACACGGCGGCGCCGTTGTTGAGGGCCACGGCCACCAGCTTGCCGCCGGCAAAGCCGGACATCAGGGCGCCGGGCACGGCCACCATGCCGGTGGCGGCGCGCAGACTCAGGGCCGGCGTGCTGCGCTGATAGACCCAGCGGCGCTTGCCATCGGCAACGTCGAAGGCGTAGATACGCGCATCGCCGCTACGCACCGCCACCAGTCCCTCGGTGATCAGGGGCGCGGACAACACTTCGGAGCCTACCTTGGCCTGCCAGAGCGGCGCACCGGTGTCGGCGTTGAAGGCCAGCACGTCGCCCTTGGGGGTGCCAACCACCACCAGCTTGCCGTCGCTGCCGACGCCGCCGGACAGGGGCTGGCCGGCATTGACGCGCCAAGTTTGGCGGCCGTTTTCGATGCGGGTCAAACTGCCATCCGCCGCCGCGGCGAACACGCTGTCGCCGACGATGGCGGGAGAAAAGACGAAGCTGCCGGCGTTGCCGACGGAGACGCTCCAC
Source organism: Denitratisoma sp. agr-D3 (assembly GCF_054658675.1). Lineage (NCBI taxonomy): Bacteria > Pseudomonadati > Pseudomonadota > Betaproteobacteria > Nitrosomonadales > Sterolibacteriaceae > Denitratisoma > Denitratisoma sp. agr-D3. The sequence continues at coordinate 573,393 of NZ_BAAGIA010000001.1, read as the reverse complement.
AGCACCTTGTTGGCGACGGCCTTGCTGTCCAGGGTCACCAGGGGGGCCGGCAGGGTCTTGGGATCGGGCTTGGCACCGAAGGGATTGAGGGCGTCCAGGGATGAGCAGCCGGCAAGGCCAGCGGCCAGGAGGACGGCCAGCAGGGTCAGCGGACGCTTCATCATTGGGCGCCACCCAGGCTGTCGAGCTTGGCCTGCAAGACCTCGTGATAGGCCCGGTGTTGTCCGGCCGCGCCGTCCTTTTCCTGTTTTTCCAGGGCGGCCAGGGCGGCTTGGTAGGCGCTCTTGGCCTCGGCCTTCTTGTCCTGGCTGGCCAACACGTCGCCCTTCAATTCGGCGAAGCGGGCCGCATAGGCCGGGGTGGATTCGCCGCCCAGGGCCTTGAGGGCCGCATCGTAGGATTTTTCATCCAGCAACAGGGTGGCCAGCCGCAGGCGGGCCAGGTCGCGCAAGGCCTCGTCCTTGGCGTTTTCCGCCGCCCATTGCAGATGGGTCTGGGCATTCTTGGCGTCGTCGGTTTCCGCCGAGACCTTGCCCGACAACAGGGCGCCCATGGCGGCGTAGGTGGTGCGCGGGTATTTGTCGATCAACTCACCGGCCAGTTGCCGCACCTGCTTGCCATCGCGGGCATTGGCGGCTTGTTCAATACCGGCATAGAGGCCCGCGGCCTGGGTCGCCTGGCTGCGCTGATACCAAGCCCAGCCCTGCCACGCCACGGCCACCAGGGCCGCCACGGCAAGGGCGAGAGTCACCAGGTTGCCGTATTGCTTCCACCAGGTCTTCAGTTCGTCCAGTTGTTCCTGTTCTTCCAGGTCGTACACAGCCATCGTCTTCTCCACTGCGGCAAACACCGCGATTATTCTTCCGATCCAAAAATCCAGTCGGCCGCCGTTTCGGCCAAATGCTCCATCGCCACGCGCTTTTGGGCATTCTCCGGCGCATTGCGTGCTTCCTCGTCCAGGCGCAGGGGCTTGAGACTGACCTCACCCGCCTCGGCTTCCTCGTCGCCGATCACCGCCGCCAGGGTGGCGCCGGAACCATCGGCCTTTTTCATCTGGGACTTGAAGCTGCCGCCGCCGCAATGGAGCTGCACGGCGAAGCCCGCATCCCGCAGCAGTTCGGCGGCCTTGAAAGCGTGACGGGCGGCGGCTTCACCCTGGTGTACCACGTACACGTCGGGGGCCGGTTTCTGGTGCTCGTTGCCCTGGTCCTTCCACAGGGCCAGCAGACGCTCGATGCCCATGGCGAAACCGCAGGCGGGCGCGGGCTTGCCGCCCAACTGGCCGACCAGGCCGTCGTAGCGGCCACCGGCGCAGACGGTGCCCTGGGCGCCGAGCTGGTCGGTGATCCACTCGAACACGGTCAGGTTGTAGTAGTCCAGGCCGCGCACCAGGCGGGGGTTGATCTTGTAGGGAATGCCGGCGTCCTTGAGGATGTTCTGCACCCCCTCGAAATGCTTGAGGGACTCCTCGCCCAGGTAGTCGATCAGCTTGGGCGCGGCGTCCACGATGTCCTGCATCTCGGGATTCTTGGTATCGAGAATGCGCAGCGGGTTGCTGTGCAGGCGACGCTTGGCGTCCGCATCCAGGCGGGCCTCATGCTGTTCCAGGTAGGCGATCAGGTCGGCACGGTGGCGGGCGCGCTCATCGGCCTGGCCCAGGGTATTGAGTTCGAGACGGATGCCTTCCAGGCCCAGGTCGTCCCACAGGCGGGCGCCCATGAGAATTTGCTCGGCATCCACATCGGGGCCGGCGAAACCCAGCGCCTCCACGCCCACCTGATGGAACTGGCGGTAGCGGCCCTTCTGGGGGCGCTCATGGCGGAACATGGGGCCGGTGTACCAAAGACGGCGCGGGCCGTCGTAAAGCAGATTGTGCTGGAGCACGGCGCGCACGCAGGAGGCGGTGCCTTCGGGGCGCAGGGTGAGCCTCTCGCCGTTGAGGCTATCCTCGAAGGAATACATCTCCTTCTCAACGATGTCGGTCACCTCGCCGATGGCGCGGCTGAACAGGGGCGTGGGCTCCACCAGGGGCATGCGGATGGGACGGTAGCCGTAGGCGCGCAACCACTCGCGCACCAGTTCCTCGAACTGCTCCCAGAGTTCGGCTTCGTCGGGCAGGATGTCATTCATCCCACGGATGGCTTGCAGGGTCTGGCTCATTGTTTCCTAACTTCAGCCACGGGCCGCATAGCGGCTGGCCACGTAATCGTCGATGATTTTCTTGAATGCTTCGGTCAGGCCGTCGCCGCGCAGGGTGGTGACGCGCTCGCCGTCCACATAGACCGGGGCCACCGGTTCTTCGCCGGTGCCGGGCAGGGAAATGCCGATGTTGGCGTGCTTGCTCTCGCCGGGGCCGTTCACCACGCAACCCATCACGGCGAGGGTCATGTCTTCCACGCCGATCCGCGCCAGCTTCCACTGGGGCATCTGTTCGCGGATGTAGCTTTGCACGTCCTGGGCCAGTTCCTGGAAGTAGGTGCTGGTGGTGCGACCGCAGCCGGGGCAGGCGGCCACCAGGGGCATGAAGGAACGCAGCCCCATGGTTTGCAGGATTTCCTGGGCGACGATGACCTCCTTAGTCCGGTCACCATTGGGTTCCGGCGTCAGGGAGATGCGGATGGTGTCGCCGATGCCTTCCTGCAACAGCACGGACAAGGCCGCCGTGGAGGCGACGATGCCCTTGCTGCCCATGCCGGCCTCGGTCAGGCCCAGGTGCAGGGCGAACTCGCATTGGGCGGCCAGGTCGCGGTAGATGGCGATCAAGTCCTGCACGCCGGAGACCTTGCAGGAGAGCACGATATGGTCGGCGGGCAGGCCCAGTTCCACGGCCTTGTGGGCGGACTCCAGGGCCGAGGCCACCATGGCTTCGCGCATGATCTCGGTGGCGTCCTTGGGCTGGGCGCGCTTGGCGTTTTCGTCCATGACCCGGGCCAGCAGGGACTGGTCAAGGCTGCCCCAATTGACGCCGATGCGGACCGGCTTGTCGTACTTGCAGGCGATCTCGATCAACTGGGCGAACTGTTCGTCGCGCTTGGCGCCCTTGCCCACGTTGCCGGGATTGATGCGCAGCTTGGCCAGGGCCTCGGCGCATTCGGGCACTTCGGTCAGCAACTTGTGACCGTTGAAATGGAAGTCCCCCACCAGGGGCACATCCAGGCCCATGGCCAGCAGGCGCTCCTTGATCTTGGGTACCGCAGCCGCGGCTTCCCGGGTATTGACGGTGATGCGCACGATCTCGGAACCGGCCCGGGCCAGTTGGGCCACCTGCATGGCGGTACCGAAGTCGTCCACTGTGTCAGTGTTGGTCATGGACTGCACCAGCACGGGATGATCGCCGCCCAGGAAGACGCCGCCGACGCGGACGGCATGGGAACGACGGCGGGCCAAGGGGCCGCGGGGAATGGAAACACTCATGGGGTTGGATTTCAGTCCAGCGTCAGGCGGGCGACTTCGTCCCGGGCATAGGGCTGGAGATTCACTTTCTGTTCGTTATAGACGACCTTGACGGCGGAAGCCTTGCCCACCCACACCTGGAAGGGCGGCTTGCCCATGGCGACCTGGTGGCTGCCGGCAGAAAACTCGCCGGTCAACACGACGCGTTGGTTCGCATCCTTGATTTCGATCCAGGACCGTCCGTCAAAATCCAGGACGATTTGCTTTTGTCCCGGCACCGGTTGCGCCGACGCGGCAGGCGTAGGAGTGGCGGGAGCAGGGACAGCCTTCGCTGCGGGAGCCGGCGCAGGCGTAGGGGCGGCGCTTGCAGCCGGGGCAGCGGGTGCGGCCTTCGCCGGCACGGGTGCCGGTGCTGGCGTAGGTGCTGGCGCCACCGCTGGTGCGGGAAGCGTTGCGGGCGTTGCGGGCGTGGCGGCAGCCGGTGCCGGCACGGGCTCCGCCGCCGGCGCGGTCACGGCAACGGGGGTCGGGGCGGCGACGGCAGCGGATGCCACGGGCTGGGGCGCTTCCTCTTCCTTGACGGCAGGGCTGACGACGCTTTCCCCACCACCGAGTTTTTCGTTCAGGCTTAGCCAATAAGCAGCCACGGCCAGTACCACCACCAGGGCCATCGCCAGCAGCAGCCATTTCTGATTGCGTTCGACGAAGGGCTGGGTGGAGGCTTCGCCCATGTTGGTGGGGGCGACGATCTCGGCCTGGGAAGGCGGCGCGCTGGCATCCAGCAGGGCCAACAGAGGAGCATCGTCCATTTTCAGGAAACGGGCGTAGCTGCGGATGAAGCCGCGCAGGAAGGTCGCCCCTTGCAAAACCTCGTAGTTGTCGGCCTCCAGCGCCTCAAGTTGGCGCACGCCGAACTTGAGGGTGTGGGCCACCTCGCTCAAGGACAGACCACGGGCTTCCCGCTCCGCCTTCAACCGGCTACCCGGCATCACAACGGGGGTGGGCTCAGGCGTTGTCTCGGCCGTCAGCAGATCGGCCACTTGCAGTTCTTCGCTCATTCGAATCGCCCTTGGGACAACAACAATGTTTCATTGGAATCGGGGAAGCGCTGCCGCAACTGGGAAAAGTAGCGGGCCTCCTCGCTACGGTCTCCACTCTTGCGGGCAATGCGCAAGCCCAGCCAGGCTGACGCGGCGGTCATTTCAGTTTTGCGGTGGAACTCGGCCAGGCGCAAGCGCGCTTCGCCGATGCGGCCCGTCCGGTAGTTCAAGTCGGCCAACAGGAACAGGCTGCGCAGATTGTTCGGGTCCAGACGCAAGGCACGCTGGAGGAAGGTTTCCGCCAAGGCCTCATCGCCATTCTTGGCGGCGCACTGGGCGGCGTTGTTCATGGTGAGGGCCGGGGTCCCGTACAGGGGATTGCGCATGGCCGTTTCGAAATAGCTCATCGCCTTGGCGTAGCGGCCGGTTTCGCAAAGGAACCAGCCGTAGTTGTTGCTGATGTCGGGGTCTCCAGGGGCGATGCTCAAGGCGCGCTGGAAGGCATCCTCAGCCTGGGCATTGTCCTTGAGCTCCAGGTTGATCAAGCCCAACAGGTTGTAGGCCAGAGCATAGCCGCTGTCGATGTCGAGGGCGACCCGGGCCTCCTCCAGGGCAGCCACCAGGTTCTTGGCCTCGTAATAGGCAAAACCCAATTCGGTATGGATGCGGGCCCGGTTGCGCACGTCGCTGCCGACCGCCTGTTGGGACACGGGCTGCACCACTTGCCGCGGCGCCGTACTGGTGCAGGCGGCAAGCAAGGCCAACAAGGGGATCAGGAACAGGCGGCTCACGGGGCGACCTCCACCAGGGGAATGCTGCGCTGCGCGGTACGGCCGGACTTGTCCTTCACCTGTCCGGCGAGCTGGCCGCAGGCGGCGTCGATGTCGTCGCCCCGGGTCTTGCGCGTGGTGGTGACGATGCCGGCGCCCATGAGGATGTCGGCAAAACGCCGCACCCGCTCGGCGGGAGAGCGACCGAAGGGGGACTTGGGGAAGGGATTGAAGGGAATCAGGTTGAACTTGCAGGGAACGTCCTGCACCAGCCGGATCAGGGCGCGGGCATCCGCATCGCTGTCGTTGATGCGGTCCAGCATGACGTATTCAAAGGTGATGAAGTCACGGGGCGCCTTCACCAGATAACGTTGGCAGGCGGCCATCAAATCCGCCAAGGGGTATTTTTGGTTGATGGGGACCAGCTTGTCCCGCAGGTCATCCCTCGGCGCGTGCAGGGACACTGCCAGGGCCACAGGGCAGGCATCGCGCAGACGGTCCATGGCCGGGACGATGCCGGAGGTGGAGACGGTCACCCGCCGCCGGGACAAGCCGTAGGCATTGTCGTCCAGCATCAGATTGAGGGCGGTCACCACATTGTCGAAATTGGCCAGGGGTTCGCCCATGCCCATCATCACCACGTTGCTGATGATGCGCTCGCCCTTCGGGTCTCGGCCCAGGGCTCGGTTGGCCTGCCACAGTTGGCCGATGATCTCGGCCACGGTCAGGTTGCGGTTGAATCCCTGCTTGCCCGTGGAGCAGAAAGCGCAATCCAGGGCGCAGCCGGCTTGGGAGGAAATGCACAGGGTGCCGCGGGTTTCCTCGGGGATGAAAACGGTTTCGATGGCGTTGCCGTTGCCCACGTCCATCAGGAACTTGCGGGTACCGTCGTCGGAAGTCTTGTCCGAAACGACCGGGGGCGGCTGCACTACCGCGTTCGCCTTGAGCTTTTCGCGCAAGCTCTTGGCGATGTCGGTCATGGCATCGAAGTCATCCTGCCCGAAACGATGGACCCAGCGCTCCACCTGGGTGGCGCGGAACGCCTTCTCGCCCAATGCGGCGAAATAAGCGGTCAGGCCGGGGCCATCGTAATCGAGCAGGTTGATGGTCATGCGTGCCGAATTAACGCTTGTAGACGTTCAACGCGGGGAAGAAGTAGGCCACTTCCACGGCGGCGGTTTCGGGCGCGTCGGAGCCGTGCACGGCGTTGGCGTCGATGGACTCGGCGAAATCGGCGCGGATGGTGCCCTTGTCGGCCTTCTTGGGATCGGTGGCGCCCATCAGTTCGCGGTTCTTCAGAATGGCGTTTTCACCTTCCAGCACTTGCACAAAGACGGGGCCAGAGATCATGAAGTCCACCAGATCCTTGAAGAAGGGACGTTCCTTGTGCACGGCGTAGAAACCTTCGGCTTCGGCGCGGGACAATTGCACCAGGCGGGCGGCGGCGATCTTGAGGCCGGCAGCCTCGAAACGGCTGATGATCTGGCCGATCACGTTCTTGGCAACGGCATCGGGTTTGATGATGGACAGGGTGCGTTCAATCGCCATTTGTTTCTCCTTGGGAAATTTCCCGTTTGGTCTTGAAAAGTACCGGATTTTAGCAAGTCGGACAGGCAAACTCTAACGTGATTCCATCTTCTTCCGGCCCGCAGCGGTATTTTTCGGCGATTCCCACGCCGTGAACCCAAATCAGCTCGTCGCCATGGAAAAGCAGGGGCAATTTTGCCCGCCACCACGGAGGGCAATCCGACTCCCGCAACAGGTCTTTCAGCGACCGGTGATGCTTGCCGTCGAGGCAAATTTTCTCCCCCCCATGCCGGGGGCGCAGCGAGCATGGCAGGGTCAAGCGCCCCATCGCAATGCCCTCCCCCCTGACGGGAGTAGTGATGATGTAACCGCCGCCCCACTCCGCTCGGGATTCCCCCTGCCATGGACGGATCGTCAAATCAGGCGGCTCAGCCAGGGGAAGGACAAAGATTCGATCCCGATAACGCCGGATTTCATGGGCGCCGACGCGCAAGCACACTTGCCGGTCCGGCCCGGCGCCCAGCAATTGGGCGGCGGCTTCGTCCAGCCAGCGCGCCGACGGCAACCTGAGGCCTTGCCGGCGCAGATTGTAGGCCAGGGCATTGAGCGCCCGGGCATGTCCTTTTTCTTGTCCCAATTGGCGTAGCAAGTGCCCAGGCAATGGGGCCTCGGCGGCACCGTCTTCTTCCGCCAATTGTTCAAGCAAGTCCTGCCCCTGGGCAAAATGCGATGCTGCCGTCGCCAGATTTTTCCGGGCACCGTGAAACCGACGCTCCAACTCGGGCAACACCTGGTGGCGCAAGTAGTTGCGCTGATGCTGGGTCGATGCGTTGCTTTCATCCTCGATCCAATGCAATCCTCGCCGTGTGGCGTATTCCCGCAGCTCACCTTGCGCACAAGCCAACAGGGGGCGCAATACCCGTCCTTGACGCTGGGGGATGCCGGCCGCGCCAAGCACGCCCGTTCCCCGCAACAGGTTCAGCAGCAGGGTTTCCGCTTGGTCGTCCTGATGATGGGCTTGCAGAATGAAATCCGCCGCTACATGCACAAAGGCCTCGTAGCGGGCACGTCGGGCCTCGGCCTCCAGGCTAGGGCGCTGCCGGTCAACCGCGACCCGTACTGCCTCGAAGGGGATACCCCGAGCCTGGCACTGGGCTCGGCAGTGGGCTTCCCAGGCGTCGGCGTTGGGACTGAGGCCATGGTTGACGTGGATGGCGCTGAGCTGGATGCGACTGTTCGAGGCCGCGCAAAAGGTTGCCGCCGCATCCAGCAGAACGGTCGAATCCAACCCGCCCGAATAAGCCACGCAGAAACGGATGGTGCCGGTGTCCGGCAACAGGGGTCGCAGGAACGCCGTCAGCGCCGCGACAACCCTGTCATCAGTGGTGGGCGAGTTCCTTGAACTTGCCATAACTCATGAGACGCTCGAAACGGCGCTCAATGAGTTCGGCCGAGGACAAGTCCGCAACTTGTTTGAGGGACTCCTGCAAGGCCTTTTTCAAGGTGGCGGCCACGGCCTTATGGTCACGATGGGCGCCGCCGACCGGCTCATTGATGACTTTGTCCACCAGCCCCAGGGATTTCAAGCGCGTGGCCGTGATCCCCATGGTTTCGGCGGCATCGCTGGCGCGCTCGGCGCTCTTCCACAGAATCGAAGCGCAACCTTCGGGCGAAATGACCGAATAAACCGAATATTGAAGCATCAGCACGGCATCGCCGACAGCAATGGCCAAGGCGCCGCCGGAACCACCCTCGCCAATCACGGTGGTGATCAAGGGCACCTTCAATTGCGCCATTTCGAACAGGTTGCGGCCGATTGCTTCGGATTGGCCTCGCTCTTCGGCATCAATGCCGGGATAGGCACCCGGGGTATCGACGAAGGTGAAGATCGGCATGCCGAACTTTTCTGCGGTCTTCATCAGGCGCAAGGCTTTGCGATATCCCTCGGGACGGGGCATGCCGAAGTTGCGCAGAATCTTTTCCTTGGTGTCACGGCCCTTTTGGTGGCCGATCACCATGCACGACTGTCCGTTGAATCGCGCCAAGCCGCCGATGATCGCCCGGTCGTCGGCGAATGCGCGATCACCATGCAGCTCCTCGAAATCGGTGAAGATGTGCTCGATGTAATCGAGGGTGTACGGCCGCTGTGGGTGCCGCGACACCAACGCGCTCTGCCATGGCGTGAGCTTCGCGTAGATATCCTTGGTCAGGGTCTGGCTCTTGACCTCCAACCGACTGATTTCCTCAGAAATATCCACGGCCGAATCGTTCTGCGCATAGCGCAACTGCTCGATCTTGCCTTCCAACTCAGCGATCGGCTGTTCGAAATCCAGAAAGGTCGTTTTCATATTGCAATTGTACCAAGACCGCTATTCCGTTCGAACGGTTTTATCAGTTAGCAGGAGCGTAGGGGCTGGATTCGCCGTTGTGAGCGCTTGATATCTACAAAGACACACAACCGTTGTGCATGCACGTTGTGAAGCCTATCGAGGCGGAGATCAAGGGTTGATCAAGCGTTGCACGGAAGTGCAACTACAAATGCAAACGCCCCACCTGGAGACAGGAGGGGCGTTTGTTTGAGGGGGGTCTGGCGCTGACCTACTTTCTCACCCGAGTGGGCAATATCATTGGCGCGGTCTTGTTTCACGGTCCTGTTCGGGATGGGAAGGGGTGGTTCCAAGACGCTATGGGCACCAGACTAAACTGGCGTGTCGAGAGGGTGAGCGTATAGCTGTTAGCTCAAGACACATGATTCGGTGAAGTAAAGATTTAATGAGGTTGGTGATGCATTTTGCGCAGAGTTGCTCGTGGTGATTAGCCACTGGCACTCAAAGTTATAGGGTCAAGCCGCACGGGCAATTAGTATTGGTTAGCTTAATGCATTACTGCACTTCCACACCCAACCTATCAACGTCCTGGTCTTGGACGACCCTTTAGGGGAATCGAGTTCCCGGGATATCTCATCTTGAGGCGAGTTTCCCGCTTAGATGCTTTCAGCGGTTATCTCTTCCGTACTTAGCTACCCGGCGATGCGACTGGCGTCACAACCGGTACACCAGAGGTACGTCCACTCCGGTCCTCTCGTACTAGGAGCAGGCCCCCTCAAATATCCAACGCCCACGGCAGATAGGGACCAAACTGTCTCACGACGTTTTAAACCCAGCTCACGTACCACTTTAAATGGCGAACAGCCATACCCTTGGGACCGGCTACAGCCCCAGGATGTGATGAGCCGACATCGAGGTGCCAAACTCCGCCGTCGATATGAACTCTTGGGCGGAATCAGCCTGTTATCCCCAGAGTACCTTTTATCCGTTGAGCGATGGCCCTTCCATACAGAACCACCGGATCACTATGACCTGCTTTCGCACCTGCTCGTCTTGTTGGACTCGCAGTCAAGCCTTCTTTTGCCATTGCACTATCAGTACGATGTCCGACCGTACCTAGAAGACCTTCGTACTCCTCCGTTACCCTTTAGGAGGAGACCGCCCCAGTCAAACTGCCCACCATGCACGGTCCCCGATCCGGATTCACGGATCAAGGTTAGAACCTCAACGACACCAGGGTGGTATTTCAAGGTTGGCTCCACGCGATCTGGCGACCACGTCTCACAGCCTCCCACCTATCCTACACAAGTCCCGTCAAAGTCCAATGCAAAGCTACAGTAAAGGTTCATGGGGTCTTTCCGTCTAGCCGCGGGGAGATTGCATCTTCACAAACACTTCAACTTCGCTGAGTCTCAGGAGGAGACAGTGTGGCCATCATTACGCCATTCGTGCAGGTCGGAACTTACCCGACAAGGAATTTCGCTACCTTAGGACCGTTATAGTTACGGCCGCCGTTTACCGGGGCTTCGATCAAGAGCTTGCACCCCATCACTTAACCTTCCGGCACCGGGCAGGCGTCACACCCTATACGTCATCTTTCGATTTTGCAGAGTGCTGTGTTTTTATTAAACAGTTGCAGCCACCGATTCTCTGCGGCCTCTTCACGCTCCACCCGCGGGGGCTTCACGCTACAAAGGCATACCTTCTCCCGAAGTTACGGTATCAATTTGCCGAGTTCCTTCTCCTGAGTTCTCTCAAGCGCCTTAGAATTTTCATCCTGCCCACCTGTGTCGGTTTGCGGTACGGTCGTCACAGACTGAAGCTTAGAGGCTTTTC
>NZ_BAAGIA010000001.1:320000-557500 GCF_054658675.1 Denitratisoma sp. agr-D3 | reverse complement strand
GAAACAATGTGATCCCCCGATTTCAGCAGCGCCATGCAGGTGGAGAGAATGGCGGCCATGCCGCTTGCCGTGGCGATGCAGGCCTCGGCCCCCTCCAGGGCGGCCAGGCGATTCTGGAACATGGTCACCGTCGGATTAGTGAAGCGGGCGTAGACATTGCCTTCCTCGCCACCGGAGAACCGTGCCGCCGCTTGGGCAGCACTCTCGAACACAAAGCTGGAGGTCAGGTACAGCGCCTCGGCGTGTTCGCCGAACTGACTGCGTTCCTGCCCGGCGCGCACCGCCAGGGTGCTGAAATCCCAATTGTCCATGTCAGGCTTCATTCGATACCAGGTTCAAGTCCATTTGACCGCCGTCGCCGTCATCGTTCGCCTTGGAGGGCTTGGAACGGGACTGCTCCATGTCCTCCAGATAAGCCGCCGACACGTCGCCGGTGATGTAGTGCCCGTCGAAACAGGAAGTTTCGAAATGGCTCAGGGTGGGATTCAAGGCCCGCACTGCTTCCTTGAGAGCGTCCAGATCCTGATAGACCAGGGCATCGGCGCCGATCTCCTGACAAATCTCTTCGTCGTTGCGGAAGGCGGCGATCAATTCGCTGCGGGTCGGCATGTCGATGCCGTACACGTTGGCGTGGCGCACGGGGGGAGAAGCGGAGGCGAAGTACACCTTCTTGGCACCGGCTTCCCGGGCCATGGTGATGATCTCCTTACTGGTCGTGCCGCGCACGATGGAGTCGTCCACCAGCATGACGTTCTTGCCCTTGAACTCCTGGCTGATGGCATTGAGTTTTTGCCGTACCGACTTACGCCGCGTCGCCTGGCCCGGCATGATGAAGGTGCGGCCGATGTAGCGGTTCTTCACGAAACCCTCGCGGTACGGCAGATTGAGCCGGTAGGCCAGTTCCATGGCCGAGGGGCGGGAAGAGTCAGGAATCGGGATCACCGCGTCGATTTCCAGATGGGGCATGGTCTTGCGGATCTTGTCCGCCAGGAATTCGCCCATCTTGACCCGCGTCTCGTACACCGAGACGCCGTCCATCAGGGAGTCGGGGCGGGCCAGATAAACGTACTCGAACATACAGGGCGCATGGAGCGTTTTCTCGGCGCACTGGCGGCTGACGAAATGGCCCTGGGTGTCGATCAGCACCGCCTCGCCAGGCTCGACGTCGCGCAACATGCGGAAGCCGAGGGTGTCGAGCGCCACGCTTTCCGAGGACACCAGGTACTCCGGTCCCTGGGGCGTGTCGTTGCGACCGATCACCAAGGGTCGGATGCCGTAGGGATCGCGGAAGGCCAGCAGGCCGTAGCCGGCGATCATGGTCACCACGGCATAAGCGCCCTTGATGCGTTTGTGCACGCCGGCCACCGCCTTGAAGATAGTGTCCGGGTCCAGTTGGTAGCGGTTCTGGGAGGCCGCTTGCAGTTCGTGGGCCAGCACGTTGAGCAACACCTCCGAATCGGAGTTGGTGTTCATGTGGCGCAAGTCCTGCAAGAACATGTCGCGCTTGAGCTGGTCGGCGTTGGTCAGGTTGCCGTTGTGGGCCAGCATCAGGCCGAAGGGGGAGTTCACGTAGAAGGGCTGTGCCTCGGCGGCGTTGTAGGCCGAGCCGGCGGTGGGATAGCGGCAGTGGCCGATGCCCCAGTTGCCCACCAGGTTGCGCATGTTGCGGGTGCGGAACACATCCCGCACCAAGCCGGGCCCCTTGTGCATGTGGAACCGTCCGCCCTCGGCGGTGGCGATCCCCGCCGCATCCTGGCCACGGTGTTGCAGGACCTGCAAGCCGTCATAGAGCAACTGATTGACCGGCGTGGTAGCGACAACCCCAAGAATCCCGCACATAACAACCTCTATCGATAACGAATTCGTTTAGCCAAGTCGGCCGGCAGCCATGGTTTGCCCGCCAGGATGACCGTTTCCAGGGGCGGCGCCAGTACGGCATCGTGCCACCAGGGCTGGCGCGGCATGGAGGTCATACCCCCCACCAACACCGCCGCCAACACCACCACCATGCCGCGTGCAATGCCGAACACGGCGCCCAGCAGGCGGTCGATCAATCCCAATCCCACGGCCCGGAGCAACTCCCGCAACAACAGTCGAGCCAGGCTTACCACCAGCAATACCGCCAAAAACACCGCCAAGAAACCCAGTCCTTGACGCAACAAGGGGTCGGCCAGGGAAGTCGGCATCCATGCCGCAGCCGTTGCGCCAAACATGCGGGCGGCGAAAAACGCCAACACCCACGCGGCCAGGGCCAGCGCCTCGCTCACCACGCCCCGCCACAAACCCAACAGCACCGACGCGGCGACGATGCCCAGCGCCAAATAATCGAACAGTGTCACTGTGCTACCGAATTACTTTTGTCCCACGGGGCCCGTGACACCAATGATCTTGATCCGGCCCTGGGCCTTTTCCGCTTCTTCCTTCGAGGCGAAAGGACCGGCCCGCACGCGGGTCTTCGCCCCGTCGGGACCGTCCAGTTTCTCGGTGTAAGCGGGCACACCCAATTCCTTGAGCTTGGCCATCAGGAGTTTCACATTGCCGGCATTTTGATAAGCGCCCAACTGCACCACCCACTGGCCGGCAGCGCTGGCCTTGCTCTCGCTCTTGCCTTCCAGCGCGGCGGCGGCGCGGGTTTCCTCGGCCTTTTTGGCCACGGCCTTGTCCGCGGGCTTATCGCTGGCCTTGTCCTGGGTTTTTTCCGGGGCCTTGGCTTTTTCGGCCTTGTCCGGCGCCTTGGTGGTTTCAGGCTTGGTTTCGGGTTTTACGTCTGGCTTGGATTTGACGTCGGCTTTCCCATCGTCCTTGCCGGCTGTGGTGGCCTTTGCCTCCGGCGCAGCTTCGGCCTTGGCATCCGTCTTGGCATCGCGGGGAATGGCGGCGACCGCTTCGTCGGGCTTGCCCTGGGGAAGCAGGGTTTCCTGGGGGGCCGGCAAGGGCGTCGCCGCCGGCTTGTTGGAGAATACCTTGGGGGTGTTGCCATCCTGGCTGGGAATACGGATCTGGATGTCCTGGGCCACCGGCTTGGGCTCGCTGTCCATGACCATGGGCAGAATGACCACAGCCAACAGGGCCAGGGCAGCCGCCCCCACCAGGCGACGGCGGGCGCGCTTTTTCAGGTCGAGGGAATCCGGTGAATCTTGAGCAGCGTCGTTGGTGGCCATGGTCTCAGGCGTTGCGCCCAAGGGCGCTGATCGCATCGGCAACGGTCAGGAATGACCCGAAGGCGACGATTCTATCACCATCACCCGCCTGCTCCCGGGCATGGGCCAGGGCCGCCGCCGGGCTGTCGAAACAGGGGTGGGGGCCGGCGACCCCGGCCGCTTCCAGCACCGCCGCCAATTCCTCGGCGCTGGCGCCCCGGGGGCCGGGCAAGGAACAGGGCAACCAGCGGGTCACCCGGTTTTTCAAGGCCTCGACCACGGCCACCATGTCCTTGTCCTTGAGCATGCCGAAAACCGCAAAGGTTTCGGGGTGGAAAGCCATATTGCCCAGGTTGTCGGCCAAGACCCGCGCCGCCTGGGGGTTGTGGGCCACGTCGAGAATAATGCTGGGCTGACCGGGCAGCACCTGGAAGCGGCCGGGCAGCTCCACTTCCAGCAGTCCCCGGCGGATGTCCTGCATGGCCACCGGCAGCTTGTCCTTGAGCGCTTCCAGGGCCGCCAGCACCACGCTGGCGTTCTGCAACTGGTTACCGCCGCGCAGGCCCGGGAAGGCCAGACTGCTGCGCTTGTTGACGACGCCCTGGGACAGGCTCCAGAACTGCCATTGCTGGTCCTGGCGCAAATAACCGAAATCCCTGCCCAAGACCTGGAGCGGCGCGCCAATGGCCGCCGCATGGGCCAGCAGGCTGGCGGGGGGATCGTCGTCGCCGCAAATGGCCGGCACGCCGGGACGGAAAATGCCCGCCTTCTCGAAACCGATCTGCTCCCGGCTGTCGCCGAGGAAATCCATGTGATCCAGATCCACGGTGGTGACGACGGCGCAATCCGGGTCGTAAATATTCACCGCGTCGAGGCGACCGCCCAGGCCGACCTCCAGGATCAGCACGTCCGGAGCGGCAAGACGGAACGTTTCCCAGGCCGCCAGGGTGCCGAATTCGAAATAGGTCAACGGTGTTTCGCCGCGGGCGGCCTCGACCGCGGCGAAACCGGCACAGAGGGCAACGTCGTCCACCGGACGGCCGTCCAGGCGCAAGCGTTCGTTGTAGCGCAACAGGTGGGGCGAGGTATAGACCCCGACCCGGTAACCGGCGGCCAGCAGGACGTGCTCCAGCATGGCGCAGGTGGAGCCCTTGCCGTTGGTGCCCCCCACCAGGATCACGGGGCAGGTTTTGTGCTGGCCGAGTCGCTGACTGACGGCCTGGAGACGTTCCAGGCCGAGGTCGATGGGCCGGCTATGCTGGCTTTCGATGTGGGCCAGCCAGTCCGACAGGCTACGTGACATCAGGCGGCGGGGGTCCGTTGCAGCAGGGTCAGCAGGGAGGACAGGCGATCGCGCAGATCGCGCCGGTCCACGATCATGTCCACCGCGCCCTTTTCCAGCAGGAACTCGGCACGCTGGAAGCCCTCGGGCAGGGTCTGGCGCACGGTCTGCTCGATCACGCGGGGGCCGGCAAAGCCGATCAGGGCGCCCGGCTCGGCGATCACCACGTCACCGACGAAGGCGAAGGAGGCGGAGACGCCGCCCATGGTGGGGTCGGTGAGCACGGTCAGGAAGGGCAGTTGGCGCTGTCCCAGCAGGGTCACGGCGGCCGTGGTCTTGGCCATTTGCATCAGGGAGAAAAGGCCTTCCTGCATCCGCGCACCGCCGGTGGCGGTGAAGCAGATGAAGGCGCACTGGGCCTCCAGGGCGGCCTTGACGCCACGGACGAAACGCTCGCCCACCACGGACCCCATGGACCCGCCAAGGAAATCGAACTCAAAGCACGCCACTACGACGGGCACGGTCTTGATCGCGCCCTGCATCACCACCAAGGCATCGGCCTCGCCGGTGTCCTCGTTGGCGGCCGCCAGGCGGTCGGCGTAGCGCTTGCTGTCCTTGAACTTGAGGGGATCCACCGGCACCACCTCGGCACCGATCTCGAACCGGCCTTCCGCATCCAGCAGCATGTCCAGGCGTGCCCGGGCATTGATGCGATGGTGATGGCCGCACTTGGGGCAGACGTTGAGATTGTTCTCCAGGTCGGAGGTGTACAGCACCGCCTCGCAGGACGGGCACTTGCTCCACAGCCCCTCGGGAATGGCCTTGCGCGCCGTGTCGCCGCTGTGTTTGATCTTGGGGGGCAGCAGTTTCTGTAACCAGCTCATGGGTGGGCTCCCTGGTCCATGGCATCGCGGATGCCCTTGAGGAAAGCCGTGACCCGGCTCGCAGCCTGGTCACGGGGTGAGTTTTCAATTTCTTCGATGATGCGGCTGCCGATCACCACGGCATCGGCCACCTTGGCCACCTTGGCGGCCGTGGCGCCGTCGCGGATGCCGAAGCCGACGCCGACGGGCATGCCTACCTTGTCGCGAATGGCGGGAATGCGCTGGGCCACTTCATCCAGGTCCAGGTTTGCCGAACCCGTCACCCCTTTCAGGGACACGTAGTAGATGTAGCCGCTGCCGGAGGCCGCCACCTCGCCGAAACGCTTTTCGGTGGACGTGGGCGCCAGCAGGAAAATGGGATCCAGGCCATGGGTCTTGAGGGTGGCGGTGAAACTCCCGCACTCCTCCGGTGGGTAGTCCACCACCAATACGCCGTCCACGCCGTGGCTGGCGGCATCCTGGGCAAAAGCCTCTATCCCGTAGGCCTCGATGGGATTGGCGTAGCCCATCAACACCACCGGCGTGTCGGCATTGACCTTGCGGAATTCCCGCACCATGCCCAGCACGATGCGCAGGGAGGTACCGTAGGCCAGGGCCCGCTCGGAAGCCCGTTGGATGGTGGGACCGTCGGCCATGGGATCGGAGAACGGCACCCCCAGCTCGATGATGTCCGCCCCGCCGGCCACCAGGGCCTGCATCAGGGGAAGGGTGAGGCCGGGCTCGGGATCACCGGCGGTGATGAAGGGGATCAAGGCCTTGCGGCCTTGGCTGTGCAGACGGGCGAAAGTAGCTTGGATACGGGACATGATGGCGCCTCTGCTTAAAACTGGATGCCGGACTTTTCAGCCACGGTATGCATGTCCTTGTCGCCGCGACCGGAGAGGTTCACCAGCAACACCTTGTCCTTGGCCAGAGTGGGCGCCAGTTTGGCGGCATGGGCCAGGGCATGGGAAGACTCCAGGGCGGGAATGATGCCCTCCAGCCGGCACAGGGTATGGAACGCGGCCAGGGCTTCCTCGTCGGTAACGGTGACGTACTCGGCCCGCTTGGAATCGGCCAGCCAGGCATGCTCGGGACCGACACCGGGGTAATCGAGCCCGGCGGACACCGAGTGGGTCTCGATCACCTGGCCGTTGGCGTCCTGCAAGAGATAGGTCCGATTGCCATGGAGTACACCGGGCCGGCCGGCGGTGATGGAAGCCGAATGCTTGCCGGTTTCCAGGCCGTGACCGGCCGCCTCGACGCCGATCAACTTGACCCCTTCCACCGGGATGTAGGGATAGAAGATGCCCATAGCGTTGGAACCGCCGCCGACCGCTGCGATCACCGCGTCGGGTTGGCGCCCCGCCATCTCGGGCATCTGCACCTTGGCCTCCTCGCCGATCACCGACTGGAAGTCCCGCACCATCATGGGATAGGGATGGGGGCCGGCGACGGTGCCGATGATGTAGAAGGTGTTGCCGATGTTGGTGACCCAGTCCCGCATGGCTTCGTTGAGGGCATCCTTGAGGGTCTTGGAACCGGACTCCACGGGCACCACGGTGGCGCCCAGCAGCTTCATGCGGTAGACGTTCTGGGCCTGGCGTTTCACGTCCTCGCTGCCCATGTACACCACGCACTCCATGCCGTAACGGGCGGCGACGGTGGCGGTGGCAACACCATGCTGGCCGGCACCGGTTTCAGCGATGACGCGCGGCTTGCCCATGCGGCGGGCGAGCAGGGCCTGGCCGATACAGTTGTTCACCTTGTGGGCGCCAGTGTGGTTGAGGTCCTCGCGCTTCAGGTAGATCTGGGCACCGCCCAGGGTCTCGGACCAGCGCTTGGCGTGGTAAATGGGACTGGGACGGCCCACATAGTGCTTGAGCTCGTACTCAAATTCGGCCTGGAAATCCGGGTCGCGCTGAGCGGCCTCATAGGCGGCCTTGAGTTCTTCCAGGGCGGGGATTAGCGTTTCGGCGACGAAAACGCCGCCGTAGGGGCCAAAGTGACCCTTGGCATCGGGGAAATCGTAGGGTGCGGACATGGAAACTCCTTGCAATCGGGAAAGGGGAAACGACGGACAGCCGAGTCACCCCATTTCACACATGGTCCGCCAGATGGCATCTCCAGCATTGGCGTAGCAATCCGCCCGCGTTCTTGCGCATAAAACCCCTAACCCTCTTCTTGCTCGATCATCGCGGCCTGGTCGGCCACCTGCACCGCAGCGATAAAGGCGCCGATCTTGGCGGCATCCTTGATGCCCTTGGCCGCTTCGACGCCGCTACTCACATCCACGGCCCAGGGCGCCACCCGGCGCACCGCCTCGCCCACATTGCCCGGATGCAGACCACCGGACAAAATCAACGGCAGAGGCAGGTTTTGCGGGATCAGCCCCCAATCGAAGGTCTGACCGCCGCCGCCGTAGCCTTCCACAAAGGCATCCAGCAACAGAGCCCGGGCGGAAGGAAAAGCGCGGGCGAATTCTAACAGATCGCCTTTTCCCATCTCTGGCCGCATGCGGGCGGCCTTGATGAAGGGTTTGCCGAACTGACGGCAATAGGCGTCATCCTCGTCGCCATGAAATTGCAGCAATTCCAGGGAAACCTCGCTCATCACGTCGCGAACTTGCGCCGGGTCGGCATTGACGAACAAGCCGACCCGGGTCACGAAGGGGGGAACCCTGGCGGCCAGGGCGGCCGCCCGTTCCGGCGCCACATAACGGGGGCTGGGGCCGTAAAAAACCAAGCCGACGGCGTCGGCGCCGGCGGCCAGGGCGGCATCCATGTCCTCGGCCCGGGTCAGGCCGCAGATCTTGATGCGGGTGCGGGAGGGAACGAGTGTCAAATCAGGGCAGGCTGGCATCGAAAGGGGCGATGATACGCCCGCCATTGGGCAGGTTCCAGCGCGCCTCGTACTCGACGCCGGTGAAATACAGGCCGTCGGGCATGAAGGTGGGCGGCGCCAGGGTCCGATTGCGGGCGGCGATCAGGGAGGGCAGCCAGTCCGGCGATTCCTTGCCGTACCCCACCCACAGCAAGGCTCCCACCAGGTTGCGCACCATGTGGTGCAAGAACCCGCCGGCACGGAACTCGAAGATCACGTAGTCGCCCCGACGCCAGACATCGGCCTGATGCAAGGTCTTGATCGGCGACTTGGCCTGGCACTCAGCGGCGCGGAAGGAACTGAAATCCTGCTCCCCGAGCAAGGCCTTGGCCGCCTCGGCCATAGCTGCCGCATCCAGGGGCCGGTGGTACCAGCCGACCCGTCCGCTCTGGATCGCGGGCCGTACCGGGTGGTTGAACAGCACGTAGCGATAACTGCGGGACAGGGCGCAGAAGCGGGCATGGAAATCGTCGGCCACCGGTTGCGCCCAGCGCACGGCGATGGCCGGCGGCAGGTGGGCATTGACGCCTCGCACCCAGGCTTGCAGCGGGCGCTCGACCCCGGTATCGAAATGGACGACCTGGGCCAGGGCATGGACGCCGGTATCCGTGCGCCCGGCGGCCATCGCGGCCACCCGCTCCCCGGCAATGGCCGCCAAGGCCCGCTCCAGGTGATCCTGCACCGTCTTGCCGTGGGGCTGGGATTGCCAGCCCTGGAAGACGCTGCCGTCGTATTCCACTTGCAGGGCGTATCTCATGGCCACCCCATGTGCCACAGGGCGATGCCACCACCGGCAAGCGTGCTGCCGAGGATGAGGCTGTCGCGCCAGGACCAGGGGGGAAGCTGCAAATGGACGGCTCCGCCCGCGCTTTCCTGATCACCTGCCGCCGTCAGCAAAGCCTTCCATTCGCCCTTACCGGCGCGCCGCTTGCCGTCCTCCCCAACCACCGCTTCGAGGGTCAGCATCAGCCGTACGGCGATGGCACGCCGCCATTCCGCCACCGGCCCCAGGGCAGGCAGGAGAAAATAGCAACCGGCCACCAGACCGCGATGACTCAGTTTGGTCAACAACAGGGCCAATAGGGCCAGCAGGGCGACCAGGCGCGCCATGTGCTCCCAGGCGAAAGACCAGCCCTCCTGGGTCAGGCCGAGATCACCCCAGGGCGATGGCAAGCGCACGCCGGGGGTGAACCAAAGGAACAACACGCCCATGGTCAGGAACAACCAACGGGATCGGGTCATCAGGCGGAAAAACAAGGCGCGGCCAAAACCGGCCGCCAAGGCGGCGAAGAACAGGGTGACCGCCAGGGTGGCGGCGGGGGAAAGGCATTGCAATGCCGCCACTGCCGCCCCCCAGAGCAGCAACAGGGCAGCGGGATGCACAGTCACGGCAACGGCCGATTCAAAAGCCCGGACGCAAACGCGTCAGCCGAGCTTGGCCAGTTTTTCCTGGGCGATGGCTTGCTGGCTGCTGTTGCCCTCGGCCAGCACTTCCTGGAACAACTCCTTGGCGCCTTCCAGATCGCCCATTTCCTCGTAGGCCTGGGCCAGTTCCAGTTTTGTGGTCACCTCGGGACGATCCTCTTCCGCTTCGGCGGCGGGTGCTTCGAGGGTCGCTGTGGCGACAGGGGTGTCGGCCGCGGCTTCTGCCGGGGTCGGCAGTTCCAGGTCGATATCGCTGAGGCTGAGGGGCGTTGCTGCTTCCTCGACGACAGGCGCAGCGGGAGCCGCCAGCTCCGGTGTCGCCGCTGTGGCCGCATCGCCGCCCAGATCGAAATTGAAATCCAGGGGGGCGACCTCGTTCGCCTCGGCAGCCGGAACGGCGGGGGCGTCCAAGTCCAGATTGAAGTCCACGTCCAAGGCCGGCGCTGCGGGCGCAGGCGGTTCGCTCCCCGCCAGGTTGAGGTCGAAATCCAGGCCGTTCGCGTCGGCGGCCTTGGGTGCTTCCAGGGCCGGGGCTGCTTCCGCCACAGGCGCGGCGAGGGGCGGCGCCAAGTCGCCCAGGTCGAAATCGATGTTGAGCAGCTCATCCGCCGCGGGTGCTGCGGCCTCGGCAACAGCGGCCGGGGCGGAGGGAGCAGGTTCGTCCAGATTCAAGTCGAAGTCCAGACTGGCAAACGCGTCCGCGGGTTCGGCCACGGGCACGGCTGGCTCAGCCTGCGCTGCGGCGGCAGGGACATCGGTCATGGCGCCCAAATCGAAGTCCAGATCCAGGGCGTCGGCTTCCTCGTTCGTGGCAGCCGGTTCGACAAGCTCGGTCGCTGCCTCAGTCGCCACTTCAGTCGCCACATCGGCAACTGCCTCGCTGGCGGAGGGTTCAAACGCCAGCGCGGGAGCCTCGGCCGGAGCGGCGAGTGGCGTCTCGACTGCGGCCAGCCCAGACTCAGGCTCGGGCTCGGGTGCGGCGACGGACAGGTCCGGCAACTCAGGGGCCACGGCCTCCGCCGTCGGGGCGAGCACAG
Source organism: Denitratisoma sp. agr-D3 (assembly GCF_054658675.1). Classification (NCBI taxonomy): domain Bacteria; kingdom Pseudomonadati; phylum Pseudomonadota; class Betaproteobacteria; order Nitrosomonadales; family Sterolibacteriaceae; genus Denitratisoma; species Denitratisoma sp. agr-D3. The sequence continues at coordinate 546,870 of NZ_BAAGIA010000001.1, read as the reverse complement.
CGGTTTCTTCCATCGCCAGGGCGGGAGTGGGCTCCTCGGTTGCCAACGGAGCCTCAGTGCTGGCGGACTGGCTGTCCTGGGCAGCCTCGTCCGCCGCGATGGCACTGGCCAGTTCGGCATCGTCGGCGGCGTAGAAACTATTACTGGGGTCGAGTACGCGCCCCAGGGCCACTGCCCGTTCCCATTCCAAGCCGCTGCCGCCGGTTTGGGCGAACAGGCTCTGGGCCACGGTATTGAACTGAGTCACGCTCTTGCGCGCGGCGTAGATTTCCAGCAGTTTGAGATGGACGTGGAGGTTTTCCGGCGTCTTTGCCAGGGCGTCGAGCAGGATTTCCTCGGCCTGGGCATCGCGGCCATAGGCCATGAAAGTGTCGGCTTCGCGCACGGGGTCCACGCCCTCGCCGCTGCCAAAGCCCGCAGCGGCGCCGCTAAAGGTGGACGGCTGGGCATCGAGTTGGCTCAGCCCCTGGCTGGAACTGTCATCCAGCACCGAGCCGGTGGACAGCACGCTGTCGGCAGCGGACGCGGCGGCGGCCTGCTTGCGACGGCGGGCGTTGTAGCCGAGATAGCCGGCCAGCAAGGCCAGGATGCCAACACCGCCGTACACCAAGGGTCCGTTTTCGTCGATGAAGCTGGGCTCCGCCTGCGGCGCTGCCACTGGTGGCTTGGCCACGGGCGGCATCGGCTTGGCTGGCTCGACGGCGGCAACCTTGGGCGCCTCGGGCTTGGCCTGGGCCGGTGCTTCCGCTGGCTTGGCGGCTTCGGGCTTGGGAGCTTCGACGGTTTTAGCCGCCTCGGCGGGCTTGGGCGCTTCCGCCGGCTTGACCGGCTCCGGCCGCTTAATGGCCTCCAGGGCAGCCTTGGTGGCGGCCTGCTTTTCCAGGTCGGCGGCAAGTTGGCTCTTCATCTCGGCCAGCTTGCGCAAGTCGGCCACGCTCTTTTCCAACTCGGCGATTCGGTTCTGGGCGTCCTTGAGGGCCTTTTCCCTGACGGCCTTGTCTTCTTCCAAGGCCTTCAACTTGGCGCCGTCGCCGCTGGCATCGGCGCGGGACACTTGCAGCTTGTCCTTGCCCGCCGCCTGAGGCGCCTTGTCCTCCACCTTGGCGGTAATCTTGCCGGCGCTGGACTGCTTGCTGTCGTCCTTCGTCGGCGTGCTGTCGGCCACGGCGCCGGCCAGCTTGCGCCGGTAACCATCGAAATCCGCAGAGTGCGTCAGGACGATCTTGCGGGCATCGGCCGTATCGACGGCGGCGATGGCATCCTTCTCCGGCACGGTCAGAATTTTCCCGGCCTTGAGGCGATTCATGTTGCCGCCGTCAAAGGCTTCCTGATTGCTCCGATAAAGGGCCACCAGCATCTGGTCCAGACTGACGCCCTCGGGACGCACTTCCGCAGCGATCTTGCCCAGGGAGTCGCCCTTTTGCACCGTGCGCGTCGCCGGGGTTTCGGCGACGGGCTTGGCGGCGCGGGGAGTCGGTTTTTCAGCGGGCTTTGCTGCTGTTTTTTCGCTTGGTTTCTCGGCGGGAGCCGGCTTTTCCGCCGGCTTCTCAGACACCTTGGGGGTCGGCCGCTCGGCGACCGCTGGCGTGGGCCGATCGATTTCCCGCCGGGGCTGGGTGGAAGCCACGGGAGCCGTCACCGGCGCGGGAACATCCGCCGGGGCTTTGCTCACCTCGGGGGGATCCAGCAGGAACGTGTATTCGCGGACCAGTCGCCCCGAAGACCAGTTCAATTCCACCAGCAGATCGAGAAAGGGCTCGCCGATGGCCCGGTCGCTGGAAATACGGAAATAGGGTTGGCCGCCGGGGCGCTTGTCCAGGCTGAAGCGCAACGAGGACAACAGGCCCGAATATTCGATGTTGGCTTGGCGGAAGGAATCCGGCGATGCGATCCGGGCCGTCAGGGTGGGCAGCTCTTCCTTGCTGGCGGAAATGTCCAACTCGGCCCGCAGGGGTTGGCCCAGTCCGGAGAGGACGGTCAGCTTGCCCAACCCGGCGCCGTACGCCTGCGCCACAGGCAGGGTTGCCAGGGCGGCGGCAATTACGGTAACCCGGAGTTTGTTTCGCTTGTTATCGTCGGACACGGCGCACCCCTGTGGGGAATATTTTCCAGCAATCAAAATAACATCATGACCTTAGCCATGCAAGCTCAACCACCGCATCAGCTGTGACTTGCCTGACGAAACAACACCGCTCCCCGGCAGGGTATTACCCCAACAGGATGCGCAGCATGCGGCGCAGGGGTTCGGCGGCGCCCCACAGCAGTTGGTCGCCGATGACGAAGGCGGAAACGTATTCCGGGCCCATGTTCAGCTTGCGCACGCGGCCGACGCCGATCTTGAGACCACCGGTGATGGAGGCCGGGGTCAGTTCCTGCTCGGTGATGCCACGGTCGTTGGCGACGAACTTGACCCAGGGGTTGCCGGACTTGATGATGGATTCGATCTCGGCCAGGGGCAGGTCCTTCTTCAGCTTGATGGTCAGCGCCAGGCTGTGGCAACGCATGGCGCCGATGCGCACGCAGAGGCCGTCCACCGGCACGATCTGGCTGTTGCCGAGGATCTTGTTCACTTCGGCCTGGCCCTTCCATTCTTCCTTGGTCTGGCCGTTGTCCAGCTGCTTGTCAATCCAGGGGATCAGGCCACCGGCCAGGGGCGCGGGGAAGAATTCGTGGGGCACGTCCTCGCGAATGGTCTTGGCCACCTTACGATCGATTTCCAAAATGGCGGAGGAAGGCGTAGCCAGTTCGTCGGCCACGGCGGCGTGGATCACGCCCATGCCCTTGAGCAGCTCGCGCATGTGGTTGGCGCCGCCGCCGGAAGCGGCCTGGTAGGTCATGGAGGATACCCAGTCCACCAGGCCTTCGCGGAACAGGCCGCCGACGCCCATCAACAGGATGGAGTTGGTGCAGTTGCCGCCGATGTAGTTCTTGATGCCCTTGGCCAGGGCATTGCGGATCACCCCGTCATTGACCGGGTCGAGCACGATCACGGCATTGTCTTCCATGCGCAGGGTGGAGGCGGCGTCGATCCAGTAGCCGTCCCAGCCGGCGGCGCGCAGCTTGGGGAAGATCTCGGTGGTGTAGTCGCCGCCCTGACAGGAGATGATGATGTCCATCGCCTTCAGTTCGTCGATGTTGTTGGCGTCCTTCAGGGCGCCACCTTCCTTGCCGCCAAAGGCCGGGGCCTTGCCGCCGGCGGCGGAAGTGGAGAAGTACACGGGATCGATGTGGTCGAAATCCTTTTCTTCCACCATGCGCTGCATGAGGACGGAACCGACCATTCCACGCCAACCGACCAGGCCAACCTTCTTCATTTTCGTTCTCTCTTAACTCGATTCGTTCAACTTACAGGGCCGCCAGCACGGCGTCGCCCATTTCCTTGGTGCCCACCATCTTGGCACCGGCTTCCTTGATGTCGCCGGTGCGATAGCCCTGGGCCAGCACCTTCTTCACGGCGGTTTCGATGCGATCCGCCGGCTCGGCCAGATTGAAACTGTAACGCAGCATCATCGCGGCGGAAAGGATGGTCGCCAGGGGATTGGCGATGCCCTTGCCGGCGATGTCCGGGGCGGAACCGTGGATCGGCTCGTAAAGGCCGAAGCCCTTCTCGTTGAGGGACGCCGAGGGCAGCATGCCGATGGAGCCGGTGAGCATGGAAGCCTCGTCGGACAGGATGTCGCCGAACATGTTGCCGGTGACGATCACGTCGAACTGTTTCGGGCTCTTGAGCAACTGCATCGCGGCGTTATCCACGTACATGTGCTCCAGGGCCACGTCCGGGTACTCCTTGGAAACTTCGATCACCACTTCGCGCCAGAGTTGCATGGTGTCCAGCACATTGGCCTTGTCCACGGAACAGAGACGCTTGCCGCGTTTCTGGGCGGCCTGGAAACCCACGTGGGCCACGCGGCGAATTTCGCTTTCGCTGTAGCGCATGGTGTCGAAGCCCTCGCGCTCGCCATTGGCCAGGGTTTGGATGCCACGGGGCTTGCCGAAGTAGATGTCGCCGGTCAGTTCGCGGATGATCAGGATGTCCAGGCCGGCCACCACCTCGGGCTTCAGGGAAGAAGCATGGACCAGCTCGGGATAGACCAGGGCGGGCCGGAAGTTGGCGAACAGATTCAGCGCCTTGCGCAGACCAAGAATGGCCTGCTCGGGGCGCAGTTCCCGGGGCAGCGTGTCGAGGCTGAAATCGCCCACGGCGCCGAACAGGATGGCGTCGGCGGACTGGGCCAGCTTCAGGGTGTCCTCGGGCAGGGGATGGCCCTTGGCCCGGTAGCCGGCACCACCGACCGGGGCTTCCTCGAACTCGGCCTTGAGGTCCAGGGCCTTCAACACCCGCAGGGCTTCGGTGACGATTTCGGGACCGATACCGTCCCCGGGCAATACTGCAATTTTCATGGTCATTTCCTGATTACGCGAACAGCCAGGGCTGTTCGATACGACGACGGGCTTCGAATTCCTTGATCAGATCGGCATGGCGCAGGGTCAGGCCGATGTCGTCCCAACCGTTGATCAGGCATTCCTTGCGGAAGGGATCGATCTCGAAGTGGTAGCTGACGCCATCGGGTCGGGTCACGGTCTGGGCGGGCAGGTCGATCTTGAGGGTCATGCCCGGCGTGGCGGCCACCATGTCGAACAGGGCCTGCACTTCATTGGCCGCCAGCTTGATCGGCAGCAGGCCGTTCTTGAAGCTGTTGTTGTAGAAAATGTCGGCGAAGGTGGTGCCCACCAGGGCGCGGAAGCCGAAATCCTCCAGGGCCCAGGGTGCGTGCTCGCGAGAGGAGCCGCAACCGAAATTGTCCCGGGTCAGCAGGATGGAGGCACCCTGGTAGCGCGGCAGATTCAGCACGAAGTCCGGGTTGCGGGGACGGTTGCTGTTGTCCATGCCGGGCTGGCCCACGTCCAGGTAGCGCCACTCGTCGAAGGCGTTGGGGCCGAAGCCGGACCGCTTGATGGACTTGAGGAACTGCTTGGGGATGATGGCGTCGGTATCAACGTTGGCCCGATCCATGGGCGCCACCAAGCCCTCCAGTACGGTGAACTTGCGCATTACTTGGCCGCCTTCTGGATGGCCTCGCCACCCTTCTCGATATCCTGGCCGATGCCGCGGACAGTGTTGCAGCCGGTCACGGCGATGACGATCAGCAGGGCGGAAATCAGTTTGGTCATGATGTCTCTCCTCTCGCGGTCAGGGAAGTTCGCGCACGTCGGCAAAGTGGCCGGCGATGGCGGCGGCGGCGGCCATCGCCGGGCTCACCAGATGGGTACGGCCGCCGGCACCCTGACGGCCTTCGAAATTGCGGTTGGAAGTGGAGGCGCAACGCTCGCCGGGCTCCAGCCGGTCGGCGTTCATGGCCAGGCACATGGAACAGCCGGGCTCACGCCACTCGAATCCGGCGGCCTGGAAGATCTTGTCCAGTCCCTCCGCCTCGGCCTGACGCTTGACCAGGCCGGAACCGGGCACCACCAGGGCCAGCTTGACGTTGTCGGCCTTGCGCCGGCCCTTGGCCACGGCGGCGGCAATGCGCAGGTCCTCGATGCGGGAGTTGGTACAGGAGCCGATGAAGACCTTGTCGATCTTGATCTGCTTGATCGGCGTGCGCGGCGTCAGGCCCATGTATTGCAAGGCGCGCGCCACGCCTTCCCGCTTCACGGGATCGGTGTAGTCCTCGGGCGCAGGCACCACGTCGTTGATGGTCGCCACCATTTCCGGCGAGGTACCCCAGGTGACCTGGGGCAGGATGGCGCCGCCGTCCAGTTCCACCACGGCGTCGAACTTGGCGCCGGGGTCGGACACCAGGGTACGCCAGTGGGCCACGGCCTTGTCCCACTGCTCGCCCTTGGGGGAGAAGGGGCGATCCTTCAGGTAGTCGATGGTGTTCTGATCCACCGCCACCATGCCGGCCCGGGCACCGGCCTCGATGGCCATGTTGCACAGGGTCATGCGGCCTTCCATGGACAGGCCGCGGATGGCGGGGCCACCGAATTCAATGGCGTAGCCGGTGCCGCCGGCGGTGCCGATCTTGCCGATGACGGCTAGGGCCACGTCCTTGGCGGAGACGCCCTTGCCCAGCTGGCCGTTCACCTGCACCAGCAGGGTCTTGGATTTCTTTTGCAGCAGGCACTGGGTGGCCATCACGTGCTCCACCTCGGAAGTACCGATGCCATGGGCCAGACAGGCGAAGGCGCCGTGGGTGGAGGTATGGGAGTCGCCACAGACCACGGTCATGCCGGGCAGGGTGGCGCCGTTCTCGGGGCCCACCACGTGCACGATGCCCTGGCGCGGATCGCGGAAGGGGAAATAGGCCAGGGCGCCCACTTCGCGGATGTTGGCGTCCAGGGTTTCCACCTGCTGGCGGGACACCGGGTCGACGATGCCCAGTTCCCAGTGGTTCGTGGGGGTGTTGTGGTCGGCCGTGGCGACGATGGAGGACACGCGCCAGGGCTTGCGGCCAGCCAGCTTGAGGCCCTCGAAGGCCTGGGGACTGGTCACTTCGTGCACCAGGTGCCGGTCGATGTAAAGGAGCGCCGTGCCATCCGCTTCGGTATGGACCACGTGGCTATCCCATAGCTTTTCGTACAGCGTTTTCGCCATAAAACAGGGCTCTTAAAGGGTTCAGGGGGAATCCCGGAGGGAACTTGCAATTATGGCACAGCTTGCGGGAGGGCCCGCCGCCCCGGCCTGTCGGCCTAGAAAACCTGACGGATGCGCCAAAAGCGGGGAAATCGCGGCAGGCCCGCCGGCGTCAGGGAGGTGTAGCGATAGGTCAGCAGGGTGCCCGGCGCAGGCGGGTTGCGCCGTTCCTCGGCGGAAAACCCGGCGCCCAGGCGGAAGCGCTTGCCGTCGGGCATTTCCATCAACAAGGCGCCCATCTGCCCGGTCCATTTGCCCCGTCCCGGCAGGATCGCCACCACGACGGCCTCCGTGTCCTGCCAGGGCTTGAGCTTGAGCAGGTCATCATGCCGTCCCGAACGGTAGGGCGCGTCGGCGCGATGGAGCATCAAGCCCTCGCCCCCGGCGGCCACCACCTCCCGCAGCTTGCGTTGCAGGGCCTTGCGGCTCGGCACCTTGAACTGTTCGATCAACTGGACGAAGGGCGCGGGATGCTGCGCCAGCACCGCCCGCAGATGGGACAGGCGCGCGGTGAAATCCCCCGCCCCCTCGGGTTGGTCAAAAATCATGTAGCGCACTAGTCGCCACTCCGCATCCACCGGTCGCGCCTTGCGCACCGTGGCGGAGAGGGCATCGAATTGCTGCCGCCCCAGCCAAAGTTCCCCATCCAGGGCTTCCTCCGCCGGCAGGGCGGCGATAAACCAGTCCGGCGCCGGCACCGGACGGCCGCTACGGAAACGCAAGTCATGTCCATCCCACACGGCGCGGACGCCATCGAGTTTTTCGCTGACCCAGTAATCGGCCAGATCCAGCGACCTGGCCTCGGACCAGGTTTCCGCTAGCAGGAGCCTAGGCGGCGGCGTATCGCCCCCTGCCCGGGCTGCCCCGGCAAGGCAAAGCAGCCAACACAGGACGAGACGCAGGATCACGCTGCCGATTCCCGACGCATGCCCAACAGGATCACCACACCGCCAATGGCCGCGAACAAGGCAGCCAGACTGTAAGTGGGGCCGGCGCCCCAATGCTGCCAGCCGTATCCCGACACCAGCCCGCCCAGCACGCTGCCGCCGCCGAAGGAGAAACTGCTGTAGAGGGACTGGGCCCGGCCCTGATGGTGGCTGGCGAACCAGCGGTTGAGGGCGGCCATGGCGCCGGCGTGGCAGGCACCGAAGGTGGCGCCGTGGAGCACCTGGGCCAGGATCGCCAGGGGAATGGAGGCGACGCCCCAGCCGATCAGCAAAAACCGCAGCACGGCCAGGGCGAAGGTGACCGCCAGCAGGATGCGCAGGGGAAACCGGCGCAACAACCGAGGCATGGCGATGAAAACGAAGATTTCCGCCACCACCCCCAGGGCCCACAGGGCGCCGACCGCCGTCGCGGTATAGCCGTGGTCCACCAGATGGATGGAATAAAAGACATAGAGGGGGGCATGGGCCGCAGACATCAGGAAACAGGCCATCAGCAGGGCCATCACCTGGGACTGGCCGAGCACCTCGCGCAAGCGGCCGGCGCTCTTGACCGTTCCATTGGCGGCCCCTTCGCCCAGGGTGAGGGAAACCAGCCAAGTCGCCGCCAGCAACACACCGCACACGCCCAACAGGCTGTGCACCGAAAAATAGTCGAGCTGGATACCCACGCCCTGGACCGCCAGGATGAAACCGATGGAGCCCCACAACCGGATCGGACCATAGCGTTCGATGCGCTGTTGCAGGTTGGCCAGGGTCAGGGCCTCCACCAGAGGCAGGGCCGCCGTCCAGAAAAAGGACAGCAGCACCAGGATGGCGAAAAAGGCCCAGAAGCTCCGGGCCGGGAACAGCGACAAGAAGACGATCAGGCAGGCCGCCATGGTCCATTTGACGACCGCCGCCCGGGCATTGCGCCGGTCCGCCCACCAGCCCCAGAACAAGGGCCCGGCCAGGCGCATGAAGGAATGGGTGGACAACAGGACGCCGATTTCCCAGGCGCTCATGCCCTGCCCTTGCAGGTACAGGCCGAAATAGGTGACAAAGGCGCCGAGAAAGGCGAAGTAGCAGAAATACCACCCGGCCAGGCGCTGGGGCACGGACAGGATGTTCATTGCGGATCGCCCATGACCGGCACCGCTGCGCCGGGGAAAACACCGGGGCACAAAAAAACACACCCGACGGGGTGAACCGCCGGGTGGCTGGGGAGCGACATGGACAAAACCATGGCGCTTGGCACGGCCAAGGCCGCTGCTGCCATTGGAAGCCCCGTTTTAGGCCTTGTGGTCCTTCAACAGGTTGTAGAGCTCGTCCTTCAGCTTGAGGCGCTTCTTCTTCAGCGCTTCGAAGGTGTCGTCACCCACCGGCACGCCGCTGCCTTCGAGCTTTTCCACTTCGCTGGTGGCGGCGTGGTATTCGTCGAACAGGCGGGCGAAATGGTTGTTGCTGGTCTTGAGTTGATGGATCGCATCCTTGAATTCGGGGAATTCGTGGTGCAGGTCGTGATGTTCAACAGTCATGGTATCTCCTCGAGAAAGGTTGAAAACTCAGGCCTTGATGTGGCCGGGAATCTTGGGGGTCTCGCACACCACGTCGGCGCACTGGGCCCGATGACGCAAGGCGGCGTCCATCAGCACCAGCGCCAGCATGGCCTCGGCGATGGGGGTGGCGCGGATGCCGACGCAGGGGTCGTGGCGGCCATGGGTTTCCACCAGCACCGGGTTGCCCTGCAAGTCGATGGAACGACGTGGGGTGCGGATGCTGGAGGTGGGCTTGATGGCGATGTTGACGGTGATGTCCTGGCCGGTGGAAATGCCCCCCAGGATGCCACCGGCGTGATTGGTGACGAAACCCTCGGGGGTCATTTCGTCGCCATGGACGGTGCCGCGCTGGGCGACCGCAGCGAAGCCGGCGCCGATTTCGACGCCCTTGACGGCGTTGATGCCCATCATGGCGTAGGCGATGTCGGCGTCGAGACGGTCATAGACCGGATCGCCCCAGCCCACGGGCACGTTGGCGGCGGCGACGGAAATCTTGGCGCCAACGGAATCGCCGTCCTTGCGCAACTGATCCATGTAGGCTTCCAACTCGTCCACGATGGCGGCGTTGGGAGCGAAGAACGGGTTGGCGTCGATGGCCGCCCGATCCAGGAAGGGGATCTCGATGGGACCCAACTGGCTCATCCAGCCGTAAATCTCCACGCCGTAGCGCTGCCGCAGCCATTTGCGGGCAATGGCGCCGGCCGCCACGCGCACGGCGGTTTCCCGGGCAGAGGAACGGCCGCCGCCGCGATAGTCGCGGATGCCGTACTTCTGCCAATAGGTGTAATCGGCGTGACCGGGGCGGAAGCTCTGGGCGATGTTGCCGTAGTCCTTGCTGCGCTGGTCCTGGTTGCGGATCAGCAGGGCGATGGGGGTGCCGGTGGTCTTGCCTTCGAACACCCCGGACAGGATCTCCACCGTGTCGGGCTCGCGGCGCTGGGTGACGTGGCGCGAGGTGCCGGGCTTGCGCCGGTCCAGTTCGGCCTGGATGTCGGCCTCGGACAATTCGAGCCCGGGCGGACAGCCTTCCACCACGCAGCCGATGGCCGGGCCGTGGGATTCGCCGAAGGATGCGACGCGGAACAGGGTGCCAAGAATATTGCCGGACATGGATGAAAAATCAGGACAGTCAAACAACCGGGGCGTCGGCAACCGAGGCCCCGGACAAAAAAGACGACAGGATCAGGCCTTGCCGGCCTCGTCGGCGGGTTCGCCTTCCGGCCAGTCGCGGATATAGGCCTTGAGCATGCGGTTTTCGAAGCTCTGCTCCTCCAACACCGCCTTCGCCACGTCGTGGAAGGAAATCACCCCCATCAACACGGGGCCATCCATCACCGGCAGGTAGCGCATGTGCTGGTCCACCATCAGACGGCGCAGATCGTAAACCTCCATCTCGGGATCAGCCGCCACCGGGTCGCGCACCATGACGGCGGACACCAGAACGGATTCCCACTTGGCGCCACTGGCATGGACCGACTTGAGCACTTCGCGGAAAGTCAGCATGCCGACCATGCGCCCGCCCTCGAAACAGACCAGGGAACCCACGTCCAAATCACTCATGACCGTGACGGCCTCGCCCAAGGTCTTGTCCGGCGAAATCGTGTACAGCACGGTGCCCTTGATCGCAAGAATTTCACTGACTTGCATGGTCTGCCTCCTTTTTTCGGTCCCCGACGGCGGGATCTGCTCTTACGGTGACGGTGCTTATCGTTCCAGTTGGTCCAGCTTGCCCTTGACCTTGACCCATTCGTCAGCGTCGGGCAAGGGATCCTTGCGTTCAATGATGGGCGCCCATTGCTTGGCCAGTTCCGCGTTCAGGGCAACGAAATGCTCCTGCCCGGTCGGCACGTCGTCTTCCGCGAAAATCGCCTCGGCGGGACACTCGGCCACGCACAGGGTGCAATCGATGCACTCATCGGGGTCGATCACCAGGAAATTGAGGCCTTCCCGAAAACAGTCGACGGGGCACACATCCACACAGTCGGTGTACTTGCAGCGGATGCACGACTCGGTCACGACGTACGTCATAATGGTTTCCTACCGTTATTGCTTTACAAACCGCTATTGTAGTGGCTGGGAGGGTGGTCGGGGGGAGAATCCGGCGGACACCGCCCCGCCCTACCCCGGGCATATCGGCCCGATACACCCCCTCTATCCAGTATTTTGATAATCTAACGCCATGTTGAGCCGCCCGCAGCGGGCAGCGCCAACCTCCCAACACACCTAACGGACATACCGAGGATCCTCATGAGCGAACACATTCACCACGTTACCGATGCCACCTTCAAGGCCGAAGTGCTTGATTCCGCCACCCCCGTGCTGGTGGACTACTGGGCCGAATGGTGCGGCCCCTGCAAGATGATCGCCCCCATCCTGGACGAAATCGCCAAGGAATACGCGGGCAAGCTGAAAGTGGCCAAGCTCAACATCGACGACAACCAGAAGGTTCCCGGCGAATACGGCATCCGCGGCATCCCGACCCTGCACCTGTTCAAGGGCGGCAACGTCGAGGCCCAGAAGGTCGGCGCCCTGTCCAAGTCCCAACTGACCGCCTTCATTGACAGCAACCTGTAATACCGCTACATTGCGCCCCGGATTCGCCTGAGTCGGCCCATACCAAGGGCCTAGGCAATCCGGGACCGGCCCGGTCCGGCAGTACGGCGACCCCGGCCACCCCACCGAAAACACCCCGCCTTCCGACCAACCAGACAGACTCCTGTCTGGCAATGACCACATCCCTCACAGGTTTATCCCACAATGCATCTCTCGGAGCTCAAAGCCCTCCACGTCAGCCAGTTGCTGGAAATGGCCAGCACCAACGGCATCGAAGGGGCCAATCGCCTGCGCAAGCATGAACTGATCTTCGCGCTGCTGAAAAACCAGGCCAAGAAAGGCGAAACCATCAGCGGTGATGGCGTGCTGGAAATCCTGCCCGACGGCTTCGGCTTCCTTCGCTCGCCAGATACCTCCTACCTGGCCAGCACCGACGACATCTACATTTCCCCTTCCCAGATCCGCCGCTTCAATCTGCACACCGGCGACACCATCGAAGGCGAAATCCGCACCCCCAAGGACGGCGAGCGCTACTTTGCCCTGACCAAGCTGGACGCCATCAACGGCCAGTCCCCCGAGGCCTGCAAGTCCAAGATCCTGTTCGAAAACCTGACGCCGCTGCATCCCACCCAGCACCTCAAGCTGGAACGGGACATCAAGGCCGAGGAAAACACCACCAGCCGCATCATCGACATCGTCGCCCCCATCGGCAAGGGCCAGCGCGGCCTGCTGGTGGCGCCGCCCAAGAGCGGCAAGACGGTGATGATGCAGCACATCGCCCACGCCATCACTTCCAACCATCCCGACGTGGTGCTGATCGTGCTGCTGATCGACGAGCGGCCCGAGGAAGTAACGGAAATGACCCGCACCGTGCGCGGCGAAGTGGTGGCCTCCACCTTCGACGAGCCCGCCACCCGCCACGTGCAAGTGGCCGAAATGGTGATTGAAAAGGCCAAGCGCCTGACCGAACACAAGAAGGACGTGGTGATCCTGCTCGACTCCATCACCCGCCTCGCCCGCGCCTACAACACCGTGCAGCCCGCCTCCGGCAAGGTGCTGACTGGCGGCGTGGACGCCAACGCCCTGCAAAAACCCAAGCGCTTCTTCGGCGCCGCCCGCAACATCGAGGAAGGCGGCTCCCTGACCATCATCGCCACCGCCCTGATCGACACCGGCTCCCGCATGGACGAAGTGATCTACGAAGAGTTCAAGGGCACCGGCAACATGGAAATCCACCTGGACCGGCGCATGGCCGAGAAGCGGGTCTATCCCGCCATCAACGTCAACCGCTCCGGCACCCGTCGCGAAGAACTGCTGCTGGAGCCCTCCGTCCTGCAAAAGATGTGGGTGCTGCGCAAGCTGCTCTACAACATGGACGACCTGGAAGCCATGGAATTCCTCATGGACAAGATCAAGGCCACCAAGAACAATGGCGAGTTTTTCGACGCCATGAAGCGCGGTTGAGCGATAAACAAAACAGGGCTTGATTCCTCAGGGTTTTTTCTGGATAATCCCGCCCTCCCTGGCCCGCCACATTCACGGGCCGCAGATACCACCAAGGACAAGACACCATGAAAGAAGGCATTCACCCGAACTACGTCGAAGTGGACGTGACCTGCTCCTGCGGCAACAAGTTCAAGACCAACTCCACCAACGGCAAGCCCATCAACATCGAAGTTTGCTCCGAATGCCATCCTTTCTGGACCGGCAAGCAAAAGATCGTTGATACCGCTGGCCGCGTCGAGCGTTTCCGCCAGAAGTACGGCAAGAAGGCCGCCTGATACTCTGCGGCTTTGCGAAAAAGGCAGCCCCGGCTGCCTTTTTTATTTCCCGAACCGAGCCCATCCGCCGATGCCCCGAATCCCCTTGCCGCTGCCCGCCCTGCCGTTGATGTTGTTCTGCGCCGCCTACCTGTTGGCGGGGCTGGTGGGACACGACCCCTGGAAGGTGGACGATGCCGTGCACCTGGGGGTCGCCTATGAGTTCGCCCAGGCCGGCAACTGGTCCCTGCCCCGCCTCGGCCTTGACCCCTGGCTGGCCATGCCGCCCCTCTACCACTGGCTGGCGGCGTTGTTGGGCAAGGTGCTGGGGGGAATGATCGCCTTCCACAATGCCGCCCGCCTGGCCACCGCCCTCTGCGGCGCCCTGTTGTTCTACGGCCTGGCGCGGACGGCGCAACGCCTGCACGGTGACACCGCGGCCCTGGGCGCCCCCCTGCTGGCCATGGGCACGGTGGGCTTGCTGGTCCCCATCCACGAGGCCCAGCCACTGATCGGACTGCTGGCGGCCCAGGCTTTCCTCCATCTGACCCTCGCGCACTTGGCCCATGCCCAGGGCCGGCAGATCGCCCAGGCCGGCGTCGCCGCGGGGCTGTCCATCGCCGCCGGTCTGCTCTGCGTCGGCGCCCTGGCCGCCATTCCGCTCGTTGCCCTGCCCCTGCTTGCCCTGGCCCACCCGGCGTGGCGCGGTCAGCGCAGCCTGGGCATCCTCCTCGCCATCGGCCTCGGCCTGGGTCTCGCCGCCCTCTGGCCCTTCTTGCTATCCCAGCAATCGCCCCATTTGCTGCCAGCCCTGTGGCAAGCCGAACTGGCCAAGCTGACCCCGCCTCCATGGTCGGCGGACACCTTGCAGGACCACCTGGAACTGCTCGGCTGGGCCCCCTGGCCCCTGCTGCCCTTGGCGCTCTGGGCACTGTGGGTGCATTGCCGCCAACTGACAACGCCGGCGTTCTTCCTGCCCCTGCTGGGCAGTCTGTTGGCCTTGCTGCAATTGTTCCTGCTGGCGGAACCCCGCCCCCTCAATCATTTGTTGCTGATCGTGCCCCTGGTGCTGCTGGCCAGCGCCGGCGTGGAAAAACTGCGGCGCGGGGCAGCCAATGCCTTCGATTGGTTCGGCATGATGACCTTCACCCTGATCGGCGCCGTCGTCTGGCTGGGGGGCATTGCCATCATGACCGGCGCGCCAGCCCGGGTCGCCCGGAACTTCACCAAGCCCGAGCCGGGGTTCGTCGGCACATGGTCGACGCCGGCCGTGATCGTGGCGGCCCTGCTCACCCTGTTGTGGCTGTGGTCCCTGCTGCGCCTGCCCAAGTCGCCCTGGCGCTCCGCCACTCACTGGGCCGGCGGCTTGACCCTGATGTGGGGCCTGCTCGCGGCGTTGTGGATGCCCTGGATGGATTACGGCAAGACTTACCGACCCGTGGCCCTGGCCCTAGGTAAGGCGCTGGAACGCTCGGACGAATGCGTCGCGGCCCGCGACCTGGGCGATGCGCAAAAGGCATCCCTGCGTTATTTCATCGGCCTGGTTCCCCAGCCCTATGAAGCCCGCCACCGCTGCCCCCTGTTGCTGGTCCAGGGAGGAAGCCGCAGCGAGACCGTCCCATCGGGGTGGCGCAAGGTGTGGGAAGGCAACCGCCCCGGCGACAAGGGCGAGAAATTTCGACTCTATCGCCGCAATGGCTGAAGGCCAGGCCTGATTGCTTGTGGCCTATTGACCGGCGGCTATTGACTGCCGGCTATTTGCGGCGGAAATAAAACACGAAAACCGGCCCGTCCTGGGTCTCGGTATGCAATAGCGCGTTGCCGGTCTGGCGGGCAAAAGCGACGAAGTCTTTCTGCGAGCCAGGATCGGTGGCGAACACCTTCAGCACCTGGCCGCTGCCCAGTCCGGCCAGGGCCTTCTTGGTGCGCAGGATGGGCAAGGGGCAGGCCAATCCCTTGGCGTCCAGTTCCTGATCGGCAGTAATGGCGGTTGGTTCCGACATGGTCATGTCCTTCGTTTCCGGTGTTTATTGCGGCCGCTGGCCGGGCCTGTCCTTTTCCAACAGGGCGCGGACTTCCCGTAGGCGGGCATCCACCTGGGACTGCTCGTAGAAATCCCCGTCGGTCGCCTTTTGCGCCAGCTGCAACTGCTCCATGGCCCCCTGGAGCAGGCCCTGTTGATAGTAGGCATCGGCCAGCGCCCGGTGTTGACGGAACTCCTTGCCGAGCCCGGCGTAGGCCTTGGCCTGCATCAGATACAGGCGCGCCTCGGTACTGCGGCTTTGCTGCTCCTCGCCCAGCACCTGGAGCGCCTCTTGGTAGCGGCCGGCGTCGAGCAGGGTTTGGGCCAAAAGCAGGCTGACGGCAAACTCGCTGGGATGCTGGGCACGGGCCGCCCGCAGGATTTTCACCGCTGCCGCCGTATCCCCCTTTTTCACCTGGATTTCCGCCGCGAGGGTATCGACCATGGGCGAGGCAACCTTCAATCGCCGCACCTGCTGCAACTCCCGCTCCGCCTGGTCGGGCTTGTTGTCCCGCAGCCAGGCCCGGGCCATGCCGTAGTGAGCCGCGCCTTCCGAAACGTATTTGTGCTCCGCCAGCAGGGTGGAAAAGTCCGTCACCGCTTCTTGCGGCGTGCGCTCCTGGCTGCGCAGTTTGGCCCGTACCAAGTGGAAATCGAGGGAATCCACCACCTGCTTGTAGGGGCGCATCTGGATGCGGTTTTCCATGTCGGAAATCCGCTCCGTGGTCAGCGGGTGGGTACGCAGGTAGCCCGGGGCGCCGTTTTCGTAGATACGACCGAACTTGTCCAAACGAACAAAGAAGTCGCCCATGCCGCGGATGTCGAAGCCGCTCTGTTCCAGCAATTGCAGGCCGATTCGATCCGCCTCCCGCTCGAAGTCGCGGGAATAGCTAAGCTGGCTCTGCACCGCCGCCGCCTGGCCGCCGGCCATGGCGCCCATGGCCAGATCGGGGCGGCTGCGGGCGGCGAGGACGCCCACCGCCAGGGCCAACAGGGAGGCCATCTGGGTCTGCTGCTGGGCACTGACCTGGCGCGCCAAATGGTGCTGGGTGACGTGGGAGACTTCGTGGGCCAGCACCGAGGCCAGTTCCGACTCCGACTGGGCGGCCAGGATCAGGGCGGTATGAACGCCGATGTAGCCGCCGGGCATGGCGAAGGCATTGAGCATGGGGTCGCGCAGGGCGAACACCTCGAAGGTTTGTTGACTGCCTTTTTCGAGGTGCAGCGCCAAACGTCCCACGAGACGACTCAAATAGCCGTTGATCTCCGGGTCGTCGATGTAGGAAGGTTCATGGAGGCGGATGTCGTTCATGGCCTCTTCTCCCACCTTGCGTTCCATCTGGGGAGAAAAATCCACTTGGGCGGACTCCCCGAGACTCGGCAAGCCCTCGCCATAGGCGGGAGCAACAAGGGTTCCAGCAGGGGCGGCCAAGCCCAGGGAAAGGACGATGAAAGGCAACAACTTTTTCATGGCCGGTATGATAACCACTTCCTTCTGGGCGCCCGCCGCCCGTTTAACTTTGCTTACAAGCGACCATGAGCACCGATTCCAGTCCTCCTAGCAGTCCCCTCACCCATTTCAACGCCGAGGGCCAGGCCCACATGGTGGACGTGGGCCACAAGGCCGAAACCCACCGCCTGGCCCGGGCCGGCGGCAGCATCACCATGGCCGCGGCGACCTTGGCGCAAATTCGCCAGGGTGGCGCCGCCAAGGGCGACGTGTTGGGCGTGGCGCGCATCGCCGCGATCCAAGCCAGCAAGCGCACCGGCGAACTGATTCCCCTTTGCCATCCCCTTGGCCTGACCCATGTGAACGTGGTTTTCAGCATCGATGATGAACGCAATGCCGTCCATTGCGAAGTGACCGCCGAAACCTTCGGTCGGACCGGCATCGAGATGGAAGCCCTGACCGCTGTCTCGGTAGCCCTGCTCACCGTCTACGACATGTGCAAGGCCATGGACCGGGGCATGCGCATCGACAACGTCCGCCTCCTGGAAAAGCGCGGCGGCAAGTCCGGCCACTGGCAGGCCGCGTCATGACCGGCCGCGCAACAAGCACCCCGTTGCACGCCGTTGCTTTCGATTTCGACGGCACCCTGGTGGATTCGGCACCGGGCATCCTCAAGGGCATGGCCCTGGCCCTGGCCGAGAACCGGCTCGACCCCGTCGTCCCCCTGCGGGACGACATCATCGGCCCCCCCCTGCGCACCACCCTGGCCCTGATCAGCGGCAGCCAGGACGCCGCGCTGCTGGATCGTCTGACGGCCGACTTTAAGCGCTGCTACGACGGCGGTGGCTACCGGGACACGCGCCCCTACCCCGGTATCGACGCCGCCCTGCGCCGCCTGCACGAACAGGGGACCGCGCTCTACCTGGCCACCAACAAGCGCGGTACGCCCACGCGACTGATCCTCGACCACTTCGGCTGGACGCCCTGGTTTGCCGGGATTTACTGCCTGGACGAACACCCCGACTGCGCCGGCAAAAAACAGATGTTGGGCAAGATCCTCGGCGAGCAGCGCCTGCCCCCGGCGCGCACTCCCTACGTCGGCGACACCGAGGCCGATGCCGATGCCGCCGGCACCCAGGACATGCCCTATCTCCACGTGGCCTGGGGTTACGGCCATGATCTGTCCCCCACGGGTGGCCTGACCTGCGTCGAGCCCGAGGACCTGCCCGACCTGCTGGCGCGACTGCCATGGAATTGATCCTCTGGCGCCATGCCCAGGCGGAAGACCCGCTGCCCGACCAGGACGACCTGGCGCGCGCCCTCACCGGCAAGGGCCGCAAGCAGGCCAAGGCCATGGCACGCTGGCTGCATGCCCGTCTGCCGGCGGATACCCGCATCCTGGTCAGCCCAGCCCTGCGTACGCGGCAGACAGCCGATGCCCTCAAACTGCCCTATACGGTCATCCCCGCCTTGGCCCCGGACGCGGCGCCGGCTGCCCTACTACACGCAGCCGGCTGGCCAGCCCACCCCGAGCCCGTGCTGATCGTCGGCCACCAGCCCACGCTGGGCCTCTTGGCGGCCCGGCTGTTGTGCGGCCGCGAGCAACCCTGGTCGGTGAAAAAAGGCGCGGTCTGGTGGCTCAGGGCCGAAGGTAACGGCGCCAGCCTCGTGTCGGCCCTGTCCGCCGAGCAGCTTTGAAACCGCTGGCGCCGTGCTCGTGCGGTAAAGGTGATACCGGCAACAATGTCGTCCCCGCGCAGGCGGGGACCCAGCGGCTTCAACGCAAAGTGTCAAAGTTTCCACTAGACGTCACCGCCACGTTCCATTGCGCGCGAATTTCATGAGTCCCACAAGAACGAACATGTCGATCCTCAGCTCCCGTCATCTGCCCCTCTTCGCCCTGCTGCTGATCCTGGCCGCCAGCGCCGGACTCTATCTACCCTGGATCGACAATCCCCTGGTGTTCGACGATCCGAACCTGCTCAAATCGCCGGCCCTGGGGGACTACGCGATCATGCCGTTCTCCCTGTCGCCGCGCCAGTTCCCTTACTTCACCCTGGGCATGGAACAGGTGCTCTCCAACGGCAACCTGCACGTCTCCCGCTATGTAGCCTTGATCCTCCACGGCCTCAACGGCTTCCTGCTGTTCGCGCTGGCCCGACGCCTGCTGAACACCATTACCGAACCCAACAAAGCCGCCCTGCTGGCCCTGGCGGCGGGACTGCTGTTCGTGGTCCACCCCGTCTCGGTTTACGCCGCCGGCTACCTGATCCAGCGCACCATCCTCTTCGCCACTTTCTTCCTGCTGCTATCCGCCATCCAGTTCGACAAGGCACTCACCGAAGGCTCCTGGCACCGCGCCGTCTTCGCTGGGCTTTGCTACGGCATGGCTGCCATGTCGAAGGAACACGCCATGCCGGGATTTCTCGTCGTGGCAGCTCTGATTTTTCTGCGCGACTCAACAGCGCAGCGCACCTGCCGCCGACCATTGCTGGCGTTCCTTGCCGTTAGCGCACCGATTGCCGCATGGATCGCCCTCATCAAGCTCGGCTATGTTGCCGTTGCCTATGAACCAGACGTTGGCGAGATCATCGGCAGCAGCGGCTTCCCCGATGCCGGCTCCCGCCTAGGCAACTGGGCCTTGAGTGCCGCCCTCCAATGCGGTTTCTTTTTCCGCTATGTCGCTTTTTGGCTGTGGCCTGATCCGACAGGAATAAGCATCGATATCCGCCCCGACTTCGCCGCCATCACCCATGGTCCATGGCTATTTCTTGCGCCTGCCAGTCTGTTCGTCATGGCCGGCTGCGCCATCTACGGATTCACTTCACGACGGATAAGCCCCAGCCTTCGCCTTGTCGCCTTCGGCCTTTTCTGGATGCTGGTGCTTTTCTCCATTGAGCTGGCCACCATTCGCTTTCAGGAGCCCATCGTGCTCTACCGCAGTTATCTTTGGGCACCCGGCCTGTTACTCGCCGCGGTTGTCCTTAGCATCAAGGCAAAACCCCACGTTGCAGCACCAGTACTGTTGCTGTTGGTGGCGGCCTTGGTTTTCCTGAGCCAGCAACGGCTGGCGACCTTTGCCAGTGAGCTGTCCCTGTGGGAAGAGGCAGCAAACAAAATTCCCAATCTCAGCACCCCGGGTGCCATCCGCATTTTCTACAACCGGGGAATCTTTCGCTTGCGCAGCGGCGATCACGATGGCGCCGAGCAGGACTTTGAATGGGTGATCCAGACCGACCCCAAGGTAGTGCAAGGCTATCTTGGCCGCGCGGCGCTTCGGGTTACTCGACAGGAGTGGCAAGGTGCTGCCGAAGATTTGAGGATAGCCATTCATCTTCGTCCCGATGCAGCAATCTTGCATTACCGGCTTGGACTTGTTCTTAAAAAACTCCACAGACACCAAGAATCCGAAACAGAGATGTCAGAAGCTCAAAGTCTCGGCATGACATCACTCATAGAGCCATCTCCAAACAAAAACCCCGCAGCTCAATAGCTGCGGGGCCATGAAGACTAAGTAGCAATTAGTCTTTTAACGCCACTTCGCCAGTTCCGTCGTACACACAGAATTGGCAGTCAAGGTCCCATTGCCATACGTCCACGTCACAGCAGTCGTTCCAACTTGGGGAGTAACAGTAAAGTTGTTCCCGTTGGCACAAGCGCCGACGTTCTGCAACGTCACGGTCAACACACCTGTCGTTGCGGCCATTTGAATCCGCGCAATCTCATTGCCAAGGGTCGGTGTAGCAGACAAACCAAGGCCGCCAGAAGTTTGTGGATCAGTAAAACCAGTGACAGCGCCTCCAGTATCCGCGGCACCTAATGCAGTAAAACTGCCGCCATTGAACTGGGAGTATTCTGCCAGCGCTTGCTTGATCGGCTCCAAAGCTGCATTAACCTTGGATAGGCGAGCACGAACCATGTAGTCCTGATACTGCGGAATTGCCACTGCGGCCAGGATGCCGATGATGGCCACCACGATCATCAGTTCGATCAGGGTAAAACCTTGTTGAATCTTCTTCATGAAGTTCTCCTTACGGTTGAAATCTGCCGCCGGGGCGGCGAAATGCGCTGAAAAGCACGGAAACGCTTAGGCAAAGCCTGTGCCAAATCCTACCAAAGCCATAAACGGGCCTCAGCGGCGTTTGTCACGATGCCAGTGCGGGGAAGAGACGGGGTTTGCGGCAGAAAGTGACGATTTTCGTCACCCCAAAAGAGAAGATGCGCCACGAGGGCGCATCCTGTTTTCGTCCTGCTCTCGATCAGCCGGCCCGGGTTTTGTGACCGACGGAGGCGCTTTCGATCCAGCGCTTGATGCGGTTGGCGTCGCCGATCCGAGTCAGCTTGCCCCAGGAATCCAGCAGCACGATGATGGTGGGCTTGTTGTTGAACCAGGCCTGCATGACCAAGCACTTACCGGCCTCGTTGATGTAGCCGGTCTTGGACAAGCCGATTTCCCAACTGTTCTGCGTCCGCACCAGGGGGTTGGTGTTGCGGAACATTTCGTTGTGGCCCGCCACGTTGACTTCATATTCGGCGGTGGTGGTGAATTCCCGGATCAGGGGATATTGGTGGGCCGCGGCCACCATGCGCACCAGGTCGCGAGCAGTGGAAACGTTGGCGGAGGTCAGGCCGGTGGAGTCCTCGAAGTGGGTACCGGTCAGGCCCAGGGCCTCGGCCTTGCGGTTCATGGCGGCGACGAAGGCGGGACGACCACCGGGGTAGTAGCGGGAGAGGGACGCGGCGGCGCGGTTTTCAGAGGACATCAGGGCCAGGCGCAACATGTCTTCCTTGGGCAGCTGCGTGCCGACCTTAAGACGGGAACGGGTGCCCTTGAGCATATCCACATCCTCGTCACCGATCACCATCAGTTCCTGCAAATTCGGCTTGGCGTCCAGGCTCACCATGGCGGTCATCAGCTTGGTGATGGAGGCGATGGGCAGCACGGCACCGGCATTCTTCTCGAACAACACGGCACCGGTGGCCTGATCCTGCACCAGGGCGGCCGAGGATTGCAGCACCAGATGGTGGTTGTCCTCACGGAGCGTCGCGCTGTTGGCGGCTTCCGGCGCCACCTTGCGGGCGACGGGCACCGCTTTCTTCTTGGCGACCACGGGCTGCGCCTTGGTCGGCTTGACGCCGGCGTGGGTCTTGCCCGCCTTGGTCGGGGTGGATTTGTTCTTGTCGTGGGCAGCAAGGGCGCTCGGCGCGGCCAAAGAAACCCCCAAAACGGTGACAACGGCAATAACGGTCTGTTTCATAAAGATTTCCCCTTGGCAGCAGACAACATCTGCTGTTCGATATATCTTCTACGGCATTTTATAACAACAAATTAAGGAGATATACCGACTTCCTCAACAAAACATTAAGAAGTGGCAGCGACCTATTTTTCTATTATCGCCGAGCCCGGGGTCCTGTTGTGACAAAAAACACAGAAGCTTTCCATTGGCCGAGATCAAAAAGGGGATGGTGCCCTGTGCCATAATTACGCTTTTTGGGCGATCCAAAAGCAATAAAGGTTTGTCCCGCAGCGACCTCACCCGCGCGCCCCTGCGAAAAGACACCGCCGGCTATCCGCCGACCCTGCTCGATGCGACGAACCCGCCCTGATCATCCGTGTGGAGAAATTGATGACTCAGTCCCAGTCCGCCGTCGCCGCGAGCAACGTTAACGCGCCCGATTACGTCAAACACGCCAAGCTGAAGGCTTGGGTAGCCGAAGTGGCCGCCCTCACCCAACCGGACAACATCGTCTGGTGTGATGGTTCCCAACAAGAAGCCGACCGCCTTTTCGCTGAAATGGTCGAAGCCGGCAGCTTGATCAAGCTCAACCAGGCCAAGCGCCCCAACTCCTATCTGGCCCTGTCCGATCCTTCCGACGTGGCCCGGGTGGAAGACCGCACCTATGTCTGCCCCACCAACAAGGAAGACGCCGGTCCCAACAACAATTGGGAAGATCCGGTCAAGATGAAAGAAAAGCTGCGCGGCCTGTTCGCCGGCTGTATGCGCGGTCGCACCCTGTACGTCATCCCCTTCAGCATGGGCCCCATCGGCAGCCCCATCGCCCACATCGGCGTCGAGCTGTCCGACTCTCCCTACGTGGTGGTCAACATGCGGGTAATGACCCGCATGGGCCGCGCCGTGCTGGACCAGTTGGGTAGTGACGGCGAGTTCGTGCCCTGTCTGCACTCCGTCGGCGCGCCGCTGGAACCCGGTCAGAAGGACGTGAAGTGGCCCTGCAACGCCACCAAGTACATCTGCCATTTCCCCGAAACCCGCGAAATCTGGTCCTTCGGCTCCGGCTATGGCGGCAATGCCCTGCTCGGCAAGAAGTGCTTCGCCCTGCGCATCGCCTCCACCATGGCCCGCGACGAAGGCTGGCTGGCCGAACACATGCTGATCCTGGGCGTCGAGTCTCCCGAAGGCAAGAAGTCCTACGTGGCTGCCGCCTTCCCCTCCGCCTGTGGCAAGACCAACTTTGCCATGATGATCCCGCCCAAATCCCTGGACGGCTGGAAGGTCACCACGGTCGGCGACGACATCGCCTGGATCAAGCCCGGTGCCGACGGCAAGCTGTACGCCATCAACCCCGAAGCTGGTTTCTTCGGCGTCGCTCCCGGCACTTCCGAGAAGACCAACTACAACGCCCTGGCCACCCTCAAAGAAAACGTCATCTTCACCAACGTCGCCCTGACCGACGACGGCGATGTGTGGTGGGAAGGCATGACCAAGGAAGCCCCGGCTCACCTGATCGATTGGCAAGGCAAGGACTGGACGCCCGAAGACGGCAAGGCTGGTCGCAAGGCAGCCCACCCCAACTCGCGCTTCACCGCCCCTGCCAGCCAGTGCCCGTCCATCGACGCCGCCTGGGAAGATCCCGCCGGCGTGCCGATTTCCGCCTTCATCTTCGGCGGCCGCCGCTCCACCACCGTGCCCCTGGTGTACGAAGCCTTCAACTGGAACTTCGGCGTCTACATGGCCTCCACCCTCGGCTCCGAAACCACGGCCGCCGCCACCGGCGCCCAGGGCATCGTCCGTCGCGACCCCATGGCCATGCTGCCCTTCTGCGGCTACCACATGGGCGACTACTTCAACCACTGGCTCAAGATCGGCCACCAGGTTGAACATGCGCCCCGCATCTTCACCGTCAACTGGTTCCGCCAGGACGCCGACGGCAAGTTCATCTGGCCCGGCTTCGGCGACAACATGCGCGTGCTGAAGTGGATCGTCGGTCGTTGCAGCGGCCAGGCCGATGCCCGCCAGACCGCCCTGGGTTGGATGCCGGCCTACGAGGATATCGACTGGACCGGCCTCGACGCCATGAGCAAGTCCGAGTTCGAGGCCCTGACCAGCGTGGACACCGCCGCTTGGCGCGAGGAACTGAAGCTCCATGCCGAATGGTTCGACAAGCTGAAGAGCCGCCTCCCCCGGGAGCTGACCCTCAAGCTGGAACTGTTCGAACTGGGCATGGTGGACTAAGCCAGCTCAAGTTGTTCCGATCATGGCCACCCGCGGGTGGCCATTTTTTATGGTCCGCCGCCTGAAGGAATCCACGTCATGCAAATCGCCGAGCGAATGAAAGACATTGCCCCCTTCCACGTCATGGAACTGGTGCAAAGGGCCAAGGCGCTAGAGGCCGCCGGGCGCGACATCATTCACATGGAGGTCGGGGAGCCGGACTTCCCGACGCCGCCCGCCATCGTTGCCGCGGCTCAGCAAGCCATCGCCGACGGCAAGGTGTTCTACACCCACGCCCTGGGTTTGCCGCAATTGCGGGAAGCCATTGCCCAGGACTACCGCGCGCGCTTCGGCGTCGATGTGGCGGCGGAACGCATTGTCATCACCAGTGGCGCCTCCGCCGCCTTGCTGATGGCCCTCGGCGTCCTGGTGAACCCCGGCGACGAGATCCTGCTGGCCGACCCCGGCTACCCCTGCAACCGGCATTTCGTCCGGCTTTTCGAAGGGGTGCCGCGCGCCCTGGCGGTGGACGCAAGCACACACTTTCAACCCACCGCCCGCCAAGTGGCCGAACAATGGACAAGCCGCACCCGCGGCCTGATGGTGGCCAGCCCGGCCAATCCCAGTGGGACGCTGATGCCGCAGCAGGCGTTGACGGCCATCCTGGCCGAGGTGCGTCGTCGCGGCGGAACGCTGCTGATGGATGAAATCTACCAAGGGCTGGTCTACGGCGTGCCGGCGAGCAGTGCCGCCGCCTTGGGCGAGGACCTCTTCATCATCAACAGCTTTTCCAAGTACTTCGGCATGACCGGCTGGCGCCTGGGCTGGATGGTGGTGCCGCCGGAAGCCCTGCGTGCCGTTGAGAAGCTGGCGCAGAACCTCTACATCTCGCCGCCGACACCGGCCCAGTACGGCGCGTTGGCCGCCTTCGAGTCCGACACATTGGCATTACTGGAACAGCGTCGATGCCTATTCCAGGAACGGCGCGACATCCTGCTGCGGGGCCTGGCCGATTGCGGCATCGCAGTGCCCGCCCAGCCGGACGGCGCCTTCTACGTCTATGGCGACGTTTCAGCTCTGACCGACGACAGTTACACCTTTGCCCTGGAACTACTGGAACACGCTGGCGTCGCCGTCACCCCCGGCCTGGACTTCGGCGACACCCAACCCAAGCGCTACATGCGCTTCGCCTACGCCGTCGCTGCGGAGAAAATCGAGGAGGGCATTGCCCGGATCAAGCGCTTCGTCGCCATGCGTTGAAATGAAAAACGCACGGGCCGACAGCACCCGTGCGTTGAATACGTGGCCGACCTTGCGGTCGGCCAACCACCGATTCGCCTCAGGAAGGACGGGAGCCGGTGGGGAAAGGCCAAGCAGCGGCCGGATTCAAGGAAGACTTGATGCCGGGCGTTGCAGCGGTGGAAGGCGTTGCGGCAGGCGCAGCAGGCGCAGCGGCCTTCTTCACAGCGGGAGCCTTTTTCGCAGCAGGCTTGGCTGCGGGCTTCTTGGCAGCGGGCTTGGCAGCGGGCTTCTTCGCCACGGGCTTCTTGGCGGCGGGCTTGGCAGCGGGCTTCTTCGCCACGGGCTTCTTGGCGACGGGCTTGGCAGCAGGCTTTTTCGCCACGGGCTTCTTGGCGGCGACAGCCTTCTTGGCCACGGGCTTCTTAGCAACAGGCTTCTTGGCAGCCACGGGCTTCTTGGCGACAGCCTTCTTCGCCACGGGCTTCTTGGCGGCGACAGCCTTCTTGGCTACGGGCTTCTTAGCAGCCACGGGCTTCTTGGCAACGGCCTTCTTCGCCACGGGCTTCTTGGCGGCGACAGCCTTCTTGGCAACGGGCTTCTTAGCGGCCACGGGCTTCTTGGCAGCAGGCTTCTTCGCCACGGGCTTCTTGGCGGCGACGGCCTTCTTCGCCACAGGCTTCTTAGCAGCCACGGGCTTCTTGGCAGCAGGCTTCTTTGCTACGGGTTTCTTAGCTGCTGCGGGCTTCTTGGCAACAGGTTTCTTTGCAGCCGCGGGTTTCTTTGCGGCAGCGGGCTTCTTGGCAGCAGGCTTCTTAGCCGCCGGTTTCTTGGCTTTGGTCTCAGCCATGGGAACCTCCTAAAGGACAAGGGAACAAGGAAAACACCACTACTGCTTTTACATCTACAACCCGAATTGGGTATGCGTGCATTATTCACTGCAATCATGCAAAGGAAAGCAATGAATTCCTCACGTTTTTCCGCCCATCACTTCATTTAAGAACGCAGAACGGGAAACGTTGCGGAGACTAGCAAACGTATTCCTGGTTCACTCGCCACGTTGCACAGCTGCATACGCAACTGTCTCAATCCCACGACAACGCGCCTCCCGTCTGGTATTCGATGACGCGGGTCTCGAAGAAATTTTTCTCCTTCTTGAGGTCGATCATCTCCGCCATCCAAGGGAAGGGATTCTCCTCGCCAGTGAACATCGTATCGAGGCCGATCTGCTGGCAGCGCCGGTTGGCGATGTAGCGCAGATAGCCCTTGAACATTGAGGCATTGAGGCCCAGCACGCCACGCGGCATGGTGTCCTCGGCGTAGGCGTACTCCAGGTCCACGGCCTTCTTGAACAGTTCCCGCAACTCCGCGCGGAACTCGGCGGTCCACAGTTGCGGGTTCTCCAGCTTGATCTGGTTGATCAGGTCGATGCCGAAATTGCAGTGCATCGACTCGTCGCGCAGGATGTACTGGTACTGCTCGGCGGCACCGGTCATCTTGTTCTGCCGCCCCAGGGCCAGGATCTGGGCGAAACCGACGTAGAAGAACAGCCCCTCCATCAGGCAGGCGAAGACGATCAGGCTCTTCAGCAACTGCTGGTCTGCCTCGGCAGTGCCGGTGCGGAATTCGGGGTTGGTGAGCACGTCGATGAAGGGAATGAGGAACTCGTCCTTGGCCCGGATCGAGGGAACCTCGTGATAGGCGTTGAAAATCTCGCCCTCGTCCAGCCCCAGGCTTTCGACGATGTACTGGTAGGCGTGGGTATGGATCGCCTCTTCGAAGGCCTGGCGCAGCAGGTACTGGCGGCACTCCGGCGCGGTGATGTGGCGGTAGGTGCCGAGCACGATGTTGTTGGCGGCCAAGCTGTCGGCGGTGACGAAGAAGCCCAGGTTGCGCTTGACGATGCGCCGCTCGTCCTCGGACAGGGCAGCAGGGTCCTTCCACTGGGCGATGTCCCGCGCCATGTTGATTTCCTGGGGCATCCAGTGGTTGGCGCAACCGGCCAGGTACTTGTCCCAGGCCCACTTGTACTTGAAGGGCACCAACTGGTTCACGTCGGTGCCACCGTTGATGATGCGCTTGTCCTCTACCCGGATGCGGCGCAGGGCGGCATCCCCGGCCTCGTCTTCCCGGTCGGCCGGGGAGGGGCGGAGGAAACCGCCATCGCGGCCGGCGGTGAAACCGCCCGTGGAGGCGGGTGCAGCAAAGGACAGGTCTTCTTCGAACATGGTTTTCCTCCGGCTTTATTGGCAAGCTTCGCAATCGGGATTGTCTATGGAGCAGAACTGGGCCTCGGCCTGGGGTTCTGCCGCCACGGCGTTGAGGGCCCCAGCCTTGGTGGTGGACTTCTCGGCATGGGTGGCACCCAGGGTGCGCAGGTAGTAGGTGGTCTTCAGGCCGCGCTGCCAGGCCAGCTTGTAGGTCTCGTCGAGCTTGCGGCCCGACGCGCCGGCCATGTAGATGTTGAGGGACTGGGCCTGGTCGATCCATTTCTGGCGCCGGGAAGCTGCCTCCACCAACCAGGCGGGGTCGATCTCGAAGGCCGTGGCGTAGAGGTCCCGCAATTCCTGGGGCACGCGGTCGATGCGGGCCAGGGAGCCGTCGAAGTACTTGAGGTCGGCGATCATCACCTCGTCCCACAGGCCGAGGGCCTTCAGGTCGCGCACCAGATGCTCGTTGGCCACGGTGAATTCGCCGGACAAGTTGGATTTGACGTAGAGGTTCTGGTACTCGGGCTCGATGCAGGCCGAGACGCCCACGATGTTGGAAATCGTCGCGGTGGGGGCAATGGCCACGCAATTGGAGTTACGCATGCCCACCTGGGCGATGCGCTGGCGCAGGGCGTCCCAATCCAGGCTGGCGGAACGATCCACCTCCAGATAGCCGCCCCGTTCCCGGGCCAGCAGGTCCAGGCTGTCCTGGGGCAGGATGCCCTGATCCCAGAGGCTGCCCTTGAAGCTGGAATAGCGACCCCGTTCCTCGGCCAGATCGGTACTGGCCCAATAGGCGTGGTAGCACACGGCCTCCATGGAGCGGTCGGCAAACTCCACCGCCGCCTGGGAGGCGTAGGGAATGCGCAGCTCGTGCAGGCAGTCCTGGAAGGCCATGATGCCCAGGCCCACCGGGCGGTGGCGGACGTTGGAATTGCGCGCCTTGTCCACCGCGTAGAAATTGATGTCCACCACGTTGTCCAGCATGCGCATGGCGGTGCGGATGGTCTTTTTCAGCTTGTCCTGGTCCAGCTGGCCGTCCCGCAGGTGGGCCAGCAGATTCACCGACCCCAGGTTGCACACCGCGGTTTCCGTGGCGGAGGTGTTGAGGGTGATCTCGGTACACAAGTTGGAGCTATGGACCACGCCGACGTGCTGTTGGGGAGAGCGGATGTTGCAGGGATCCTTGAACGTCACCCAGGGATGCCCGGTCTCGAACAGCATGGTCAGCATCTTGCGCCACAGGGACAGGGCCGGCACCCGGCGGAACAGCTTGATCTCGCCCCGGTCGGCCTTTTCTTCGTAGCGGACGTAGGCCTCCTCGAAGGCGCGACCGTATTTGTCGTGCAGGTCGGGCACGTCGGAAGGGGAGAACAGGGTCCATTCGCCGGACTCCATGACCCGCTTCATGAACAGATCGGGAATCCAGTTGGCGGTGTTCATGTCGTGGGTGCGGCGCCGGTCGTCGCCGGTGTTCTTGCGCAGGTCGAGGAATTCCTCCAGGTCCAGGTGCCAGGTTTCCAGATAGGCGCAGACGGCGCCCTTGCGCTTGCCGCCCTGGTTCACCGCCACCGCCGTGTCGTTGACCACCTTGAGGAAGGGAATCACCCCCTGGCTCTTGCCGTTGGTGCCCTTGATCCGCGCGCCCAGAGCCCGCACATTGGTCCAGTCGTTACCCAGGCCGCCAGCGTATTTCTGCAACAGGGCGTTCTCCCGGATGGCGCCGAAAATCTGGTCCAGATCGTCGTCCACCGTGGTCAGGTAGCAGGAGGAGAGCTGGGAATGCAGGGTGCCCGAATTGAACAGGGTGGGGGTCGAGCTCATGAAGTCGAAGTTGGACAACACCTCGTAGAACTCGATGGCCCGGGTTTCCCGATCTATCTCATTGAGGGCCAGGCCCATGGCCACGCGCATGAAGAACACCTGGGGCAACTCGATGCGGCGTTCCTCGATGTGGAGGAAATAGCGGTCGTAAAGGGTCTGCAAACCCAGATAGCCGAACTTCAGGTCGCGCTTGGCATCCAGGGCCTGTCCCAGACGCTGCAGGTCGAACTGGGCCAGGCGCGGGTCGAGCAGTTCCGCCTGGATGCCCGTGCGGACGAAATGGGGGAAGTACTCGGCGTAACGCTGCGCCATGGCCTCCTGCCCCACCTCTTCGCCCAGCACCTCGCGGCGGATGGTGTGCAGCAGCAGGCGCGCTGTGACGTAACTGTAGGCGGGATCCTTCTCGATCAACACCCGGGCGGAAAGGATGGCGGACTTGCGCACTTCCTCGATCGGCACCCCGTCGTAGAGGTTCTTCAGGGTCGCGGCGAAGATGGCGGCGGGGTCGACCACGTCCCCCAGGCCTTCGCAGGCGGCGTCGAGCAGGTCGTGCAGGGCTTCCTGGTCCAGGGGATGGGCGACGCCGTCCTCCACCACGTTGAGGGCCAGTTCCGGTTGCAGGGCCGAGCGCTTCTGGCTGCGCTCCTGGGTCCGCCGTTCCCGGTAGAGGACGTAGGCCCGGGCCACGTCGTGCTCGCCGGAACGCATCAGGGCCAGTTCCACCTGGTCCTGGATGTCCTCGATATGCACCGTGCCGCCGTGGGGCTGGCGGCGCAACAGGGCGGCGATCACCGCCTCGGTCAAGCGCGCCACCATTTCCCGCACCCGGGCCGACACGGCGCCCTGGCCGCCGGTCACGGCGAGAAAAGCCTTGGTCAAGGCAATGGAAATCTTGGCGGGCTCAAAACCCACCACGGCGCCGTTGCGCCGAATCACCTTGAATTCGGGGATGGCGGTTCTGGAGGCTGGCGAGGGATCGGGGGAAAGATCGGGGGGAAGAGGCTTGGAGATCACATCGTCAGTCGCTAACCGCATCTTGGGACTCCCTGAAAGGAAAGGGGTGAAGGGGACAGTCATGCTCGACACAAAACACTATATCTAGTGTCTATATGTCAGATTGACACTAATTCTAGTGTTGCCCATCGGGCACCGCAATACACCCAATCGAAAAAAAAGAAGAAATTTTTCACGCCCGAAGAATGAAACGTCGTGACGTGCCAAGGATGCAAAACACCCACGGCGATAGACGGGGTTGGCGCTGACGAGAAGGTGTGCGGATGCAGGCATCCGGATATCCAGCGCCGGATTCCGCGCAGCGAGGAAAGGAAGGAGAAGGCCCTGGCACGCCTTTGCCCCGGTCGCAAGCCCATGTCACGAGCTCATGGCTGCGCCCCGGTCGCAGCATCAGGTTCATCCGCGCGCAGTCAGCCCACAGCGCAGAAAGGCAAACCGGAGAAGCCTGGGTTAAATCCGCCGCCAGTCAAAGGTCGGCCCCGGGTCGATCTTGCGACCGGGGGCGATGTGTTCGTGTCCGACCACGTCGACGATGGGGTAGCGCGATTTGAGCAAGGGAACCAGGTGGGCCAGGGTGGCGTACTGGTCCTCGGTGAAGGGCTGGGTTTCACACCCTTCCAACTCGATGCCGAGGGAAAAATCGTTGCAGCGGCTGCGCCCCCGCCAGGAGGACTGGCCTGCGTGCCAGGCACGGCGGTCGCAGGGCACATATTGGTACAGGCTGCCATCGCGGCGAATCAGGAAATGGGCGGACACCCGCAGGGCGGACAATCCGGCCAGACCGGGATGGACCGACTCATCCAGGGTATTGGTAAACAGGCGATGGATCGCGTCACCGTCAAAATGGCCCGGCGGCAAGCTGATGAAGTGCAGGACCAACAAGTCCACCTCCGCCCCCGCCGGCCGCTCATCCTGGTTGGGGGAGACATGGCGGTGGGCGCCGCGCACGAGTCCGTCGCCGTCCGTCTCCCAGGCAAGCATCGGCTCAGTCATTGAGGCCCAGGCGTTCCATGCGGTAGCGCAGGGAGCGGAACGTCACGCCCAACAGCTTGGCCGCGGCGGTGCGGTTGAAACGGGTTTTGTTGAGGGCGTCGAGCAGGGCCTGGCGTTCCACCTGATCCAGGTGGTCCTGAAGGGATAGGCTGGGGATCAGTCCCTCCTCCGCCGGCGGATGGCTGACCAAGGGCGCCAGATTGAGATCCTCCGGTTCGATCTGGGCATCGGTGCGCAGGGCCATGGCCCGCTCCAGGATGTTTTCCAGCTCCCGCACATTGCCGGGAAAGGAATAGGCCAGCAGGGCCTGGCGCGCCGCGGCACCCAGGGTCGGCGCGGGGCCGCCGGCCTCCGCCGCCAGCCGTTGCAGGATGCGGTCGGCCAACAGCAGCACGTCGCCGGCGCATTCCCGCAGCGGCGGCATGCGCAGTTCGATCACATTGAGACGGAAATACAGATCCTGGCGAAACCGGCCTTGTTCCACCAGGGCCCGCAGGTTCTGATGGGTGGCGCTGAGGATGCGCACATCCACCGGATCCTCGGTGGGGCTGCCGACCTTGCGCAGGCGCTTTTCCTGGATCACCCGCAGCAACTTCACCTGCATGGCCGGCGGCAGGTCGGCCACTTCGTCGAGGAACAGGGTGCCGCCGTGGGCCGCCTGGAAAAACCCGTCCCGGTCCTGGTCCGCGCCAGTGAAGGCGCCCTTGCGGTAACCGAAGAATTCGCTTTCCATCAAATTTTCGGGAATGGCGCCGCAATTGACCGGGACGAAGGCACCGGCACTGTGGGCGCCGAGACGGTGGATCAGGCGCGCCGCCATTTCCTTGCCGCTGCCGGATTCCCCCTGGATATGCACCGGCGCCTGACTGCGGGCCACCCGCTCGATGAGATTGCGCACCTCGGTCATGGCCGGAGAATCGCCAAGCAGGACGCCATCGTCCCGCGCCGGTCCCGCCGCAGCGGGCAAACCGACGGCGGTCTTCACCAATGCCCGCAGTTGCTCCAGGGAAACGGGCTTGGACAAATAATCGAAGGCACCGGCCTTGAGGGCAGCCACGGCATTTTCCGCACTGCCGTGAGCGGTGATGACCGCCACCGGCAGTTCGGGATGGCTGTCACCGATCTGGCGCACCAAGGCCAGTCCCTCGCCATCCGGCAGACGCATGTCGGTCAGACAGAGCTGGTACCGTTGCTCGGCCAGATACTGCCGGGCCTCCGCCAGATTGGCGGCGCAGTCTGCCACCAAGCCCATGCGCATCACGGTCATGTCCAGCAGTTCGCGGATGTCGGCTTCGTCATCCACGATCAAAACCCGTTTGGGGGATTCTCCCTTTTTCAATTCACCTCTCCGCGTTCAACCACGCCGACCGCTGATGCGGAAACGGGCACCCTTTTCCCCGTCCATCAGGGTCAGTACGGCTCCGTTGGCCTCGCATAATTCTCGAGCAATATAGAGCCCCAAGCCGGTTCCATTGCCCCGGGTCGTGAAAAAAGGCTCGAATACCCGGCCGCGCAAGGCCGCGTCGATACCCGGTCCGTCGTCCTCCAACCAGAGCTCCACCTGCTTGCCGAAAGCACCCGGACGCGCCATCAAGCTCACGCTGCCCACGCTGCCACTACAGTAGCGCAGGCCATTGCCCACCAGATTGGCCAGCACCCGCCCCAGATGGGCGCGATCGAAACTCAGCACTAGCCCAGGCTCGCAGTGCACGGTCAAGGCATGGGCCCGCTCCGGCTCGCTGAGCGCAAGATCCTCGGCAAAGGCGGAAAGGAAGGCGGCCAGGTCGATGGACTCGGGCTGGACCTTGTCCCGCCGTCCCAACTCCATCACATCGGTCACCAGCCGGTTGAGGCGACCAGTGTTCTCGCCGATGATGCGAGTAAGCCGCGCCCGCACCGCCGCCGGCGCCTCGCCCTCCGCCTCCTCCCGCAGCAATTCGGCGGCATGGCTGATGGCCGCCAGGGGATTGCGGATTTCGTGGGCCATGTTGGCGGTCAGCCGCCCCAGGGCCGCCAGCTTGATCTGTCGCGCCTGGGCCTGGAGCTGTTCGGCATCCTCAATGAACAGCAGGGAGTTTTCGCCGTCCCCGGCCGGCAGGTAACGGATGTGGAGCGGATGATTGGCAGGCGACAGCAATACCTCCTGCGCTTCGCCGCCTCCGTTCCGCCATTGACCGAAACGCTGGGCCAATTCCGGAAAAAACTCGTCCAGGGCCACTTGGCGCCATGGCTTCATGGCGCACAACTCGGCCGCCCGTGGGTTGTGTTGCAGCACCCGACCCAGGCTGTCCACCACCAACACCCCGTCCTGCATGTCGCGGATCACCTGGTCGTTGATGCGAATCTGGGCCGCCAGGGCTTCGCCCCGCTGCCGCGCCAGGCGTTCGCTGGCCACCACCCGCTGGGACAGCAGATGGGCTGAGATCGCCGTGCCGAAAAACCCCATGCAGACCAGCCCGGTGGCCGTGAAGTCCGTCACCACGCCATCCCCACGCAGCACGTGCAGGCCCTGCTCCAGCAACACCGCCACCGAGGCCAGGGCCGCGTAGAACAGGGTCAGCCGCCCCTGACCCACCAGGCCGGCGGCAGCCAGCACCACCAGGAGCATGTAGCTGAAACCGTTGCGGTAACTGCTGCTGAGGGACATCAGCAGGGTCAGCATCACCACGTCCAGCAACACCTCCAGGGTCAGCAGGGTGTTGAAGGAGGGGCGCCAGCGCAGGGGCTGAACGAAGATCAGGGCGATGGCGAACAACAGGTACAACCGAACCACGCCATTGCCCAGGCCAACCTCGCCCGGCGAGAAAAACGGCGCCGTCTGCATGAAGGTCGCCCCGAGGACGAACAGCAGCGCCACCGCCAGGCGGTAAATATGGAAGTAGTGCAGGGAACGCCAGAAGCTTTCGCCGGGGGACGGCAAACCATCCCGCAGGGGCAAGCCGACCGGGAAACTCAAGCGCGGCGCTCCCATCGCTGCTGGTGTTCACGACAACAAAAGGTTTGCCCGTCGACCACCACGGCCTCTTCCTTCGGCACATAAACCCGGCACTGGGCGCAGGGCACCATGGCCGACGATGCGGGGGGCGAGGGCGTCGCCCGGGGCGACTGGCGCTGCTGGCTGCGGGAACGGATCAATCCCCAGCAAACCAGCACCACCAACGACAGGAACAGCCATTTCACCATGAAGAATTCCTCGATTCGGCCATCTGGGCCGTCGCCCCAGGCTCGGGCACGGCAAGGGCCAAGTATACGGTCTCCCCTGCCCCACACCGATAGCCGCCGACTGGTCGACGCGGCGCGCGAACATCACCGCCACCCCAGCAAAAATGCCGTGCTCATAATGGCGCCATGCCAAGCGGGAAACCATCGCCTACAATGGCGCCGCCGGCCTGAAATGACGTCCGGCTCCGCGCGCGCAGCCCCCCGGATTGCCGAGAAAATAGTGACGCAGACGTCACGAAACAATGGGGATGGCTTAACCATGGGGTTTTCCCGGCCACACCCGGGATCGCGAAAAGCAATAAAAGGGCGCAACATCGATTACAACGAAAGTTATAATGAACTTGTCTTATCGCCCCACCCATTCCTAAGATACAGGCCGCCATGTCCAGCGTTCCCCCGCAATCCTCCAGCAGTCGCCAGCTCAAAGTCCTGGCCGTGGACGATACCGCCACCAATCGACAGATTCTGGAAGTTTTCCTGGGTAAGCTGGGCTATCACGTCATCACCGCCGAGAATGGGGCCATTGCCGTGGACACCTTTGCCAAGGAACGGCCTGACCTGGTGCTGATGGACGTCATGATGCCGGTGATGGACGGTTACGAAGCCACCCGTCGCATCAAGGCCATGGCCGGCGACCGCTGGGTGCCGGTGATCTTCCTGTCGGCCCTGTCCAAGGACGAGAACCTGGTGGCGGGCATGGACGCCGGCGGTGACGACTATCTGGCCAAGCCCATCAACTTCGTCGTGCTCGACGCCAAGTTGCGCTCCTTCTCCCGCACCCTGCACATGCAGCGTAGCCTTGATGCCTCGCTAAAACAGATGGCGGCGGTATCCGAGAACATCGTGGACGGTGTCATTACCATCGACGCCAAGGGCATCATCACCTGGGTCAGCCGCTCCACCCTCACCATCTTCGGCTATAGCCGGGAGGAAATGCTGGGGAAAAACGTCAGCATGCTGATGCCCGAACCCGAGGCATCCGCCCACGACGGCTATCTGGCCGCCTACACCTCCGGTGGCCCGGCCAAGATCATCGGCGTTGCCCAACGGGAAGTCACGGGCCTGCGCAAGAACGGCAGCACTTTCCCCCTGGAACTGGGGGTCAACGAAATGGTGGTGGACAACGAACACACCTACGTCGGCGTGGTGCGGGACATCAGTGAGCGCAAGATCATCGAAAGCCGTCTGCGTTCCAATGCGGAACGCTTGCAGGTCTATTACGACGAGCAGCAGCGGGAAAACCAACTGGCCCAGGACATCATGCAGCGCATGGTGCAGCACCCCGGCCTGGAAGATAGCGCCATCCGTTACTGGGTGGCCCCCGCCAACAACTTCAGCGGCGACATCGTCGCCGGCCTGCGCGATTCCCAGGGGCGGCTGTACACCCTGTTGGCAGACGCCACGGGCCACGGCCTGGCCGCCGCCATCAGCGCCCTGCCCGTGTTAACTGCTTTCTACGGCCTGGTGCAGTCGGAGCGTCGTCTCGCCGACATCGTCCGCCACCTCAACCAGAACCTGATGTCCATGTTGCCCGTGGGGCGCTTCGTCGCCGCCACCCTGCTCTGCATCGACCCCAAGGCGCGCAGCGCGCAGATCTGGCAGGGCGGCATGCCGCAGACCCTGTGGCTGGACGCCAAGGGCAACCTCAAGGAACGCCTGGTATCCGCCCATCTGCCCCTGGGCATCGTCGATTTCGACGATGAAATGGCCTGCGTGCACAGCCTGCGCTGGGACGAAGGCGACCAGTTCGTCCTCTTTTCCGACGGTGTGATCGAAGCCAGCGACGTCAATGGCGAAGCCTACGGCAAGGATCGCTTGCAGGAAGCCCTCACTGGCCGCAGCGCCGCCCAGCGCCTGGATGCGGTACGCCAGAGCCTGCGCGACCACACCGCGGGCATTGAACAACAGGACGACATCTCCCTGATGTTGATCGACTGCCGCGCCTGACGCGGCAGTACCGGCCCCGCCATCCAGCCCGTCGGACCGTGGCACAATCCGGCCCATGTTGAGCGTCCTGGTCATCGATGAATCGGAAACTCGCGCCGGAGAAATCTGCGCGGGCCTCGCCTTGGCCGGCTACCAGGTCGCCGCCTTGCTGCCCTCGGCGGTGGACCTGTCGGAAAAGGTCGAGCGGCTCAAGCCCGATGCCATCCTGATTCAGACCGACTCCCCCTCCCGCGACACCCTGGAACACTTGGCCGTGGTCAACGAGGCCATGCCCCGCCCGGTGGTCATGGTATCGAACAAACGCGATGCCCCCACCATCCGCAAGGCGATCAAGGCCGGCGTTTCCTCCTACGTGGTGGACGGCCTGACCCAGAAACGACTCAAGCCCATCCTGGAAGTGGCCATCGCCTCCTTCGAGGAATTCCAGGCCCTGCGCAAGGAACGGGACGAGGCCACCCAGAAGCTGGCGGAACGGAAAGTGGTAGACCGGGCCAAGGGCATCCTGATGAAAGCCCGCGGCATGGATGAGGACGAGGCCTACAACGCCCTGCGCAAGCTGGCCATGGACCGCAAGCAGCCCCTCGCCAAGGTGGCGGCCCAGGTCATCGAAATGGCCGAACTGCTGGGCTCCTGATTCCCGCCACGTTTCACTGACGACATGCGCCGATGATGATCGGCGCGCGTCGATTTCCATTCCCTTCCGTTTCCTCCATCAGCGAACTCCCGTGGCGCGATGTGGTGCAGCGCACCTAAACCATGCACAGTCCGGGTGCGAAGGCACGGTCCAATTTCCCGCTTTGTTTCGTCCCCCACAAACGACCGAATCCCGCGCCGCACAAGGCATTACAGAGAATGCACGAGAGGTGGCACATGCTTTGCATATAGAACACCAGCACGGGTCATAGGTGGATCCGGGCGATCAGATCAGAGTGGACAACGGCGTCCACGTTGAGCGAGCAAACGTCTTCGGGCGTTTTCTCATTCGGCGTGTGACGCCGTCTTTTTTTTGGTTTTTCGGAACGTCTAGCCAGCATCGCGACAAGGAGCCAACCATGGAGCAAAAGCCTCTCAACCATTCCCGCCGGGACTTCATCCGCTCGGCCACCGGCCTCGCCGTCGGTTCCGGCCTCATGGCCGCCGTCCCCCCGGGCGTTCGTTCCGGTGCCTGGGCCGCCGGCTCCGACGCCCCCGAAAAGAAGGAAGTGCGCATCGGCTTCATTCCCCTCACCGACTGTTCCTCCGTGGTGATGGCCAATGTGCAGAAATTCGACGAGAAGTACGGCATCAAGATCATCCCCACCAAGGAAGCCTCCTGGGCCTCCGTGCGGGACAAGCTGGTGAACGGCGAACTGGACGCCGCCCACGTGCTCTACGGCCTGGTCTATGGCGTGCAACTGGGCATCGGCGGCCCCAAGAAAGATATGGCCGTGCTGATGAGCCTCAACAACAACGGCCAAGCCATCACCCTTTCCAACCAACTCAAGGACAAGGGCGTCACCGACGGCGCCACCCTGGCCAAGCTGATCGCCAAGAAGGACAAGGAATACACCTTCGCCCAGACCTTCCCCACCGGCACCCACGCCATGTGGCTCTACTACTGGCTGGCCGCCCAGGGCATCGACCCCTTCAAGGACGTCAAGACCATCACCGTGCCCCCTCCCCAAATGGTGGCCAACATGCGGGTCGGCAACATGGACGGCTTCTGTGTCGGCGAGCCCTGGAACAACCGGGCCATCATCGACAAGATCGGTTTCACCGCCGTCACCACCCAGGATATCTGGACCGATCACCCGGAAAAGGTGCTGGGCACCACGGCTGAGTTCGTGCAGAAGTATCCCAACACCGCCCGCGCCATGACCGCCGCCGTGCTCGAAGCCGGCAAGTGGATCGACGCCTCCCTGGCCAACCGCCGCACCACGGCGGAAACCGTGTGCCAGAAGGCTTACATCAACACCGACATGGACGTGATCCTGGAACGGATGCTGGGCCGTTACAGCAATGGCCTGGGCAAGAGCTGGGACGACAAGAACTGCATGCACTTCTTCAACGACGGTGCGGTGAACTTCCCCTACCTGTCGGACGCCATGTGGTTCATGACCCAGCACAAGCGCTGGGGCCTGCTCAAGGCCGACCCGGACTACCTGGCCGAAGCCAAGAAGGTGAACCGCATCGACATCTACAAGCAGGCCGCCGCTGCCGCCGGCGTGCCCCTGCCCAAGAGCGAGATGCGCAGCCACAAGCTGATCGACGGCGTGGTCTGGGACGGCAAGGACCCCAAGAAGTACGCCGCCTCGTTCAAGATCAAGGCCTGATCCGGCCGCCCACGGGTGGCGGGACGTACCCCGCCCCGCCACCGCCAACAGGAGATAGCCATGAGCGCCGTCGTTGCCCTGAAACCCGCCGCCATCCACGCGGCAGAGGAACCCCTCAAGGAAGAAACCCACGTGCAGACCACCGCCCCCACCCCCAGCGCCGCCACCGAGGAAGGCACGCCCTTCGCCACCCACCTGCGCGAATTCCTGCTCAAGGCCATTCCCCCGATCTTCGGCATCGCCCTGCTGATCGGCATCTGGGGCCTGGCCACCATGAAGGGCGGTTCCATTCCCGCCCCCGGCCAAGTCTGGAGCGAGGCACTGAACATCTTCGCCGACCCCTTCTACAGCAACGGTCCGAACGACCAGGGCATTGGCTGGAACATCCTCTCCTCCCTGCAACGGGTCGGCCTCGGCTTCGGCGCCGCCGCCCTGGTGGGCATCCCCCTCGGTTTCGCCCTGGGCCGCTTCACCTTCCTCAACCGCATGTTCGACCCCATCATCAGCCTGCTGCGTCCGGTCTCGCCCCTGGCCTGGCTGCCCATCGGCCTGCTGGTGTTCAAGAAGGCCGACCCGGCCGCCACCTGGACCATCTTCATCTGCTCCATCTGGCCCATGATCCTCAACACTGCCGAGGGCGTGCGCCGGGTGCCCCAGGACTACCTCAACGTGGCCCGGGTGCTGAACCTGTCGGAAGCCAAGGTGGTGACCAAGATCCTGTTCCCCGCCGTGCTGCCCTACATGCTCACCGGCATCCGCCTTTCCATCGGCACCGCCTGGCTGGTGATCGTGGCCGCTGAAATGCTCACCGGTGGCGTCGGCATCGGCTTCTGGGTCTGGGACGAGTGGAACAACCTGAAGGTCGAGCACATCATCATCGCCATCTTCGTCATCGGCATCGTCGGCCTGTTGCTGGAACAGACCCTGCTGCTGATCGCCAAGCGCTTCACCTACGAAACCCGCTGATTGCCGAAGGAGACTGCCATGAGCAAAGCCATCGTCCAAATCGAGAATGTCGGCCAAACCTTCAGCACCAAGAAGGGTTTGTTCACCGCCCTGCGCGACATCAACCTGACCATCGCCGAAGGCGAGGTGATTTCCCTGATCGGCCACTCCGGCTGCGGCAAGAGCACCCTGCTCAACCTGATCGCCGGCCTGACCCTGCCCAGCAGCGGCGCCCTGATCTGCGACGGCCGCGAAATCGCCGGCCCCGGCCCGGAACGGGCCGTGGTGTTCCAGAACCATTCCCTGCTGCCCTGGATGACCTGTTTCGAGAACGTCTATCTGGCGGTGGAGCGGGTCTTCGGTCGCAAGGAAGGCAAGGCCAAGCTCAAGGCCCGCACCGAGGCGGCGCTGGAGATGGTGCACATGGGCCACGCCATGCACAAACTGCCCCACGAGGTGTCCGGCGGCATGAAGCAGCGGGTCGGTATCGCCCGCGCCTTCGCCATGGAGCCGAAGATCCTGCTCATGGACGAGCCCTTCGGCGCCCTCGACGCCCTGACCCGGGCCAGCTTGCAGGACGAAATGAACGCGGTGATGGCCAAGACCGGCGCCACCGTGGTCATGGTGACCCACGACGTGGATGAGGCCGTGCTGCTCTCCGACCGCATCGTCATGATGACCAACGGCCCGGCCGCCACCATCGGCGACATCGTGCAAGTCCAGCTCGACCGTCCCCGCGACCGTCTGGCCCTGGCCGAAGACAAGCGCTTTGCCGAATATCGCGCGGCGGTGCTGGACTTCCTCTACCGCAAGCAGTTGAAGAAGGCCGCCTAAGCCACGGTCACCCCATCCCGGTCGGCAACGGCGCCACCGGGATGGTTCGCAGTCCCCTCGCAAACAAGCATGTGAACAACGGCGTTCACGTTCCCGCCCCGGCCATTCCGGCGCGGGCGTGGATGCCGTTTTTTCTGAGCCCGCCGGCACCGGGCCGGGCAGGAAAGGAAATGTCATGAAGAAACTGAAATTGGTATTGGTGGGCAACGGCATGGCCGGGGTACGCACCCTGGAAGAACTGCGCAAGATCGCCCCGGACATGTACGACATCACGGTGTTCGGCGCCGAGCCCCATCCCAACTACAACCGCATCCTGCTTTCCCCGGTGCTGGCCGGTGAGATGACGCTCCAGGACATCGTTCTCAACTCCCGCGAGTGGTACGCCGAAAACGGCATCACCCTGCACACGGGCAAGAAGATCGTGAAGATCGACCGCCTGGCCCGCAAGGTATTCGCCGATGACGGCAGCGAGGCGGAGTACGACCGCCTGCTGCTGGCCACCGGCTCCTTGCCCTTCATCCTGCCGGTGCCCGGCAAGGACCTGCCCGGCGTCATCGCCTATCGAGACATCGCCGACACCGAAGCCATGATCGCTGCCGCCGCCACCCACAAGCACGCGGTGGTCATCGGCGCCGGCCTGCTCGGCCTGGAAGCCGCCAACGGCCTGGCCCTGCGCGGCATGGACGTGACCGTGGTGCACCTGGGCGAATGGATCATGGAACGCCAGTTGGACAAGCCTTCCGCCGACATGCTGATGCAGTCCCTGATGGACAAGGGCCTCAAGTTCAAGCTGGCCGCCTCGACGAGCGAACTGGTGGCGGGCCAGGATGGTCGCATCAGTGAGGTGAAGTTCAAGGACGGCTCCTCCATCCCCGCCGACCTGGTGGTCATGGCCGCCGGCATCCGCCCCAACACCGAGCTGGCCGAGAAGGCCGGCATCTTCTGCAACCGGGGCATCGTGGTGAACGACACCCTGCAAACCTACGATCCCCGCATCTATGCCGTGGGTGAATGCGCCAACCACCGGGGCATCGCCTATGGCCTGGTGGCGCCCCTGTTCGAACAGGCCAAGGTCTGCGCCAACCATCTGGCCATGTACGGCATCGGCCGCTATCAAGGCTCCGTCACCTCGACCAAGCTCAAGGTCACGGGCATCGACGTGTTCTCCGCCGGCGATTTCATGGGCGGCGAGCACGTGGATGAAATCCTGCTGCACGACCCCGCGGGTGGTGTGTACAAGAAACTCTGCGTCAAGGACGACAAGCTGGTGGGCGCCGTGATGTACGGCGACACCGCCGATGGCGCCTGGTATTTCCAGTTGCTCAAGGACAAGCAGGACATCAGCGACCTGCGCGACCACCTGGTGTTCGGCCAGTCCCACCTGGGCGATGCCGGCCACGCCGGCCAGAGCATGGCCGCCACCATGCCCGACGAAGCCGAGGTCTGCGGCTGCAACGGCGTCTGCAAGGGCACCATCGTCAAGGCCATCAAGGAACAGGGCTTGTTCACCCTGGACGACGTGCGCAAGCACACCAAGGCGTCCTCTTCCTGCGGTTCCTGTACCGGCCTGGTGGAACAGATCCTGGCCTCCACCGTGGGTGGTGCCTACCAACCCA
Organism: Denitratisoma sp. agr-D3; assembly: GCF_054658675.1. Taxonomy (NCBI): domain Bacteria; kingdom Pseudomonadati; phylum Pseudomonadota; class Betaproteobacteria; order Nitrosomonadales; family Sterolibacteriaceae; genus Denitratisoma; species Denitratisoma sp. agr-D3. Next base: position 504,355 of record NZ_BAAGIA010000001.1, on the reverse strand, counting down.
CGTCCGTGAGCGACAAGCCTGTCTGCGGCTGTACCGACAAGACCCACGGCGAAGTCCGCGCCGCCATCCGCGACCAGCACCTGCTCACCATTCCCGCCGTGTATCAGGCCCTGGGGTGGAAGACGCCCAATGGCTGCGCCTCCTGCCGCCCCGCCATCAACTACTACCTGATTTCCACCTGGCCCCACGAAGCGGTGGACGATCCCCAGAGCCGCTTCATCAACGAACGCCACCACGCCAACATCCAGAAGGACGGCACCTACTCCGTGGTGCCCCGCATGCTGGGCGGCCTCACCACGCCGGACGAACTGCGGGTCATCGCCGACGTGGCCGACAAGTACAAGGTGCCCACGGTCAAAGTCACCGGCGGTCAGCGTATCGACCTGCTGGGGGTGAAGAAGGACGATCTGCCCAAGATGTGGGCGGAGTTGGCCGACGCGGGGATGGTGTCCGGCCACGCCTACGGCAAGAGCATCCGCACCGTGAAGACCTGCGTCGGTGCCGAGCACTGCCGCTTTGGCACCCAGCTCTCCATGAACATGGGCGTCAAGCTGGAGAAGATGCTGTTCGGCATGTGGTCCCCCCACAAGGTCAAGCTGGCCGTCTCCGGCTGTCCCCGCAACTGTGCCGAAGCCGGCATCAAGGACGTGGGCGTGATCGGCGTGGATTCCGGCTACGAGCTGTACATCGCCGGCAACGGCGGCATCAAGACCGAAGTGGCCCAGTTCTTCTGCAAGGTGAAGAGCGACGAGGAAGTCATGGAATATTCCGGCGCCTTCCTCCAGCTCTACCGCGAAGAGGGCTACTACCTGGAACGCACCTGCCACTACCTGGAACGGGTGGGCATGGAGCACATCAAGAAGGCGGTGCTGGAAGACCCGGAACGACGCAAGGAACTCTACGAGCGCCTGCTCTATTCCCTGCAAGGTTACGAGGACCCCTGGACCGTGGCCGCCAAGAACCCCGAAGTCCGCCGCAACTACGAAACCCTGGAGGTATGACTATGGCCGATCAACAACCCAATCTGGACGTGGCTCCCGTGTGGAAACGGCTTTGCGATCTGGGGGAAATCCCCCGCCTCGGCAGCCGGGTGGTGAAGTCCCCCGTCGGCGACATCGCCGTGTTCCGCACGGCCCAGGACGAGGTCTTCGCCATGCACGACAAGTGCCCCCACAAGGGCGGCCCCCTGTCCCAGGGCATGGTCCACGGCAAGACCGTGACCTGCCCCCTGCACAGCTGGAAGATCGACCTGGAAACCGGCCAGGCCCTGGCCCCCGACGAAGGTTGCAGCCGCCCCTTCAAGGTCAAGCTGGAGGACGGCCTGGTCTGGCTGGCCTTGGGCTGACCCGTCCGTCAACCGTCTTCCGCAGAAGGAAACCCCGTCGTGGATGTCACGCCAATCCCAGCGGATAACGCGCCCGCCGCCGTCCCCCGGGCCGTCATCGTCAAGTTGCATCCGCCCCTGGCGGTGGCCGCCCTTTGCCTGTTCGGCGCGGGGCTGTGCGCCGGCCTCATGCTACCCGCCCCGCTGGCGATGCCGGACTGGCTGCCTGTCGCCGTCGCCATCCCCCTGGTCCTGGCGGCGCTCATGCTCGGCCGCCGTTCCTTGCGCGAATTCAGGGATTGGCAACTGGCCCTGGTGCGCTTCCTCGCCAGCGTGGCCGAGGGCGACTTGACCGCCCGCATCGAGCCCACCCGGCTCGGCCGCTTCTCGGGACAGGCGGAGCACATGAACGTCATGGCCCGCTCCCTGGTCAAGGTGTTCGCCGCCTTCAGCCGCCTTGCCCATGAACTGGCCAGCGTCGCCACGGAAAGCACCGCCAACGCCAGCGGTGGCGATTCCGGGGTGCGCACTCAGCGCGACGTCACGGTGTCCTCCGCCGCCACCCTGGAACAGCTGACCGTGAGCCTCGCCTCCGCCAGCGACCAAGCCAAGGAGGTGGCCGCCGTCGCCGCCTCCACCCGCCAGGTGGCCAGCAACGGCGCCCAGCGGGTGGCCGACCTGGCCCAGACCCTGGGCAACCTCGCGGGCGAAGTGGAAAGCGCCGCCACCATGGCCGATGCCCTGGGCAAGCGTTCCTCGGAGATCGGCACCATCGTCCAGGTCATCGCCGAGATCGCCGACCAGACCAATCTGCTGGCCCTCAACGCCGCCATCGAGGCGGCCCGGGCCGGCGAGGCGGGGCGCGGCTTCGCCGTCGTCGCCGACGAGGTGCGCAAACTGGCCGAGCGCACCGGCGACGCCACCCGGGACATCAACGGTCGCATCGAGGCCATCCGCGCCGACATCGGCCGCATCGTCGCCTCCATGGACCAGACCAACCAGCGCGCCCGGAACAGCGTGGACGAAGCGGGCAATGCCGCCGACACCCTGCGCCAGGTGGAAACCAGCACCCTGCAAACCGAAGCCCTGGTGCGCGACATTGCCGCCGCCAGCGCCGAACAAAGCCAGGCCAGCCAGGAGCTGGCCCAGGCCATCGACCAGGTGGCCCAACTGGCCGACAGCAACGAAGGACTGGTGCGGGAAAATACCGACCTGTCCCGCTACCTGGACCAGTTGGCGGTGCAACTGACCGACACCATCCACGCCTACCGCTTCGAGTAAGGGCGCACCATGATCCTGCCACTCAGCCTCGCCACCCTGCTCCTGGTCACCGTTTTCCTGTTCCGTCGCCGTCGTCGGCAACCCGTTGCGGGCGCGTCCATCCAAGCCCTGGGCTTGTGCGCCGACCTGATCCAGTTGGCCGGCCACCTGCAACAGCACCGGGGCATGAGCAGCGCCTGGCTCGCCGGCGATCAGAGTTTCGCCCGGCCCTTGAGTGCCAAGCGCAACGAGATCGACGCCCTGTTCCACCCCCTGCACCAAGCCGCACTGGAAGAGTGCAAACAGGCGCTGCCCTGCCTGACGGTGAACGACCTCGCCCTGTTCCGCTTCAAGTGGCGGGAATTGACGGACGGCCTATCCCGCCTCAGCGTGGAAAAATCCATCAGCGAACACAGCCAGTTGATCGCCACGGTCCTCGATTGGCTCGACGCCATCGGCGAAGCCCGGATTGCCCTGACCCAGGGCGACCGTCTGCCGCCGGGCCAGGTGAGGAATTACGTGCACCGCCTGCCTGCCCTGACCGAGTGCCTGGGACAAGCCCGTGCCATCGGCAGCAGCGTCGCCGCCCGGGGCAAGTGCTCGGCGGTGGCGCGAGTGCGCCTGATGTTCCTGGTGAACCGGGCGGAGTCCCTGCTGGATCAGGCCGTCGCGGCAGACGAGGCCCGCCACGGTAGCGGTGCCCAGGCCGCTGTGCAAAGCTTGGCTGGCTTGATCCGGGAACGCATCCTGGGTGGCAACGGCACGGTGGACCTGGGAGCCGACAGCTACTTCGGTCAGGCGACCCAGACCATCAACAGCGTTTACACCTGGATCGCCGCGTGCGGCAGCGACCTGCGACGCGATCTCGCCCAGCATTGACGGGGGTTTTCTCCTGACCCAGCCCGCCGGGCACAATTGCACCGATGGAATACCCGAGTGCCATGGTCCGATTCATGCTAGGTCCATGCCGGCTTCTGGCCCCTTCAAAAACAAAAACTCGAGGTCACTCCTGATGCGTTCAATGCTTCACTCGATTCGCGGCATGTTGTTGCTCATGGTGTTGGTATGCGGCGTCGGTTTCGTCGCGATTTTTGGCGGTGGCATCGCCGCCTTGAGAAGTCTGGGTCAGGCGACCGACGACATGGGCGCCGGCAAGGATGTGGTGGCGGACATTCTGCCGCCGCCGCTCTATCTGATTGAAACCCACTTGATCGCCTACCAGTTGCTGGACACGCCCCTGGCGGAACGCAAGCCCTTGGCGGAAAAGCTGAAACAACTGAAAAAGGATTTCGACGACCGCAACGCCTACTGGACCGGCGCCACGGTGGACAAGGCAGTGCGGGAAAGCCTGCTGGGCCTGCAAAAGGACAAGGGCACCGAGTATTTCGCCGCCCTCGACAAACGCTTCCTGCCGGCGGTGATGGAAGGCAACGACGAGGCCGCGCGCCAGGCCCTGGGGGAGTTGAAGCGGCTCTACCAGGCCCACCGCAGCGGCGTGGACAATACGGTGAAACTGGCCGGGGATTGGGCCGACGGCCGACTGGCAACCCTGAAGGCCACCGCCACCCAGGCACGTTGGCTGCTGGGCGGCGTCGGTGCCTTATGCATCCTGCTGTCCTTCGTCTTCTACCAATTGATCGCCCGTCGCATCGACCGCTTGCTGGGGGCTGAGCCCGAGGAGCTGCGGGCCGAAATGGCACGCCTGGCCCGGGGCGACCTGCGGCCCTCGGCCCGGGTCGGCGTGGCCGGCAGCGTCATGGCGGCCCTCAAGGAAGCCCAGGAAAAAATCCGCACCCTGGTGGTGAATACCTCGCGGGAAGCCGAGGAAGTGGAAAGCCAGGCCCACCAAGTCAGCACGGCCCTGACCTCCCTGGAAGGAAACTCCAATCAACTGGCCGCCTCGGCCCTGTCCACCAGCGCCGCCATGGAGGAAATTTCGGCCAGCATCGCCCTCATCGCCGACCAGGCCCATAGCGTGGGCGACACGGTACAGGAAGCCCAAAGCCAGGCGGTGCAGGGGGATCAAGCCCGCTTGCAAAGCCTGTCCAGCGTGCAACGATTGTCTTCCGCCAGCCGCGAGGCTCAGGAATCCGTCACTCGCCTTGGCGAGCAGTCCCAGCAGGTCACCAGCATCGTCCAGACCATCCGCGAGATCGCCGACCAGACCAATCTGCTGGCCTTGAACGCCGCCATCGAGGCGGCCCGGGCCGGCGAGCAAGGCCGCGGCTTTGCCGTCGTCGCCGACGAGGTGCGCAAGCTGGCGGAGCGCACCACCCGCGCCACCCAGGAAATCGAAAGCCTGATCTTCGCCATTCAGCATGGCATCCAGTCCGCCGTGGTCACCATCGACGGCAGTGCCTCGGACGTGGAACAGGGGCTGCACCACGTGGAAGCGTCCGGTGCCTCCCTGGTGGCCATCCAGCAGAAGATCGCCGAGGTCTGCGCGGCCATGGCCGACATCGTCAATGCCACCCAGGAGGTACGGACGGCGGCCCAGCAGGTGGCGAACAACATGGAGCAACTGGGCTCCCTGGCGGAAACGGGCAACGCCACCACCCAGGACACGGCGCGCTCGGGTTCGGTGCTTCAGTCGGTTGCCCTGCGCCTGCGTGGTGCCATGAGCGCCTTCACCCATTGAGCTCAGACGCCAGGGCTGCAACAGCCCTGACAGACAAATACGGCGAATCGCCGCGCCAGTACCCGATTCGGGCAGGACTTTCTCCTGCCCGTTTTTTGTGCAACACTGTCTATCAGTGTTACTACGTAGATCCCGCAGCCAGTCAGTCAATCGTCCTAAAGTTATAGTAATTTCGGTCGCCAATGCCCCGTAGAGGTGCATGTCTCAGCGCTTGACCCCACACTTTGACCGCAAGGAACTTCCATGCTGCAAACCATGACACTGCGCCGCCGACTGGCGCTTTCAGTCCTCATCTCCCTCGTCGGCCTATTGCTGCTGGGCTTCTTCCAGGTCAATCACCTGCGCCAACAATTGTTGGAAGACCGCAAGGTCACCCTGCGGGCAGCGGTGGACGTGGCCTTGTCCACCATCAAGGGCTTCCAGGAACGGGAAGCCAAGGGTGAGTTGAGCCGGGAAGACGCGCAGAAAATGGCGGCCCAGGCGGTGACCAGCATGCGCTATCTGGGCGAGGAATACTTCTACGTCTATACCGCCAAGGGGCGCGGCATCGCCCACATCAACCCCAAGTACATCGGCGCCGAGCATTGGGACCGCCAGGACAAGTCCGGCGGCTACCCGGTCCGCGACCTGATCAATTCCGCCCTGCAAAAAGTGGACTTCATCCAGACCCTGACGGTGAAGCCCGGCGGCACCGAACAATTCCCCAAGTTGCACCACGTCGAGCATTTCGCCCCCTGGGATTGGGCCGTGGGCTCCGGCTTGTACATCGACGACCTGAACCGCCTGTTCTACCAACAACTGATCTACGTCGCCGTGGTCATCGCCCTGATCATGGTCGCGGTGGGCGCCGCCGCCTGGGTCCTGTCCCGCAGCATCCTGCGCCAGATCGGCGGCGAGCCGGCCGAGGCGGTGCAAGCCATGAAAACCGTGGCGGGCGGGGACCTGACGATCACCCTGCGCCCCAACAACGACGACAGCCTGGTGGGTGAGCTGGCGCGGCTGGTGCAGTCCCTGCGGGAGATGATCAAGAACATCGCCGCCGGCTCGGCCCAGGTCACCCAGGCCGCCAACGACATCAGCCAGACCTCCAGCGAAGTCGCCCACGCCGCCGCCACCCAGGCGGATGCCACCCAGTCCATGGCGGCCGCGATGGAGGAACTCACCGTGTCCATCACCCACGTCTCCGACAACGCCCTGGAGACGGAGCAACACTCCAACACCGCCGTGGAACTGGCCGCCCAGGGGGAACGCAACGTGACGGCGACCGTGGACAACATCGCCGCCCTGCTCAACTCCGTCGCCACCGCCACCGAAAAAGTCCGCACCCTGGCGGGCAACGCCGAAGAGGTCGCCCACACCGCCGGCACCATCAACAACATCGCCTCCCAGACCAACCTGCTGGCCCTCAACGCCGCCATCGAGGCAGCCCGGGCCGGGGAGCAGGGCCGCGGCTTTGCCGTGGTGGCCGACGAGGTGCGCAAGCTGGCGGAACTGACGGAAAAAGCCACCCTGGAAATTTCCGCCGTGGTGGAAAGGATTCAGAGCGAAACCGTCGCCGCCGCCCAGGTCATGGAAAGCGCCCTGCCGGAAGCGGAAAAGGCCAAGCTGTCGGCCGCCGACACCAACGCCCTGCTGCAACAGATTTCCCAGGGCGCCCAGGTCGCCCAGTCGCTGGTGCGGGACGTGGCCTCCTCCACCAAGGAACAAAGCGTGGCCAGCACCTCCCTGGCGCAGCAGGTGGAACGCATCGTCGGCCAGGTGGAACACACCAGTCAGAGCATGGACGTCACCGCCGAAGCGGCGCGCTCCCTGCAAACCATCGCCCAGGAACTGAGCGCGGCTACCTCCCGCTTCCGTCTCTAACAGCCAGGCGGGGGACACACATGTGCCCCCCGGTCCTGAGCATCACGCCGCCCGCGTCTTGTCGACCGTCGTCGCCAGGCGCTTGAGTTCCGGCATACAGGAACCACAGGAAGTCCCGCATTTGCGCTTGGCCTGGAGTGCCGCCAGGTCGAGGCCGGCGGCGTACTCGGCGAGGATTTCGTCCTCGGACACGTCGAAGCAATTGCACACCACCTTGCCCCGCCGCTTGCTGCCGGTGGGGGGCTGATCCACCGGCGCCAGCAGCCAGCGCCGCAGTTCCGCTGGCATGGCGCCCCGGGTCATGATGTCGGTCAGCCAGTCCTTGGCCTTGGCTTCCCCGGCCAGACGCACCCCCAGCAATAAACCACCCTCGATCCGCGCCCGCTTGGAGATGCCACGCTTGCGGTCGGCGAAGCGCAGGGCGTGGGCATCGTCCAGGCCCAGGGCGTTGTCGAAGTCCGTCAGTTGCTCGGCGCTCCAACCATCCTCGGCCTTGAGGCACCAGCCCTGGAACACCAGCACCGGATCTTCCCGCCCACTTAGGGTCAAGGTGGCGTGGTCGCAACGGTGCAGCCAGGGTTGCAGGGCAGCGTGCAGGGCCAGGGTGGTGGCACCGGCGCCAGCCGGGGCACGGAACAGGGCGACGATCTGCCAATGGGCCTCGAACTTCTCGATGGAGACCGCCGCGTGCTTGAGTTCCGGCTGCTTGGAGATGGGATCGAAGAGGGGCGTGGTCACCGTGTTGGCGCCACCGCCGCGCATGAACTGGCCGCCCCAGTGCATGGGCATGAACAACTGGCCCGAGCGCATGGAGGCCGTGGCCTTGACCCGGGCGACGAAGCTGCCCCGCTTGTTCTTCACCTTCACCAGGCCGCCATCCTCCAGGCCGCGCCGATAGACGTCGTCGGGATGGATTTCCAGCAGGGGTTCCGGCGCATGGTTGAACAGGCGGGCCACGGTGCCGGTGCGGCTCATGCCGTGCCACTGGTCCCGCAAGCGGCCCGTGGTGAGGCGGAAGGGCTGGCGGGCATTGGGCATTTCGGCGCTGGGCGCCGGCCGCACATTGAGGAACCTGGCCTTGCCGCTGGCGGTGGAAAACACACCATCCTCGTAGAGCCGGGTCTTGCCTGTGCTGGCGCCTGCGGGGAAGGGCCACTGCTGGGGCCCTTGCGTTTCGAGCAGAGCGTAGGAAAGACCGGTAATGTCCAGGTCGCGACCTCGGGTGGATTCCCGATGCTCGTTGAACACATCTTCGCTGCTAGTGTAGGAGAACATGCGCTGGGCCAGTTCGCCCTTGCCCAGCGCCCGACCAAGGGCCAGGGCGAAATCGGCGGCGATGCGCCAGTCGGGGCGGGCTTCGCCGATGGCGGGCACAGCGGCCTGAAGCCGGGTGATGCGACGTTCGGAATTGGTGACGGTGCCGCCCTTCTCGCCCCAGCCGGCGGCAGGCAGCAGCAGGTCGGCAAATGCCGTGGTGTCTGTCTGGCGGGCCGCTTCCTGGACCACGACGAAATCGCAGGCAGCCAGGGCGGCCTTCACCTGGTCCGACTCGGGCAGGGACTGGGCCGGATTGGTACAGGCGATCCAGAGGGCCTTGATCTTGCCCTCGGCCACGGCCTTAAACAGCTCGATGGCCGTGAGGCCCGGCTGGGCGGGCACCTCGTCCACACCCCAGAGCCGGGCCACTTCGGCCCGGTGTTCGGGGTTGGCCAAGTCGCGGTGGCCGGACAACAGGTTGGCCATGCCGCCGGCTTCCCGCCCGCCCATGGCGTTGGGTTGGCCGGTGAGGGAAAAGGGGCCACAGCCGGGCTTGCCGATCTTGCCGGTGGCCAGGTGCAGATGGATCAGGGCGGCGTTGTTGTGGGTGCCCTGGGCCGACTGATTGAGGCCCTGGCACCACATGGAAATGGCCTTTTTGTCCCGGCTCCCCAGCCAGCGGGCGGCGGTGACGATGTCGGCCTCGGGCAGGCCGCAGATTTGGGCGGCCACGGCGGGGGTGAAATCACGCACGGTGTCGCGCAGGGCGTCGAAGCCTTCAGTGTGGGCGGCGATGTAGTCCAGGTCGCAGAGGCCGTCCCACATCATGACGTGCAGCATGGCGTGGTAGAGGGCCACGTCGGTGCCGGGCAAGAGCGGCAGGTGCAGGTCGGCAGCCTCGGCGGTGTCGGTGCGGCGCGGGTCGGCGACGATGAGCTTGAGGTCCGGATTGGCCTTTCTTGCGTCCTCGATCTGGCGGAAGACGATGGGGTGGGCCCAGGCGGTGTTGGCGCCGGTGATGAAAATGCAGTCGGTGAGGGCGATGTCCTCGTAGGCGCAGGGCTGGGCGTCGGCACCCAGGGTGGCCTTGTAGCCGGTAACGGCGCTGGACATGCAGAGACGGGAATTGCTGTCGATGTTGTTGCTGCCGATCAGCCCCTTGGCCAGCTTGTTGAAGACGTAGTAGTCCTCGGTCAGCAACTGGCCGGAGATGTAGAAGGCCACGGCTTCCGGGCCGTGGGTCTTGATCACCTCGGCGAAGCGTTCGGCGGCCTGGTCCAGGGCGGCCTCCCAGCTCACCCGTTGGCGCGCTTGGTTCTTGCTGCTGCGCAATTCGGGATACTGGGCGCGCAGGGACAGGGTTTCCGGCGCCACGGTGAAATGCAGGGTGGCGCCCTTGGTACACAGGCGGCCGCGATTGGCCGGGTGGTCCGGGTCGCCGCGCACACCGGTGATCTGAACGCCGTCGTGTTCAGCGATGACACCGCAGCCGGTGCCGCAATAAGGACAAGTAGTCTTGGTTTCCATGGCGGAAGCTCGCAAAAAGACAAAGGGAAGTGGAGAACGCTGAGGGGTGGCGGCGTTGCCACATCCTGGTCGGCTCAGGTGGGGAACCTGAAAGAGGGCCGACGGGGCTTCCTGTCGTAATGCGCTCGGGTCAGCGGGCCTGGTAGCAACAGGGACGACGGCGTCCCACCCGATGACACGGTCTTTTTGCAAGGTGCGTGCCATGGCTTTTTCGCCGTATGGCGCGGTTTTGCGCGACACCAGCGAGGGTTTCATGCGCCGCGATGGTGCATGGGGCACCGTGAAAGAAAGGCCTTGGTGCAAAAGTTATTTCAAGATGCGACGGGTTCCTGTCGGTCGTTTTAATCCCTTCCTATAATGGCCGCGAAGGAGATAGACATGACGGAACCGTGGTTTTCCCGGGCCTTGGCCCTGATCGACGAGGCCAATAGCGCCGACCCCAATCACGAAATCGGCGACGATGGTCGCCCGGTGGCGAAGGAGGTTCTCTACGGCCAGCGCATGAGCGAAATGCTCGGCCGCTTTGCACCCCAGGCCGATGGCGCCATGCAAGTGGCCGTGCGTGCCCAGCACATTCGCCGTTGGACGGTGCCCCGCGACCGCTACCCCATGGACAAGGTGGGTTATCACCAGTGGCGTACCGGCTTGTACAAATTCCACGCCGAGGAAGCTGCGGCCATCGCCCGTCAGGCCGGCGCCAGCGCGGCGGACGTGGACCGCATCCAGACGGCGGTGGGCAAGCGGGACCTGAAGAACAATGCGGACACCCAATTGCTGGAAGACGTGGCGGGCCTGGTTTTCATCGAGCACTACATGCTCGGCTTTGCCCAGCAAAAAGCCGACTACAGCGAAGAAAAATGGCTCGGCATCATCGCCAAGACCTGGCGCAAGTTGTCCGAGGCGGCGCGCCAGTTCGCCCTGGGCGGTGGCATCCGGCTACCGGAGCCTCTGGTACCCCTGATCCAGAAGGCCATTGGCGCCGGAACTTAAAGTAATCTGATATAAAGCCGTAGCTTGACCATGTTTATATTGAAGTCTGCTCGGAATTCGGCGGACGGAAAACCGAACAAAGGGTAGGTATGGATATCGGATTCATCGGTCTCGGCTTGATGGGCAGGCCCATGGCCCAGCACCTGGCTGCCGCGGGCCACCGTCTGCATTTGTGGGCCCGTCGGGCCGACACGCTGGCGCCCTTCAAGGACACCGACGCGGTGTGCCACGATTCCCCGGCCGCTCTGGCCGGCCAGGTTGACGCGCTGATCACCATCGTCGCCGATGGTCCCGACGTGGCGGAACTGCTGCTGGGCCCCGGCGGCATCGCCGACGGCGCCCGGCCCGGCCTGATGGTGGCCGACATGAGCACCATCTCCCCCAGCATCGCCCGGGACGTGGCGGAAAAACTGACGGCCAAGGGCATCGATTTCCTCGACGCCCCCGTCTCCGGCGGCGAAAAAGGCGCCAAGGAGGCGACCCTCACCATCATGGTCGGCGGCAAGGCGGAAGTCTTCGAGAAAATGCGCCCCCTGTTCGAGGTCATGGGCCGCACCATCACCCACATCGGTGCCAGCGGCGCCGGACAAGTGGCCAAGGCCTGCAACCAGATCCTGGTCGGGGCGGGCATCACGGCGGTGTCCGAAGCCTTCCTGCTGGCCAAGAAAAGCGGCGTGGACCCGGCCAAGGTGCGCGAGGCCCTGCTCGGCGGCTTTGCCTACAGCAAGGTGTTGGACGTGCACGGCGCCCGCATCCTGGCCGGCGACTTCAAGCCCGGCTTCAAGGCCTGGATGCACCAGAAGGACTTGCGCATCGTGATGGAGGAGGCCTGCCGTCAAGGCGCGCCCCTGCCCACGGCGGCCCTGGTGGCCCAGTTGCTCAATGCCCTGGTGGGCAGCGGCGGCGGCGAGGAGGACTCCCTCGCCATCTACAAAATGCTGGAGAAACTAGGTGCCTAAGACGCACCCGCCGCCCACGCCGGCCTCGTCCTTGAGCGATGGCGGCATGGCCAAGGCCCTGCGTCCCCTGGGCGGCACCCTGGCGGCCCAGAATGTGCTGGAACTCAAGGCCATTCTGGAAAACGCCACGGTGGGCATCATCTTCACCCGCAACCGGGTGGTGGTACAGGCCAATCCCGTGGCGGCCCAAATGTGGGGCTTCGACGACGTTGCCGACATGATCGGCCTGCCCGGCATCACCCTCAATCCCAGCCCGGAGGACTATGCCGCCCTGGGGCGAGAGGCGATCCCGGCCCTGACCAGCAGCCGGCCCTACCGGGGTGAACGGCAGATGATGCGCAAGGATGGCACCCTGTTCTGGTGCCGCATCTCGGCCAAGGCCATCGACCCCCACCGGCCACAGGACGGCACCATCTGGATCATGGAGGACGTCAGCGACGACCGCCACATGCGGATCATGCTGGAAACCTCCACCCGGGAACTGCTGGGCATCTTCAACACCAGCCTGATCGGCATCGCCGTGGTACGCCAGCGCCGCATCGTGCGTTCCAACGAGTGCTTCGAAAGCATGCTCGGCTACAGCGCCACCGACCTGCTGCACATGCCCCTGGAGCAATTGTTTTCCCGGGAAGGCGTGCTCCAGGAAGTGATCCAGACCTTCTACCAGGATCTGGCCCTGGGCAAGGAATTCCGCAGCGAACTGCGCCTGCGCCGCCAGGATGGAAGCCTGTTCTGGGGCCGCATTTCCGGCCGAGCCTTCGATCCGGAGGATCCGCCGGCGGGTTCCGCCTGGCTGGTGGAGGACATCTCCGCCTACAAGGAAGCGGACGCCCTGCTGCGCCAGGCCCTGGAGGAACAAAAGACCATTTTCGACCACGCCGCAGTGGGCATTCTCTACACCCGGGGCCGCACCGTGCTCAAGGCCAATCCCAAGGTGGCCGAGCTTTTCGGCTACGCCTCGGAAGAACTGGTCGGCAAGGAAACCCTGTCCCTGCACCCCTCCGAGGTCGCCTTCCACGAGTTGCGCGAAAAAGCCCAGGAGGTCATCCGCCGCAGCGACACCTTCGTCGCCGAAATCCCCGGCCAGCGCAAGGACGGCAGCGCCATCTGGTTGCGCATCTCGGGTCGTCGCACCCGCGAGGACGAAAGCACCGGCCTCGAGGCCATCTGGATTTTCGAGGACGTCACGGAGCGCCGACTGGCGGAAGAGGCCCTGCGCCAAAGCCGCGACGAATTGGAAAACCGCGTGCAGGAACGCACCCTGGAGCTGGCCACCGCCAATGCCCAGTTGCAGGACGAAATCTTCGAGCGCATGCAGACCGAGCAGCGCATCTGGCACCTGGCCCACCACGACACCCTGACCGGCCTGCCCAACCGGGCCCTGCTCCAGGACCGCCTGGGCCAGGCGATCAACCAGGCCCTACGCCGCAATACCCGGGGCGCGGTGCTGTTCCTCGATCTGGACCGTTTCAAGTCCATCAACGACTCCCTCGGCCACGCCATCGGCGACGAGCTGCTGAAGAACATCGCCGACCGGCTGCGGGGCGCGGTACGCAGCGTGGACACGGTGTCCCGCCTCGGCGGCGACGAATTCGTCGTGGTGTTGAACGAGATCGGCAGCCTGGACGACACGGTGATGGTGGCGGAAAAGATCATCGCCGCCCTGGCGCCCGTCACCTACATCGACAACCACGCCCTGCAAATCACCCCCTCGATCGGCATCAGCGTCTTCCCCGACGACGGCACCGAGGCCATGCAGTTGATGCGCAATGCCGACACCGCCATGTACCACGCCAAGGCGGCGGGACGGAACAACTTCCAGTTCTTCACGCCGCGCATGAACGACGAGGCGACCCGCTTCTTCAACCTGGAACATCGCCTGCGCACCGCCATCGCCCGGGGCGAACTGCTGCTCCACTACCAGCCCCTGGTGGACCTGGAGCGCTCGGCGGTATGCGGTGCCGAGGCCCTGGTGCGTTGGAACGACCCGGAGCACGGCATGATCTCGCCGGGAGAGTTCATCCCCGTCGCCGAGGAAACCGGGTTGATCGTTCCCCTCGGTGAATGGGTGTTGCACGAGGCCATGCGTCAGAACCGCCAATGGCAGGACGAAGGACGCCCGGCGATTCCCGTCTCGGTGAACCTCTCGCCCCGCCAATTCCGCCAAAAGGAGCTGGTGGACACCATCCGCAACATCCTGGTGGATACGGGCCAGCCCGCCTCCCTGCTGGAACTGGAAATCACCGAGGGCGCCCTGATGCAGGACGTGGAGGAAACCCTATCCCGCCTCGGCGAGCTGGCCAGCATGGGCGTCAACCTGGCCATCGACGACTTCGGCACCGGCTATTCCAGCCTGGCCTACCTCAAGCGCTTCCCGGTGCACAAGCTGAAGGTGGATCAGAGTTTCGTTCGCGACCTGTGCGACGACAAGGAAGACGCCGCCATCGTCTCGGCCATCATTGGCCTGGCCCGCAACCTGGGCCTGGACATCCTGGCGGAAGGGGTTGAAACCGACGCCCAGTTGGGCGTGCTGATGAACTACGGCTGCCGCAAGTTCCAAGGGTATTATTTCTCCCGGCCCCTGCCGCCCCTGAACGCAGACCATATCTTCAACCCGCCGCCCCTGCTGGCGCGGCCCTAAACCCAAGCAAAAAGGAAAAACCATGAGTACCACCACCACCGACAGCGGCCTGGTGATCGAAGAGATCGTCGTCGGCGAAGGCGACGTGGCCGAAGTCGGCCACCAGGTCAGCGTGCATTACACCGGCTGGCTCACCGACGGCCAAAAGTTCGACTCCAGCCTGGACCGGGACGAACCCTTTGAATTCCCCCTCGGCAAGCGCTGGGTCATCGCCGGCTGGGACGAAGGCGTGCAGGGTATGAAGGTGGGCGGCAAGCGCAAGCTGACCATCCCCCCGGAATTGGGCTACGGCCCCCGCGGCGCCGGCGGCGTGATCCCCCCCAACGCCACCCTGGTGTTTGAAGTGGAGTTACTCGGCCTGAGCTAAGAAATTCGTCGGACCAAAGTAACCAAGCAAAGGGGCTCGGTAACACCGAGCCCCTTTCATTTTGGCAATGTATCGGTTCAGCGAATAATGCCGCCACCGAGACAAACTCGGGATTCGTAGATCACCACGCTCTGGCCCGGCGTCACCGCCCATTGGGGCGCGGCGAAGTCCACGTCGCAGGTGTCGGCGTCCACCCGCTCCACCTCGCAGGGGGCGTCGGGCTGACGATAACGGGTCTTGGCGGCGTACACCCAGTGGGTATGGGGTGCCTCGCCGGAGACCCAGGACAGGTCGATGGCGGTCAAGCGGTCCTGCAACAGGGCGGGATGATCATGGCCCTGGACCACGTAGAGCACATTCTTGTCCATGTCCTTTTTCGCCACGTACCAAGGCAGTTCCGGTGCACCCTTGACGCCGCCGATGCCGAGTCCGTCGCGCTGGCCCAGGGTGTGGTACATCAGGCCCTGGTGCTGGCCCATGACCTGCTCCGTATCCAGATTGCGGATTTCCCCGGGCTGGGTCGGCAGGTAGCGTTGCAGGAATTCGCGGAAGGGTCGTTCGCCGATGAAGCAGATGCCCGTGGAGTCCTTCTTGGCGTGGTTGGCCAGACCGGCGTCAGCGGCCATCTTGCGCACGTCGCGCTTGTAGAGATCGGCCAGGGGGAACATCGCCTTGGACAACTGGGCCTGGTTCAGCCGATAGAGGAAATAGCTCTGGTCTTTGCTGCCATCCTCGGCCTTGAGCAGTTGATATTTGCCCTGGAACTCCCGCACACCGGCGTAGTGGCCGGTGGCGATGCGGTCGGCGCCGAGGCGCAGGGCGTGGTCGAGGAAGGCCTTGAACTTGATTTCGGCGTTGCACAGCACATCGGGATTGGGCGTGCGGCCCGCCTGGTATTCCTTGAGGAATTCGGCGAAGACCCGTTCCTTGTACTCGGCGGAGAAGTTCACCGCCTCGATCTCGATGCCGATGGTGTCGGCGGCGGACACCGCATCGATCAAGTCCTGGCGCGAAGAGCAGTACTCGTCGTCGTCATCGTCCTCCCAGTTCTTCATGAACAGGCCGATCACTTTGTAGCCCTGCTGCTTGAGCAGGAGCGCCGCCACCGACGAGTCCACCCCGCCGGACATGCCGACGACTACGGTTCCCCGCCCGCCGCCGGGCCGCCCCAGGGCGGGCGCGTTCATCTCGCCGGAGCGCAGCGAATCCCCGTCACCCCTTTCCTTGGGAAAGGGGCTGGGGGAAAGGTTATTTTCATCAGACATCCGGTCCCTCTCCATCCATCCAGTTTTGCAAGGGCATGACCAATGCCGGCTTGCCGTTATCCACGTACCAGCTATCCACCACGTAACGCACCGGGGCCTCGCCATCCTCGCTGTTGATCTCGTCGATGGCCACTGCATTGTGTTCCATCACCAGGTGCCGTAGCCGATGCACCCGTCCCGCCAAGCGGTGGAAGCGCAGCATGTGGCGGCTTTCCAGTACTTTCAAGAACCGTTCGGTGGTGAGGGAATGGTCAATGCAATCCATGGTGCCGTATTCCCCTTCGTCGGCATAGTTGCCGCCCCGGTCAGCATGGATCGGCGTCTGCTCGCCGGCCCAGCCATAAAGGCTGCCCACCGCCAAGGTCAACAGCGCCCGCTCCTGCTCCGGACTCGCGGCCAGGGCCAGGCTGTCCCGCAGGAGGCGGAGGCGCGCTTCGGAAAACACCGCCACCGCCTCGCTGGCGCAACCGTAGTTGAAACAAACGGTAACCAACTCATCGCCCCAGCACAACCCGCCCGTCGTCAGCAGCAGGACGGCAATGCAGAGGCTGGCAAAACGGCGGGACATGCAGTGCGGACACTCAATCGTAGTGGCGGATCAGGTCCAGCGGAAAGCGCCGGCCCGCCATGTGGTCCTGAACACATTGCCAGATCAGGGGGCTACGGTGGCGTTCCTGACTGGCCTCGATTTCCGCCGGGGTTAGCCACACGGCCCGCAGGATGCCCGTATCCAGGGCGCGGTCGGCCTCGTGAGTGCCAAGCACGCCGGTGAAGGCGAAGCGCAGGTAGGTGATGTCCCCCTGGGGCCGGGGCCACTGGTACACCCCGACCAGTTCGGTGGGGGTGAAGTGCCAGGCGGTTTCCTCCAGGGCCTCGCGGCTGGCGGCGGCAACCAGGGATTCGCCCTGGTCCAGGTGTCCGGCGGGCTGGTTGAAGCGGATGCCGTTCTCGGTTTCCTCTTCCACCAGCAGATAACGGCCCTCCCGTTCGATGACGGCGGCCACGGTGACGTTGGGTTTCCAGATTCTGTCCATGCGGGCATTTTACCCGTGGCCGCGCGCTGCCTCCGCAACGCCCTTCCCTGGCCCTCAATCCGGTAAAATCTCCCTCTTTGGTCGTCCCCGTGACGACTCAACCCTCTGTTGGAGAACCCCAAATGTCCATGGCCGACCGCGACGGCTTCATCTGGTACGACGGCAAGCTCGTCCCCTGGCGTGAAGCAACCACCCACGTACTGACCCATTCCCTGCACTACGGGTTGTCGGTATTCGAGGGCGTCCGGGCCTACAAGACTGACTCCGGCACCGCCATCTTCCGTCTGCGGGAACACACCCAGCGCCTGCTCAACTCCGGCCGCATCTACATGATGAACATCCCCTACGGCCTGGAAGAACTGATGGAAGCCCAACTGGAAGTGGTGCGCGCCAACAAGCTGGAATCCTGCTACCTGCGCCCCATCGCCTTCTACGGCTCGGAAAAGATGGGCATCTCCACCAAGGGCGCCACCGTGCACGTGGCCGTGGCCGCCTGGCCCTGGGGCGCCTACCTGGGCGAGGACGGCCTGGAGAAGGGTATCCGCATCAAGACCTCCAGCTACGCCCGCGCCCACGTCAATTCCATCATGCCCCGCGCCAAGCTGGCCGCCACCTACGCCAACTCCATCCTGGCCAACCTGGAAGCCACCACCGACGGCTACGATGAAGCCCTGCTGCTGGACACCGAGGGCTTCGTGGCCGAAGGCGCCGGCGAGAACCTGTTCATCGTCAAGGACGGTGTGATCTACGAACCCGAGATCGCCTCCGCCCTGACCGGCATTACCCGCGCCACCATCATCGCCCTGGCCGCCGAGCTGGGCATGGAAGTAAAGAGCCGCCGCCTGACCCGGGACGACATCTACATCGCCGACGAGGCTTTCTTCACCGGCACCGCCGCCGAGGTGACGCCCATCCGCGAGCTGGACAACCGCACCATCGGCGCCGGCAAGCGCGGCCCCATCACGGCCAAGTTGCAGGCCAAGTTCTTCGACGTGGTGAGCGGCAAGTCCGCCGCGCACCGCGACTGGCTTTCCTACATCTGAGGAATCCTTCATGACCGCCGTCAGCAAAGCAGCGCAAGCCCCCGTCGACGATTCCGTCCGCGACGTGAACGTCACCGCCCACGATCTGCCCCTCCATTGCCCCCGCCCCGGTGCGCCCCTCTGGGCCCGCCATCCCCGGGTCTTCCTCGACGTGCTGAAGAACGAGGACGGCAAGGCCGTGTGCCCCTACTGCGGCGCCACCTACACCTTCACCGGCGAACGCCCCAAGGGACACCACTGACTTTCATTCATGAAAGTCAGTGGTACTTCCATGCCCCCCACCCCCGACCCCGCCCCGGGGTGGGGGATTTAATGTGCTTGCTGCGCTCGATATCACCATGCACCTGTGCGACGTCGCTCACAGCAAGCCAGTGTCGGGGCTGAATATCGAGCGGATTGAGCCCTGTCCGTTTTTTGTGTCTCGGCCATTGGCTCTCCCTTGATGCCCAAGAAAACCCTCGTCGTCGCCCCCTCCTGGATCGGCGACACCTTGCTGGCCCAGCCGCTGCTGACGCGCCTGGCACAGCGGGGCGCGGTCATCGACGTGCTCGCCCCGGGCTGGTCCGCCCCCCTTTTTGACCGCATGGACGAAGTGCGGCGGGTCATCACCAATCCCTTCGGCCACGGTGATTTCGCCTTTTTCGCCCGCCGCGCCCTGGGCAAGTCCCTGGCGGCGGAGGGCTATGAGCAGGCCTTCGTCCTGCCCAACTCCTGGAAATCGGCCCTGGTCCCGTTTTTCGCCGGCATCCCGCGCCGCATCGGCTACCAGGGCGAGGCCCGCTACGGCCTGCTCAACCAGCGACATCTGCTGGACAAGGCCGCCCTGCCCCAGTTGGCGGAACGCTACGCCGCCTTGGCGGAACCCGTCGGCGCACCCTTGCCCCGCCCCCTGCCGCAACCCCGCCTGTCCTCCACGCCGGAGCAGCGACTGGCCGCCCGCCGCGCCCTGGGCCTGGCCGAAGAGGTCAAGCCCTATATTTTTTGCCCCGGCGCCGAGTACGGCCCAGCCAAGCGCTGGCCCAGCCGCCACTATGCGGAACTGGCCCGACGCCTGGCCTCGCCCCGCTCGCCGGTGTGGCTGCTGGGTTCGGCCAAGGACGCCGCCAACGGCGACGACATCGCCGGCCTGGCGGCCAGCGAAGACGTGGTCAACCTGTGCGGCCGAACGAGCCTCGACCAGGCCATCGACCTGCTGGCGGACGCCCGCTGGGTGGTCAGCAACGACTCCGGCCTGATGCACGTGGCCGCCGCCCTGGCCCGGCCCCTGATCGCCCTTTACGGCTCCTCAAGCCCGATCTACACGCCGCCCCTGTCGAGCCATGCGAAAATACTCAGCCTGCATCTGGAGTGCAGCCCCTGCTTCAAGCGGGAATGTCCCCTGGGGCATCTCCATTGCCTGGAAGACCTGAGCCCCGACCGGGTGCTCGCCGCCATGAGCGTCTGAATGAGTACCTGAGCATGCCCGCCAACAAGACCTTCTTCGCCACCCCCCAGGACGCCGAGGCCGCCTTCTACGAGGCCATCGAACGAGCCGACCTGGAAGCCCTGATGGCGGTCTGGTGCGACGAGGAGGAAGTGGTCTACGTCGCCCCCGGCGGTCCGCGCATCTCCGGCTACGCCAATGTGCGGGAAGCCTGGCAGGCCGTGTTCGAAGGCGGCGCCCGGCTGCATTTCCGCATCCACACCTTGTCTGCCGTGGTCAATCCCTTCACCGCCATTCATAGCGTGGTGGAAAAAATCACCGTGGAAGGCCAGGAAGAAGACAACCTGGCGCCGGTGGTCGCCACCAACATTTTCCTCAAAGGGCCCCTGGGCTGGCGCCTGGTCTTGCACCATGCCTCGCCCTCGCCCCCCGAGTCCGCCAACTACGCCCAAATCCTGCACTGACCGGAACCGTCATGACCCTGCCCGCTCCCGAAATCTTCAAGGCCTACGACATTCGCGGCATCGTCGGCAAAACCCTCACCACCGGCTCCGTCCGCGCCATCGGCCGCGCCATCGGCTCCGAAGCCGTGGCCCGGGGTCTCAAGACCATCGCCATCGGCCGCGACGGCCGCCTCTCCGGCCCCAGCCTGTCCGCCGCCCTGGCGGAAGGCATTCTGGCCTGTGGCGTGGATGTGGTGGACATCGGCTGCGTGCCGACCCCGGTCACCTACTTCGCCGCCCATCATCTGGGGGTGGATGGCTGCGTCTCCGTCACCGGCAGCCACAACCCGCCGGACTACAACGGCCTGAAGATGGTGCTGGGCGGCCAGACCCTGTTCGGCGAACTGATCCAGGATCTGCGCAAGCGCATTGAACGCAACGACTTCGCCGAAGGTCGCGGCAGCCTGAGCAAGGCCGACGTGAAGGAAGCCTATCTGCAACGCATCGTTTCCGATGTGAAGCTCGACCGCCCGATGAAGATCGTGGTGGACTGCGGCAACGGCGTGGCCGGCGGCTTTGCGCCGGAACTGTTCCGCCGCATGGGCTGCGAGGTGACCGAACTGTTCTGCGAGGTGGACGGCAACTTCCCCAACCACCACCCGGATCCGTCCAAACCCGAAAACCTCAAGGACGTGATCGCCGCTCTCAAGAAGGGCGACGCCGAGCTGGGCCTGGCCTTCGACGGCGACGGCGACCGCCTGGGGGTGGTGACCAAGGACGGCGAAATCATCTTTCCCGACCGCCAGCTCATGTTGTTTGCCGCCGACGTGCTGACCCGCAACCCCGGCGCCCAGATCATCTACGACGTGAAGTGCTCCCGCTGGGTGGCCGAGTCCGTCAAGTTCCAGGGCGGCGTGCCCCTGATGTGGAACACCGGCCACGCCCTGATCAAGACCAAGCTCAAGGAAACCGGTGCCCCCCTGGCCGGCGAAATGAGCGGCCACGTGTTCTTCAAGGAACGCTGGTACGGTTTTGACGACGGCCTCTACGCCGGCGCCCGCCTGCTGGAAATCGTCTCCCGCTGGCACCCACAACACGGCGGTGCCAACTGGCCCCTCAAGCATCTGCCCAACGCCACCTCCACCCCCGAACTCAACATCAAGATGGCGGAAGGCGAACCCCACGCCCTGGTGGCCAAGTTGCAGAAGGACGGCAAGTTCCCCACGGCCAAGGAACTCAACACCATCGACGGCGTGCGCGCCGAATACGCCGACGGCTTCGGCCTGGCCCGGGCCTCCAACACCACCCCGGTGGTGGTGCTGCGCTTCGAAGCCGACAACGACCGGGCCCTGGCTCGCATCCAGGCCGAGTTCAAGGCCGCCCTGCAAGCCGCCTGGCCCGGACTGGACATCCGCTACACATGAACACCCCGGAGCGCGGCGAGGAGATCTTCCTCGGCCGCCAACCCATCCTCGACCGCCAGAACCAGCTCTACGCCTACGAACTGCTGTTCCGCACCGGCCGCCAGAACGTGGCGCGGGTGGAGGACGACCTGGTGGCGAGTGCCAGCGTCATCAGCCATGCCTTCGCCGACCTGGGCATCGAGCAGGCCCTCGGCCCCTACAAGGGCTTCCTCAATTGCGACGAAGCCCTGCTGCTGTCCGACATTCCCGAAATCCTGCCGCCGGACAAGATCGTGCTGGAAGTGCTGGAGACCGTGGACATCACGCCGGCCATCGTCGAGCGCTGCCGCGATCTCAAGGCCCGGGGCTTCACCCTGGCCCTGGACGACTTCGTCAACTACGAAGACAAGTTCAAGCCCCTGCTCGACCAGGTGGACATCGTCAAGGTGGAAATCCTGCCCTATGACCCCGCCGCCCTGGCCCTCACCACCGCCAAGCTCAAGCAATGGCCGGTGCAGATGCTGGCGGAAAAAGTCGATGCGCGGGAACAGGCGGAGTACTGCCACGGCCTCGGCTTCGACCTGTTCCAGGGCTATTACTTCGCCCATCCCTCCATCGTCGAGGGCCGCAAGCTGGGCCATTCCCAACTGGCCTTGATGCGGCTGATGGGCTTGGTGTTGGAAGGGGAGGAAACGGATCGGCTGGAAAGCGCCTTGAAGCAGGAACCGGGTTTGGCGCTGAACCTGATCCGGCTCACCAACTCGGTGGCCACCGGCTGTCGCGAACGGGTCAGCTCCCTGCGTCACGCCATCGCCGTGCTCGGCCGCCGTCAGTTCCAGCGTTGGCTGCAACTGATGCTGTACACCAACCCCTCGGGCCAGAAGGGCATCAGCCCCCTGATGATGATGGCCGCCAGCCGCGGCCGACTGATGGAACTCCTGGCCGGCCACGTCAGCCGTCAACGGGACTTCGGCGACCAGGCCTTTTTGGTGGGCATCGTCTCCCTGGTGCCGGCCCTGATCGGCGTGGCCATGGAGGACATCCTCAAGAGCATCCACCTCGCCAAGGAAATTCAGGACGCCCTGACCGGCGGCCAGGGCAGGCTGGGCACCCTGTTGGCCCTGGCCCAGGCCCTGGAGGCCGGCGACGGCGCCACCTGCCACCAATTGCTGACGACCCTGCCCGGCCTGGACCACCATATCGTCAACCGCCATCTGACCGAGGCCCTGTGCTGGGCCAACAGCATCAACCAGGAACACGAAT
This sequence comes from Denitratisoma sp. agr-D3, assembly GCF_054658675.1. Classification (NCBI taxonomy): domain Bacteria; kingdom Pseudomonadati; phylum Pseudomonadota; class Betaproteobacteria; order Nitrosomonadales; family Sterolibacteriaceae; genus Denitratisoma; species Denitratisoma sp. agr-D3. The sequence goes on along the minus strand of NZ_BAAGIA010000001.1, from coordinate 481,655 downwards.
GATGACCTTCACCGCCACCCTGGACGCCGCCTGGCGTCGCAACAACAGCCTGCTTTGCGTCGGCCTCGATCCCGATCCGGCCAAGTTCCCCGCCCATCTCAAGGGCCGCAGTGACGCCATCTTCGAGTTCTGCAAGGACATCGTGGACGCCAGCGCCGACCTGGTCTGTGCCTTCAAGCCCCAGATCGCCTACTTCGCCGCCCACCGCGCCGAGGACCAGCTGGAGGACCTGATCGGCCACATCCACGCCGTCCATCCCGGCATTCCCGTCATCCTCGACGCCAAGCGCGGCGACATCGGCAGCACCGCCGAGCAGTACGCCGTCGAAGCCTTCGAACGTTTTCGCGCCGACGCCGTGACCCTCAGCCCCTACATGGGCCGCGACTCGGTGGAGCCCTGGCTGGCCTACCCGGACAAGGGGGTGATCCTGCTCTGTCGCACCTCCAATCCCGGCGGCAGCGATTTGCAGTTTCTGCACGTGGACGGTGCCAATGGACAAGAGCGACTGTTCGAGCGGGTCGCCCGCCTCGCGGTTGAATGGAACCGCACCGGCCAGATCGGCCTGGTGGTGGGCGCCACCTTCCCCGCCGAGATCGCCCGGGTGCGCGAAATCACGGGCAACATGCCCCTGCTGGTGCCCGGCATCGGCGCCCAGGGCGGCGACATCGCCGCCACCGTCCAGGCCGGCCGCACCACGGCCGGCACCGGCCTGATGATCAACTCCTCCCGCGCCATCCTCTACGCCGGCCAGGGCGAGGATTACGCCGCCGTCGCCCGCCAGGCCGCCCTGGACACGCGGGACGCCATCAACCGTCAGCGTTGACCGCCATGCCGGTGCAGACCGTTACCCTGCACCGGGACGTCCCGGCCAAGCCGGCCTGGGGCAAGCCCTGCAACGGTTGCGGCGTTTGCTGCGCGGTGGAAACCTGCCCCGCCGGCCGCCTGTTGTTCCGCCGCCGCCACGGCCCTTGTCCCGCCCTGTTCTGGACCGACAGCGAAAGCCGCTACCACTGCGGCCTGGCGGCCCATCCCGAGCGGCATCTGCCCCTGCCCACCTGGTTTTCCCGTCCGCTGGCCGCCCTGTTCCGCCGCTGGATCGCCGCCGGCAAGGGCTGCGACTGCGACTTCGACGTTCAGCCTTAGCCAGACGGCCTCAGCGGCCTAGGCCGCCTTCCAGAAGTCGAGGAAGCAGCGCAGCTTGGCCGGCAGTTGATGGCGGGACGGGTAATAAAAATGGAAACCGGGAAAACTGGGCATGTACTTGTCCAGCACCGCCACCAGCTCCCCCGTCGCCAGCCAGGGCTCGGCATTGCTGCCCAGCACGTAGGCCAGGCCCATGCCCGCCCGGGCCATGGCGATGAGGGCATCCGTGTCGTTGGCCGTGGCCGTGCCCGGCGCATCCACCGCCACGGCCTCCTTGCCCGACACCAGTTCCCAGCGGTAGATGCCGCCGCCGCTGGGCATGCGGAAGCGAATGCAATCGTGGCCGGCCAGGTCGGCAATGGTGCGCGGCGTGCCCTTGCGCGCCAGATACTCGGGCGCGGCGACCACCACGCTGCGCTCGCGTCGGCTCAGGGGCACGCTGACCATGTCCCGCGCCACCGCCTCCCCCAGTCGGATGCCGCCGTCGTAGCCCTCGGCGACGATGTCCACCAAGCCGTCGTCGAAGCCCAACTCCAACCCCAGCTCGGGGTAGAGACGATGGAATTCCCCGAGCCGAGGACGGATCACGGCGGTGAAGGCGGCCCGGGACAGGTTGATGCGCAACAGGCCGGAGGGCCTATCCCGCAGCTCCCGCAGGGATTCCTGGGCCTCCAGCAGGTCGGCCAGGGCGGGCCCGACCTTGGCCATGAAACGTTCGCCAGCCTCGCTCAGGGCCACGCTACGGGTGGTGCGGTTGAGCAGGCGCGACTGCAAGCGTTCCTCCAGGGCCCGGACCGCCTGGCTCACCGCCTGGGGCGAGACCTCCAGCTGGGCGGCGGCGGCGGTGAAACTGCGGCTGCGGGCCACGGCCAGGAAGGCGACGTAGCCGTCGAGTTGGTTGATTTTCACGATTATCAATTCATGGTTGATTCATCGTAAAGATTACGCCAATTTTTCTTGTAATAAAAAGTGGCCACAATGTTTCCATCGTCATTAACCTCGAAAGGAAACCCGCCATGAGCCTGCATCAATACTTCACCCTCGGCCGCTCCGGCCTGCGCGTCAGCCGCCTGGCCCTGGGCACCATGACCTTCGGCACCGACTGGGGCTGGGGTGCCGACAAGGAAACCGCCCGGCAATTGTTCAACGCCTACGTGGATGCCGGCGGCAACCTGATCGACACCGCCGATCTGTACACCAACGGCATCAGCGAAACCTGGATCGGCGAATTCATGCGCGAGCGGCAGCTGCGGGACCGGCTGGTGATCACCACCAAGTTTTCCTACAGCGCCGACCCCGACAATCCCAACGCCGGCGGCAATGGCCGCAAGAACATCCTGCGGGCAGTGGAGGGTTCCCTGCGTCGTCTCGGCACCGACTACATCGACCTCTACCTGCTCCACACCTGGGACATGGTGACCCCGGTGGAGGAAGTGATGCGCACCTTCGACGACCTGGTGCGGGCGGGCAAGGTGCGCCACGTGGGCTTTTCCGACGTGCCCGCCTGGTACGCCAGCCGGGCCCAGGCCCTGGCCGAGTGGCGCGGCTACGAGCCCCTGTCCACCCTGCAACTGGAATACTCCCTGGCAGAGCGCGCCATCGAGCAGGAATACACCGCCCTGGCCACCGGCCACGGCATGGGCATCATGGTGTGGAGCCCCCTCGCCAGCGGCCTGCTCTCGGGCAAGTACCGCCCTTCCAGCCAGGGCCAGTTCGGCGAGGGCCGCCTGCAAACCCTTAACAGCAGCGGCAATCCCGCTTTCGCCAAGTTCAACGAACGCAATTTCGCCCTGGTCGCCGAATTGGAGCAAGTGGCTGCGGAACTGGGCCGCAGCATGGCCCAGGTGGCCATCAACTGGGTGGCTAACCGGCCCGGCGTCGCCTCGGTGCTGGTGGGGGCCACCAAGTCAGGCCAGTTGGAAGACAATCTGCAAGCCCTCGACTTCACCATCCCCGAGGCTCTGTCGGCCAGGCTCGAAGCCGCCAGCCGTCCCGCAGCGAGTTTTCCCTACACCTTCTTCACGCCGGGCATGCAGGCCATGCTGGCCGGCAAGCATCCTCTCGGCGACAAGCCCACCGGCTACGCCCCGCCCCTGCGCATCGAGGCCCAGGCGGCCGGCGTCGCGGCGCAGGACTGATGGCCGACGCCATGAAAAACGGGAAACCCAATATCGGGTTTCCCGTTTTTCATGGCTGCCGCAGAACGCGGCAGCCAGCGGTGGAAAGCCTCGGGGCGGATCAGTAAGCCCGCAAGGACACCGGGTTGTTGGGCACGGCCGGCACGGCAGGACGGTCGATGTAGATTTTTTCCACCGGCGGCTCGCGGAACTCGGCCAGCAGGCGGGAGGCGTCCTTGGCCGGAATGAAGGCCTGGGCGCTGGATACCACCAGGGCGGTCCTGGCGTCCAGCAGGCGGGCGTTGATCACCACGCCGTCGGAGTTGTTGCTGTAGGTGCCGGTGAGGAAGTAGTTGATGCTGTACTCGCTGCGCAGTTCATCCACCCGGCGGCTGAAAATGAAGTCGCCCGCCGGCGTGACCTGGATGAAGGGCAGGGTCTTGAAGTCCACCACGGGGAAGCCGCGCACCTGGAAGTCGTGGATCATGTTCTCGGACAACAGCATGCCGATCTTGTTGGTCTCCTTCAGGGTTTGCAGATTGACGAAGGAGGTGACCGCGATACGGCTTTCCGAGACGTTCTTCAGGTCCCGGTTGTGGGCCAGCTGGTCGGCCAGGAAGGAGGCGATCAGGCTCAACTTGCCCGACGTGCTGAGCTGGCCGAGGTTGAGGGTGGGGGCAGCCAGGGGGCCGTCCTCGGCGTCGGCGCGCAGGGGGCCGCTGGCCAGGGTCAGGGTGGCCAGGAGGCCAAGGGCAAAGGCGGTATGTTTTTTCATGGCGATTCTCTTTCCGTTATCCCGTGGGTCGGCGCGGTTCCGTGACAGGACCTGTCCTCAGTTGGTGGCGCAACTACCCTTTTCCCGGATCACCACCGGGAAGGCGTTGCAGTTGGGGCAATTCTCGATCTGGCGGATGGTGCGGGTGCTGCGGGTGCACTCCTCCACCGGCTTGTCCACGAAGACGATGACCTTTTCCTTTTCCACGTCGCAGTCGCAACCGGGGCCGTTGCCGATGCAGCACACCGCGCCATCGGCGACGATGGTGGCGCCCGCATTGTTGGGACCGTAGGTGACGACGGCCTTCGGCGGTGCCTCGGGCTTGGCGGCGGCCTTGACCGGTTCCTTCACGGCTTCCTTGGCCGGCTCCTGGACAGCGGGCTCCGCCACCACTTCCTTGGCGGGCTCGGGCTTGGCGGGTTCCGCCTCGACGACGGGCTCGGGCTTCTTGGCCTCGGCGGCAACCGGCTCCACCGGCTTGGCGACGCTGTCGGCCACGGGGGGAGTCGGTGCGGAAGCGCAAGCCCCGAGTAGGGCGGACAGCAGGACGATGGTCAGACTCGATCCCAGTTTCATGGATTACTCCCCGAATAAATTGAACAGGCTGAAGGATTTCTTCTTTTTGGTGTCTTTACTGGGCTCCGCCACGGCCACCGGCGGCGGCGTGAAGGACACGCCGGCGCTGGGATTGTCCAGGTCCAGCTCCACCACGGCTTCGTAGATGCCGTCGCGCACCGGGGCGATACTCACCACCCGGGCGCCGCGCACGAAGTATTCGGCGCTGGTCTGCACCGCATCCCCTTGGGAAGCGAAGGCGGTGGCGTTGGAACTGCTGTTGACCCGCAGGCCCTGTAGGCGCTCGGCCAGGTTGCGATAGGCGTCCACCTTGGCCGCCCGCATGGCCAGCAACTTGGCTTGGTCGAGGGAAACGGCACCTTGGGCGGCCACGATGCCGTAGCCCTTGGCCGTCACCACATGGTCCTCTTTTTGGGACGGGTCCTCCGGCACGACCGCCTGCGCCGGCGCCGGTGCAGCAGCGCGCTGGAAAACACAACCCGTGCCGATGAGCAGCGTCAGGGTGAGCAGTCCAAGAAGTCTGAGGTGGCGCATGGGGCTTACGGACGTGGGGAAGGAATACCCAGCGTAACGGCAAAATCCTCAGAAACTTAAACTGAACATCAGGATTAATCCCCAGCTAATTGAAAATAAAGAAATTAGCGGGAAACAGCCACATCCCCCGCCTGGACCCCCAATTCCCCGCTCCGGGTACTGGCCTCGGCGCTGGCCTGGTCGGCCTCCACCACCCGCACCGTGGCGGAAGCCAGAGGCAGGGCCAGCATGCCGTTACGTCCCGGCCGCAACAGCACCAGGCCGTCCCCTTCCCGCAGCCCGGCGTCCTTGCCGGCGGCCAAACCGACGCGGGTGCCCTCCGTCCAATTGACCCGGACGGCAAAGGGCTGGCAGGCCACCTCGTCCTGTAGCCAGCGACCGGCCTCGGCCAAGGCCTGGGACAGGGCCGGGCCGAAGGCTGCGGCGGCAGGCAGGCGGAAGCGAAAACGGCGGCTGGATTGGGGCGCGTCGGCGAGCAGGGTGAACACCATCAGTTCCAGGTCCAGGGTGCGCTCGGTTCCGGGCAGTAGCGACCACGCCCCTTCCGCCGGCGCAAAGCCCCGCACCACGCCGGCCACTACTGCCTGGGCGCGATGGCGCTCGAATAAGGCACCTAGAGCGGCGGCATTGATCCGGCCATCCCCCCCCACCACCGGCGGCGCGGCGTTGTCCACCAGCCAGGTGGCATTGTCCCCGGTCATGCCCGCCGCCAGTCGCCGCGCCAGCAGCGCAGGGAAATTGGCCGGTTCGCCCCCTTTCAATTGCTCGGGATGCTGCAAGGGCATGGGGACGAACAACACCCGCTTGCGGTAGGACACCGGGCAGGCGACCGTGGCGGTGGCGGGTTCCAAGGTGGCCTGGAGGGAGATGAACAACTGGTCCCCCTGCCGATATTCCTCCAGCACCTGGACGTCCCGGGTGCGGGCGTCGGTCCTGACGCTGAGGGTCTCGAACACATTGCCGTTGCTGACCAGGGTGCCGCCGCGCACGGTGGCCCCCTGGCTTTCCAGGGCATTCTTGAGGGCATCGGCAGTGGCCTGCCAACGGGCCAGGGCCAGGTCGCCATTGCGGATCAGGGCACTGCCCCGCCCGCTCACGACGGCGTTGGCCGGCGCGGACGGGGGCTCGGCCCGGGCAGCCAGCAGCGGGGCGAACCACAGGACGAACAACAGGGCGAACCCTGGGATCAACATCCGGATCAACGCCCGGACCAAGATCCCGCCATCCCGGGCAAAATCTCCCTGCGCTGATCTCAGCACGGCCAATCCCCATCCATTCCCCGCGTCCTCCTTGGCGTCACGCTTCCTCTCCAGCAGCCGCCGGCGGCGCGACGGCCTCAGCGGAGCAAACGGAAATAGCCTACCAGTTCCCGCAGCCGACCGGCGACGTTGCGCATCTGCTCGGCCTGGTCCCGGGCCTGGGCGATCTGCTTCACCGTGCCCTCGATGCCGCTGGCGATGCTCTCCACCTGGCGCGCCACGTCCTCGCCGGCCAGGGCCTGCTCCCGGGTCGCCACCACGATGTCGCCGGACATGCGGGCCACGGTATTGCCCTGGCCGTCCACCTGGGTCAGGCTGGCGCGGGCCTGTTCCATGGCCTTGTCGGTCACCGTCACCCCTTCGGTCGCCGAAGCCATGCCGCTCACGGCGAGATTGGTGACCCGCTGGATTTCCTGCACGGTGCGGCTGATTTCCTCGGTCTGGGTGCCGGCCCGTTCCGCCAGCTTGCGGACTTCGTCCGCCACCACGGCAAACCCGCGCCCCTGCTCGCCGGCCCGGGCCGCCTCGATGGCGGCATTGAGGGCCAGCAGATTGGTCTGGTCGGAGATTTCGCGGATGGTCCGCGTCACCACGCCGATCGCATGCAGGGACTGGAACAGGGCCGCCATGGTGTCGCTGGCCGTCGCCACCGAGTTCACCACCTGGTGGGATGCCTCATGGCTGCGGGCCATTTCGGCGGAAGCCGATTGCAGCAGGGTCTGGGTCACCTCCACGGCTTCCGCCGCCTGCTCGGCGCCGGCGGCCACCTCGCGGATGGACACCGACATCTGTTCCATCACCGAAGCGATCCGGCTCACCGCGTCCGACTGCCCTTCCGCCTTGCCGTGGGCGTCGCCCATGCCCAGGCGGACATGCTCGGCGCTGCCCAGCACGGCGGTGGCGGATTCGGCGATCTCGGCCATCATGGCCTTGAGGTGGGTCTGCATGGTCACCAGGGCGGTGTGGATACGCCCCAGTTCGTCATGGCGATGGAGCGGAATGTCATCGGTCAGGTCGCCTTGGGCGATATGGTCCAGCCAGGTGATGACGCGACCCATGGCACCGAGGATGTCGGACTGCACGGCGATGGTCGCCGCCCCGACGCCGACGCTGGCCAGGCCGATCAGGTCGATGGCGCGGGCCACCGCCCCCGCCGTCAGGCCCCAGCCCGGACCGAAGTGGTGCAACAGCAGGGTGACGACCTGGGCCGACACCAGAAAACCGGTCAGCCCCAGCAGGCGGGCGCCGAGGGAAATCTGCTGCCATGAGCGGGATTTGGGCAGGACGGCACCGGCCTGCCGCAGCTGGCCGTAGAGCGCCTCGGCCTTGCGCACGTCCTCATGGCTGGGCTCGGTCCGCACGGACATATAGCCCACGGTCTGGCCTTCCTGCTTGACCGGCACCACCAGGGCGTTAACCCAGTAGTAGTGGCCGCTCTTGCTGCGGTTCTTGACGGTGCCGCGCCAGGGCCGCCCCTTCTTGAGGGTCTGCCACAAGTCGGCAAACGCCGCCGGCGGCATGTCGGGATGGCGGACGATGTTGTGGCTCCGGCCGATCAGTTCGTCGCGGCCAAAGCCGCTCAGTTCGACGAACGTGTCGTTGGCGACGGTGATGACGCCCTTCAGGTCCGTGCGGGACACCAGGTACTTGCCCTTGGGAAAGGGCAGTTCTTGCTGCAAAACGGGTAGATTTTTTTTCACGATCGACTGATCCCCTGTCTTCTCTGCCGGGGTACACGTCGTTTCTTTTTGTGGTGAAACTAAGGGGCGGAATTAGAACATATATGACAAAGAAATCCCCACCGCGGCAGCAGGAAAGCCGCCGGGATGGGGATCGCGTCACGCCAAGATCAGAACTTCTTGCGCGGACGATCGCCGAAGGGCTTGAAGCTGCGCTCCCCCTCGGGCTTTTTGTCAAAGGGCTTCTTGCCGTAGGCCGGCTTGTCGCCACCATAACCGCCACCGCCCTCGCGGCGGGGACGGTCGGTCTGGGGCGTGCGCGACGCCCGGGGCGGGAAATCGCTGCCCTCGCGACGGGCGCCGTAGCCCCCCTCGTTGCGGTCGCCGAATTCGCGCCGCTTGAAGCCGCCCTCGCCGCGGCCCTGGCCGCCTTGCCGTTGCTGGTCGCCGTAACCACGCTGGCCGCGGTCGCGGTCACCATAACCACCACGATCATTGCGGTCGCCGCGATCACCGAAATCCCGGCGGGGAGGACGGTCGTCCCAAGGCTTGCGCGGACCGCGATCGCCACGATCGCCGAAATCACGGCTGCCACGCGCGGGAGCGTCGCCGGTATCCACTTGCAGGTCCATGGGCTTGCCCCGGACGCGGATGCGCTTGAGGATGCCCAACACGTCGTTGCCGAGGGAGTCGGGCAGTTCCACCGTGGAAAAGTCGTTGAACAGATTGATCTGGCCGATGTAGCGGCTTTCGATGCCGGCCTCGTTGGCGATGGCGCCCACCACGTCCTTCGGTGAGATACCGTCGTTGCGGCCCACGGCGATGCGATAGCGCACCTTGCCGAAACCGGCGTCCCGGGACGGCGCCGGACGGGGACGCTCCTCGCGCCAGGCCGGCGCACTGGTCGTGGCGGCCTTGGCGGCCTTTTCCGCCGCCTTGCGTTCCTGCTTCAGGCGCCGGGCCTCGGCCCAGGGATCGTTGGGATCGGCGCCGGGGCCCACGGGCGCCAGGGCAGCGGCGGTGCTCTCGGCGCTGGCGCTGGGCATGGCAGCCGCGGCGGGGCCGCTGCTGCGCACGGCGGCGGCCGGACCGCGACGGGCCGCGTCGGGATTGAGGGGGCGTTCGCGCTGCACCAGCCAGGCCAGGGCGGCGGCCACTTCGACGGCCTCGATGCCCTGCTCGCGCACGATCTGCTGCACCACGTCCTCGAGGAAGCTCAGGTCCTCGCCTTCGCCCAGCACATCCACCACTTGTTGCTTGAACTGGGCGACACGACGGTCAGCCACGGCCTCGGGACTGGGCAGCTGCATGGCCTCGATGGGCTGCCGGGTGGCCTGTTCGATCACGCGCAGCATGCGCTTTTCGCGCGGGGCCACGAACAGGATGGCAGTGCCGGTGCGGCCGGCGCGGCCGGTACGACCGATCCGGTGCACATAGGCCTCGGTGTCGTAGGGAATGTCGTAGTTGATGACGTGGCTGATGCGGGGCACGTCGATGCCCCGGGCAGCCACGTCGGTGGCGACGACGATGTCCAGTTGCTTGTTCTTGAGCTGGTCGATGACCCGCTCGCGCTGGGCCTGTTGCAGGTCGCCGTTGAGGGCGGCGGCGGCATAGCCCCGGGCTTCCAGCTTCTCGGCCAGTTCGACGGTGGCGGTCTTGGTGCGGGCGAAGACGATGGCGGCATCGAAGTCCTCTTCCACTTCCAGCATGCGGGTCATGGCGTCCAGCTTGCTAGAACCGCTCACCAGCCAATAACGCTGGCGGATGGACGTCACCGTGGAGGTGGCGGCCTTGATCTTCACTTCCTTCGGCTCGCGCAGGTGGTTGCGGGCGACGCGGCGGATCACCTCGGGCATGGTGGCCGAGAACAGGGCGGTCTGGCGGGTGGCCGGGGTGTGTTCGAGAATCCACTCCACGTCGTCGATGAAGCCCATGCGCAGCATTTCGTCCGCTTCGTCCAGCACCAAGGTCTTGAGGCCGTCGAGCACCAGGCTCTTGCGCTCCAGGTGGTCCATCACCCGGCCGGGAGTGCCGACGATGACGTGGGCGCCGCGTTCAAGCTGGCGCAACTGCACCACCATGCTCTGGCCGCCGTAGATGGGCAGCACGTGGAAACCGGGCATGAAGCGGGCGTAGCTTTGCAGCGCCTCGGCCACTTGGATGGCCAGTTCGCGGGTGGGGGCCAGGATCAGGGCCTGGGGCTGGCGCTTGCTGAGGTCGATCTGGGACATCAGCGGCAGGGCGAAAGCAGCGGTCTTGCCGGTGCCGGTCTGGGCCTCGCCCAAGAGGTCGTGGCCGGCCAGCAGATGGGGAATACAGGCCGCCTGGATCGGCGACGGTGTCTCGTAACCCACGGCCTCCAGGGCTTGCAACAATGCGGGGGCGAGACCCAATTGGTCAAAGCGCACCGGTTGGGGCGCGGAATCAGTATCAGACATGGGAAGGGGGTCGCAGACGCGACACTGGAGGAGGGAAAGACGGCGCATTCTACCAGTGCGGCGCCTATTACTCCAGTCATGGATTTCCACAAGTATTTTGATCCGTAAGGCTTTTCGGGATAATCGCGGGCCCACCCCGGAAACCCGTCATGCCTGCAAGCCCATCGCCCCGCGCTGCCGCGCCCTCCCTGTTCGAGCTCTTCATCGCCTTCCAGACCTGCGCCCTGCACGCCTTTGGCGGCGTGCTGCCCTTCGCCCGGCGGGAACTGGTGGAAAAACGCCGCTGGCTGACGGAACAGGAATTCACCGAAACCCTGGGGCTGTGCCAATTTCTGCCCGGCCCCAACATCAGCAACCTGTCCATCGCCGTGGGCAAGCGCTTCGGCGGGCTCAAGGGCGCGGCGGCGGCTTTCATCGGCCTCTATGGCATCTCCATCGTCATCGTGCTGTTGCTGGCCCTCATCTATGGCCACTACGGCCGGGTGCCGGCCATGCAGGGGGCGCTGAACGGCATCGCCTCCGTGGCGGCGGGGCTGATCCTGGCCATGGCCTTGAAGATGGCCCTGCCCCAACTCAAGCAGCGACGCTGGCGACCGCCCTTGTTCATGGTGCTGACCTTCATCGCCATCGGCCTGCTGCGACTGCCCCTGCTCTGGGCCCTGCCGCTGCTGGCGGTCGGCAGCATCTGGCTGGTCCGGGAGTCCCCATGAGTCCGGCGCTGTTGGCCCTGGTCATCCACTTCGGCCTGCTCTCCCTGCTGGCCTTCGGCGGCGCCGGCGCCCTGACGCCGGAAATCCACCGGGTCGTCGTCGAACAACAGGGCTGGCTGACGGAGCGCCAGTTCGTGGACTACTTCGCCATTGCCCAGGCGGCGCCCGGACCCAACGTGCTGTTCATCACCCTGATCGGCTGGCATGTGGCGGGCGTCGGCGGCGCCCTGGCCGCCACCCTGGCCATGTCCCTGCCCGGTGCCGCCTTCACCTGGGTGATCGCCAGCCTCTGGCAGCGTTTCCGCGACCACCCGCTGCGCCAGCGCATCCAGCAGGGCATCGCCCCCTTGACCGTAGGCCTGGTGTGTTGCACGGCCTGGGTGATGATCCGCCTCGCCGACCACAACGCCGTGGCCGGTCTGCTGACCGTGGCGGCGGCGTTGATCTCCTGGCGCAGCCGCCTCAATCCCCTCTGGCTGTTGGCCGGCGGCGCGCTGTTGGGTGTCCTCGGCTACGTCTGAGCCGTCAATCCACCCAGGGCGGCGCGGCAATCCGGTCCGTTTCGTCGGGAATGGGATCGAAGCCCCCGGCCGCCCAGGCCTTGGCCGCGGCGGCAATGCGGGCCCGGTCCGTGGCGACGAAGTTCCACCACATGCGGACCGGCCGCGCCAGAGGCGCACCGCCGATCACGGCCAGACGGGTCTCCGTGGCGCCTGCCCTTAGCCGGGCGCCGCTGCCTGCGGGCAACACCGCCATCTGCCGCGCGGGCAGGGCGACGTCGTCGAGCCAGTAATCCGCCGTTGGCGCATAAATCGCCAGTTCCTCCGCCAGGGGCGGCAGCGTCCACGCAGCGCCGGGGGCCAGACGCACATCCAGGTAAACCGTCGGCGAGGCCGTGCGTACCGGGCTGGTGGCGCCCAAGGCGGTACCCGCCAACACCCGCACCGTGACGCCATCGGCCGGCGCAAGCTGGGGAATTTCCTCGGCGGCCACGTGTTGGAACGCGGGTGCGGTGGTTTCCAATTCGGGCGGCAAGGCCAGCCACAGTTGCAGGCCATGCAAGCGGCGCGATCGCCCCCGCAAGGCCTCCGGGGTACGCTCGCTGTGCACGATGCCGCTCCCCGCCGTCATCCAGTTCACCGCCCCCGGCGTGATTTCCTGTACCGACCCCAGGCTGTCCCGATGCATCAGGCTGCCCTCGTAGAGATAGGTCACCGTCGCCAGGCCGATGTGGGGATGGCCGCCCACGTCGCTATCGGTCTCCGCTGGGATCTCGGCCGGCCCCATGTGGTCGAAAAAGATGAAGGGCCCCACGGCCCGCCGCGCAGCGGCAGGCAAAAGCCGGCGCACCTGGAGGCCGCCCGCCAGGTCCGTGACCCGGCCGTCGAGATGCAGCAATGTCGTCTGCGTTTGCGCCATGGCCGCCCCTCACGCCAATTCGGTGGCGATGCCGATCTCGCCGCTCAGGACGCGGTGGATGGGACATTTGTTGGCGATCTCCAAGAGCTTTTGCCGCTCCTCGTCGGACAAGCTGCCCGTCACGTAAAGCCGCCGGCGCAGGGCGTAGCGGACCTGCCCCTGATCGTTCTTGCCTTCCTCGTGGTCGATCTCGACGCGGATGTCCGTCACCGCCAACTGCCGACGCCGAATGTAAAGCTCCAGGGTCAGGAGCGTGCAGGCCGCCAGGGCCGAATCCAGCAAGTCATGGGGATCGGGGGCCTGATCGGTGGAGCCCAGGGTTTTGTCCACGTCGGCATTCCAGACATGGCGGCCATTGCTCAGGGTGGTCAAGGCGCCAAAGGCGCGATGCAGTTTGGCTTCGATGGTCACGGGTGCTCCTTGGGTGGGAAGAACGGTTTGACCCAGACTTTAATCCGGCCACCGTCATCGCACCGCGCCCGCCGCAAAAAATAAAAACCCCGGAACCACAAGGGGTTCCGGGGTTTTTCGAGTTGGTGCCGGCTGTCGGAATCGAACTGACGACCTACGGTTTACAAGACCGTTGCTCTACCAACTGAGCTAAGCCGGCGTGTGAAGCGGCGCGCATTATAGCCGAGGAAACTCCGGCGGCCCGTTCCTTTCCGCTACACTTGCCAGCGAATCTTCGCGCCCGATTTCCCTGCCCGCCCGCCGATGGCCAATCCTCCTCCGCTCAAAGAAACCAAGCTCCGCCTGCTGCTGGTGGACCAGGACGAGAGCCATCTGCCGGCGCTGCAAACCCACCTGGGCCAGGCCCACAAGGTGGAGGTGCAGCCGGTGGACGACCCCGACCTGTTATGCCAGTTGCTCCAGGGCCAGACCTGGGATGCCCTGCTGTGCGCCCACCGGGTCGAGGGACTGTCCCTGCAAAAGGTGCAACGCCTGCTGGCGGAACTGGCGCCGCAACTGCCCCTGTTGATCCTGGCCGACACCGGCAGCGAGAAAAACGTGGTCCGCGCCTTGAAGCACGGCGCCCGGGACTGCTTCACACCGCTCCAGTTGGAACGCCTGCTGCCGGCCCTGGAGCGGGAAATCCGCGACGCCCGCCTGCGCGCCGACCATTCCACGGCGCTGGAAATGCTCAAGGGCAGCGAGGACCGCTTCCGCGCCCTGGCCGCCAACCTGCCGGGCATGGCCTTCCAGTTGGCCCGCCAGGCGGATGGTGGCCGCCACTTCATCTACGTCAGCGAAGGCGCCCACAAGCTGCTGGGGCTCAAGCCCCACGAGCTGCTGGGCTCGGCCAATTCCTTCGCCCGCCTGGTGGACCTGGTCGCCCCGGAAGACCGGCCGCGTCTGGAAAAAAGCCTGGTCGAGTCGGCCCGGGAATTGACCGCCTGCCACTGGGAAGGCCGCATCCATCCGCGCAGCCAGGCCAAGCCCAAATGGATCAGCCTGCACGCCACGCCCCAGATGCAGGAAGACGGCAGCCTGCACTGGCACGGCATCGCCACCGACACCACGCGGGGCAAGGAAACCGAGGCGGCGCTGCGCAAGTCGCGGGAACAGTTGGCCGAGTTGTCCTCGTACCTGGAGGCGGCCAAGGAAGAAGAACGGGAGCGCATCGCCCGGGACATCCACGATGAACTGGGCAGCCTGCTGGTGGCCATCAAGATCGAAACCGCCCTGCTGGCGGGCAAGCTGCCCGAGGGCGACACGCCCCTGCGCAAGAAGGCCCAGGCCATCGAGGGGCTGTTGGACCAGGCCATGGGCACCGCCAGCCGGGTGGCGCGGGAACTGCGCCCGGGCATCCTCAAGGAATTCGGCCTGCAAGCGGCCATCGAGTGCCAGGCCGAGGACTTCACCCAGCGCACCGGCATCGCCTGCCGCTTCCAATGCGAGTTGGCGAACGAGGACAACGACCTGGACCCGGCCGTCGCCCTGGCCCTGTTCCGCATCGTCCAGGAGGCCCTGACCAACGTCGCCAAGCATGCCCATGCCTCCCTGGTGGTGTTGCGCCTGTACCGGGAGGGGCGCCAGTTGCGGCTGGAAGTGCGCGACAATGGCCGGGGCATCGCCGAGGCCGACCTGCACAAACCCCGTTCCTTCGGTTTGCGCGGCATCCGCGAACGCTGCCGCAGCCTGGAAGGGGAATTCCGCATCGAAACCGGCGAGCAGGGCGGCACCCACCTGACCCTGGTCCTGCCGGCCAAGGCCGCCGCCGCGACGAGCGGCGAGGAAACGCGGCAGCGGGACTTGTTCTAAGCAAATCACTATGGCCGAAAAAATTCACGTACTGATCGCCGACGACCACGCCATCGTGCGCCAGGGCCTGCGCCAGATCCTGTCGGAAACCGACGACCTGGTGGTGGCGGGCGAGGCCGACGACGGCGCCGCCGCCCTGCGCCTGGCCCGCAGCCAGCCCTGGGACGTGTTCCTGCTGGACGTCTCGATGCCCAACCGCAACGGCATCGACACTCTCAAGCAGCTCAAGAAGGAATTCCCCCGTCAGCCGGTGCTGATGCTGTCCATGCATCCCGAGGAGCACTACGCGGTGCGGGCCATCAAGTCCGGCGCCGCCGGCTACCTGACCAAGCAAAGCGCTCCGGAACTCCTGGTCACCGCCATCCGCCAGGTGGCGGCGGGCAAGCGCTTCATCAGTCCGGTGCTGGCCGAGCAGCTGGCCGCCGCCATCGCCGACGACACCGACAAGCTGCCCCACGAACGGGTCACCGACCGGGAATACCAGGTGCTGGTACGCATCGCGGCGGGCAAGACCCTGACCCAGATCGCCGAGGAGCTGAATCTTTCGGTCAAGACCGTGAGCGAATACCGCAAGCGTCTGCTGGACAAAATGCGTTTGGACAACACGGCGGAATTAATTCGCTACGGCCTTGAACACGGCCTAGTACAATAAGAGACTTAAAAGACACAAATTGCCCTCCCCGGCAGAGGGGGTTGGTTTTCCCCTCCCACCCAGTGTCCACCGCGAGGCTCTATGTCCGACTTCACCCAGCCATCGGAAATCGCCCGGGAAGCCCTGTTGCGCTTGGCGCAGCGTCGCATTCCGCCGACCCCCGACAACTACCTGGCCCTGTACCACGAGATTTCCGGCACGCCGCCCACCGAGATCTTCCCGGAGCGGGCCATGAAGGCCCTGGCCGGCGCCCTGCCCCGCAACACGGCGGAACAGACCCGTCTCGCCCGCCAAATGGAACAGGCGGTGGCGGACAAAAGCTGGAACGGCATCAAGCAGACCCTGGAGGACATCTTCACCCGCCTGGCGGCGGAACCGCCCCAGTGGGGCGGCCTGCTCAAGGAACTGCTGGCACACCTGGAAACCCATAGTGCCGGCCTGACCCTGGCCCAGAAACGGGAAAGCCTGGATCACGTGCTGGCCAACGCCGCCAATCCGGATCTGCTGTTCCAGCGCATGCAGGGCTTGCTGCGTTCCTGGTCGCAGACCCCGGACGCGGCGGCCGAGTCCCTGGTGGACGCGGTGGCGCCGGCCCCCGTCGCCGAAGCAGCAGCCAAGGACGGCGCCCCGGCCCCGGTCGTCGCCGCCCCCGGCAGCGAACACAGCACCGCCGAATGGCGGGAACTGATCGCCATGCTGCTGGAAAACGCCCTGCCGCCCCTGCTGGCGGAGTCGCCGGAACTGGCCGACGAAGCGGCCCGGATCTCGCGGGAAATCCGCACGCCCCAGGCGGCGAAAAAAGTGGGCGAGTTCGCCACCCGGGTGAAGAAGTTCATCTACCGCCTGCATTTCGTCGCCGAGGACCAAGCCGAGTTGCGCACCGCCCTGCTCAGCCTGCTGCGCCTATTGGTGGAGAACATCGACGAGCTGGTGGTGGACGACCAATGGCTGCAAGGCCAGATCAGCGTGGTCTCCGCCCTGGTGAACCAGCCCCTGGACCTGCGCCGCCTGGACGACATGGAGCGCAAGCTGAAGGATCTGATCTACAAGCAAAGCGCCCTGAAGAAACACCTCAACGAGGCCCGCGATCGGCTCAAGTCCATGCTCGCCACCTTCGTGGACCGGCTCGGCGACATCGTCACCACCACCGGCGACTACCACAGCACCATTGAGCGCTGCGCCGACCGCATCAGCAAGAGCAAGGACATTTCGGAAATCACCGACGTGCTGGACGAAGTGATGCGCGAAACCCGCAACGTCCAGTTCTCGGCCCTGCGCTCCCGGGACGAACTGGCGGAGATGCGGCAGAAGGTGGCCCAGACCGAACAGGAAGTGGCCCGCTTGCAGCAAGAGTTGGCCGAAGCCAGCGACATGGTGCGTCAGGATGCCCTCACCGGCGCCCTCAACCGCAAGGGCATCGACGAGGCCCTGGAAAAGGAAATGGCCCGCAGCCAGCGCCAGGGCAGCAAGCTCTGCATCGCCCTGCTGGACGTGGACAATTTCAAGAAGATCAACGACTCCCTGGGCCACGACGCCGGTGACGAAGCGCTGATCCACTTGGCCGGCGTCATCGGCCAGACCGTGCGGCCCCAGGACACCCTGGGCCGCTACGGCGGCGAGGAATTCGTCGTACTGCTGCCCGACACCCTGCTGGAGGAGGGCGTCGGTGCCATGACCCGGGTCCAGCGGGAACTGACCAAGCGCTTTTTCCTGCACAACAACGATAAGGTGCTGATCACTTTCAGTTGCGGCGTGGCCGAACTGGGGCCGGAGGAAAGCGCCAAGGACGCCCTGCAACGGGCCGACCAGGCCATGTACCTGGCCAAACGCTCCGGCAAGAACCGGGTGCTGGCCGCCTGATCCCATTCCCGCCTCCGCCCGTCCCATGCCGGACGGGTGGGGACGGTAGAATCCCGGCACCTTCCAACGTCGGGATCGGCTTCACATGACAACCCTTCTGGTCACCGGCGGTGCCGGTTTCATCGGTTCCGCCCTGGTCCGCCAACTGATGGCCGAAACCGACTGGCGCGTCATCAACATCGACAAGCTCACCTACGCCGGCAACCTGGAAAGCCTCAAGTCCGTAGCCGACAATCCGCGCCACATCTTCAGCCATACCGATATTTGCGACCGGGCCGCCCTCGATGCGCTGTTCGCCCAATACCGGCCCGATGGCGTCATGCATCTGGCGGCCGAATCCCATGTGGACCGTTCCATCCACGGCCCCGGCGATTTCATCCAGACCAATGTGGTGGGTACCTTCACCCTGCTGGAAGCCGCCCGGGGTTACTGGAGCAGCCTTGACGATGCGGCCAAAGCGGCCTTCCGCTTTCACCACATTTCCACCGACGAAGTCTTCGGCAGCCTGGGGGCCGAGGGCCAGTTCTGCGAAACCACGGCCTACGATCCGCGCTCCCCCTACTCTGCCTCCAAGGCCTCGTCGGACCATCTGGTGCGGGCCTGGCACCACACCTACGGCCTGCCCGTGGTGGTGACCAACTGCTCCAACAACTACGGCCCCTACCACTTCCCCGAAAAGCTGATCCCCCTGATGATTCTCAACGCCCTGGCGGGCAAGCCCCTGCCCATCTACGGCAAGGGCGAGAACGTGCGGGACTGGCTCTACGTGGACGACCACGCCCGCGCCCTGCGCGCCGTGTTCGAGCGGGGGCAGGTGGGGGACACCTACTGCATCGGCGGCAATGCCGAGCGCACCAATATGCAAGTGGTGGACGCCCTCTGCGCCCTGCTGGACGAACTGGCCCCCCGGGCTGACGGCCAGTCCTACGCCACACAAAAAACCTTTGTCGCCGACCGTCCCGGTCACGACCTGCGCTACGCCATCAATGCCGACAAGCTGCGCCGCGACCTGGGCTGGCAGCCAACGGAAACCTTCGACAGCGGCCTGCGCAAAACGGTGCAGTGGTATCTGTCCAACCAGGACTGGGTGGCCCATGTGCAAAGCGGTGAATACCGCCAATGGCTGGACAAGCAGTACGGTGCCTGAATCATGGTCATGACGGCCGCCCCCACCCTCCTCATCCTCGGCAGCCAGGGCCAGGTCGGCTGGGAGCTGCAACGGGCTTTGGCCCCGCTGGGCAAGGTGGTGGCCTGGGGTCGGCATGAGGCCGACCTGAGTCAGCCGACGTCATTGGCCCGCCAGATCGACACCCTCGCCCCGGCGCTCATCGTCAATGCCGCCGCTTACACGGCAGTGGACAAAGCAGAAAGCGAAGCGGCACTGGCCCGGCGGATCAATGCCGAAGCCCCAGGCGTCATCGCCCAAGCCGCCACACGCTGCGGTGCCCGGTTGATTCAATATTCCACCGATTACGTGTTTGCCGGTGACCTGGAGCGCCCCTATCGGGAAGACGATGCCACCGCCCCTCGCAGCGTCTACGGCGGCAGCAAACAGGCCGGGGAGGCAGCCGTGCTGGCCGCCTCCGCCAACCACTTGGTGCTACGCACCGCCTGGGTCTATGGCCGCCACGGCAACAATTTCGCCAAAACCATCCTGCGCCTGGCGCGGGAAAAGGACCATCTGCAAGTGGTCAATGACCAGTTCGGCGCCCCTACCCCGGCGAGCCTGGTCGCCGACGTCACGGCCCACGTGGTCGCCCGGCTGCTGCGCAGTGCCCCCCCCGTTCCCGGCGGTCTCTACCACCTGACCGCCAGCGGTCACACCAGTTGGCACGGCTTTGCCCAGGCCATCGTCAGCCAGGCACAGGCCCTGGGTGCCGAACTCAAGCTAAGGGCCGAGGCCATCGAAGCCATTCCCACCAGCGACTATCCCCTGCCGGCGCCTCGGCCCGCCAATTCCCGCCTCGACTGCGGCAAACTGGCGAATGTTTTCGGCCTGCACCTGCCTGCCTGGCAGACCCTGCTTCCCCACATTCTCGCGGACATCCTGACGCCATGACTACCACTCGGAAGGGCATCATCCTCGCCGGCGGCACCGGCACCCGGCTCCACCCCGCCACCCTGGCCCTCTCCAAGCAGCTGTTGCCGGTGTATGACAAGCCGATGATCTACTACCCCCTCAGCGTACTCATGCTGGCGGGCATCCGCGACATCCTGCTGATTTCCACGCCCCAGGACACGCCCCGCTTCCAGCAACTGCTGGGAGATGGCAGCCAGTGGGGCATGCGCTTGAGCTACGCGGTACAACCCGAACCGCGCGGACTGGCGGAAGCCTTTCTCATCGGTCGCGACTTCCTCGCCGGCGCGCCCTGCGCCCTGGTGCTGGGGGACAACCTGTTCTACGGCCAGGAACTGACCAGCCAACTGCGCCAGGCCGCCGCGTCCACCGAGGGCGCCACCGTTTTCGCCTATCCGGTGCAAGACCCCGAGCGCTATGGCGTGGTGGAATTCGGCCCCCAGGGCGACGTCGTCGGCATCGAGGAAAAACCCGCCCAACCCAAGTCCCGCTACGCGGTCACCGGCCTGTATTTCTTCGACGGCCAGGTAGCCGACATCGCCGCCGGTCTCACCCCCTCGGCCCGGGGCGAGTTGGAAATCACCGACGTGATCCGCCACTACCTCGACCAGCGCGACCTGGCGGTAACGATCATGGGCCGGGGCATGGCCTGGCTCGACACCGGCACCCACGACTCCCTGCTGGAGGCCGGACAATTCATCGCCACCCTGGAAAAGCGCCAGGGTCTCAAGGTGGCCTGCCCCGAGGAAATCGCCTGGCGCCAGGACTGGATCAACGACACCCACCTCGCCGCCCTGGCCGCAGCCCTGCCCAACAGCGGCTACGGCGCCTACCTGCTGGCCCTGTTGCAGGAAAAAGCGCCGCGATGAAGGCCCTGCCGACCCAGCTTGCCGGCCTGCTGGTGCTGGAGCCCGATCTCCACCGCGACCCGCGCGGCTACTTCTACGAGCGCTGGAACGCCCGCACCCTGGCCGATCTGGGCATCGCGGCGACGTTCGTCCAGGACAACCATTCCCTTTCCCAGCGCAACGTGTTGCGCGGCCTGCACTACCAGGTGGAACGGCCCCAGGGCAAGCTGGTGCAGGTGATGCGGGGCGAGGTTTTTGACGTGGTGGTGGACCTGCGGAAATCTTCTTCCACTTTTGGCCAGTGGGAAGGCATTGTTCTTTCCGCCGACCGACCCCGTTCCCTCTGGATCCCCCCCGGTTTCGCCCATGGCTTCTACGTGCTCTCGGCCGAGGCCGAGGTCAGCTACCAGGTCACCGATTACTGGCATCCGGCGGGGGAACGCAGCCTGCGTTGGAACGACCCGACCCTGGCCATTGCCTGGCCCTGCACCCAGCCTCCCCAGCTTTCAGCCAAGGACGCCACTGCGTCGTGGTTCGCGGAGGCCACGCTTTTCCCCTGAACCGGGCCCATGCACGGAAATTGCTGAAGCTGGCCGATGCTAGACTCAAACCAATTTCCATTCCCACCCCCACGGCCATGACGGTACGCATTTCTCCGCAACAGGAACACCCACTGCGACAGCGGCTCAACGACGAGGTCCACGCCCGTCCCCCGACCCTGCTCACCGGGCAGGAGTGGGTCAGCTACCTGGCGGTCATCCACGACCAGGCCAGCGCCGAGGACGAAGAGGCCCACCTGCGGCAGCTCTGCCACCTGCTGGGCTCCACCGACATCCCCCTCGCCTCCGGCGACCAGTGGGTGCTGGAGATCGGCGGCCTGCGCCTCAAGCGCGAGCGCCACAACGAATTCTCCAGCTTCACCTTCTTCCGCCAGCGCCAGACCGACGACGGCGCCGACACCACGGCCCTGGACGGCTTTCCCCAGGCCTGGGTGCAGGCCATTCCGGGCAAGATCATCGTCGCCGCCCACGTCGAGTTCCGCTCCGCCGCCGAACAGGAACCGGACGACGTGCTGCGCACCATGGCCCGCGCCACCGACACCGTGGTCACCACCATCGGCGACGGCGCCGCCTGGGTCTTTTCCGACTTCCGCCTGCGGGAAGGCTTCACCCACTTCCTCGTCCTCAGCGCCAGCCTCAACAGCCTCCAGGCCGGCCGCACCGTGCAGCGTCTGCTGGAAATCGAGACCTACCGCATGATGGCCCTGCTCGCCTTCCCCGTTGCCAAGGAAGTGGGCCGGCTGCTGGGCACCGCCGAGCAGCAACTGGCGGACCTGATGGAACGCATGGGCAGCGCCGAGACCATGGAGGACGAGCGCCTCATGCTGCAACAACTGACCCGTCTTGCAGCAGACATCGAACACTCCATCACCCGCAGCGCCTACCGCTTCGGCGCCACCCAGGCCTACCACCGCCTGGTGGAGCAGCGCATCGACGACCTGCGGGAAAGGCGCGTGGAGGGCTTTCCCACCCTGCGCGAATACATGGGCCGCCGCCTCGCTCCCGCCGTCGCCACCTGTAGCAGCGTGGCCCGGCGCCAGGACGACCTGTCCAGCCGTATCGCCCGGGAAAGCGCCCTGCTGCGCACCCGGGTGGACATGGAACTGGAGCGGCAGAACCAGCAATTGCTGTCCCAGATGAACCGTCGCGCCAAGCTGCAACTGCGCCTGCAAGAGACCGTGGAAGGCCTCTCGGTGGTCGCCATCACCTACTACGCCTCGCAATTGGTGAGCTACCTGGCCAAGGGCATCAGTCATTACGTGGACATCGTCGAGCCCAGCGTGGTGGCCGCCGCCTCCATACCCGTCATCGCCCTGCTGGTGGCCTTCGGCATCCGCCGCCTGCGTCGCGCCCTGACCGCCGAGGAAGGCGAGCACTAGAGCTACGCCCATCAGAGCAGAAACTGCCGTCATTCCCGCGCAGGCGGGAATCCAGCGGCTATTCCCCCAAACCCAAGTCGCGGGGTCCCCGCCTACGCGGGGACGACGAACCGGACACCCCAGGCAAAACGCCGCACCACGCCGCCCCCACCCGCCAAGCCAGGCGGCGGGGCCGTTTGCGGCAAGGCTTCATCTTTGACCAAAGTACTGGGATAATCCGCCCCTTTTCCCTTTCAGGAAACCCTTTTCGTGAGCGCAACCC
The DNA here is from genome assembly GCF_054658675.1 of Denitratisoma sp. agr-D3. Lineage (NCBI taxonomy): Bacteria > Pseudomonadati > Pseudomonadota > Betaproteobacteria > Nitrosomonadales > Sterolibacteriaceae > Denitratisoma > Denitratisoma sp. agr-D3. Next base: position 459,105 of record NZ_BAAGIA010000001.1, on the reverse strand, counting down.
TGTTTGAATCCAGCATCAAGAGCCTGCCCCTGTTGGGCAAGGGCAAGGTCCGCGACATCTATGCCGTGGGCGACGACAAGCTGCTGGTCATCACCACCGACCGCCTGTCCGCCTTTGACGTGATCCTGCCCGACCCCATCCCCGACAAGGGCCGGGTCCTGACCGCCGTCGCCAACTTCTGGTTCGGCAAGCTGGCCCACGTCATCCCCAGCCAGCTCACCGGCATCGACCCCGAAAGCGTGGTCGAGGGCGAGGACGAAAAAGCTCAGGTGCGCGGCCGCGCCCTGGTGGTCAAGCGCCTCAAGCCCCTGCCCATCGAGGCCGTGGCACGGGGCTACCTGATCGGTTCCGGCTGGAAGGACTACCAAACCAGCGGCAAGGTCTGCGGCATTGATCTGCCCGCCGGCCTCAAACAGGCCCAGCAACTGCCCGAACCCATCTTCACCCCCGCCACCAAGGCCGAGGTGGGCGACCACGATGAGAACATCGACTACGCCACCACCGAAAAGCTGGTGGGCAAGGAAATGGCGGCCAAGGTCAAGGAAGTCACCTTGCGCCTCTACAAGGAAGCCTCGGCCTTCGCCCGCATCAAGGGCATCATCATCGCCGACACCAAGTTCGAGTTCGGCCTGGACGACAGCGGCCGCCTGCACCTCATCGACGAAGTGCTGACCCCCGACTCCTCCCGCTTCTGGCCCGCCGACAGCTACCAGGTGGGCACCAGCCCCGCCAGCTTCGACAAGCAATTCGTCCGCGACTACCTGGAAACCTTGGACTGGAACAAGACCGCCCCCGGTCCCCGCCTGCCCGCCGACGTGCTGGAAAAAACCGCCGCCAAATACCGCGAGGCCTACACCCGCCTCACCGGCAACAGCCAACTGCCCGAGGCCTGATCGGTTAGCGCCCCAAACAAAAAGCCGCCTTCGGGCGGCTTTTTGTTTGGGGGGTACAACATCACCATCCACAGAAAGTTGGGCCTTTCTTGCTTGTATAAGCAGTCGTGTTGCGCAGGAAGGGACATGCGCGCCTAGCCAAACTCACGAGACAAAATATGACAGTAGACTTTTAGTTCATGGTAACTATATTCATAACTAAACATAGCTCCATGTCACTCATAAATTATCAAAGCCAAACCTCTGCGCTGGAGCAGCGTACCTGCGCCAGATTGCCCTTGCCGTTAAGGGTTAACAACAAAACGTGGATGCCGGAAACCACCTTCATGAGCCAATAAACGGGGCGAATACCGAAAAGCCATATAGAGTAGGTGATGCAGCGATGGAGGATGACAAATGACAACTCTATATGAAATCACGTCGTATCAAGGAGGATCATACCTAGGCGTTGTAACCCCAACTCCCGTAGCGGGGATGGTGGTAGGTCTTTATCCAGCGCAACCAGGTCTGAGGAAAAGGTGGACCTTCAACAATGTCACAGGTGGCACACAGATCGTCTTACATGCAAACCCATCTTTAGTGCTCGCCACCGCAACTACGCCCCATAATGGAACGGGTTTGGTGCTTGCAACGAATGCAAGCCCACCGTCCCCAACCAGCCTTTTTATCCCATTCGGAGCCGGTAATCCAACCGGATTCATCATAAGTGCAGACCAGGACGCTGGGGCAGTTTTTTTCCTTGATAATTCTGGAAATCCGATCAATGGCCCCGTCCATATGTGGTGGAGCAACCCATCAAACCAAGTATGGGTAATAGTTTCAACAGATGGTAACTCGGAGGAGTAGAAAGGCTTTTTGTTCTCTTTAAGCTATCCACAGGCACAAAAACAAAAGTCCTGATTCATAAACAAACCTGCGCTGTACGGGATTACCCGTACAGCGCAATTCCCCCGTTGCCCCCTTCCCATCGCGCAACCGGATATCGAATAGTGCGTCTGATTGCCTAATCCAGCATGTATGCCCTGCTGCTTCCGCCTTTTGGGCGTGCTACACCTGCACCAATAGCCGACTTCTCCCCGATAATCGCCACTTTCCTGAACTGCCCCGGCGATTTGCCGGACAAGCCCATCACCATGAGTCTTCATCTCCTCTTCCAGCAAGCCATCTCCCATCACCGCGCGGGCCAGTTGGGGCAGGCGGATGAAATCTATGCCTTCCTCGGTAATGCCGATCCGCGCAATGGCCAGATTCCCTATCTACGTGGCTTGGTGTCCTTGCATGGCAATCAGCCGCAGCGCGCTCTGGAGCAACTGATGCAGGCGGCGAAACTGGGCTTTCAACAGTCCGATCTGTTCTTCCAGTTGGGCAAATGCCACGCCGCCCTGGGCAACGACGAGGCCGCGTTGGACAACTACCGCCAGGCACTGCAACGAGATGGACAGAATGTGGATGCCCTATGCAACGCCGCCAACATCCTCTTGCGCCAGGGCAGGCAGCAGGAAGCCCTGGCCGATTACCAAGCCGCTGTCGCCCTGGCGCCGGACAACGGCGTGATCCGCTACAACCTGGGCACCTTGTACTTGCAGCGCCTGCAACCGGAACTCGCCATTCCCCATTTCGAGGCCGCCATCGGCCTCCTGCCGAATCACGTCTCGGCCCACAACAGCCTGGGTGCGGCTAAGACGGAAATCGGCGAACTCGAGGCGGCCCTGCCCCATTTCCGCAAGGCCAACGCCCTTGAGCCGAGCTTTGCCGATCCCTGGTTCAACGCCCACGGCGCGCTGCTCGACCTGCACCGTCCCGCCGAGGCCATCGCCAGCCTGGAGGGCGCCGTCAAGGCCGCGCCGGACAATCCGGTCTATCGTTTTTTCCTGGGCGCCGCGCAGTGCTGCGTCGGCGACCGGACAGCGGGGGAAGCCCTTCTGGAGAGCCTGCGACAGGAAACCGCCATCCAGGCGGAACTGGACTCCTGGGATTACTTGGTGGGTCTCGGCACGCCCCTGCCGCCCATGCTGGGCACCGGCAAGGGCATCCAGACCCTGGCCATGGCAGCCGCGCAAGTGGACGGTCTGGTGCTGGAGTTCGGCGTGTTCAACGGCAAATCGATCCGGCAACTCGCCACCCTGACCGAGGGCCCGGTCCACGGCTTCGACAGTTTCGAGGGTCTGCCGGAAGCCTGGGGTGACGAGGCCAGGGGCAGCTACAGCGCCTTCGGCCGGCTGCCCCAGGTGCCGGACAACGTGCGCTTGCACCGGGGCTGGTTCGAGGACTCGATCCCTCCCTTCCTCCAGGCCGAGGCCGGCCCCATCCGCTTCATCAACATCGACTGCGATCTTTACAGTTCGACCAAGACCATTTTCGACCTCATGGCGTCCCGCTTCGTCCCGGGCACGGTCATCCTGTTCGACGAATACCTGGGTTATCCCTCCTGGCGGGAGGACGAATTCAAGGCTTTCCACGAGGCCGCCGCCCAACAGGGCTGGCGCTACGAACTGCTGGGTTTCAGCTTCCTCACCAAACAAGCGGCGCTGCGGCTGCGCTAGGAGCGGACAGTCCATCGCACATCGCCTCTTTAGTTTTTCCCCATCACCCCCATTGTCTTTCCAGGCCCCCGGCCCGCCGCCGGCTGCGGCACAATAAGGCCGTTGCCGTCACTCAATCCATCAAGGCTATCCATGAGCACCCCCAATCCCCTTCTCGATTTTTCCGGCCTGCCCCGTTTCGACGCCGTCCAGCCTGAGCACGTGGCACCGGCCATTCGCCAGTTGATCGGCGACTACCGCGCACTGATCACCGCCCTCACCGCGCCCACGGCGCCGGCTTCCTGGGACGGCTTCATGCAGCCCCTCACCGATATGGGCGAAAAACTTTCCCGGGCCTGGGGCATCGTCGGCCATCTGCACTCGGTCAATGACGTGCCCGCCTGGCGCGAGGCCTACAACGCCATGCTGCCCGAGGTGTCCGGTTTCTACGCCGACCTGGGGCAGAACCTGGCCCTGTTCGCCAAGATCAAGGCCCTGGCCGCCAGCGCCGAATACGCCGCCCTGTCGCCGGCCCGCAAGCGCATTGTGGACAACGACCTGCGGGACTTCCGCCTGTCCGGCGCCGAGCTGGCCGAGGACAAGAAACCCCGTTTCAAGGAAATCCAGGAAGAACTCTCGGCCCTGGCCGCCAAGTTCTCCGAGAACCTGCTCGACGCCACCAACGCCCACGCCGAGTGGATCGCCGACGAAGCCGAGCTTGCCGGCCTGCCGCCCGACGTGATCGCCGCCGCCCGAGCCGCCGCCGAGAAGGAAAACAAGCCGGGCTGGAAGTTCACCCTCCACGCACCGTCCTACATTCCCATCCTGCAATACGCCGAGAACCGGGGCCTGCGCGAGCGCATGTACCGGGCCTACGCCACCCGTGCCTCCGAATTCGGCAAGACCGAATGGGACAATACCGGCCTGATCGAGAAGATCCTTGCCCTACGTGCCGAGGAGGCGGCCCTGCTCGGTTACGCCAATTACGCCGAGGTGTCCCTGGTGCCCAAGATGGCCGAGACGCCGGCCCAGGTGGCGGCCTTCCTGCGCGATCTGGCGGCGAAGGCGCGGCCCTTTGCCGAGAAGGACTACGCTGAGGTGAAGGACTTCGCCCGCAGCGAGTTGGGCATGGATGCCCTGGAAAGCTGGGATCTGGCCTGGGCTTCGGAAAAGCTCAAGCAGGCCCGCTACGCCTTTTCCGACGAGGAGGTGAAGCAGTACTTCCCCGAGCCCAAGGTGATCGCCGGTCTGTTCCGGGTCATCGAATCGGTGTTCGGCGTCAAGCTGGAAGCGGACAGCGCTCCGGTGTGGGACAAGGACGTGAGCTTCCACCGCATCACCCAGGACGGCAAGCTGATCGGCCAGTTCTACCTGGACCTGCACGCCCGGGAAACCAAGCGCGGCGGCGCCTGGATGGACGACGCCATCACCCGGCGCCGGGTCAACGCGGGCATCCAGACCCCGGTGGCCTACCTCAACTGCAACTTCCCCGCCCCGGTCGGCAACAAGCCCGCCACCTTCAGCCACGACGACGTGATCACCCTGTTCCACGAGACCGGCCACGGCCTGCACCACCTGTTGACCCAGGTGGAGGAGTACTCGGTGTCCGGCATCCACGGCGTGGAATGGGACGCGGTGGAACTGCCCAGCCAGTTCATGGAAAACTTCTGCTGGGAATGGGACGTGCTGCAAGGCATGACCGCACATGTTGACAGCGGCGCGCCCCTGCCCCGGGCCCTGTACGACAAGATGATCGCCGCCAAGAACTTCCAGAGCGGCCTGGGCACCCTGCGCCAGATCGAATTCGGCCTGTTCGACCTGCTGCTCCACAGCGAATTCACCCCCGGTCAGGGCAGCACCTACCTGGACCTGCTGGCCCAGGTGCGCAAGGAAGTGGCGGTGATCCTGCCGCCCGCGTGGAACCGCTTCCCCAACAGCTTCAGCCACATTTTCGCCGGCGGCTACGCGGCGGGCTATTACAGCTACAAGTGGGCCGAAGTCCTCTCCGCCGACGCCTACGCCGCCTTCGAAGAGGCGGCCCAAGCACGGGGCAGCACTCTGGACACGGAAACCGGCAACCGCTTCCTCAAGGAGATTTTGTCCGTGGGCGGCTCGCGTCCGGCCATCGAGTCCTTCAAGGCCTTCCGTGGCCGGGAACCCCAGCCCGACGCCCTGCTGCGCCACAACGGCATGGTGGCGGCCTGAGGGACAACGATCCCAGACGCCGAGGGCGCTGAAAAGACAAGGGCGGAAGGACCGCATTCGCGGCGCCTTCCGCCCTTTTTCATGGTGCTTTGCTGGCGCTGGCGGCTACTGCCCCACGGCCAGTTCGTGCAACTCGCGCTCCAACAGCAAGGGGTCGCCGCTGTTGAGTTCCACCAGCCGGCGCAGATGGGTGATGCTGTCCAGGTCGATGTTGTCGCAGTGCAGCCCCACGTGCCGGCCCTCCACATGGGCGACGGACACCTTCATGTGAATGGCCGTCTCGGGCGACAGGGTCAGGTGCAACTCGCCGTGATCGCCGGCCTTGAGGGGAAAATCCTCCGCCACCTCGACCAAGGCGCCCTTGAGGGACAGATCAAGCAAATGGGCGACATGGCTGCCGCGACCGTCCGCCAGCCGCACCGTGGCGTCGAAGGAGGCGCGCCAGTGGTGGCGGCGGTTGTCAGTGGGCAGGGTCATGGGCGTCCTCGTGGGCGATCGGCGCCGCGTTGTCGGCGTCGGGGAAATAACGGGCCAGGGGACAAGTGCAGGTATCGTCGCACGCGTGTTCCCGGGCGCACTCGACCAGGGTCTGGTCCACCAGCACCATCTCGTTGTGGCGCTTGCACAGGGCAAAGGGAGAATCGAACATGACGGGCTCCTCTGCGCGTCGTTCCGCCGAAGGGCGGAAACCTGTCCCATCCTACACCCGGGCTTTCACCCCTGCCAAGCCGATTGCCATCCCGCTGTCGGTAGAATGCGCCGTCCTTACGAATCGAGATCGCCCCCTGTGAAGATCGCCGCCTGGAACGTGAATTCCCTCAAGGTGCGCCTGCCCCATGTCCTCGACTGGCTGGCCGCCCAGCAACCCGACGCCCTCTGCTTGCAGGAAACCAAGACCGAGGACAAGGGTTTCCCCTTCGCCGAGCTGGAAGCCGCCGGCTACAGCGCCATCCACAACGGCCAGAAAACCTACAACGGCGTCGCCATTCTCAGCCGTCACGGGGTGAGCGACGTACAGCGGGACATCCCCGGCTTTGCCGACGAGCAGAAGCGCATCATCGCCGCCACGGTGAACGGCGTGCGCCTGGTGTGCGCCTACATGCCCAACGGCAGCGAGGTGGGTTCGGACAAGTACGACTACAAGTTGCGCTGGCTGGCGGCCCTGACCGACTGGCTCAAGGACGAGCTTACGCGCCACCCCAAGCTGGCCCTGCTCGGCGACTACAACATCGCCCCCGACGACCGGGACGTGCACGACCCCGCCGCCTGGAAGGACAAGATCCTGTGCTCCGCTCCCGAGCGCAGCGCCTTCCAGAACCTACTGGCCCTGGGCCTGGAGGATTCCTTCCGCCTCTTCGAGCAAGCCGAGCAAAGCTTCAGCTGGTGGGACTACCGGGCGGCGGGCTTCCGCCGCAACGCCGGCCTGCGCATCGACCACATCCTGCTGTCCGCGCCCCTGGCGCGGCAATGCACCGGCAGCGTCATCGACAAGGCGCCGCGCAAGCTGGAACGGCCCTCGGATCACGCGCCGGTACTGGCGGAGATCGCACCGTGACGCCGGACCAGGAGGAACGGCTGCGCCAGCTCTATCCGGTGCTGGCCGCGCTGCCGCCGGAACTCTTGCGTCAATGTTGCGACGAAGCCCAGGTTATGACCCTGCCTGCCGGCACCAGCGTCTTCGACGGCGGCCAGCCCTGCCAGGGCTTTCCCTTCATCCTCGAAGGCGGCATCCGGGTGCTCAAAAGCGCCGCCAACGGCCGCGAGCTGCCCCTCTACCGGGTACTGCCCGGTGAATCCTGTCTGATCAGTTCCGGCTGCCTGCTGGGCCACAGCGACTACAACGCCCGTGGCGTAACGGAAAACGACACGGTGATGGTGCTGCTGCCCAGCCTGCGCTTCGACGCGATGCTGGCCAACCCGGCCTTTCGCCAATTCGTCTTCGCCCTGTTCGGCGAACGCATGGCCGACCTGATGGAACTGGTGGAGGAAGTCGCCTTCCGCAAACTCGACCAGCGCCTGGCCAATCTGCTGCTGGGCAAGGGCCACACCCTGCACACCACGCACCAGCAACTGGCCGACGAACTGGGCAGCGTGCGCGAAATGGTGAGCCGTCTGCTCAAGGGTTTCGCCGAGCAAGGCCTGGTGAAACTGGGACGGGAGCAAATCGAAATCCTCGACCCCGCCGGCCTGCGCCGCCTGGCCAGCTGAGTCAGCCAGGCCCGCCGATGACGAAGGTCGGCCCCCTGGGTGACTAAGGTTACAGATGACCACGCCGCGACAGTGGTGTAATCCTCCCGTCATCCATCCACAGGAGTGCATCCCATGAAAGCAAACGTCGGCGGCATCGACCGCATCCTTCGTATCGTCGTCGGTCTGGCCCTGGTGGCCTGGGCCCTGATGGGCGGCCCCGTGTGGGCCTGGATCGGCGTGGTTCCCCTGGGCACCGGCCTGGTGGGTTTCTGCCCGCTCTACCCCCTGCTGGGCCTCAGCACCTGCCCGGTCAAGAAGGACTGAGCAACGCCGCGGCGAGTTTGTCGCACTGCAAAAAGCCCGCTTCGGCGGGCTTTTGTTTTATCGCGACGCGAAACAGTAACGCTCCATTCAACGTGGTTACTTGAAATCTCAACAAAGCTCCGCTAGGCTGGCCCCATGGGTTTTGGTTTTTGCTGGACCCGCCGCCGTACCCCGTCCCATCCCCCCGCTGTTGCCCTTGTCGAGGAGTCGTTCCATGCCGAACCGTCTGATTCGCACCATCATCCAGGGCCAGAGAGTCGCCACGGCCCATCCTTCCGCCACCATCGTCGAAGCCGCCGCCGCCATGCGCCAGGCCAAGGTCGGCGCCCTCGCCATTCTTGAACAGGACAAGCTGGTGGGCATCTTCACCGAGCGCGACGCCCTGTTCCGCGTCCTGGCCGGCGGCCTCGATCCCCGCCGCACCACCATGGCCGACGTGATGACCCGCGACCCGCAAACCATCACCCCCAACCGCCCCCTCAGCCATGCCATGCATCTGATGCACGAAGGCGGTTACCGCCACATTCCCGTGGTGGAAAACGGCTACCTGGTGGGCATGGTTTCCGTGCGCGATGCCCTCGGTCCCGAACTCAAGCAGTTCGAGGAAGAACTGGAAAACAAGGAACACCTGTTCGAGCTGCTGGCCTGAGTTGCGCGTCTGGGTCCTTCCCACTCCTCCGAAAGAAGGGCCATCCGACCCGCCCCCTGGACCGATCCCCCCGGTTCGGTCCAGGGGTTTTCCATTGAAATTCCCCAAAATCGCGCAGAGGTAATCCATCGGGTTTATGCTTGAGGCTCGTTTTTGCCTGTAAGCATCAGCCATGTCCCACAGCCATCCCCTCCTCGGCAAAATTGCCGCGGTCCTGCTCCTGGCGGTCATCGCCGGCGGCGCCTTCACCCTCTGGCAGAAATTCAACAAGCCCGATCTTCCCCCCGGCTTCATCACCGGCAACGGCCGCCTGGAAGCCACCGAGGTGGACGTGTCCACCAAGCTGGCCGGGCGCATCACCGACGTGACGCCGCGGGAAGGCGACGCGGTGAACCGCGACCAGGTGGTGGCCCGCCTCGATGCCGACGAACTGAATGCTCTGCTGCGCGCCGCCAACGCCCAGACCGCCCAGGCCCGCAGCACCCGGGCCGAGGCCGCCGCCGGCCTGTCCCGCTATGAAAGCGACCTGCTGCTGGCCCGCAACAACCTGGAACGCACCCGCCAATTGATCGCCAAGGGCTTCATCAGCCCCGCCCTGCTGGACCGGGACGAAGCCGCCTACCGCAGCGCCCAGTCGGCCCTGGACACGGCCCACAGCCGCATCCACGAAGCCGAGGCCGCCATTGAGGCCGCCTCGGCCCAGGCCGAGCGGGTACGCACCCAGCTCAAGGACGCCGGCCTCACCGCCCCCATTTCGGGTCGGGTGCTCTATCGCCTGGTGGAACCCGGCGAGGTCCTCGGCGCCGGTGGCAAGGTGCTGACCCTGCTCGACTTGAGCGATGTGTACATGACCGTCTATCTGCCCTCGGACAAGGCCGGTCAGTTGCCCGTGGGCGCCGAGGCCCGCATCGTCCTCGACGCCCGGCCCGAGGAAGCCATTCCGGCCAAGGTAAGCTTCGTCGCCGACCGCGCCCAATTCACCCCCAAGGACGTGGAAACCCGCAGCGAGCGGGAAAAGCTCATGTTCCGGGTCAAGGTCAAGGTGGATGCCGACTGGCTGGCGGCCCACCAAACCCTGGCCAAGCCGGGCATGCCCGGGATCGCCTTCTTGCGCCTGGACGACACCAAGGCCTGGCCCGCCACCCTGCCCAAGCGGTAAACCACGGCGGCGACGGCCAGCGGCCCGATGACGACGAATCCATCGCCCACCTTCTGCGCCGAACTGCGCGGCGTCACCCAGCGCTACGGCCAGGTGTCCGCCGCGGACGGCGTGGATCTGACCATCCCCGCCGGATGCATGGCGGGCTTCATCGGTCCCGACGGCGTCGGCAAGTCCACCCTGCTGGCCCTGATCGCCGGCGCCCGGGAAATCCAGGCGGGCAGCGTACGGGTGCTGGACGGCGACATGACCGACGCCCGCTTCCGCGCCAGCGTCCAGCCCCGCATCGCCTACATGCCCCAGGGCCTGGGCCGCAACCTCTATCCGACCCTGTCGGTGTTCGAGAATGTGGACTTCTTCGGTCGCCTGTTCGGCCTGAATGGCGGCCATCGCAAGGACAAAGTGGAAGAGCTGCTGGCCAGCACCGGCCTGCTGCCCTTCCAGGACCGGCCCGCCGCCAAGCTCTCGGGCGGCATGAAGCAGAAGCTCGGCCTCTGCTGCGCCTTGATCCACGACCCCGACCTGCTGATCCTCGACGAACCCACCACCGGCGTCGATCCCCTCTCGCGCCGCCAGTTCTGGGAACTGATCGACCGCATCCGCGCCCGCCGGCCGGGCATGAGCGTCATCGTCGCCACCGCCTACATGGAGGAAGCGGCCCGCTTCGACTGGCTGGCGGCCATGGACGACGGCCGCATCCTCGGCACCGGCTCGCCCGACGAATTGCGCCAGCGCACCGGCCAGGCCAGCCTGGAGGAAGTCTTCATCGCCCTGCTGCCCGAGACCCAGCGGCGCGGCCACCAGACCCTGACCATCCCTCCTCGCCGCGACGGCGACCACGACTGGGCCATCGAGGCCGAAGGCCTGACCCAGCGCTTCGGCGCGTTCACCGCCGTGGACCGGGTCAGCTTCCGCATCGGCCGGGGCGAGATCTTCGGCTTCCTCGGCTCCAACGGCTGCGGCAAGACCACCACGATGAAGATGCTCACCGGCCTCTTGCCGCCCACGGAGGGCAGCGCCCGCCTGTTCGGCAAGCCGGTGAATGCCAAGGACCTGGAAACCCGCCGCCAGGTGGGCTACATGTCCCAGTCCTTCTCCCTCTACGGCGAACTCACGGTGGCCCAGAACCTGGACCTCCACGCCCGTCTCTTCCACCTCGGCGACGAACGGCGCCGGCAGCGCATCGACGACCTGGTGGCCCGCTTCGGCCTGGCCCCCTATCTGCCGCAACGGGCCGAGGGCCTGCCCCTGGGCATCCGCCAGCGCCTGTCCCTGGCGGTGGCGGTGGTGCACGAACCCAAGCTGCTGATCCTGGACGAGCCCACCTCGGGCGTAGACCCCATCGCCCGGGACGAATTCTGGCAACTGCTGATTTCCCTTTCCCGGGAACAGGGCGTCACCATTTTCATCTCCACCCACTTCATGAACGAGGCGGAGCGCTGCGACCGCATCTCCCTCATGAACGCCGGCCAGGTGCTGGCCAGCGACACGCCGGAAGCCCTGCGCCTGGCCCAGGGCAAGGACAGCCTGGAAGAGGCCTTCATCGCCTACCTGGAACAGGCCCGCCGCGACGACAGCGAGAACGAGGCCGCAACGGTGCAAACCACCGCAGCCAGTGTCAGCAACGGCAAGACGCCCCGCCCCGCCTTCTTCAGCCTGGGCCGCCTGCTCGGCTACGCCTACCGGGAAATGCTGGAACTGCGCCGCGATCCGATCCGCCTCACCTTCGCCCTGCTCGGTTCGGTGCTGCTGATGCTGATCCTCGGCTACGGCATCACCATGGACGTGCAGGACTTGCGCTTCGCCGTCCACGACCGCGACCAGTCGCCGGAAAGCCGGGCCTACATCCGCAACATCGCCGGTTCGCGCTACTTCCTCGAACAGGCGCCCATCGCCAGCAGCGCCGAACTGGATCGGCGCATGAAGAGTGGCGAGCTGTCCCTGGCCCTGGAGATCCCGGAAAAATTCGGCCAGGACCTGCGCCGGGGCCGCAGCCCGGAAATCGCCCTCTGGGTGGACGGCGCGATGCCCTACCGGGGCGAGACCATCCGCGGCTACGCCCAGGCCATGCACCTGCTCTACCAGGCCGAACTGGTGGCGGAAAAAACCGGCGCCACGCCCACCCTGCTGCCCTTCGACGTGCAGACCCGTTACCGCTACAACCAGGACTTCAAGAGCGTCTACGCCATGGTGCCGGCGGTGATTCCGCTATTGCTGGTGTTCATTCCCGCCATCCTCGTCGCCCTGGGCGTGGTGCGGGAGAAGGAACTGGGCTCCATCACCAACCTCTACGTGACGCCGGTGACGCGGCTGGAATTCCTGCTGGGCAAGCAGTTGCCCTACGTCGTGCTGTCCATGATCAGCTTCGTCCTGCTGTTGCTGGAGGCGGAGTGGGTGTTCGCCGTGCCCCTCAAGGGCCACTTCCTGCCCCTGGTGCTGGCCACCCTGCTCTACGTCACCGCCACCACGGGGCTGGGCCTGTTGGTGTCCTCCTTCACCAAGTCGCAAATGGCGGCCCTGGCGGGCACCGCCATCATCACCATGCTGCCCACCATCCAGTTCTCCGGCCTGACCCAGCCGGTGGCCTCCCTCAGCGGTGTCGGCGCCACCCTCGGCCAGTTGTGGCCCGCCACCTACTACCTGGTGATCAGCCGCGGCATTTTCGCCAAGGCCCTGACCCTGGCCGACCTGCACGGCCAGTTCCTCGCCCTGGCCCTGTTCGTCCCGGCCTTCACCCTGCTCAGCGTGCTGCTGCTGAAGAAACAGGAGCGCTGACGTGAAGTGGCTGGCCCGTCTGTCCAACATCTACCGCCTCGGCATCAAGGAGCTGCGCAGCCTGTTCTCCGACCCGGTGCTGCTGGCCATCATCATCTGGGCCTTTTCCTTCGGCATCTACGCGGCCGCCTCGGGCATCTCCCAGGAACTGCACCGGGCCAGCATCGCCATCGTGGACATGGACCATTCGCCGGTGTCGGAACGGGTGGTCCACGCCTTCTATCCGCCCTACTTCCAGACGCCACGCCAGATCGCCCTGCAGGACATGGACGGCCTGATGGACCGGGGCGAATGCACCTTCGTCCTGGTGATTCCCGCCAACTTCCAGCGCGACCTGCTGGCGGGGAAACGGCCCGAGGTACAACTGGCCATCGACGCCACCATCATGAGCCAGGCCTTCCTCGGCGCCACCTACATCCAGAACATCTTCGCCGGCGAGGTGGCCGCCGCCGCGCCGGGCAGCGAAAGCAAGTCCCTGGTCAACCTGGTCAGCCGGGTGCGCTTCAATCCCAACCTGTCGGGCTTCTGGTTCGGTGGCGTGGTGGAAGTGATCAACAACATCACCCTGCTGTCCATCATCCTGGTGGGCGCCGCCTTCATCCGCGAGCGGGAACACGGCACCATCGAACACCTGATGGTGATGCCCCTCACCCCCTTCGAAATCCTGGTCAGCAAGGTCTGGGCGAATGGCCTGGTCGTGGTCCTGGCGGCCTCCTTCGCCCTCAAGGTGGTGGTGGAATGGATCATGGCGGTGCCCATCGCCGGCTCCCTGCTGCTGTTCATCGCCGGCAGCGGGCTCTATCTGTTTTCCACCGCCTCCATCGGCATCTACCTGGCGACCCTGGCCCGCTCCATGCCCCAGTTCGGCCTGCTGATCATCCTCGTCGTGCTGCCCCTGGAACTGCTCTCGGGCGGCGTCACGCCACGGGAGAGCATGCCGCTGCCGGTGCAGAACTTCATGCTGATCGCGCCCACCACCCATTTCGTCCGCCTGGCCCAGGCCATCCTGTTCCGCGGCGCGGACATCACCGTGGTCTGGCCCCAGCTACTGGCCATCACCGCCATTGGTGCCGTGTTCTTCAACCTGGCCCTGGCCCGTTTCCGCAAGGCCATGGCCCAGACCCAGTAGCCCTCCTGGAGGATTAGGCAAGAGATTCGCAGGATCGGGCTTTGCATTGGCCGGCCCATTCCCTAGGATGGCGTGACTTTGCAATCGAGGAGAACCCATGCTGAAAACCGCTGCCTACGGCGTCGAAAGCGCCACCTCCCCCGTCGCCCCCATGGCCATCGACCGCCGCGAGCCCCTAGCGCAGGACGTGCTGATCGACATCCTCTACTGCGGCATCTGCCACTCGGACATCCACCAGGCCCGCAACGAATGGGGCGGCCACTCCCTTTACCCCATGGTGCCGGGCCACGAGATCATCGGCCGGGTGAGCAAGGTCGGCAGCGAGGTGAGCAAGTTCAAGCTGGGTGACCTGGTGGGCGTAGGCTGCATGGTGGATTCCTGCCAGCACTGCGAGGCCTGCGAGGAAGGCCTGGAACAGTACTGCGACGGCATGGTGGGCACCTACAACGCCAAGGACAGGAAGCACGGCGGCCTGACCTTCGGCGGCTACTCGGAACGGATCACCGTGGACGAAAAATTCGTCGTGCGGGTGCCGGACAACCTGGACCTCAAGGCCACCGCGCCCCTGCTGTGCGCCGGCATCACCCTCTACTCGCCCCTGCGCCACTGGAACGTGCAGCCCGGCCAGAAGGTCGGCATCATCGGCCTCGGCGGCCTGGGCCACATGGGCGTCAAGCTGGCCGCCGCCATGGGCGCCCACGTGGTGATGATCACCACCAGCCCGGCCAAGGCCCAGGACGCCAAGCACCTGGGGGCCGCCGAGGTGCTGATTTCCAAGGACGCGGCGGACATGAAACAGCACGCCGCCAGCTTCGATCTAATCATCGACACCATTCCCGTGCCCCATGACGTGAACCCTTACCTTGGCCTGCTCAAGCGGGACAAGACCCTGGTCCTGGTGGGCCCCGTGGATCCGGTGGACGTCCATGGCGGCAACCTCATCATGCGGCGCCGCCACGTGGCTGGCTCCATGATCGGCGGCATCGCCGAAACCCAGGAAATGCTGGATTTCTGCGGCAAGCACAACATCGTCTCCGACGTGGAGGTGGTGACGGCCGACTACATCAACACCGCCTACGAGCGCATGATCAAAAGCGACGTGAAGTACCGCTTCGTGATCGACATCGCCTCCCTGAAGCAAGCCTGAGGCACCGCCATCCGCCAACAAAAAGGCCGCCCAGGGCGGCCTTTTTGTTTGGGACCGTCAGGCCCGCGCCGGCAGGGTGCTCAGGCGGCGTGTCCCCAGGAGAACGGCTTGTCGCCGAGACGGGGCGTTTCCTGGGCGTCGAGGCCGCGCCCCCGCTCGGGGGTATGGGCGAGGGTTTCGGGCAAGCCCGTCGCACTGGCGGCCAGGCCGCCATCGACCGGGCGAGCGACCGGCTTGACGCTGCACTGACCCAGACCCACCAGGGTGGGCCGGCGCTGGGTCAGCGACCAGGGCGGCCGGGGCAGGCTGGGCAGGGGCTGACCCTTGAGCCGCATCAGGGTGGCTTGCAGCACCCGGGCATCATTGCTGGCCCGGTGGCGATCCAGGCGCATTTCCCGCTGCACCTGGGTCTTGGTGGTCTGCCAGGCATCGCTTTCCTCCTGGTTGAGCAGGATGCGCAAGTCCTCCAGGCGGAAGGCCGGCGCCGATCCCGCCGCATCGAACAGCCGGCTCAGCCAGTTGAAGTCGTGGTACCAGGAGTCGCAATAGACGGTCATGCCGCGCAGTTGGCGGTTGAGTTCCGCCGCCACCTCTTCCGCCCCACGACCGTGCTGCTGCAACCAGCCGCGCTTGATGCCGTGCACCGCCTCGGCGCTGGCGTCCCAGTGGGTCCAGTCTGCCTGGGGCAGGATCAGGGAAGCGTAGCTATGGCCGTTGGGCAGCACCAGGCCCACCTCGATGGGGTAGCTGGCGGAACCGAAGCCGGAGGCCTCGACGTCGATAAAAGCAGGGGC
Source organism: Denitratisoma sp. agr-D3 (assembly GCF_054658675.1). Taxonomy (NCBI): domain Bacteria; kingdom Pseudomonadati; phylum Pseudomonadota; class Betaproteobacteria; order Nitrosomonadales; family Sterolibacteriaceae; genus Denitratisoma; species Denitratisoma sp. agr-D3. The sequence goes on along the minus strand of NZ_BAAGIA010000001.1, from coordinate 443,318 downwards.
TTGCATGGCGTAAATTATTTTAGGCTTGTAGTTTGTGACACAAATGCTACCACCCGACTGTGACATTGCGATGACCGGGAGTGTGCGAAAACTTACGACTAAAGATATATATCTTCGCCTTACCCGCCACAGCAGGAGGGGAATTCCCGGCAGGAAGCCCCTGCCGTCAGGTGAATCCCAGTAAGCTGCGGCTTTCCGCCCACCGCCCAGACCTTGAGGACCTCCATGCGCAAAGGCGCTCCCCCGCCCCCGCCCGGCCACGGCAGATCGGATACCCGGCCCGCCGCCGCCCCTCCCTTGCCCGAGGGATTCCTGGCGGACTTCCTGCCCCGCAGCTTCGCCAAGGGCCAGGTCCTGGCCACCCCGGACCACCCCAGCGACCAGGTGTTCATCGTCCGCAGCGGTCGGCTGCGGGTCTATCTGACCGGCGGCAACCGGGAACTAAGCCTGGCCATCCTCGAACCCGGCGACGTGTTCTCCACCCACACCCCCACCTACGTGCGCTGCCTGGAAGCCAGTGAGCTGTGGCTGATCGATACCCGCCAGTTCGCCCAAAAACTGGCCCAGCAACCGGCGGTATCGCCGCTGATGATGCGGGTATTGGGCCGCATCCTGAACAACGCCATCGCCCTGGTGGAGGACCTGGCCTTCCGCGACGTGCCGGCCCGGCTGGCCCGCTTCCTGATCCGCCAGGCCGAGCAACGGGGCGTGGCCGAGGCCGACGGCTGCCTGCTGCCCCTCAACCTGGGCACCGAGGACATCGCCTGCCTGCTGGGCACCACCCGACAATCGGTGTCCTCCCTGATCAACCAATGGCAGCGGGAAGGCCTGCTCAGTCGCCGTGGCCGCCATGCCTTGTTGATCCACGATCCCCAGGCCCTGGTGACCCGCAGCCTGACACCCTGATACCGGGACCAAGGCAAAACTGTCGGCCAGCAGACGGACAGGGATTAACCGTCCGATTTAGAGTTCGGTCATTCCCCTTCGGTAAGGAAACGCCATGTCTGAACCCTCCTGCGGCTGCAAGGCCGCCGCCAACCCCGACCGCTACGTCAGCTTCAAGGACATCGACTGCGACGGCAACGCCCGCCGCCTGATGGAAATGATCGACGCCCACCTGACGAACCCCGCCAACGGCAACGCCTTCATGGACTACTTCCAGAAAAAACGCGCCGGCGGCAGCGGCCCCAAACCCGACGACCTGTTCCTGATCCACAGCAACATCAACCAGATCCGCGAATTCTTCGAGTCCGTGCGCGATGAAGCCGGCCTCATCCTGCTGTTCCAGATCGAGGAAGAGTGCTGCTAGGAACGGCATCGCCACCATGAAAAAGGGCCGCTTGCGCGGCCCTTGTTTTTTGTTGCGGATGCCCCTTACTTCTTCTCGAAGGGGGTGGGACGGGGCGTGCTGTCGCTGGAGGGTGGCAACACGGGCAGCTTGAAGTTGGGCTGGTCGCCGGTCAGGGTCTTGAGGAAGGCCACGATCTTGGCGTTTTCGTCCTCGCTGAACTTCTTGCCCAGTTGCAGGCGGCCCATGATGTCCACCGCTTCCTTCAGGGTGTTGGCGGCACCGTCGTGGAAGTAGGGATAGGTCATTTCCACGTTGCGCAGGGTGGGCACCTTGAAGTTGAAGCGGTCCGCATCCTTGCCGGTGACGGCGCTGCGGCCCTCGGCGGGACTGCTGGCCTTGTAGGCCTCCACCACGCCCATCTTCTGGAAGGAATTGCCGCCCACCGCCGGGCCGTTGTGGCAAGCCACGCAGCCGCTGGTCTTGAACAACTGGTAGCCGGCCAGTTCATCCTTGCTGATGGCCTTCTTGTCACCCTTCAGCCACTTGTCGAAGCGGGAGTTGGGCGTCACCAGGGTTTCCTCGAAGGCGGCGATGGCCTTGGTCACCTTGTCGATGTCCACCTTGTCGGAACCGAAGGCCTTCTTGAACTCGGCCACGTAACCGGGGATGGATTGCAGCACGTCCACCGCCAGGGTGTGGGTGAAGGCCATTTCGCCGGGGTTGGCGATGGGGCCGCCGGCCTGGGCCTTGAGGTCGGCCGCGCGGCCGTCCCAGAACTGGGCGACGTTGAGGCTGGAATTCAGCACCGTCGGCGCATTGATGGGGCCTTCGTTCCAGTTGTGGCCGATGGAGGTCTTGATGTTGTCCGTGCCGCCCATGGACAGGTTGTGGCAGGAGTTGCAGGAGATGAAACCGGACTTGGACAGGCGCGGATCGAAGTAGAGCTTCTTGCCCAGTTCCACCAGGGCCGGATTGGCGATCTTGGCCGGGGCGATGGGTTGGATGGGTTCCGCGGCCCATGTGGTGGCCGTGCCGGCCAGAGCGCAAGCGACGAACAACGAACGGATTTTCATGGCGTTTCTCCTTTTTTTGCTGGAATCAGCCCGAGGAAATTTAGCCATGCCAGAAGTAAGGCTTTTGATATCAATCAAGACATCTTAATAGACAAACCCTATTCAAAAAATAGCGACAAGCTATTGGAAAAATGCCAAAACGCGAAAACGGAAATCGCTCGTTGATCGTCCCGCGCCTATCCCACGGCCGTCACGAGCGCGGCGCGGCCAACTTGCGGAACAGGGTGCGGTTGCTCACCCCCAGGGCCTCGGCCAGGGACTTGCGGTCGCCGCCGAAGCTGGCGGCGGACCAGGCCAGGTAACGCTGCTCCAGTTCCTGCAAGGACAGCACGCGGTCCACGTGGAAGGCACGGGCATCGGTCACGGCGGCGGCATGAGCGGGCGCCGTGGCGGCCCCCATCGCCGCATCCACCATCGCATCAGCCGTCGCATCCATCGACTCAGTCAATGCCCCGTCCAGTCCCGGCTCGCCCAGGTGTTCCGGGCCGATCTCGGCGCCGTCGGCGAGGATGGTCGCCCGCTCGATCAGGTTGCGCAGTTGCCGGACATTGCCCGGATAGTGGCGCTGTTGCAGCACCGTGACGGCGGCGGCGGTCAGGCGCAGGGGGCGCTCGTGGGCGAAGCGCTTCAGGAAGGATTCCGCCAACAGGGGAATGTCCTCGCGCCGCTCGGTCAGGGACGGCACCCGAATGGGAAAGACGTCGATCCGGTGGTACAGGTCGCGGCGGAACAACTCCTGCGCCACCATGGCCTCCAGGTCGCGGTGGGTGGCGCAGACCAGGCGGAAATCGGCCCGCAGCGTGTCGATGCCGCCGACGCGGCGGTAGGTGCCGCTTTCCAGCAAGCGCAACAGCTTCACCTGCATGGGCAGGGGCACGTCGCCGATTTCGTCGAGAAAGATGGTGCCGCCGCTGGCCGCTTCCACCAGGCCGATCTTGCGGTGGGTGGCGCCGGTGAAGGCGCCCTTCTCGTAACCGAACAACTCGCTTTCGAACAGGGTCTCGGTCAGGCCGGAACAATCCACCGTGACGAAGGGCCGGTCGGCGCGCTTGCTGGCCTCGTGGATCAGGCGCGCCACCAGTTCCTTGCCCGTCCCCGTTTCCCCCAGCAGCAGGGTGGACGCCTCGGTGGGCGCCACCCGCATGATCTGCCCCAGCATGCGGTTGAAACTGGCGGAGCGCCCCACCAGGCCCTCGGCGGCGGCCTGGCTGGAGGCGTGCTTGACCACTTGCATGGTCTCGACGAAGTAGCGCAGCTGCCCTTCATCGCTGTTGATCGGGGTGGTCTCGACCACCACGTGCTCCTCGCCCCGGGGCGTGTGGTGCAAATGCAGGACACGCCGGGACTCGCCGCTTTCCAAGCTCAGGCGCAAGGGGCAGGTTTCGCCGGCCTGGTCGCAGGGCACCGTGAAATGGTGGGACACCTCGTAGCAATGGCGGCCAGTGACGGGCTGCTGTTGGCCGAACTCGCGGCTGTAGGCGCGGTTGGCGGCAACGATGCGGAAGTTCGCATCCATGATGATGCGGGGCTCGGGCTGGCTGTCCAGAAAGGACAACAGTTCCGGCAAGGCGTCTGGAGCGGAGGACATGGGCGAATCCTTTATGCCATTTATGGCACTCAGTGTAAATCACACCCCGCTATTAACGCCATTTTTGACACTTTGACTAGCCCATCAATCACTCACGGCTGACCAAACGAATAATCAATATTTTTATAAATCAATAAGATAAAAATAGACAGCCGCCGTGGTGCAATCCTTGCGATGAATCCAGCATTCAGCGACGAGGACTGTCAAAAATGTGCGAAAACAAGATGAACCCGCAACGCCGCGCCTGGTTGCTCGCCACCGCGGCGGCGGGCGGCGGCTTCGCGGTGACGACGCTGGTTCCCTTCGTCGCCAGCATGACTCCTTCGGAACGGGCACGGGCCGCCGGCGCGCCGGTGGAGGTGGACATCGGCAACCTGGCGCCGGGCCAACTGCTGGTGGTGGAGTGGCGCGGCAAGCCGGTGTGGATTCTGCGCCGCACCGAAGAAATGCTGGCCACCCTGGGGAAGTTGAGCGACCAGCTCGTGGACCCGGAATCCAAGCAACGCCAGCAACCCGAATACTGCCGCAACCCGCAACGGGCCATCCGCCCCGAATACCTGGTGGCCATCGGCATTTGCACCCACCTCGGCTGCTCCCCCAGCAACAAGTTCAAGCCGAGCAGCGAGGAAGGCATGCCGGCCGACTGGCTGGGCGGTTTCCTCTGCCCCTGCCACGGCTCCACCTTCGACCTGGCCGGTCGCGTGTTCAAGAACAAACCGGCGCCGACCAACCTGGAAATCCCGCCCCACCGCTACCTGTCCGACACCCGCCTGCTGATCGGCGAGGACGGCACGGGCTGAAAGGGAGGGCCGCGACATGTGCTATTTCCGGCAGATCGTCTCGGTGGAATCGGGCACCCTGTCCTACCTGCTGGCGGACATGGACCGGCGCCAAGCGGTGCTCATCGACCCGGCCGAGGCCCAAGTGGCGGTTTATCTCTCGCTGCTCAACGAGATCCAGGCCCAACTGGTGCGCATCCTGTTAACCCATTGCCATGACGGCCAGACACCGGGCATTGAGCGGCTGATGGCGCGCACGGGGGCGTCCCTGTGCGGCAACCAGCCACCGTCGCCGGGACAAAACTGCATCCGCCTCGCCCACGGCGACCTGATCGCCTGCGGCGACGAGTTGATTCGCGCCCGCCTGACGCCGGGCCACACCGCCGGTTGCGTCAGCTACCTGTGGCGGGACCGGATCTTCACCGGCGACACCCTGCTCATCGACGATTGCGGCGACACCGACGGCGCCGACAGCGACGCGGGCACCCTGTTCGACAGCCTCACCCGCCAACTGCTGACCCTGCCCGACGAAACCCTGGTCTATCCCGCCCGCAGCGAGTCCGGGCGCATGGTCAGTTGCATCGGCGAGCAACGCAGCCGCAACCCCTATCTGGCGGGCGTGACCCGCGACGAATTCATTGCCGCCCAAGGGCAGCGCAAGCCCAATCACAGTCATCGCGTTTTTGTGGAGAAGCAATCATGAGCCAACAAGCAGCCGACACGGTTGAAGCCCAAGCCCTGTACGAGAAGCACAAGAAAATCCAGATCCGTTCGGTGAGCGGCCTGTTCGCCAAATGGCGCTGGGTCATGGTCTGGGTCACCCAGGCGATCTTCTACGGTCTCTGTTGGCTGCCCTGGAACGGTCGCCAGGCGGTGCTGTTCGACCTGGTGGAACGCAAGTTCTACATCTTCGGCCTGGTGCTGTGGCCCCAGGACGTGTTCTACCTGGCCATCCTGCTGATCATCTCGGCCTACAGCCTGTTCCTGTTCACCGCCATCGGCGGGCGACTGTTCTGCGGCTACGCCTGTCCGCAAACGGTCTACACCGAAATCTTCATGTGGATAGAACGCAAGATCGAAGGTGAGCGCAACGCCCGCCTCAAGCTCGACCAGCAGCCGATGAACGGCCGCAAGTTCGCCATCCGCGCCGCCAAGCATGCCGCCTGGATCGTCGTGGCCCTGTGGACCGGCTTCACCTTTGCCGGCTACTTCACCCCCATCGGCACCCTGGCCAAGGACCTGGCCCACTTCAGCCTCGGCCCCTGGCAGACCTTCTGGATTTTCTTCTACGCCTTCGCCACCTACGGCATGGCCGGCTTCATGCGCGAGCAGGTGTGCAAGTACATGTGCCCCTACGCCCGCTTCCAAAGCGTGATGTTCGACCCCGACACCCTCATCGTCACCTACGACCAAGCCCGGGGCGAGCCGCGCGGCACCCGCACCAAGAAAGAAGACTACAAGGCCGCCGGCAAGGGTGACTGCGTCGATTGCAGCGTTTGCGTCCAGGTCTGTCCCACCGGCATCGACATCCGCAACGGCCTGCAATACGAGTGCATCGGCTGTTCCGCCTGTATCGACGGCTGCGACGAAGTGATGGACAAGCTCGGCTATCCCCGTGGCCTGATCCGCTACTCCACCGAGCGCGCCATACAGAACAACTGGAGCACCAAGGAAATCGTCGGCCACGTCTTCCGTCCACGCATCTTCCTTTACACCTCCATCCTGATCCTGATCGTCATCGCCGCTGCCTGGGCCATCGCCGCGCGCCTGCCGCTCAAGGTGGACGTCATCCGCGACCGGGGCGTCATGGCCCGCGAAGTGGAGGACGGCGTGATCGAGAACGTCTACACCCTGCGCGTGATGAACACCGACGAACTGCCCCACCAATACCGCGTCACCGTCAGCGGCCTGCCCACCCTGACCCTGGCCTCGGCCCAGATCATCAGCGTACCCGCCGCGTCCACCCAGTCCGTCACGGCCACCCTGCATGCCCTGCCCGAATCCGGCAAGAAGGGTTCGCAGCCGGTGTACTTCGACGTGGAAGACGTGGACAACGCGAAGGTGAAACTCCACGAAAAAGCGGCCTTCTTCCTGCCGTAAAGCCCCACGTCCCCAAGAGAGAGAAAGTCGACAACCGTCGCACACCGCGCCAAGCACGCGGTGCCACATTCGCACTGGAGACCATCATGGCCTGGAACCTACTACTCACCTCGGACATCGGCCTACTGAGCCTGTTCACCATCGTCTTCATGATCGGCATGGTGATATTCATCTTCGGCTACGTCACCCGCCACATGAAGGACGATGCCCCCAACGGCACTGGCACCAACACCCTGCCCAACGCCAAGCACTGACCCCGCGCCCGGCGGCCCCGCGCCGCCGGCCTTCTTTGACGAAAGCCACCCCACCATGAAAACCGCCCACGACCTTGTTGCCGCCGCCAAGACCCGCATCCAGGAAATTCCCCTGACCGAGGCAGAGGCCGCCATCGACGACGCCGACCTGCTGCTCGACGTACGCGAAGGCGACGAATTCGCCGCCGGCCACCTGCCCGGCGCCGTGCACATCTCCCGGGGCCTGCTGGAATTCAAGATCGGCAACCTGCCCGAGTACGCCGACCGCGACCTCAAGATCGTGCTCTATTGCAAAACCAGCGGCCGCGCCGCCCTCGCCGCCTGCGCCTTGCAGGACATGGGCTACCGCCACGTCCGTTCCATCGCTGGGGGATTTGATGCCTGGGTGGCTGCGGGCAAGCCGGTGGCAGGGACGAGCCTGCCAAGTTTTGAGTAAGGGCGTTGCCCCGCTGAAGCAACGCTCAACCTAGTTACCGTTCGCCCTGAGCCCTTCGACAAGCTCAGGACAGGCTCCGGAACAGATGCCGAAGTCGAAGGGCCGTACTCCACAGCCCGTTCGTCCTGAGCGTAGCGCAGCGAAGTCGAAGGGCCCCATTCCCTTTCACCGTTCGTGCTGAGGTATCGAAGCATGAACGCTAACTTTGATATCCCCGCATAACCCACACCGCGCCGGGAGTTCGCCCCGGCGCGGTCTTGGTTATTGGGCCACTTCTGAAATGTCCGTTCATGCTTCGATACCTCAGCACGAACGGAAGATAAAAAAGCCAAGGGCCGCTTTCGCGGCCCTTGGCTTTTCTTCCCTACCGAACTAAGTCAGTTCACTTCACGATCTGGTTCAGCTCGCCCTTGGCGTAGCGTTCCGCCATCTTGTCCAGGGGAACGACCTTGATCTTGCTGGCCTGGCCGGCGCAGCCGAAGGCTTCGTAGCGGGCGACGCAGATTTTCTTGGCGGCTTCCCGGGCGGGCTTGAGGTAGTCGCGGGGGTCGAACTTGCTGGGGTTCTCGAACAGGTAGCGACGGATGGCGCCGGTCATGGCGAGGCGGATGTCGGTGTCGATGTTGATCTTGCGCACGCCGTGCTTGATGCCGTTGACGATCTCTTCCACGGGCACGCCGTAGGTTTCCTTCATGTCGCCGCCGAACTCGCGGATCTCGGCCAGCAGCTCTTGCGGCACGGAGGAGGAGCCGTGCATCACCAGGTGGGTGTTGGGGATACGGGCGTGGATTTCGGCGATGCGGTCGATGGCGAGGATGTCGCCGGTGGGCTTCTTGGTGAACTTATAGGCGCCGTGACTGGTGCCGATGGCGATGGCCAGGGCGTCGCAGTTGGTCTGGCGGACGAAGTCGGCGGCCTGCTCCACGTCGGTCAGCAGTTGCTCGCGGGTCATGTGGCCTTCGGCGCCGTGGCCGTCTTCCTTGTCGCCCTTCATGGTTTCGAGGGAACCGAGCACGCCCAGTTCGGCCTCGACGGAAACGCCGATGGCGTGGGAGAACTCGACCACCTTGCGGCTGACTTCGACGTTGTATTCGTAGCTGGCGACGGTCTTGCCGTCGGCTTCGAGGGAGCCGTCCATCATCACCGAGGAGAAGCCCGACTTGATGGCGGCCATGCACACGGCGGGGGATTGGCCGTGGTCCTGGTGCATGACGACGGGAATGTGGGGATAGGCTTCGAGGGCGGCCAGGATCTGGTGGCGCAGGAAGGCTTCGCCGGCGTATTTGCGGGCGCCGGCGCTGGCCTGCATGATCACGGGGGCGTCCACCTGGTTGGCGGCTTCCATGATGGCCCACACCTGCTCCATGTTGTTCACATTGAAAGCGGGCAGGCCGTAGCCGTTCTCGGCGGCGTGGTCCAGCAGTTGGCGCATGGAGACGATGGGCATGGGGGTTTCCTCCTTATGGGAATATCAAACGCTGAGATAGGGGGTTGGGGCGGGACGATGTTCGCCCACCTTGACGATTTTCAGGGTGTTGGTGCAGCCGGCCTGGCCGATGGGCTCGCCCACGGTCAGCACGATGAGGTCGCCCTCTTCCACCACGCCAGCGGCCAGCAGGGCCTCTTCGGCCTGCCATAGCAGGTGTTCCCGGTCCTTGCTGGAGAAGTCCATCAGCAGGGGATAGACGTCGCGGAACATGGTCACCCGGCTGCGGGTGGCGGGGCTGGGGGTGAGGGCAAACACCGGCACGCCGGAGTTGAGGCGGCTCATCCACAGGGCGGTGGAGCCGGACTCGGTGAGGGAGGCGATGGCCTTCACCTTGAGGTGGAAGGCGGTGAACAGGGCCGCCATGGCGATGGACTGGTCGATGCGGGTGAACACCTGGTTGAGGAAGTGGGTGTCCAGGGTCACGTCCTGGGTCTTCTCGGCCTCGATGCAGACCCGCACCATGGCTTCCACCGTCTGCACCGGATATTCGCCGGAGGCGGTCTCGGCGGACAGCATCACGGCGTCGGTGCCGTCGAGCACGGCGTTGGCCACGTCGGACACTTCGGCGCGGGTGGGCACCGGGCTGTGGATCATGGACTCCATCATCTGGGTGGCGGTGATGGCGAACTTGTTGTGCTCCCGGGCCAGGCGGATGATGCGCTTTTGCTGGGCCGGCACGGCGGCGTCGCCCACTTCCACGGCCAGGTCGCCCCGGGCCACCATCACGCCGTCGGTGGCGTGAAGGATGTCCTCCAGGTTTTGCACCGCCTCGACCCGTTCGATCTTGGCCACCACCAGGGCGTCGGAACCGGCCTCGTGCAGCAGTTCCCGCGCCTGACGCATGTCGGCACCGGACTTGGGGAAGGACACGGCAACGAAGTCCACCTTCAGGCTGGCGGCGGTCTTGATGTCCTCCATGTCCTTGGCGGTCAGGGCCGGGGCGGACAAGCCGCCGCCCTGCTTGTTGATGCCCTTGTTGTTGGACAGTTCGCCGTCGTGGCGATTGACGCAATGGATTTCGCTGCCCTCGATGCGGTCGATGTCGAACACCACCCGGCCATCGTCCAGCAGCAGCACATCACCGGCCTGCACGTCGTCGATCAGTTCGGGATAGTCCAGCCCCACCCGCTCGGCATTGCCCAGCGCGCAGGCGGCGTCGAGGATGAAGGACTGGCCGGCCTCGAGGGGAATCCGGTTCTCGGCGAACTTGCCGATGCGGATCTTCGGCCCCTGCAAATCGGCCATCACCGCCACGGTGCGGCCGTGCTTCTGGGCCGCCTCGCGCAGGGTCTCGACCCGGGCCCGATGGTCCTCGGGCTTGCCGTGGGAAAAATTGAGGCGAACCACATCCACGCCCGCGGCCACCAGACGACCCAGGATGTCGGGACTGCTGGAGGCGGGACCGAGGGTGGCGACGATCTTGGTGGCGCGGGTCATGGTCGTATGGGCTTGTGTTGAGGGGCTAGGGGCTGGAAAGTTTAGTTGGGGTGGGGGAAGAGAGAAAGAAATTAGCGAAAATCCGGCAGGCAATGACGCCAAATACACGGGTTTTCCCTAGTCCCTAGCCTCTCGTCTCCAGCCCCTGGCGAAGCCTTATCCGTTGAACCGTTGTTCCAAGATTTCCACGGCTGGCAGTTTCTTGCCTTCGAGGAATTCGAGGAAGGCACCGCCGCCGGTGGAAATGTAGTCCACCTGGTTTTCGATGTGGTACTTGGCGATGGCGGCCAGGGTGTCGCCGCCGCCGGCAATGGAGAAGGCGGGCGAATGGGCGATGGCGGCCGCCAGCATCTTGGTGCCGCCGCCGAACTGGTCGATCTCGAACACGCCGACGGGGCCGTTCCAGACGATGGTGCCGGCGTGGGCGATGATGTTGGCGAGACGGGCGGATGTCTTGGGACCGATGTCGAGGATCATGTCGTCAGGGGCCACGTCGCTGGCGGCGACGCGGTTGGCCCGGGCCACGGCGGAAAGTTCGTTGGCGACCACCACGTCCTCGGGGATGGGCACGGAGGCGCCGCGCTTGTCCATCACGTCCATGATGTTGCGGGCTTCTTCCACCAGGTCCAGCTCGGCCAGGGAATTGCCGATGGGCAGGTCGTCGGCCACCATGAAGGTGTTGGCGATGCCGCCGCCGACGATCAGTTGGTCCACCTTCTCGGCCAGGGACTTGAGGATGGTGAGCTTGGTGGATACCTTGGAGCCGGCGACGATGGCCACCAGGGGGCGCTTGGGGTTTTCCAGGGCGCGGGACAGGGCGTCCAGTTCCGCCGCCAGCAGGGGACCGGCACAGGCCACGGGGGCGTACTTGGCCATGCCGTGGGTCGTGGCCTCGGCGCGGTGGGCGGTGCCGAAGGCGTCGTTCACATAGACGTCGCAGAGCTTGGCCATTTTTTGCGCCAGCTCGTCGCTGTTCTTCTTTTCGCCCTTGTTGCCGCGACAGTTTTCCAGCAGCACCACGTGGCCGGGGGCCACTTCAAAACCGCCGTCCACCCAGTTGTCGATCAGGGGCACCTTGCAGCCCAACAGTTCGGCCAGGCGGTGAGCGACGGGAGCCAGGGAATCCTCGGGGGTCAGGGCGCCCTCGGCGGGGCGGCCCAGGTGGGAAGTGACCATGACGGCGGCGCCCTGCTCCAGGGCCAGCTTGATGCCGGGCACGGAAGCGCGGATGCGGGTGTCCTCGGTGATGCTGCCCTTTTCGTCCTGGGGCACGTTCAAGTCGGCGCGGATGAAGACGCGCTTGCCTTTGAGGTCGAGGTCACTGAGCTTGAGCACTTTCATGATGAGGTTCCTTGCGGGATCGGATCGTGGAAAAAATGAAAACTAGACGGGCTTCGCCGTGGACAGCCAGTGGTGAGCCACTTCCACCAGGCGGTTGGCAAAGCCCCATTCGTTGTCGAACCAGACCATCAGGTTCACCAGGCGCGGTCCGCCCGGGCTGCCGAAGACTCGGGTCTGGCCGGCATCGACGATGGCGGAATGGGGGTCGTGGTTGAAGTCCACCGAGGCGTGGGGTTCGTGGGAACAGGCCACCAGGCCCTTCAAGGGGCCGGCGGCGGCCTCGCACAGCAGGGTGTTGATGTCGTCCGCCGTCACCTCGCGCCCCACCTGCAACACCAGGTCGATGGCGGAAACGTTGAGGGTGGGCACCCGGATCGCCTTGGCCTGGACCCGCCCCTTGAGTTCCGGCAGCAACCGCTCCACGCCCCGGGCGAGGCCGGTGGAGACGGGAATGATGGACTGCATGGCGGAGCGGGTGCGGCGCAGGTCGGTGTGGTGGTAGCCGTCGATCAGGGGCTGGTCGTTCATCACCGAGTGCAGGGTGGTGAGCAGCACCTGCTCGATGCCCAGGGCCTCGTGCAGGCGCTTGAGGATGGGCACCACGGCGTTGGTGGTGCACGAGGCGTTGGAGACGATGCGCTCGCCGCCTTGCAGGGTTTTCAGGTTGATGCCGTAGACCACGGTGGCGTCCACGTCCTCGGCGCTGTTGGCCGGGTGGGACAGCAGCAGGCGGGGACAGCCGGCATCGATGAAGCGCGCCAGGGCGGCGCGGTTGCTATAGCGGCCCGAGCATTCCACCACCAGGTCGATGTCCAGGGCGGCCCAGTCCACGGCCTCGGGGGTATCGGCGTGGCTGACGGCGATGAAGCGGCCGTCGATCAGCAGCCCGCCCTCGGCCTGGGCCACGGTGCCGGGAAAGCGGCCGTGGGTGGAGTCGAAGCGGGTCAGGTAAACGATGCTGGGCAGGTCGGCCGGCTCGTTGATGGCCACCACCTGGAAGCGGTTGCCCAGGGCCGATTCCTGCAAGGCGCGCAGAAAGCAGCGCCCGATACGGCCATAGCCGTTGATGGCAAGACGGAAGGGGCGAGGTGAGCCGGACACGGAGGCCAGTGAAAAATGGTTGAAGCCCGTGATTTTACAGGGTTGCGGCGGCAAAACCGCAGTTTTGGGCGGAGGCCTGCCGCCACGGCGGGCGGCAAAAATTGCAGGCCCGACGGGACCTGCCTGCCCGACCGGACCGGCTACCGGATCGATCACTGCACCGGCCACCAGACGGCAAGCCTCAGGGCACAGGGTCTCAGGCGCCACCGGGGCGGGCGGGCTCGGTCTGGTATGCGAATTGCACGGCGTCAACGCTTATTTCGTCCGGAGGCCCTCCATGCAGATCAATACCCGTTACAACAGCGGCACCCTGTCCAGCCTGAGCGGCAGCAGCGACCAAGGCAGCGAGACGGCGTTCGGCGCCATCCTGGCCAAGGCGTCCCAGACCCTGGCCAACAACGGCGTGGCCAACGGCACCGCCACGTCCATGAACGTGGTGAAAACCGCTGCCGAGAAAAAGAAGGAAGCGGCACAGCAGGAATACGAAAGCGTGCTGGCCGAGTTCCGCGACTACATGAAAAAAACCCCGATCGAGCACATGCGGGACGCCATCCTCAAGGAAATGGGCTTGAGCGAGGAGGAGTTGGCCGCCCTGCCGCCAGAACAGCACGATGCCATCGAGGCCGAGATCGGTCGCCGCATCAAGGAGCGCCTGCTGGGCCAAGAAGAAGGCAAGGCGGACGACGCCACCCTCGCAGCCCTGGGCAACCACGGCAGCAGCACCCAGGCCACGAGCGGCCTGTTCGCCGACCCCGGCAACGACGTGCTGGCCCAGCAACTGGCGGCCGTCCTGGCCGCCTCCGCCCCCGGCGCGCAGTCCTCCAGCAGCGAGGCCTGAACCCCGGCGTTTCGGCGCGGGGCATGAAAAGGGCGTTGCCAACTTGGCGGACAACATCGCCATGCCGGATGTTGCTTCCCCTCACCCCGGCCCTCTCCCACACGGGGAGAGGGAGAGTTCTTGCAACGATCTTTACAGCAGGTCCCCTCTCCCCTTGCGGGAGAGGGATAGGGTGAGGGGTGAATGCCGGAGCTGGGAAGACGGCAAGCCAAACAGATTCCAATAAAAAAAACCGCCAGGCGAGCCTGGCGGTTTTTCTTTGGGCGAAGACCGAAAATTACTTGGCGTTCTTCCAGGCCCGGGCGGCGTCCAGCATGCGGCAGGAGTAACCCCATTCGTTGTCGTACCAGGCCAGCACCTTGACCAGGGTAGAGCCATCCTCGCCCTTGATGACGCGGGTCTGGGTGGCGTCGAAGGTGGAGGAGACGGTGGTGTGGTTGAAGTCGGAGGACACCAGGGGCTCGTTGTTCACCGCCAGGATGCCCTTGAGGGGACCGTTGGCGGCCTGGGTCATCAGCTCGTTGATTTCTTCCTTGGTGGTGGCGCGCTCGGAGGTGAAGGTCAGATCCACCAGGGAGACGTTGAGGGTGGGCACCCGCAGGGAGAAGCCGTCGAACTTGCCCTTCAACTGGGGCAGCACCAGACCCACGGCCTTGGCGGCACCGGTCTTGGTGGGGATGATGTTGTCGAAGGCGGCACGGGCGCGGCGCAGGTCCTTGTGGCGCACGTCCACGGTCACCTGGTCGTTGGTCACGGCGTGGATGGTGGTCATCAGGCCCTGCTTGATGCCGATGGTCTCGGCCAGCACCTTGGCCACGGGGGCCAGGCAGTTGGTGGTGCAGGAGGCGTTGGAAACCACGCTGTGGCTGGCCTTGAGGTCACCCTCGTTGACGCCCATGACGATGGTGGTGTCCACGTCGTCACCGCCGGGGGCGGAGATCAGCACGCGCTTGGCGCCTTGGGCCAGCAGGGCCTGGGCCTTTTCCTTGGTGGTGTAGGCGCCGGTGCATTCCAGCAGGATTTCCACGCCGTGCTTGGACCAGTCGATATCCTTGGGATTCTTGGTGGAGTAGAAGGGAATCTTCTTGCCATCGATGATGATGGTGTTCTCGCCCTCGGTTTCGACGGAGGTGGCGAAACGGCCATGGGTGGTGTCGTAGCGCAGCAGGTGGGCGTTGGTGGCCAGATCGCCGGAGGCGTTGATGGCAACCACGTCGAACTCGTTCTGCAAGCCCTGTTCGTAGATGGCGCGCAGGGTGCAACGGCCGATGCGACCGAAACCGTTGATGGCAACCTTGATGGTCATGGTGTCTTCTCCAGGTTATTTATGTGGTGATCAGGGCGGGGTCAGAGCAAGCCTTTGGCCGTGGCGACAACGTTGTCCACGGTGAAGCCGAATTCCTTGAACAGCTGGCCGGCGGGGGCCGACTCGCCAAAGCGGTCGACGCCGATGACGGCACCCTCCAGGCCGACGTACTTGCGCCAGAAGTCGGACACGCCGGCCTCGATGGCGAGGCGGGGCAGGCCCTTGGTCAGCACGCTGGCCTTGTAGGCGGCGTCCTGGCGGTCGAAGACGTTGCTACAGGGCATGGACACGACGCGGGCGGCGATACCTTCCTCGGCCAGCTTGGCCTGGGCCTTCAAGGCCAGGTCCACTTCGGAACCAGTGGCGATCAGGATCAGCTTGGCTTGACCCTTGGCTTCGCTGATGACGTAGCCACCCTTGGCGATGTTGGCCTGGGTGGCGGCGTCGCGGGCGACGAAGGGCAGGTTCTGGCGGGAGAAACAGAGGGCGGCGGGACCGCTGCGCTTGTCGATGGAGGCGGCCCAGGCCACGGCGGATTCCACCGTATCGCAGGGACGCCAGGTGTCCAGGTTGGGCACCAGACGCAGGCTGGAGATCTGCTCCACCGGCTGGTGGGTGGGACCGTCTTCGCCGAGGCCGATGGAGTCGTGGGTGAACACGTAGATCACCCGCTGCTTCATCAGGGCCGACATGCGGATGGCGTTGCGGGCGTATTCCGAGAACATCAGGAAGGTGCCGCCGTAGGGGATGAAACCGCCGTGCAGAGCAATGCCGTTCATGATGGCGGCCATGCCGAATTCGCGCACGCCGTAGTGGATGTAGTTGCCCTTGCCTTCCTTAGTCACGCTCTTGGAACCGGACCAGTTGGTCAGGTTGGAGCCGGTCAGGTCGGCGGAGCCGCCCAGCAGCTCGGGCAGCTTGGGGGCGAATGCTTCGATGCTGTTCTGGCTGGCCTTGCGGGTGGCGATGGTTTCGGCCTTGTCGTTGAGCTTAGCCAGCACGGCATCCACGTGGGACTTCCAGTCGCCGGGCAGGTCGCCGGCCATGCGGCGCTTGAACTCGGCGGCCAGTTCGGGGAAGGCGGCGGCGTAGGCGGCGAACTTCTGGTTCCACTCGCCCTCGGCGGCGGCGCCCTTGGCCTTGGCGTCCCAGGCGGCGTACACGTCGGCGGGGATCTCGAAGGGGGCGTGGTTCCAGCCGATGTGGGCGCGGGCGGCGGCGATTTCGGCATCGCCCAGGGGGGCGCCGTGCACGTCGTGGCTGCCCTGCTTGTTGGGGGCGCCGAGACCGATGGTGGTCTTGCAGCAGATCAGGGTGGGCCGGGTCTGGTCGGAACGGGCCTCGCGGATCGCGGCCTCCAGGGCTTCGGTGTTGTGGCCGTCTACGTTGCGGATCACCTGCCAGCCGTAGGCGTGGAAGCGCTCGGGAATGTTCTCGGTGAACCAGCCGGTGACGTGACCGTCGATGGAAATACCGTTGTCGTCCCAGAAGGCGATCAGCTTGCCCAGGCCCCAGGTGCCGGCCAGGGAACAGACTTCGTGGGAAATGCCCTCCATCAGGCAGCCGTCGCCGAGGAAGGCGTAGGTGTGGTGGTCCACGATGTCGTGGCCGGGCCGGTTGAATTCATTGGCCAGCAGCTTTTCCGCCAGGGCCATGCCCACGGCGTTGCTGATGCCCTGGCCGAGGGGACCGGTGGTGGTCTCGATGCCGGGGGCGTAGCCGTACTCGGGGTGGCCCGGGGTCTTGGAATGCAGTTGGCGGAAGTTCTTCAGGTCGTCGATGGACAGGTCGTAGCCGGTCAGGTGCAGCAGGGCGTAGAGCAGCATGGAGCCGTGGCCGTTGGACAACACGAAGCGGTCCCGGTTGGCCCAATGGGGGTTGGCCGGGTTGTGGCGCAGGTGGTTGATCCAGAGAACTTGGGCGATTTCGGCCATGCCCATGGGGGCGCCGGGGTGGCCGGAATTTGCCTTTTGCACGGCATCCATGGCCAGGGCGCGGATGGCGCCGGTGATTTGAGTGAACACGAGGGCTGCTTTCGGCTGGTTTGAAACTGACGACTTCCGCGAGGGAAGAAAGCCCGCAATTATCGGCGAAACCGGGGTGTCTTGCCTAGAGGCTTGTTTTATCGGAGGGATTTTCGCCCTCCCCGGGGCTCAATGGCGGCGGACGCCGCTGGCCAGTTCGCGGATGCGCTGCACGGTGTCGATGCCGGCGGCCTCGTAGGCCTGGCGCAGGTAGTCGGCGTAGCCGGCGTCCTCGCTCTCGTGCCCCACGGCAAAGGCGATTTCGTACACAAACCGGAGGAACAGGCGCTCCGGCTCGGGCTCCTCGATGGTGATGGTGAGCTTGCCGCCGGCGTGGTGGGCGGTGGGACGGCTGTCGAAGCAGACCCAGTCCTCCTCGGCGAAGGTGACCCGGTCCAGCACCTCGACCTCGCCCCAGCGCAGCAGGCGCTCCACGGCCCCCGCCTCCCGTTGCAGGATGCGGCATTCGTCCAGACCGGGCAGAAACTCGCGGGAATCCTCCACCCGCCACATCAGGCCCTGCCACAACTGGCGGCGGCTCAAGGCCGGCAGGAAGGGGATAGAGGGATCGTTGATTTCGATCAGGTGTTCAAACCGCATGGATGCACGACAAAAGTAAGATCGCCCATTATGCCCGTCTCCTTCCGGGGCCGGTAGAATCGACCCCTTGCACAACCCCATTCACAACCCCATTGCCGGATACCATGGCCGACTCCGCCGCTTCCCATAACAACGCCGACCACAAGCCCGCCAACTTCCTGCGCCACATCGTCGAGAACGACCTGGCCCAGGGCACCAACGCCAGCCGCCGCTGGTGCGGCAAGCCCGCCTCCGGCCCGGAGCAGCAGGCGGGGCAGCCCGACCCGGCCAAGATCCGTACCCGCTTCCCGCCGGAGCCCAACGGCTACCTGCACTTCGGTCACGCCAAGTCCATTCTGCTCAACTTCGGCCTGGCCCGGGACTACGGCGGCGTCTGCCACATGCGCTTCGACGACACCAACCCGGAGAAGGAAGAGCAGGAGTACGTGGATGCCATCCTCGATTCCGTGAAATGGTTGGGTTGTGGCTGGAACGCCTTCGGCCAAAGCCATCTGTTCCACGCCTCCGACTATTTCGGCTTCATGGTGCAGGCCGCCGAGGCCCTGATCCAGGCCGGCCACGCCTACGTGGACAGCCAGAGCGCCGAGGAGATGCGTGCCAACCGCGGCACCCTCACCGAGCCCGGCAAGAACAGCCCCTACCGTGACCGCAGTCCCGCCGAGAACCTGGACCTGTTCAAGCGCATGCAGGCCGGCGAGTTCCCCGACGGCGCCCACATCCTGCGGGCCAAGATCGACATGGCCTCGCCCAACATCAACCTGCGCGACCCGGCCATCTTCCGCATCCGCCACGCCGAGCACCACCGCACCGGCAACCAGTTCTGCGTCTATCCGATGTACACCTACGCGCACCCGATTGAGGATGCCCTGGAGAACATCACCCACTCCATCTGTACCCTGGAGTTCGAGGATCAGCGCCCCTTCTACGACTGGATTCTGGAACGCATCGCCGACTGCGGCCTGCTGGCCCGGCCCCTGCCCAAGCAGTACGAGTTCTCCCGCCTCAACCTGACCTATGTGGTGCTGTCCAAGCGCAAGCTGATCCAACTGGTGGAAGAAAAGCACGTCGAAGGCTGGGACGATCCGCGCATGCCGACCCTGGTCGGCGCCCGCCGTCGCGGCTTCACCGCCGAGGGCTTCCAGCTTTTCGCCGAACGCATCGGCGTCACCAAGTCCGATTCCCTGATCGACATGAGCGTGCTGGAAGATTGCATGCGCGAGACCCTCAACGAGTCCGCGCCGCGCCGCATCGCCGTGCTCGACCCGGTCAAGCTGATCCTCGACAACGTCGCCGAGGACCACGAGGAACTCTGCGAAGCCCCCAATCACCCGCAAAAGCCCGAACTGGGCAAGCGTCCCATTCCCTTCAGCCGGGAACTCTGGATTGAGCGGGAAGACTTCGTCGAAACTCCGCCCAAGGGCTTCTTCCGCCTCTTCCCCGGCAACCTGGTACGGCTGCGCTACGGCTTCGTCATCAAGTGCGTCGGCTGCGACAAGGACGCCAACGGCAACATCACCGCCGTCCATGCCGAGTTGCAACCCGACTCCAAGTCCGGCACCCCCGGCGCCGACAACTACAAGGTGAAGGGCAACATCCACTGGGTCTCTGCCCGCCATGCCTACCAGAGCGAAGTGCGCCTCTACGACCGCCTGTTCGCCGTGCCCGCCCCCGGCGCCCGCCGCGAAGGCGATGCCGAGGGCGTGGAACGGGATTTCCTCGACGACATCAATCCCAACGCCAAGCAGGTCATCACCGCCCAGCTGGAGCCCTCCCTTAAGGAGGCCGTCGCCGAGGACCGCTTCCAGTTCGAGCGCCACGGCTACTTCGTCGCCGACCGCAAGGACTCCAAGACCGGCGCCCCGGTGTTCAACCGCGCCGTGACCCTCAAGGACTCCTGGGCCAAGGGCAAATAAGCCCTCGCGGCTGGCCATAAGAAACGGGGCCAATGGCCCCGTTTTTCATGGTGCGGGCAGATAGTCGAGCCCGTAACGCCGCCGCAACCAGTCGGCCATGATGCGACCGATGGCGGTGGGCAGGGGCGGCACGGCGTCGGGCGCAAACAGGCGGTACTCGGCCAGTTCCTCGTTGAGCCGGATCTCGCCCCCGGCCCGTAGGTGGTAGGCCAGCAGCACCTGGTTCTTGCGCTCGAAAAAATAGTTGCCGATCAGCGCCGCGGTTTCCGCCACCAGGCCGGTCTCCTCCCGCAGTTCGCGCACTGCCGCGGCCTCGGGCCACTCGCCCTTTTCCAGGTAACCGGCGATCAGGCCCAGCGTGCCCTCGGCCCAGGCCCGGTTGCGGGCCAGCAGAATGCGACCCTCCGTCTCGCCGGGCGCCAGGTATTCGACGACGGCCATCACCACCGGCACCGGGTTGTCCCAATGGACGAAACCGCAAGCGGCATCGGGACAGGCCAGATAGGGCCGTTCCTCGAAAGTCCGCGCCACCAGGGGCTGGGCGCAGTGGGGGCAAAAATACATTCGGTTCTCCAAAGACAAAGGCCCGCCAGGGGAAACCTCGCGGGCCTTGCGCGTGGCGACGGCGAGGCGCCTTACAGCTTGGCTTCCACCCAGCCCTGCACCGAGGCCATGGCGCCCGGCAATGCGGCGCCGTCGGTACCGCCGGCCTGGGCCATGTCGGGACGACCGCCGCCCTTGCCGCCCACCTGCTGGGCGACGAAGTTCACCAGTTCGCCGGCCTTCACCTTGCCGGTGAGGTCGCTGGTCACGCCGGCAATCAGGCTGACCTTGCCGTCGTTCACCGAGGCCAGCAGCACCACAGCGGACTTGAGGGTGTTCTTCAGCTTGTCCATGGTTTCCCGCAGGGCGGTGACGTCAGCGCCTTCCAGCATGGCGGACAGCACCTTGGTACCCTTGACCTCGACCACCTGGCTCACCAGATCGTCGCCCTGGGCGGCGGCCAGCTTGCTCTTCAAGCGAGCCAGTTCCTTTTCCAGGCTGCGGGCGTGGTCCTGCAAGGAGCGCACTTTCTGCACCATCACATCGCCGGAAGCGGATTGGAAGCCCAGCTCGCAAGCCACCTCGTCCAGTTCCATGGACAGGGCCTGTACATAGTGCAGGGCGTTGTCGCCGGTGACGGCTTCAATCCGGCGCACGCCGGCAGCCACGCCACTTTCCGCCGTCACCTTGAGCAGGCCGATGTCGCCGGTGCGGGCGACGTGGGTACCGCCGCAGAGTTCCTTGGACGAGCCGATGGTCAGCACCCGCACTTCGTCGCCGTACTTCTCGCCGAAGAGCATCATGGCGCCGGTCTTCTGGGCGTCTTCCAGGGCCATGACGGAAGCGTCGGTGGCGCTGTTGGCGAGGATTTCGGCATTGACGATGGCTTCGACGCGGCGGATTTCCTCATCGCTCATGGCCTGGGTGTGGGCAAAGTCGAAGCGGGTCTTGTCCGCATCCACTTGCGAACCCTTTTGCTGCACGTGGTCGCCCAGCACTTCCCGCAGGGCCTTGTGCAGCAAGTGGGTGGCGGAGTGGTTGCGCATGGTGCGGGCGCGGGCCTGGGCGTCCACCTTGGCGGCGACGCTATCGCCCACCTTGAGCACGCCGGTCTTCATCACGCCGTGGTGGCCGAAGACGGTGGCTTGAATCTTCAGGGTGTCTTCCACGCCAAAGAGACCGTTGCCCTTCAGTTCGCCCTGGTCGCCCACCTGGCCGCCGGATTCGGCGTAGAAGGGGGTGTCATCCAGTACCACCACGCCCAGATCGCCCTCGTTGAGCTGCTGCACCGGGGCGCCGTCCTTGTACAGGGCCAGCACGGTGGCCTTGGTTTCCAGCTTGTCGTAACCGTGGAAGGTGGTGGCCTTGCCGTCGTATTCCAGATTGGCGGCCATCTTGAACTTGCCTGCTGCGCGGGCCTGTTCCTTCTGCTTGGCCATGGCAGCGTCAAAGGCGGCGGTGTCCACCGTCACGCCGTGTTCGCGGCAGACGTCGGCGGTCAGGTCGAGGGGGAAGCCGTAGGTGTCGTGGAGTTTGAAGGCGGTATCGCCGTTGAACACCTTGTTGCCGCTCTTGGCCATCTCGGCCAGGTCGGCTTCCAGAATCGCCATGCCGTGTTCGATGGTGGCAAAGAAACGATCCTCTTCCTGCTTCAACACCTCGGTCACGCGTTGCTGACCGGCCTTGAGCTCGGGGTAGGCATCGCCCATCTCGACCACTAGATCGGCCACCATCTTGTGGAAGAAGGCCGCCCGGGCGCCCAGCTTGTAACCGTGGCGGATGGCGCGGCGGATGATCCGACGCAGCACGTAGCCGCGACCTTCGTTACCGGGGATCACGCCGTCGGCAATGAGGAAGGAACAAGCGCGGATGTGGTCAGCCAGCACCTTCAAGGAGGGGCTGTTCATGTCCGCGTCGGAAGTCTCGCGGGCGGCGGCCTTGATCAGGTTCTGGAACAGGTCGATCTCGTAGTTGGCATGCACGCCCTGCAACACGGCGGAGATGCGCTCCAGGCCCATGCCGGTATCCACGCTGGGCTTGGGCAGCTTGTGCATGACGCCCTGCTCGTCCCGGTTGAACTGCATGAACACGTTGTTCCAGATCTCGATGAAGCGGTCGCCGTCTTCCTCGGGGGATCCCGGAGGGCCGCCCCAATGCTGGGGACCGTGGTCGTAGAAGATTTCGGTGCAGGGACCGCAAGGGCCGGTGTCGCCCATCATCCAGAAATTGTCGCTGGCATAACGGGCGCCCTTGTTGTCGCCGATGCGCACGATCTTCTCGGCGGGCACGCCCACTTCCTTGTGCCAAATGTCGTAGGCCTCATCGTCCTCGGCGTACACCGTGACCATCAGCTTTTCCTTGGGGATCTTGAAGACGACGGTCAGCAGTTCCCAGGCGTAGGTGATGGCATCGCGCTTGAAATAGTCGCCGAAGCTGAAATTGCCCAGCATTTCGAAGAAGGTGTGGTGGCGGGCGGTGTAGCCCACGTTCTCCAAATCGTTGTGCTTGCCGCCGGCGCGCACGCACTTTTGCGACGTGGTGGCGCGGGTGTAGCTGCGCTTGTCGAAGCCGAGGAAGACGTCCTTGAACTGGTTCATCCCCGCGTTGGTGAACAACAGGGTCGGGTCGTCATGGGGCACCAGGGAACTGGACGCCACGATCTGGTGGCCCTTGGAGGCGAAAAAGTCGAGGAACTTCTGGCGGATTTCTGCGCTTTTCATGGAAGACGAAGCCGAAAAAGGGGAAAAGCGCGATTTTACGCGAACAAGCTAGGTAAAAGCCGCGATGGATTACTGGGTGAATTTCAATCGAACCCTAAGGGCCACGCCGCCCGGATGAATGAGGGTCGGACGGGCGATAGCGCTGATCAAGCGCCTGTTCCAGCGTCAGCGACAATGCTCACCATGATCGCAGCAAGGTTAAGATCAGCCTATCCAGTCCGGCGGCAATGTCTTCCTGTTTGACGCTGTGGGAGATATCCACCGGTTGGAAAAGCACCAGATCGGTTGCTGACTCACACTGACATAGATAGACCACCCCCATGAACATTCCGTCCTACGCCCGCCCTTCGTTTTGGAAACAATGCCTCGTGCTGTTGCTGCCGCCGGCTGCCTATGCCGCCATCGAGATGAACAGCGAATTCTTCGATTCCCAGCCTTATGCCGACTCGGCGCTGATTACCGCGGGATTGGGGTTTGCCCTATCGCTGCTGTTGCACGCCCTGCGTTTCATCAAAAAGGTCAGCGATCAAGCCGATCATCCATTCCAGATTCTGGCCCGCTGGAGCGCCATCATCGGCCAAGGCGGGCTGGCCGTCTTGGTCATGTCCATGGGTATGGATACGGATGGCATCATCGCTGGCAGCCTCTTCCTGGCGATCCTGCTGCTGGCGCTGGCGAGTTGGTACGTCCTCGCCTGGCTCATCCGCAAGCTCTGGCGCTTATGGCGGAAGCCCAGCGCAACGGAAACCGTCCAGCAGGCAGGCTGAGTGCGGCCACACCCGGCAAACTAACCGGGCCGACCGTCGGCCCGGGGCCGAATCAGCCAGGGACCGTACTGCCAGGCGAACAGGCCGAAGCCGATGGCGAAGCAGAGGGACGAGGCGTGGATGCCGCCACTGTAAAAGCCGGGGATCAGCGCCGCCGCCAAGCGCAGCACGGTGGCGGCGAGCATGAAGCCGTAGGCCACCACCATGGACTTGGGTAGCACCAACATGCGACCGGTGTGGCCGAGGGCGGTGCGGGTCATCATGCCCAGGGTCAGCAAGCCGATTCCTCCCACGGTGACGCAATGGAGGGCGGCGGAAAGCCCCGCCGGCCAGGCGGCCAGAGCGAAGCCATAGAGCCCCACGCCCACGGTGGTGCAGGCGTAGCCGGCGTAGAGCACCCACAGCATGGGGTGTTGCAGGGCGCGTTTGTCCCACCAGCGCAGCAGCGACCAGGCGTTGAGTCCCGCCGCCGCCAGGCCTAGCGCGGCCAGCAGGGGTGCCGGCAAGCCGAGGGGCAGGCCCAGGGCCAACAGCAGGGGCAACAGGATCACCGCCGCCATCAACCAGCCCGGATTCACCACCTGCTGGCCCATGACGGCCCGGCTGGTGAAAAAGGACAGGATGCGCATGCCCATGAAGAAGATCACCGCCGCCACCACCAGCACGCCGGTGTGCAGCACCGTGCGCGGGTCGGCGCCGATGCGGCCTTCCAGGGAGAGGTGGAAGGTCAGGTGACTGGCGGCAAAGCCCACCAACAACAGGGGCACGAAATAGTTTTGACTCTGCCGTACCCGCCACAGGGAACGGGCCATGTACACCGCCGCCAGCAAGAGGAAGGCCGTGTTGAGCAGGGCTTCCACCGCCCCCGGCAGGCCGGGCCAGAAGCCGGCAATACGGGCCGCCAGCCAGAGCAGCACCAGGGCGGCCAACTCGCCACCGTGCACCGGTGGCTGGCCGGTCCAATTGGCTACGGCGGTGTGGAGGAAGCCGACGATGATGGCGCCGGCGAAGCCCCAGATCATTTCGTGGCCGTGCCAGTACATGCCAGGCAGCGTCTCGGTGCCGGCGTAGCCGAAGGCCCAGAGCAGGACGAAGAGCGCCGCCTGGAGGGCGCCGAGCAGATAGAAGGGACGGAAAGCCATGGCCAGGAAGGCCTGCCAGCTGGGGCCGCGGGGCGTGGGTTCCTCGATGGAAAGAAGGGTATTCATGGCGACGATGGATCACGGGAACAAAAGATAAGATGAATCTATAATGACGCTTTAAAAGAGTCAACAAAAATACATCTTTAATCACCGCCCTCCTATAATCGCGCCATGTACATCACCCAGCACACCGACTACGCCCTGCGCGTTCTCATCTACGTGGCCGCCAACCAGGAGCGCAGCGACGCCCGCAGCACCATCGCCGGCATCTCGGCGCTGTTCGACATTTCCCGCAGCCACCTGATGAAGGTGGTGAACAAGCTGGTGCGGGAAGGTTACGTCGAGGGCGTACGCGGCAAGGGCGGCGGCCTGCGCCTGGCCCGGGCGGCGGAGCAAATCCGCATCGGCGAGGTGGTGAGCCGGATGGAGCCCACCATGGCCCTGGTGGAATGCTTCGGCGAGGAACACAACTGTTTGTTGGGACCGGCTTGCAAATTGAAGGCCACCCTGCACAAGGCCCTGCGGGCCTTCATCACCACCCTGGACGAAACCACCCTGGCCGACCTGGTGCGCCAGCCGCAGACCCTGCGGCTGATGCAGGTCGTCCCGGTCTAAGCCCGCGCCACGGCGAGCTGCCGCGCGGGCAGCAGGGCGGCGGTCACCGCCGCCAGCACTACCAGGCCGCCGAACAACTGCACCGGGCTGGGCGGTTGGCCGCCCAGGGCGGCGATGATCATGGCGGACACCGGCACCAGATTCAAAAACAGGGAAGTGCGTCCGGCGCCGAGCTGGGCCAGGCCCGCGTTCCAGAACAGGTAAGCGAGCACGCTACCGGCCACGGCCATGGTCAGCAGGGCCTCCAGCGCCGTGGCGCCCGGCAGGGACGGCGGAGCATCGCAGGCCACGGCCGCCAGGGTCAGCACCACCGCCCCCGCCACCATGACGCCGGCGGTGTTGGCCAGACCGGGCACGTCCTTGGGCATCCAGCGCTTGGCCAGAACGTTGTACAAGGCCCAGGACAGGTTCGCCCCCAGCATCAGCCAATCGCCCATCGCCAAACGCAAGCCCTGGCCGCCCCCCAGCAGAACAAAGGCGACACCGGCCATGGCGAAGGGGAAGGCCAGCCAGTGGCGCCGCGTGGGCCGCTCGCCCAACAGCAGGAAAGCCAGCAGCGTGGTGACCAGGGGATTGGACGCCATGATCAGGGCGCCGTTCACCGCCGAGGTGCTTTGCATGCCGAAAAAGAACAGCAGGTTGAAGCCGCCGATGCCCACCAGGCCCAGCAGGGCATAGGGCTTGGCATGGCGCCGCAGCGGCAGGCGCTGGCCCTGGATCAGCACCAGGACCACCATGAGCAAGGCCGCGATGAGGAACCGCGCCGCGGCGGCGGTCAGGGGCGACATCTCGGCCACGATGGGCTTGGACAAATTGAAGTTCGCTCCCCACAACACGGCGGCCAAGGCCACCCAGCCGTACACCAGTCGTCCGCCCATCGCGCTCTCCTTCACAAAAACTTAAGACAAGGAGATACTGTCATTGACACTGAGCACCATCAAACGATAATTTTTATCCAGATACTTAGAAAAACTAATGTTTGAAAAATTGCCTTCCCTGCGCGCCCTACGGGCCTTCGAAGCGGCAGCGCGGCACCTGTCCTTCGCCAAGGCCGCCGAGGAGTTGCACGTCACCCCCGCCGCCATCAGCCAGCAAATCAAGCTGCTGGAGGAACAGTTGCAACACCCCCTGTTCCTGCGGGCGCCGACCCTGGCCCTGACCGAGCGGGCCCTGGCGGCCCTGCCCCTGATCCGCAACGCCTTCCAGACCCTGGATCAGGCCGCCGGCTTGATCCGCTGCGGCGAAGCCCGCCCCCTGGTGCTGTCCACCCCGCCCTCCTTCGCCTCCCGCTGGTTAATCCCGCGCCTGGAAGGCTTCCAGGCCAAGCATCCCGACATCGAGCTACGCCTGCTGGCCTCCACCCGACTGGTGGATTTCGACCGGGAGGACGTGGACCTGGCGGTGCGCTACGGCAGTGGCCGCTATCCGGGCCTGCACGTGGAGCGACTGCGCAGCGAGACCGTGGTGGCGGTGGTCCATCCACGCCTGGCGGCCAACCTGCACCGCCCGGAGGATCTGCTCAACGTGACCCTGCTGCACAACACGGCCATGGGCTGGGACCCGAGTTTTCCCGACTGGAACGCCTGGCTGAAAAGCGCCGGCGTCGCCCTCGCCGGCCCGGTCAAGGTAAGGGAATTCGGTGATGCCAATCTGGTGATCGAGGCCGCCCTCGCCGGCCTCGGCGCCGCCCTGGTCTGGCGCACCCTGGTCAGCGAGGAACTGGCCAGCGGCCGCCTGCTGGCCCCCTTCGCCGACAGCCCCCTGGAAAGCAGCTACCACCTGGTCTGCCCGCCAGATCGCGTCGAGCGACCGCGCATCGCCGCCTTCCGCCAGTGGCTGCTGGCGGAAGCAGAAAAGGATTGATCGGTGAAGCTTCCGCCCCTGCGGGAACGGAGATGACAGCGCAGCGTCAGTCGCTCTCGCCGGAACCGCAGGCGGCACGGCCGAGGCGGTCGGCCACGGCTTGCCATTCGGCGCCCTCGGGCAGGGCTTCCACCAGGATGGTGCTGGCACCGGCGGCGTCCAGGATGCGCAAGGCGCGATAGAGGTCGTGGGCGTAGCCGGCCGCCGTGTGACTGGCGGGGTAGTGGCTCAGCCCATGACGGGGCGCCAGTGCCTGGAAGGACAACACGGCGCACGTGCCCGCGGCCAGGGCCGCATTCACCTCATCCTGCAAGCTTGCCGCCGGCACCAGGCGCAGGGGGGTCCTTGGCGCGTAGTGGGCGGCGAGGGAGCCGGACACCCGGGGAGCGGGGGTCGGCGTGGATGGGGGAGTCGCCCCCGCCACCGGCGCAGCCAGCACCCGCGCCACGTCCTCGGCGGTGATGGCGCCGGGGCGCAGGATCACCGGGGCGCCACGGGAAAGATCGACGATGGTGGATTCGATGCCCACCTGGCAGGGGCCGCCGTCCAGCACCAGGGACACGCGCTCTCCCAGGTCCTGGCGCACATGCTCGGCGCTGGTGGGGCTGATGCGACCGAAGCGGTTGGCCGAGGGCGCCGCCACCGCGCCGCTGCCGCCGCCGGCGCGGAAGGCGCGCAGCAGTTCCAGGGCCAGGGGATGGTTGGGCACGCGCAGGCCGACGGTGTCCTGGCCGCCGGTGACGGCGTCGGCCACGTCGGGCTGGCGCTGGAGGATCAGGGTCAGGGGGCCGGGCCAGAAGGCCGCCGCCAGACGGTAGGCGGCGTCGGGAATGTCCCGTGCCCAGCGCGGTAGCTGGTCCGCCCCGGCGATGTGCACGATCAGCGGATGATCGGCGGGACGGCCCTTGGCGGCAAAAATCCTGGCCACGGCGGCCGGATTGGCGGCGTCGGCGGCGAGGCCGTACACCGTTTCGGTGGGCATGCCCACCAGTTCGCCGGCCGCCAGCAGTTGCGCCGCGCGGGTGATGTCGTCGCCCAGGTTCATGCTTATTCCGTCTGCTGCTTTTTCCAGTCGTCGGTCAGCAAGCCGGCATAGCCCCAGTTGTCCTCGGTGATTTCCTGGATGACGACGTGGGTGTGTTCCGGCTTCTTGCCGAGGATGCGTTGCAGGGAATCGGTCACTTCCTGCACCAAGCGGGCTTTTTGCTCGCGGCTGGCGCCGGCGGTGATCTGGATGTTCACGTAGGGCATCGACGACTCCTTCTGCGGACGGGATGAACGCGCAAAGACGCGAATGACGGCACGGCTCAGTCGCCGATGCCGATGATCTTGCGCGCCACCAGGGCCGATTGCTGTACCTGGACCGGGTCCTTGCCGATCACGGTGAAGTGGCCCATTTTCCGGCCGGGCCTGGCGTGGTGCTTGCCGTAGAGGTGCAGCTTGAGGTTGGGCACGGTGAACAAGCGGCTCCAGTCCGGTTCCTTGGCGTGTTGGGGATCGTCCAGATACCAGATGTCGCCGAGGATGTTCACCATCACGGCGGCGCTGTGGGCCGAGGCGTCGCCCAGGGGCAGGTCGCAGAGGGCGCGCACCTGCTGCTCGAACTGGTCGGTGACGCAGGCGTCGAGGGTGTAGTGGCCGGAGTTGTGGGGCCGGGGCGCCATTTCGTTCACGAACAACTGGCCGCGGCTGACGAAGAACTCCACGCCCAGGGTGCCGATGTAGCCCATCTTTTCCGCCACGCGGGCGGCGACTTCCTGGGCGTCGCCCATCATGCAGGCACTGGCGCGGGCCGGCACGATGGACACGTCGAGGATGCCGCGACTGTGCTGATTTTCGGCAACGGGGAAGTACTTGATCTCGCCGCTGGCGGAGCGGGCCAGCACCACGGACACTTCGTAGTCCAGGGGCAGCATGGCCTCCAGGACGCAGGCCTCGCCCTTGAACTGCTGGAAGGCGGCCAGGGCTTCGTCCCGGTTGCCGACCCGGGCCTGGCCCTTGCCGTCGTAGCCGAAGCGGGCCACCTTGAGGATGCCGGGGAAGAGGGCCGCGTCGACGCCCTTCACGTCGGCTTCGCTGTGGATCTCGGCGTAGGGGGCGTGGGGAAAGCCGTTGGCCTTGAGAAAGGCCTTTTCCTTCATGCGCTGCTGGCAGATCGCCACCGCCTCGGCACCGGGCCGGACCGGCACGAACTTGGCCAGATAGGCCAGGGAGGCGGCGGGCACGTTCTCGAACTCGGTGGTGACGGCGGCGCAGGTCTCCGCCAGGGCGTTGAGGGCATCCTGGTCGTCGTAGGCAGCCAGCAGGTGGCGGTCGGCGATCTTGCCGGCGGGGCTGTTGGCATCCGGATCGAGGACCACGACCCGGTAGCCCATCTCGTGGGCGGCCATCACGAAAAAGCGGCCCAGTTGGCCGCCGCCGAGCATGCCGAGGGTGGCGGGAGGAAGGATCATGGAAGTCGTCACGGCAATGATGAAGGGCCGGGGCGGGCGCTTGGCCGCGCTCCCGGCATCGGGTTAGAGCGTCAGTTGCATGGCCAGCACCTTCTCGGTCTGGGCCTGGCGGAAGGCGAGCAGTTTTTCCGCCAGGGCCTCGTCGGTGGTGGCGAGGATGGCCACGGCGGCAAGACCCGCGTTGGCGGCGCCGGCCTCGCCGATGGCGAAGGTGGCGACGGGAATGCCCTTGGGCATCTGCACGATGGAGAGTAGGGAGTCCTGGCCGGACAGGGCCTTGGACTGCACCGGCACGCCGAGCACGGGAACGATGGTCTTGGCCGCCACCATGCCCGGCAGGTGGGCGGCACCGCCGGCACCGGCGATGATGGCGCGCAGGCCGCGGGGACGGGCGGTTTCGGCGTACTCGAACATCAGATCAGGCGTGCGGTGGGCGGAAACGACGCGGGCCTCGAAGGGCACGCCGAATTCCTGCAACACCTTGGCGGCGGCCTGCATGGTGGGCCAGTCGGAGTCGGAACCCATGACGATGCCGACCAGGGGCGTGGTCTGTTGGCTCATGCTTTTTCCTTGGCGGCCCGCTCGGCGGACTCGAGGGTGTTGGCGAGCAGCATGGTGATGGTCATGGGACCGACACCGCCCGGCACCGGGGTGATGGCCGAGGCCACGGCGGCGCAGGAATCGAAATCCACGTCGCCGCACAGCTTGCCGTCGGGCAGGCGGTTGATGCCCACGTCGATGACCACGGCACCGGGCTTGATCATGTCGCCGGTGATCATCTTGGGCCGGCCCACGGCGGCCACCAGGATGTCGGCGCGCTGGGTGTGGAACTCCAGGTCACGGGTCTGGGAATGGCAGACGGTGACGGTGCAGCCGGCTTGCAGCAGGAGCATGGCCATGGGCTTGCCGACGATGTTGCTACGGCCGACGATGACCGCCTCGGCGCCCTTCAGCGGGGCGTCCACGGAGTCCAGCATTTTCATGACGCCGTAGGGTGTGCAGGGAATGAAGCGGGGCTGGCCCTGCATCAGGGCGCCCACGTTTTCCGCGTGGAAGCCGTCCACGTCCTTTTCCGGGGCGATGGCCTCGAGGATGGCGTCGGCGTCGAAATGCTTGGGCAGGGGCAGCTGCACCAGGATGCCGTGCACGGCGGGATCGGCGTTGAGTTCGGCGATACGGGCGAAGACCACGGCGGGGTCCACGTCCTTGGCGTAGGTGTCCTTGAGGGAGCGCACGCCGGCCTTTTCACAGGCGGCCACCTTGTTGCGCACATAGACGGCGGAGGCGGGGTCTTCCCCCACCAGGATCACCGCCAGGCAGGGGGTGACGCCTCGGGTCTTGAGGGCCTCGGTGCGGCCGGCCAGTTCGCCGCGGATTTTTGCCGCCAGGGCATTGCCATCGATCAGTCGGGCAGTCATGGGAATCCCGGAATGGAAAAGGGGCGAATTATCCGCATTCACGCGGTCTACGTCCATATTTACGGCCATTAATCGCCGCCGCCTGTGGGCACCGGCCCCCGGTTTCCCATGGGTTGGGCAACCTAAAGGGGTACAGCGGGGATACAGCGAGGTACGGCGCCGATGCTGCGCCGCGTCATTGCACAATACGAATTCTTGTTTTACTATCCGAAACACTTTGAAATGCTTCAGCCCTCAAGCAGGGCTAAGCTGCCGAGAAAACCCGCGCCCACCGGGGCGGAACAACGACTCTCACGAGGAGGAAACACCATGACGACGCAACCCGTCCCGCCATCCGTTACGGCTGCCGACGCCGATCCCCAGGAAACCCGCGAATGGCTCGACGCCCTGGAAGGGGTCATTGAGCACGAAGGTCCCGAGCGGGCCCATTACCTGGTGGAAAAACTGCTGGAACGGGGACGCGCTTCCGGCGTCGACCTGCCCTTCTCCGCCAACACCGAGTACGTCAATACCATTCCCGTCGCCCAGCAGCCCAAGTACCCGGGCAACGCCGACCTGGAAATCAAGATCCACTCCTACATCCGCTGGAACGCCATGGCCATGGTCGTGCGTGCCAACAAGGACACCAACGTCGGCGGCCACATCGCCTCCTTCGCTTCCGCCGCCGCCCTCTACGACGTGGGCTTTTCCCATTTTTGGCGCGCCCCTTCCGCCGAGCACGGCGGCGACCTGATCTTCTTCCAGGGCCACTCGGTGCCCGGCGTCTACGCTCGCGCCTTCATGCTGGGTCGACTGACGGAAGAACAGATGGACAACTTCCGCCAGGAAACCGGCGGCAAGGGCATTTCCTCCTATCCCCACCCCTGGCTGATGCCGGACTTCTGGCAGTTCCCCACGGTGTCCATGGGTCTTGGCCCGATCCAGGCCATCTACCAGGCGCGCTTCATGAAGTACCTGGATTCCCGTGGCCTGATCAAGGCCGGCGACCGCAAGGTCTGGGCCTTCCTCGGCGACGGCGAAACCGACGAAGTGGAATCCCTCGGCGCCATCAGCATGGCCGGCCGCGAAAAGCTGGACAACCTGGTGTTCGTCATCAACTGTAATTTGCAGCGTCTGGACGGCCCGGTGCGCGGCAATGCCAAGATCATCCAGGAACTGGAATCCGAATTCCGCGGCTCCGGCTGGAACGTGATCAAGCTGATCTGGGGCACCCACTGGGACGCCCTGTTTGCCCGGGACAAGAAGGGCATCCTCAAGCAACGCATGATGGAAGTGGTGGACGGCGAGTACCAGACCTACAAGGCCAAGAATGGCGCCTACGTCCGCGAGCACTTCTTCAACACTCCCGAATTGAAGGAACTGGTCGCCGACTGGACCGACGAGGAAATCTGGAACCTGAATCGCGGCGGCCACGACGTGTTCAAGATCTTCGCCGCCTACCGCGCCGCCTCCGACCACAAGGGCCAACCCACCCTGATCCTGGCCAAGACCATCAAGGGCTTCGGCATGGGCGACGCCGGCGAGGCCATGAACATCAGCCATCAGCAGAAGAAGATGGACAAGGAGCAGATCGCCCGCTTCCGCGACCGCTTCAACGTGCCGGTGGCCGACGACAAGCTGGATCAGATCCCCTACGTCAAGTTCGCCGAGGACTCCGAGGAATACAAGTACATGAAGTCCCGCCGCGAGTCCTTGGGCGGCTTCCTGCCCCAGCGCCGACGCAAGGCCGACCCGCTGCCGGTGCCCGGCCTCGACGCCTTCGAAGCCCTGCTCAAGGCCTCCGGCGAGGGCCGTGAATTGTCCACCACCATGGCCATCGTGCGGGTCATGAACACCCTGCTCAAGGACAAGCAGATCGGTCGCCACGTGGTGCCCATCGTCCCCGACGAATCCCGCACCTTCGGCATGGAAGGCATGTTCCGCCAGTACGGCATCTGGAGCCAGGAAGGCCAGAAGTACGTGCCGGAAGACCACGACCAGTTGATGTTCTACAAGGAATCCAAGACCGGTCAGGTGCTGCAAGAGGGCATCAACGAAGCGGGCGCCATGAGCGACTGGATCGCCGCCGCCACCGCCTATTCCGTCCATAACGTGCAGATGATCCCGTTCTACATCTGCTACTCCATGTTCGGTCTGCAACGCACCCTCGACCTCTGCTGGGCTGCCGGCGACCAACGCGCCCGGGGCTTCCTGGTGGGCGGCACCGCCGGCCGCACCACGCTGAACGGCGAAGGTCTGCAACACGAAGACGGCCACAGCCTGATCCTCTCTAACCTGATTCCCAACTGCGTCTCCTACGACCCCACCTTCCAGTACGAAGTGGCCGTGGTGGTGCAGGATGGCCTGCGCCGCATGAACCAGGAACAGGAAGACGTCTTCTACTACATCACCGTGATGAACGAGAACTACGAACACCCGGAAATGCCGAAGGGTGCCGAGGCCGACATCATCAAGGGCATGTACCAGTTCAAGAAGGGCGCAGCGTCCTCCGGTCCCCGCGTGCAGTTGCTGGGCTCCGGCACCATCTTCCGCGAGGTGATCGCCGCCGCCGACCTGCTGAAGAACGATTGGGGCATCGAAGCCGACCTGTGGGGCTGCCCCAGCTTCAACGAACTGGCCCGCGACGGCCAGGACGCCTCCCGCTGGAATCTGCTGCATCCCCTGGAGAAGCCGCGCAAGTCCCACGTGGAAAACTGCCTGGACGACACCCGTGGCCCCGTCGTCGCGGCCACCGACTACATCCGCCTGTTCTCCGAGCAGATCCGCCCCTACGTCAATCGTCGCTACGTCACCCTGGGCACCGACGGCTTCGGCCGTTCCGACACCCGGGCCAATCTGCGGGCCTTCTTCGAAGTGGACCGCTACTGGGTCACCCTGGCCGCCCTCAAGGCCCTGGCCGACGATGGCGTGATCGCCCACGACAAGGTGGCCGCCGCCCTGGTCAAGTACAACCTTGACCCCAACAAGCCCAACCCCGTGACGGTCTAAGGAGTAAGACGACCATGGCACAACTGATTGAAGTCAAAGTCCCCGACATCGGCGATTTCTCCGACATCCCCGTCATCGAACTCAACGTCAAGGTGGGCGACACCATCGCGGTGGATGATTCCATCTGCACCCTGGAATCCGACAAGGCCACCATGGACGTGCCTTCCTCCGCCGCCGGCGTGGTGAAGGAAATCCTGGTCGCCGTCGGCAGCAAGGTAAGCGAAGGCACCGTGCTGGTGAAGGTGGAAGCCAGTGCCGGCGTAGCCGCCGCGGCTCCCCAGGCT
This sequence comes from Denitratisoma sp. agr-D3, assembly GCF_054658675.1. NCBI lineage: Bacteria > Pseudomonadati > Pseudomonadota > Betaproteobacteria > Nitrosomonadales > Sterolibacteriaceae > Denitratisoma > Denitratisoma sp. agr-D3. The sequence continues at coordinate 408,955 of NZ_BAAGIA010000001.1, read as the reverse complement.
GCCGCCCCTACCCCTTCCGCCCCCGTGGCTGCGCCTGCACCCGCGGCTGCTCCCGCCGCCCCCGTTGCCGCCCCCGTCGGCGGCATCGTCGAAGTGAAGGTGCCGGACATCGGCGATTTCGACGCCGTACCCATCATCGAGCTGGCCGTGAAGGTGGGCGACACCCTGGCGGTGGACGACACCATTTGCACCCTCGAATCCGACAAGGCCACCATGGACGTACCTTCCTCCGCCGCTGGCGTAGTGAAGGAAGTCCTGGTCAAGGTCGGCGACAAGGTGGGCGAAGGTGCCCTGCTGATCAAGGTGGAAAGTGCTGCCGCAGCGAGCGCGCCGGCACCCCAGGCTGCGGCTCCCGCAGCAGCGCCCGTCGCTGCCGCCCCTGCCTCAGCCCCGGTACCGACTGCCACCAAAGCTGCACCTGTTGCGTCTGCCGGTGCGGTACTGCCTGCTGGCAGCAAGGCCCATGCCTCGCCCTCGGTCCGGGCCTATGCCCGCGAACTGGGTGCCGATCTGGGCAAGGTGCCCGCCTCCGGCCCCAAGAGCCGCATCACCAAGGAAGACGTGACCCGCTTTGTGAAGGGCATCGTCACCGGTGCTGTTGCTGCTCCTGGCGCTGCGGCCGGTGGTGGTGTAACCGGTGGCGGCACCCTGGACCTGCTGCCCTGGCCCAAAGTGGACTTCGCCAAGTTCGGCCCCATCGAAGCCAAACCCCTGTCCCGCATCAAGAAGATTTCCGGCGCCAACCTGGCTCGCAACTGGGTGATGATTCCCCACGTCACGCAATTCGACGAGGCCGACATCACCGACCTGGAAGCCTTCCGGGTGCAGATGAACAAGGAAAACGAGAAGTCCGGCGGCGCCAAGCTGACCATGCTGGCCTTCCTGATCAAGGCCTGCGTCGCGGCCCTGAAGAAGTACCCCGAGTTCAATGCCTCCCTGGACGGCGACAATCTGGTGCTAAAGCAGTATTACCACATCGGTTTTGCTGCCGACACGCCCAACGGCCTGGTGGTACCGGTGATTCGCGATTGCGACAAGAAGGGCTTGCTACAGATTGCCCAGGAAATGGGCGACCTGGCCAAGAAGGCCCGGGACGGCAAGCTAGGCCCGGCCGACATGACCGGCGGCTGCTTCTCCATCTCCAGCCTCGGCGGCATTGGCGGCACGGCGTTCACGCCCATCATCAATGCGCCGGAAGTGGCCATCCTCGGCGTTTCCAAGACCCAGACCAAACCGGTGTGGGACGGCAAGCAATTCGTGCCGAAGCAGATGCTGCCCCTCTCCCTGTCCTACGACCACCGGGTCATCGACGGGGCCTTGGCCGCCCGCTTCACCGCCTACCTGGGCCAGGTCATGGCGGACTTCCGCAGGATCTTCCTGTGACCACCATCACCGTGGTCAAGAAGGACGGGGAGGTCGCCATCGCGGCGGACTCCCTGACCACCTTCGGCGACACCCGGCTGGGCCGCTCCTACAAGGGCGAGCACGACAAGATCCTCGAGATCGCCGGGTCCTGGATCGGCGTTTGCGGCAGTTCGGCCCACCACCTGGTGCTGGCCTCCTGCTTGCAGCAACTCAAGGAGCAGTCGGGGGAGGACGGCGCCGGCAGCCTCAAGCTGGGCTCCCGGCAGGAGGTGTACGAAACCTTCCGCCGCCTCCACCCCATCCTCAAGGAACACGCCTACCTGAACCCGAAGGAAGACGAGGACGATCCCTATGAGTCCTCCCAGATCACGGCCCTGATCGCCAACGCCAGCGGCATCTACGGCGTGTTCTCCCTGCGCGAGGTGTTCGAGTTCGACCGCTTCTGGGGCATCGGCTCCGGGCGCAACTACGCCCTGGGTGCCATGCACGTCGCCTACGACAATCCCAGCGCCAGCGCGGCGGAGATCGCCATCCTGGGCGTCAACGCCGGCATCGAGTTCGACACCGCTTCGGCGGGCCCCGTGGTGATTCGCAGCATCCCCCTGGCCGCCGCCTCCCATTGAAAGGTTAGCCATGAGCCAACTGATTGAAGTCAAAGTGCCCGACATCGGCGGTTTCGCCGATGTGCCCGTCATCGAAATCGCCGTCAAGCCCGGCGACACGGTCAAGGCCGAGGACGGCCTGATCACCCTGGAATCCGACAAGGCCACCATGGACGTGCCCTCCCCCGCCGACGGCGTGGTGAAGGAACTCAAGGTCAAGCTGGGAGACAAGGTCTCCGAGGGCTCCCTGATCCTGGTACTGGAAGCCGCTAGTGCTGGCGCCGCCGCCACACCGGCCAGCGCGCCAACAGCCGCAGCAGCCCCCGCCGCGCCTGCTGCCCCGGTGGCCGCGCCCCAGGCCGGCAGCCATGGCGGCAGTGCCGACATCGAATGCGACATGCTGGTCCTGGGCGGTGGCCCCGGCGGTTATTCCGCCGCCTTCCGCGCCGCCGACCTGGGTCTCAAGACCGTCATCGTCGAGCGCTATGCCACCCTGGGCGGGGTCTGCCTCAACGTGGGCTGCATCCCCTCCAAGGCCCTGCTCCACGTGGCGGCCGTGATCGAGGAAGCCGCCCACGTGCTGGATGCCGGCGTCGCCTTCGCCGCGCCCAAGGTGGATATCGACAAGCTGCGCGGTCACAAGGAAAAGGTGATCGGCAAGCTCACCGGCGGCCTGGCCGGCATGGCCAAGGCCCGCAAGGTGGAGGTGGTGCGCGGCTTCGGCCATTTCATCGATCCGCACCATGTCGAAGTGGAGATCACCGCCGGCAACGCCCAGGACAAGACCGGCGAGAAAAAGATCGTCCGCTTCAAGCAGGCCATCATCGCCGCCGGCTCCCAGGCGGTGCACCTGCCCTTCCTGCCCGACGATCCGCGCATCGTGGATTCCACCGGCGCCCTGGAACTGCGCGGCAAGCCGGAACGCATGCTGGTCATCGGCGGCGGCATCATCGGCCTGGAAATGGCCACGGTGTACTCCACCCTGGGCGCCAAGATCGACGTGGTGGAAATGCTCGACGGCCTGATGCAGGGCCCCGACCGGGACCTGGTGAAGGTCTGGGAAAAGCAGAACAGCCACCGCTTCGACAAGGTGATGCTGAAGACCAAGACCGTTTCCGTCGAGGCCAAGAAGGACGGCCTCTGGGTCAAGTTCGAGGGCGAGCAGGCGCCGGCCGAAGCCCAGCGTTACGACCTGGTCCTGCAAGCCGCCGGTCGCGCCCCCAACGGCAACAAGATCGGCGCCGACAAGGCCGGCGTGATCGTCGGCGAGCGGGGCTTCATCCCGGTGGACAAGCAGATGCGCACCAACGTGCCCCACATCTTCGCCATCGGCGACATCGTCGGCCAGCCCATGCTGGCCCACAAGGCGGTCCATGAAGGCCACGTCGCCGCCGAAGTGGCCGCAGGCGAGAAGAGCTTCTTCGATGCCACGGTGATCCCCGGCGTCGCCTACACCCACCCCGAAGTGGCCTGGGTCGGCGTCGGCGAGGACGAAGCGAAGAAGGCCGGGCGCAAGGTGAGCAGTAGCAAGTTCCCCTGGGCCGCCTCCGGTCGCGCCATCGCCAACGGTGCCGAGTACGGTTTCACCAAACTGGTGTTCGACGCCGAGACCCATCGGGTGATCGGCGGCGGCATCGTCGGCCCCGGTGCCGGCGACATGATCGGCGAAGTGGCCCTGGCCATCGAAATGGGCGCCGACGCGGTGGATATCGGCAAGACCATCCACCCCCACCCCACCTTGGGCGAGACCATCGGTCTCGCCGCCGAAGTGGCCCACGGCAGCTGCACCGACCTGCCGCCCATGAGGAAAAAGTAGGGTGTTTCACACCTTTGCCCCAAGGCCGCCCCTGGCGGCCTTTTTCATGGCCCAAGCCGGCTATCATTCCCCCATCGACATCCCCTGACCCACCATGACGCAACGGGCCATTTTCGACCACTACGCCTACAGCGGTTTTTCCGTGTCCATCGGCGTCCTCGCCGTGTCCCTGGCGGGCTACCTGTTCGGTGGCCTGGACCTGGCGGCGGGCATGGCCATGGGCGCCATCTGCGTCAGCATCAACGACGTGCCCACCCCGGCCCGGCACAAGTTGCTGGAAACCCTGGCGGGCCTGGTGCTGGGCACCCTGGTGGTGACGATCGTCACCCTCAATCGCCACCACACCTGGCTGCTGGGGGCCGCGGTGCTGGGCATCAGCTTCGTCTCGGCCATGATCACCGCCTACGGCCGCAAGACGGTGCCCCTCTCCTTCTCCCTGTTCTTCACCATGGTGCTGTCCCTCAGCGCCCCGCCCCATAGCGGGCCGCTGCCCCTGATCGCCCACTTCGCCCTGGGCGGCACCATCTACCTGGCCTACGCCCTGGCGGTGGCCAGCGCCCTGAGCTTCCGCACCCGCCAGCAGGCCCTGGGGGAAACCATCCAGGAACTGGCCAACTACCTGCGGGTGCAGGGCGACTTCTTCGACACGGCGATTTCCATGGAGGACTGCTACCGCGCCCTGATCATCCAGCAGGGAGTGGTGGTGGAAAAGCTCCAGGTCACCCGCGACCTGCTGTTCCGCCAGATGCGCTCGGAAAAGGACGGCATGCTGGCGGCCACCCTGGTCAAGTCCCTGGAACTGTTCGAGCTGCTGCTGTCCATCCAGGTGGATTACAAGGGCCTGCGCAATCACTACGCCGGCAGCGATTTGATGATGTTCTTCCGCGACCTGGCGCGCAAGGGAAGTCTGGACCTGGAGCACATCGGCTATTCCCTGATCAAGAATGCCTCGCCCCAGTCGGGCATCAGCTACCAGGCGGAAATCTACGCCATCGAGCACGAGATGGGCCGCCTGCGTCCCAGCGGCCGGCCAAGCAGCAGCGGGCCCCGCCCCCTGGCCATGGTGATCAGCGTCTACGACAAGACCCTGGAGTTCATCGAACAGATCAACCAGATCCGCCGCGCCTCCCACACCCCCATCGCGCCGGTGGAGGCGGTACAGGGCGTGGCGGTGGAACACTTCCTCAGCCGGCCCGACTACGGCGTCGAGCAGTTGTTCAAGAACCTGAGTTTCGATTCGCCGGTATTCCGCTACTCCCTGCGGGTGGTGCTGGCCATGGCCTGCGGTTACACGGTGGACCTGGTGCTGCCCTACACCGCCCACGGTTACTGGATCCTGCTCACCATCGCGGTGATCATGCGCTCCAGCTACAGCCAGACCCGGCAGCGGCAGTGGGACCGGGTTTCCGGCAACATCCTGGGCTGCATCCTGGCCGCCTTCCTGCTCTGGGCCACCAGCAACCCAGTGGTGCTGATGCTGTTGGTGTTCATCGCCGTGGGCACCGCCCATGCCCTGGCCACCCGCAACTACCGCTACACCGCCATGGCGGCCTGCCTGATGGGCCTGCTGCCCACCCACTTCCTGGAACCGGACAGTCAGTTCCTGATCGCCGAACGGCTGCTGGACACCGGGGTCGGCGCCCTGATCGCCTGGTGCTTCAGCTTCATCCTGCCCAACTGGGAATCCCGCAACATTCCCAACCTCACCGCCAGCGTACTGCGGGCCAGCGCCGCCTACACCCGCATGACCCTGGACCTGAATCCGAGCCAGCTCCAATACCGCCTGTCGCGCAAGCACCTGGTGGATGCCATCGCCGCCCTTGGCTCCGCCAGCCGGCGCATGTTGGACGAGCCGGAGAACCGTCGCCGCGCGGTGGACCACCTCAATGCCTTCATCACCGCCTGCTATCTGTTGGCGGCCCAGCTGGCCTCGGTCCGCCTATTGATCCAGCAGCGCGGCGGCGAACTGGATGCGCAGGGCATCACCCCGATCATGACCGAGGCGGCGGGGGAAATCGCCCTGATCCTCGATGGCAAGGAGGACGACGCACGACGCCCGCCCATCGCCGTGGCAGGCCCCCCGTCCCCGGCCAGCGCCCAGGGCCTGCTCCTCCAGCGCCTGGCCGACATCCGCGACGGCGCCCGGGAAATGTCCCAACTGGCGCAGTACATCAACGCGCCCTGAGGCCCTTCCTCCATGTGGCAGTGGCTCCTCTCCCGCTTGCGCAAAAAACCCGCCCCCCGCGCCGGGACGCAGGTGCCGCGTTATCAGCTGGACGCCACGGCCCGGGGCTCCCTGCTGGCGGCCCTGCGCACCATCGCCGGCCACCTAGAGGAACTGGTGGGCCTTGAAGCCACCATCGAAGCGGAGGCCCGCATCCGCGCCACCCTGGACCTGGACCAACAGGCCGCCCCCTACCTGGCCCAGGCCTGGGACCAGTTGTTCCCGCCCGCGTCCCGGGGCAACCTGCCGGACGACATCTGGTTGTCCCTGTCCAACTTTTACCGGCTCAGCGCCGCCGCCTACGACATCGCCCTGAAACGCTTTCCGGCCACGAACGGAAGTGCCAGCGGCAAGCGCTTCGCCGAACTGAGTCGGCGCGCCATCCAGCGTCGCCACAGTCATGAAAAATTGCAACGCTTCCGCTACCGCAGCGCCGCCCCGTCCCTGTGGACCAGCTACGCGGCGCTTTATGCCGATGCCTGCCGCCACGGCGTCCAAGCCCTGCCCCTGCGGGACGGCGCGGCGGAGACGGATGGCACGGTACAAAGCGCCCTGCTCCAGGCCTTGATGTTCGAGGTGGCGCCCCTCGGCAACCTGTCCCCGGAACAGATCGAATGCCTGGACGAACTGCTGGGCCGGGACTGCGATCTGCTGGTGCTGCGCAGCGCGCCGGATGATCGCAGTCCCTTCGTCTTTGGCGCGAACGCTCCCCACCGCCATGTTCACGGCCGGGCGGAACCAGCGGCCGCGGGTGGGGAACCCTTGTGTTTCGGTCCCGGCCTCGCCTACGGCAACGTCCTGCGTCGGCTGGCGTCCCTGGAGGCTGGCCAACCGGCACCCTGGCTGGCCCAGTTGCCCGGCAGCGTCGAAGAAAAAATCGGCCTGCTGCGCCTGCTGCGGGATACCTGGTCCAACACGCCGCCGACCCGCCGCTCACCGCGCCAGGAAGAAGAAGGCGACCTCAACGTGGTGCACGGCTTCGCCCGGGTACGGCGCATGGTGGTGGCCACCACTTTCGCCCTGGCCGGTGGACCGGGCGGGGACTACGCCAGCTACCGCGCCAAGGCGCGGGACCTGGACGATTACCTGGACGATGCGGCCCAGGCAACGGAATCCGCCGACAGCGAACCCCTGAGCCCCCTGCACGTCCTGCAAAAGCTCGAACAGGCGGATGGCACGCCCCTGGAACAATGGTCCCTGGCCAACAGCAGCGAGCGCGGCCTGGGCCTGGTGGTGCCGCCGCAAAAACGCGGCCTCAAGATCGGTGCCCTGATCGGCTACCGTCAGCAGGAATCCCTGCAATGGGACATCGCCGTGATCCGTCGCCTGGGACGCACGCCCCACAGCGGACGGGTGGCGGGCCTGCAACTGCTGCCGGGGCAGCCCCTGCCGGTGAATCTGCGCTATCTGAAAAAAGAGGAAATCCTGCGCCCCGGCCAGGAGGCGGTGGCGGACTTCCACGATGGCATCCTGCTCTCCCGCCACGACCGCACCCTGATCCTGGAAGCGGGCAACCACAAGCCCGGCCAGCGCATGCTGCTGCTGGCCATGGGCCTGCGCCGCACCGTGGTGCTGGAGGAGGTGCTGGAATCCCGCGAGGATTTCTGCCTGGTGCGCTACCGGGACGAATCCCCGGCGTAAACTGCGGGTTTTCGATTTCCCCAGCGCCACGCCATGACCCAAGACGAACTCAAGAAAGCCGCCGCCGACGCCGCCCTGGCCTACGTGCTGGCCCATACCGCCCCGGGCGCCATCATCGGCGTCGGCACCGGCTCCACCGCCAACTTCTTCATCGACGCCCTGGCGACGGTGAAGGACCGTATCGGTGGCACCGTGTCCAGTTCCGAGGCGTCGAAAAAACGCCTCGAAGGCCACGGCATCCCGGTGCTGGAACTCAACGACGTAGTGGATCGGGGACTGGCGATTCCGGTCTATGTGGACGGCGCCGACGAAATCAACGCCAAACTGGAAATGATCAAGGGCGGCGGCGGCGCCCTGACCCGGGAGAAGATCGTCGCCGCCGTGGCCGGCACCTTCGTCTGCGTCTGCGACCAGAGCAAGCGCGTGGACACCCTGGGCAAGTTCCCCCTGCCGGTGGAAGTAATCCCCATGGCCCGGGCCCAGGTGGCGCGGCAACTGGCCGCCCTGGGTGGCCGGCCCGTACTGCGGGAGGGCTTCGTCACCGACAACGGCGGCCTGATCCTCGACGTGCACGGCCTCGCCATCACCGACGGCGCGGCCCTGGAAGAGCACATCAATCAGATGGTGGGCGTGATCACCAACGGTCTCTTCGCCCAGCGCGGCGCCGACCTGCTGTTGCTGGCCACCGCCGACGGCGTGCGCGAGTTCCGCAAGGACTGACGTCGCCCCGGGGCGACCCCTCGCCCCTCCAGCGCTTTTGTCTTTCGTGCCGGATCAGCCGCCGGCCACGATCCACAGGGCCGTGGCCCCCAGCATCCAGGCAAAGCTGGTGCGCAGCGCCCGTTCCGGCAAGCGGTGGGCCAGGCGCACGCCGGGCGACACCATGAAGCAGCCCCCCACGGCCAGGGCCGCCCCCAAGGACCAATTCACCAGCCCGGCACGGGAAAAGGTCGCCAAGGCCACGCCGGTGCTGGGCGTCACCAAGGCCAGGGCCAAGCCCTGGGCCACCACCTGGCGCAGGCGGAACAGACCGACAAAGATGGGCGTCGCCACCAGGCCGCCACCAATGCCCAGCAGCCCCGAGCAGGCCCCACCCCACACCCCCACCAGGGGCAGCAGGCGCGGCGACAGATGCCAGGGCTTGCGCACCGCCGGCGCGGCGTCCACCGGGCGGGCAAGGTAGCGCTGCCAGAGGATGTGCAGGGACAACCAGAGCAGGAACAGGCCGAAGCAACGGCGCAGCAGAGCGGAGTCCAGTTGACTGGCGAAATGGGCGGTGGCCGCCGTGGCCGTCATGGCCAGACCGGCCAGCACCAGGGCCTGGGTCCTGGGCAGGGGTTGGCGCTGGCTGTAGCGCCAGAGGGCGATCACCAGGTTAGGCAGCATCATGACCAGGGCCGTGCCCTGGGCCAGTTTCTGGTCCATGCCGAAAAAGGTGGTGAGCACGGGAATGGCGATGATGCCGCCGCCGATGCCGAACAGGCCGCCGGAAAAGCCGAGCACGGCGCCGAGGGCGAGGGTCAGAAGCCAGTCCAGAAACGCCATGGTCGTTTTCCTACCGCCAAAAATGGCCGTACCCGGGAATGGGTGCGGCTGACGGGAAAATGGTAATCCTCCAGGCGATTGGCTTAATATTCACAGAATTAAGCTATTCGTTACTTAAAGTTAACAATATCGCCATGAGCACGCCCCTCGATTTGTCCTTCTTCACCCTGCTCGCCCGCCAAGGCAGCCTGGCCAAGGCCGCCCGGGAGCTGGGCGTCACCGCGCCCGCCGTGAGCCGGCGCCTGGCTCAGCTGGAGCAGCGCCTGGGGGTGAGATTGGTCCAGCGCACCACGCGCCGCATGAGCCTGACGGCGGAGGGCGAACTGCTGCTGACGGAGGGCCAGCGCATCCTGGCGGAGATGGAGGCCCTGGAACACACCCTGGTCCGCGCCAAGGCCGAGCCCCGCGGCCTGTTGCGGGTGGCCGCCGGCTTCGGCTTCGGCCGCCGCCAATTGGGGCCGGCCATTTCCGATTTCGTCGGCCTGCATCCGGCGGTGTCGGTGCAGTTGCAGTTGACGGATCAGACCCTCACCGCCGGCACCCAGGGCTTCGACATCGGCATCCGCTTCGGCGAGCCACCGGACAGCCGCATCCTGGCACGCAAGATCGCTTCCAACCGTCGCGTGTTGTGCGCTGCGCCGTCCTATCTGGCCCGGGCCGGGACGCCGCGCGCGCCCGAGGATCTGGGCCGCCACGACTGCATCGTGCTGCGGGAAGGGGAGCCCGCCTTCGGCACCTGGGTACTCTGCCACGGCAAACAGAGTCGCAGCGTCAAGGTGGCCGGCAATCTCAGCGTCAACCACGGCGAGGTGGCGGTGGAGTGGGCCCTGGCCGGCCACGGCATCCTGCTCCGTTCCCTCTGGGACATCGCCCCGGATCTGCGGGCGGGACGGCTGGTGCAGGTATTGCCCGATTGGGTAGGCAGTCCGGCGGACATTTACGCGATCTATCCGCCGCGCCTGCAACTGTCGGCCAAGGTGCGGGTGTTCCTCGACTTCTTGACGGCGCGTTTCGCCGCCTACCGGGCAGAACAGGGGGACGGCGAGGACGGCCTCGGTCCCCTGCCCTGGTGAGCGAGGGGCAAAAGAAAAGCCGCCCGTGGGCGGCTTGCGGGGCGGCGAACCGAACTCAGGCCTTGGGCGGCACGTAGCCCTGGGCGGCGTCGGCGCCTTCGCCGAAGAAGTGCTTGGTCACCTGTTCCGTCAGGTATTGGCGGGCGCGGGGATCGGCCAGGCTGAGGCGGTTTTCGTTGATCAGCATGGTTTGCAGCTTGACCCACTGGGCCCAGGCTTCCTTGGACACGCTGTCGAAAATCTTCTTGCCCAGTTCGCCGGGCAGCGGGGGGAAATCAAGCCCTTCGGCTTCCACGCCGAGTTTGATGCACTTGACCATGCGGGCCATGATGGCGTCCTTTCTTTGGAAAATCGGTTGGGGAAAGCCCGGATTCTAACGGATAGTGCTCAGGCGGCATTCCGCCGGGCATCGGCCAGCAGGTTCACCAGACGCACCCAATCCTCCACCGGCACGTCCTCGGCCCGGGCCGTCGGCGCAATGCCGGCCTGTTCCAGCAGGGCCTCGCCGGTGACTTCCTTGAGGTTCTTGCGCAGCATCTTGCGCCGCTGGGAAAAGGCGGCGGTCACCACGCTGCCGAGCAGCGCCACGTCGCAGGTTTGCATGTGCGCCGCCGGCTTGGGGATCAGGCGGACGATGGCCGAATCCACCTTGGGCGGCGGCGTGAAGGCGCCGGGGGGAACGATGAACAGGCGCTCAATCCAATAACGGTACTGCAACATCACCGAAAGACGACCGAACTCGCCGCTGCCCGGCTCCGCCGCCATGCGGTCCACCACTTCCTTTTGCAGCATGAAGTGCATGTCCTCCACCTGGTCGGCGAAGTCCGTCAGGTGGAACAGCAGGGGTGAGGAGATGTTGTAGGGCAGGTTGCCCACCACCCGCAGGCGCTTGCCGCCGCCCGCCGCGGCCGCCAATTGGCCGAAGTCGAACTTGAGGGCGTCGCCCTCGTGGATGGTGAGCTTTTCCCGGGGGAAATTTTCCTTCAACCCGGCGATCAGGTCCCGGTCGATTTCCACCACATGCAAGTGGTCCAGCATCTCGGTCAGGGGCTCGGTCAGGGCCGCCAGGCCGGGGCCGATTTCCACCATGAGGTCGTCGCGGCGGGGCGCGATGGCGTCCACGATCTTGCGGATGACACCGGGAGAATTGAGGAAGTTCTGGCCGAAGCGCTTGCGGGGGATGTGTCCTTTCATGACAAATGCCTTGCCATGAAAGGACACATGCGGGCCATACCCTCCACTCCCACCCGCTCGCCCCTTCCAGAAAGGGGGGGCGACGATTCGGTTCTGCCCTGCGGGCAGAAAATTCGTTCGCTGATCTTCATACTTGTCTGGCCACGATGTCCGCCGCCATGTTGACCGCAGCGAACAGGCTGCCGGGATCGGCCCGGCCGGTGCCGGCCAGATCCAGGGCCGTGCCGTGGTCCACCGAGGTACGCAGGATGGGCAGGCCCAGGGTGATGTTTACGCCTTCCTCGAAGGCGGCGTACTTGAGCACGGCCAGGCCCTGGTCGTGGTACATGGCCACCTGGGCGTGGGAGCCGGCCAGGACCTTGCGGGTGAACAGGGTGTCGGCGGGCAAGGGCCCCACCAGGTCCATGCCCTCGGCCTGCAAGCGGGCGATAGCGGGGGCGATGACCTCGATTTCCTCGCGCCCCATGTGGCCGCCCTCGCCGGCATGGGGATTGAGGCCGGCCACCAGGATGCGGGGCTGGGCGATGCCGAACTTGGCTTGCAGGTCGTGGTGGACGATGCGCACGGTGGCGATCACTTCCGCCGCGGTGATGGCGGCGGGCACGTCCTTGAGGGCCAGGTGGGTGGTGACCAGGGCGACATGGAGGCCGCCGCCGGCCAGCATCATGACCACCTTGGCCGTGCCGGTTTTTTCCGCCAGGTACTCGGTGTGGCCGCTGAAGGGGATGCCGGCATCGTTGATGACGCCCTTGTGCACCGGCGCCGTGACCATGGCGGCGAACTCACCGGCCTGGCAGCCCGCCAGGGCTTGATCCAGCAAGGCCATGACGTAGGGCGCGTTGGCGGGGTCGAGGCGGCCGGGAACGCTGGGGGCACAGAGGGGCACGTGGCGGATGTCGAGTCCGGCGGTGGTCTTGCCCAGCAGGCGGGCGCGGGCTTCGAGCAGGTCCCGGTCGCCGAGAATGGTCACCGGCCGAGGGGTGTCGGCGCCAGCCAGGGCCAGGCACAGTTCCGGGCCGATGCCGGCCGGTTCGCCGCTGGTGACGACGAGGGGTTTATTTGTCGTCAAGCCGGTACTCGACATAGGCCCGGTCCCGTACCTGCCGCAGCCAGTCGTCGTAGGCCTCGTCGGCCTTGCGCTCGCGCAGGGCCTGACGCGCGGCCAGGCGCTTGCGCTCGGGGGAGCCTTCGTCGGTGCGGCGCTCGAGCACCTGGATCAGGTGGTAGCCGAAGGGCGACTTGATCGGCTGGCTGATCTCGTTGATCTTGAGGGCGTCCATGGCCTTCTCGAACTCGGGCACGGTATCGCCCTGGTTCAACCAGCCCAGGTCGCCACCCTTGGCGGAGGACAAGTCGTTGGAATGGAGCTTGGCCAGCTCGGCGAAGCTGCCGCCGTTGACGATGCGCTCCCGCAGCACTTCCAGCTTGCGCTTGGCCTCGCTGTCGGACACCAGTTCGTTCACCTTGATCAGGATGTGGCGGGCGTGGGTCTGGGGAATGGCGGGCAAGGCATCGGCGCCGCCCTTGCGTTCCAGCAGCTTGACGATGTGGAAACCGGCGGGACTGCGCAGCACCTCGCTCACCTCGCCGGGCTTGAGTTTTTGCGCGGCGTCGGCGTAGAGGCCCGGCAGACGGTCCTTGGGACGCAGGCCGATGACGCCGCCGGCCATGGCGTCGCCGGCGTCGGAAAAGGCCGCCGCCACCTTGGCGAAGGGCTCACCCCGGCGTAACTGGGCCATGGCCTGGTCGGCCTTGTTGCTGAGTCGGGTCAACTGCTCCACGGTTGCCTGCTCCGGCGCCCGAATCAGGATGTGGGCCAAATTGAACTGGACGTCAGCATCGCCATTGGCCGACATATTGGCCAGGTAGTTGTCCACCTCGCCGTCGGTGACCACCACCCGGGCGTCCACCTCCCGCTCCCGCAGGCGGGCCATGAGGATTTCATTGCGCACCTCGTCGCGGAAACGGCTCCAGCGCACGCCGTCCTTCTCCAGACGGGAGCGGAACTCGGCAATGGGCAGACGGTTGGCGTCGGCGATGCGACGCAGGGCGGCGTCCAGCTCGCCGTCGCTGACGCTGATGCCGCTCTCCCGGGCCATCTGCAACTGGGCGCGGTCCACGATCAAACGCTCCAGGATCTGACGGGTGAGCACGGCGCGGTCGGGCAAGGGCGTGTTCTGGCTCTTCAGTTGCCGCTCTACGCCGAGCACCCGGGCGTTGAGTTCGGACAGGGTCACCACGTCGTCGTTGACCACGGCCACCAACCGGTCCGCCTCGATGGGGACCTGGGCCTGGACCGGCAGGGCGACGGGCAAGGACAGGGTCGCCGCCAACAATAAAGTACGCATGGGGTTCATGAAAGCCATAAAGGAAGAAGTCATGGTTGGTCGCTTTCCTCGTCATCCGGTTCCACCACCTTGTCGTAACCGGACACGCTGCGGCGCAGGAGGTTCATAGGGCTGGAACCTAGACTGGAGAAGCCGTTCAACTGCAATTGAACGAAGAAGGTACTGTTGATCTGCCCGGTGGTGGTGGCCACCCGCTGCACGACGAAGCGCACCGCCCAACAGGCCTCGTTGTATTCCATGCCGAGGATGTTTTCCACCAATTTCTTGTCCCGGAAGGAATAGTTGTAGCGGCCCACGGCCGACCAGTTGTTGCTCACCGGCCACTGGCCGGAGACGTCCACCTGATGCAGCAGGTCGCGGCTGAAGCGATAGCCGGCGTTGAGCAGGCGGGCGGTTTCCGGCTGGTAGCGCATACCCAGGTTGAAACGCTCCACACGCTTGTCCCGGGGGTTGTACTGGATCGCGCTGTCCAGACTGGTGCTCTTTTCCATCTGCACAGTCAAAGCCCCCAGATAGTCCGCCAAGTGACCACTACGGGGCGTCTGCCCCGGCAGTACCACGGACTGATCGGAGAAGTACCAGCGCTGGCCCGCGGCCACCTTGACCAACTCAGCCCCGGTGTTGGGACTGATCAGGCGGGAAGACACGGCCAGTGTGGCCTGGTTGGCGTCGGCGATGCGGTCGCCGCCGGAAAAGGAATTCTCGGCGAAGATCTGGGCGAAATTGAAGTCGGCGACACCGGTATCGAACACCGGATAGTTGCTCTGGTCCCGTAGAGGAACACGCAGGTAGTAGAGCCTCGGCTCCAGGGTCTGGATCAGGGCCCGACCGTTGAAGGAGGTGTCCCGCTCGAACACCAGACCGCTGTCCACGCTGACGATGGGCACGGAACGGGTGAGGGAATCCGGGGTGCCCACCGCCTGTTGACTCAACTGATACCGGGTGTTGTGAATCCCTACCTTGGGGGTGACGTAGAACGAGGCCGTCTGCAGGGGCAGGGACAGCTGCGGGTAGGCCGTGGTGCGCTGGCCCTGGACCAGGGTCTTGTCCGGATTGCTGAAGGAAACGTACTCGCCGCTAAGGTTGAACGCCAGGCCCAAAGGCAGGTCGGGGCGGCTGGCGTTCAGCGTGACCTGGGGCAGGCGCTCATAGGGACTGGTCACGGTGGTGCCCGCAGGGCGCAAGGTCTGATAGCGCTGGACCAGGACATTGGTACTCCACCAGCCCGCACCGTAGCTCAGGTTCCCCTGGCGGACCAGATTAGTCTGGGCGATGGTGGTCACTGACGAGGACATGTCATTGAAATAGTCGTCATCTGAGACGCCATTCAGATTCAAGTTGCCGGCGAAACCATAACCGAAACTCTGTGTGTGGTTCAGACTGAATGCATGCCGGCTGCGACCGGTCAACTTATCGTTGGACAGGTATTCGCCGTTAAAGGTGCCGATATAGCTGGGGCCGACCACGCTAGGCACGTTATTGCCGATATAGCGGAATTCCCCCCGCCACTGGGTGCCCCGCTTGGCCATGATCCGCGGGGCGATGGTCGCGTCCATTTCGGGCGCGATGTTCCAATAGTAGGGCGTGGAAAACTCTATGCCCGCATTGGTGGTACTGCCCCAGGTGGGCGAAAGGAAGCCGCTCTTGCGCTGGCGGTTGAGGGAAAAGTCCAGCCAGGGGGCATAGAGCAGGGGAACGCCCTTGAAATAGACCGTCGCGTCCCGGGCCTCGCCGATGCTGTTTTCGTAGTTCAGGTCCAGGCTGGCCACCTTGGCAAACCAGTCCTGGCCTTCGCCGGGAACGCAACTGGAGTAGGTGGCATTGTCCAGGTGATAGTGATCCTCGCCCTGGAACTCCAGGCGGGAGGCCGTGCCATAACCAGGCAGAGCCGGCCCCATGGAGGGTTGACGGGTCGCGGAGGGCTTGGGATCCATGCGGAACACCGGGGATTCGAAGTAGCCGACACTGTCCCCCAGTTTCAGCTTGAGATGGGGACCGCTCATCTCGTCGCCTTCCCGGGTCAGGATCACGTTGCCGGTGGCCTCCACCTCGTCCTCTTTTTCGCGGAAGATGATCTCGTCCCCGCGCAAGCGGCTGTCGGCCTTGATCAGGTCGGCGTTGCCCTTGGCCACCGCCTGGACACCGCTGGTGCCGTCGATGCGGTCGGCGGTGACGTAGACCGGCACGGTCTTGCGATCCTTGGCGGCGCCGGCATAGACCGGCGGCAGATAGACGCCGCCCGCCACCGCGCTGGGCACCACGGACAATTTCGGCTGCGGCTTGCCAGCCTTCTTGGCCTCGGTCGCCGCCAGCACAGGTGTTTCCTGGGGGGCTTGCGCAGGGGCGGCGATGCGATCCGCCGGGTCGAGCAGGGCGGGATCGACGCGGAAGGCTTCCATGTTGCGCGCCAGGCCATGGCCGGCCCGGGCCGGTTCGCCAGTCGGGATGGCCGTCGGCGTGCGCGCATCCACCACGGCGGACTCGGGCATGACCTGGCCCGGCACCAGGGCACCCTTGCGGCCCGGGGCGGGACGGGCGGTTGCCGGTGCGGCGGCAGTGGCCGCGGGTGTCGGCTCGGGCCGGGCCACCGCCGTCGCCGTGACCTCGGCGTCCGACGGCAAGCCCAAGAGGGCCGGATCGACCCGGAACACCGTCATGTTGCGGGCCACGCCAGCGGAAGCAGGCTGCGCCGGTGCGGCGGCTGCCGGTGCCGCTTGAGGCGCCGCATTAGTCGCCGTTGCCGTCGTTACCGAGGGTGGCGTGGTAACGGGACTTGTCGCCACGGGTGCAGGAGCAGCTGCCGGAGTCGCCGGCGGAACCGCCGCCACGGCAGGCGACGGTTGCACGGTTTTGTCGCCTCGGCGCTTGCCGGCCTTGGCCGTCCTGGCTTGTCTGGTAGTGGGTACGGCGACCGAAGCAGGCGTCGCCACTTCGGCCACGGCCGGCGAAGCCGTCGCGGGTGCCGGGTTCGTCGCGGACGCAGACGATGGTGTTGATACAGGCGCCGTCGGCGCGACAGGGGAAGTGTTCGGGGGCAGACTGTCGACCGCAGGCTCGGCAACACGTGCCGTCTTTTTATCCGGTGCAGTGCCGGCAGCAGTACTGGCGGCCGGTGGCGTCGCGGCCGGCGCTTCCACCGGCTTGGCCGCAGGCAGACCCAGCAGCTCGGGATCCACGGCGAAGGGCGGCAGGTCGGCGGCACGGGCGGCCAGGGACGGAACGCCGCCGAGGGCGGCCGCGAGCGCGAGAATGCTGAATTGTCCGCGGGGCAAACGAAGCATGGAGTTCCGGCGTTAGGGTTCAGGACGGACCATGACGAACAGGGTGGCAGAGTATCCGCGCCGGATGCCCACCGAGGCTGCCCACTGTCTGGCCGATGCTAGAATTTTGCATTCTAACATCAGCAACATAGCGCCCCCGCCGGGAGCGCAAGCAAATCCCCATGGAAAGACAACAGCGCATCGAGTCCTGGCTCGGCCATTTGTGGCCCGGCCTTTCCTTCACCCTCGCCCCCGCCTCCGCCGACGCCAGCTTCCGCCGCTACTTCCGCGCCAGCCGCAGTGACGGCGCGACCCGGATCGTCATGGACGCCCCCCCCGCCCACGAGGACGTCAAACCCTGGCTCCACGTGCAGCAACTGTTCGAGGCCGCCGGCGTCCATGTGCCCACGGTGGAGGCCCAGGACGTGGAACAGGGCTTCCTGCTACTGTCCGACCTGGGGAGCACCACCTACCTGTCCGCCCTCGACCCGGATCATCCCGCCGCCGCACGGGGGCGCTACCTGGACGCGGTGGATGCCCTGATCCGCATCCAAGCCGCCAGCCAGCCTGGCCAATTGCCGGACTACGACCGGGCCTTGCTCAAGCGCGAGTTGGATCTGTTCCCCGACTGGTACCTGGCCAAGCACGTCAACCTGGCCCTTGACGACAAGCTGCGCCAAGGACTGGAAAGCACCTTCGAAAAAATCATGGCGGTGAACCTGGCCGAACCCAAGGTTTACGTACACCGCGACTACCACTCGCGCAACCTCATGGTGGCGCCCCCCGGCCAGGCCAATCCCGGCATCATCGACTTTCAGGACGCCGTCTACGGCCCCATCAGCTACGACCTGGTCTCCCTGTTCAAGGATGCCTACATCGAGTGGGAGGAGGAAATCGTCCTCGACTGGCTGATCACCTATTGGGAACGGGCGCGCAAGGCCGGCCTGCCCATCAACAGCGACTTCGCCAGCTTCCATCGGGATTTCGAATGGATGGGCGTACAACGCCATCTCAAGGTGCTGGGCATCTTCGCCCGCCTCTATCACCGCGACGGCAAGGACGGCTACCTCAAGGACATGCCCCTGGTGGCCCACTACCTGCGCAAGGCCGTGACCCGCTACGACGAACTGTCCCCCCTGCGCAAGGTGCTGGATCTGGTGGAAAACAAGATCACGGTGCTCGGCTACACCATGGACCAACAGGCGGTAAAAGGTGCCCACGGCAAGTAAGCCCCCAGCCCAAGCGAAGCGAGGGCTCCAACTCCGTCACCCCCGCCCCGGGGCGGGGGCCGGGGGGTGGGGGGCCACACCCTTAGCGTTCGCCGCCCACCAAACATGCACCACACGCCCCTACGGAGCAAACCCATGAAAGCCATGGTACTAGCCGCAGGCCGCGGCGAACGCATGCGCCCCCTGACCGACCACACGCCCAAGCCCCTGCTTGCCGTCGGCGGCAAGCCCCTCATCGTCTGGCACCTGGAACGCCTGGCGGCGGCGGGCTTCAAGGAGGTGGTCATCAACCATGCCCACCTCGGCCAGCAGATCGAAGACGCCCTGGGCAACGGTAGCCAGTTCGGCCTTGCCCTGCACTACTCCGCGGAACCGCCCGGCGCTCTGGAAACCGCCGGCGGCATCGTCCAGGCCCTGCCCCTGCTTGGCGACGCGCCCTTCCTGGTGATCAACGGCGACATCTTCTGCGACTGGGATGTCGGCGCCGCACAGACGGTCCTGGCCGGAGACGACCTCGCCCACCTGGTGCTGGTGTCCAATCCCGACCACCACCCCGGCGGCGACTTCGCCCTCCGCCATGGCCGCGTCGAGGACGGGGACGGTCCCCGCCTCACCTTTGCCGGCATCGGCGTCTATCGTCCCAGCCTGTTCGCCGGCCTGGTGGCGGGCCAACCGGCCAAGCTGGCCCCCCTGTTGCGCGCCGCCATGAAAGCAGGCAAGGTGTCCGGCCAATGGCACCCAGGCCGTTGGGTGGACGTGGGCACGCCCCAACGCCTGGACGATCTCGACCGCCTCCTGAAAGCACAACAACCATGACCGCCGCCTTCGACCCAACGCCCTTCGCCGCCCGCCGCCAGCGCCTGCTCCAGGCCATGGGCAGCGGCGTGGCCATCGTTCCCACCGCCCCCGAGCAGACCCGCAACCGGGACACCCACTACCCCTACCGCGCCGACAGCTACTTTCATTATCTGTCCGGCTTTCCCGAACCCGAAGCGGTCATCGTGCTGATTGCCGGCGACGCCCCCAAGAGCATCCTCTTTTGTCGCGACAAGCACGAGGAAAGGGAAATCTGGGACGGCTACCGCTACGGCCCCGATGGCGCCCGGGAGACCTTCGCCTTCGACGAGGCCCACGCCATCGACACCCTGGACGCCAAGCTGCCCGAATTGCTCGCCGATCAGCCCGTGCTGTGGACCGGTCTCGGCTTCGACCCGGCCTGGGATACCCGCGTCACCACCGCCCTCAACGCCGTGCGCGGCCAGGCACGGGCCGGCAAGCGGGCACCGGAGACCCTGCGCAATGTGCGCGCCCTGCTGGACGACATGCGTCTGGTCAAGGACGCGGTGGAACTGGACATCATGGCCCGGGCTGCGCGCATTTCCGCCGCCGCTCACTGCCGCGCCATGGCCTTCACCCGCCCCGGCTGCTTTGAATACGAGATTGAGGCCGAGCTGCTGCACGAATTCCGTCGCCACGGCAGCCCCTATCCCGCCTATCCCTCCATCGTCGCCGCCGGCGCCCATGCCTGCGTCCTGCACTACGTGGACAACGACGGCCCGGTCGCCGACGGCGACCTGGTGCTGATCGACGCCGGCTGCGAACTGGCCGGCTACGCCTCCGACATCACCCGCACCTACCCGGCCAACGGCCGCTTCAGCGGACCGCAACGGGACATCTACCAGTTGGTGCTGGCGGCCCAACTGGCCGCCGAGGCCGCCACCCGCCCCGGCAACAGCTTCATGGCCCCCCACGACGCCGCGCTGGGCGTGCTGGTGGACGGCCTGTGCCAACTCAAGCTGCTGCCGGGCTCCTCGGCGGAAGCCCTGGAGAGCGGCAGCTACAAACGTTTCTACATGCACCGCACCAGCCACTGGCTGGGCAGGGATGTACACGATGCCGGCGAATACAAGGACGGCGAGCAATGGAAAACCCTTCAGCCCGGCATGGTCCTGACCCTGGAACCGGGCTGCTACATCCGTCCGGCGGACGACGTGCCGCAAGCCTTCTGGAACATCGGCGTGCGCATCGAGGACGACGCCGTGGTCACTGCCGACGGCTGCCGCCTGCTGACCCGGGACGTGCCCGTGGCGGCGGATGAGATCGAGGCCTTGATGCGGGACGCACGGCGCTAATGGTGAAAAACCTGTCTCCTGAAACGAGCGCAAGCGGGCAATACCTCACTGCCCCCCACGCTACCGTGGCCATTGCCGGCGGCGGTGCCGCCGGCCTCGCCCTGGCCCTGGCCCTGCATCGCCACGGCCTGACGGCGGAAGTTTTCGACGCGGTCCCGGCCGGGGCCGGTCTGGCCGACAAACGCACCCTCGCCCTGTCCCACGGCTCGGCCCAGACCCTGGACTGGCTGGGCGTCTGGCCCGTGCTGAAAAACAAAACCGCCCCCATCGCCACCATCCACGTCTCCCAACAGGGCGGTCTCGGCCGCACCCGCATCAGCGCCGCGGAACAAGGTGTGGCGGCCCTGGGTTACGTCTGTCCCGCCGCCGACTTGCTGGCCGCCCTGCACCAGGCCGTACAGGAGAGGGGCGTCCCGATACGCCACGATCACCGCGTTGAGGCCGCCACCGCCACGACGAACGGCATCCGCTTTCAGGCGGACGACAAGGAATGGTCGGCCGCCCTGCTCGCCTATGCGGAAGGGGCCGTGGACAACGGCCCCCACCTGCGTCAGCGGGACTATGGGCAACACGCCGTCACCTGCACTGCCACCCTGGCCCGGCCCCATGGCGGCTGCGCCTGGGAACGCTTCACCGTGCACGGCCCGGTGGCCCTGCTGCCGATCAAGGCGGAAGAAGCGCCGCAGTCATCCGTCGCCGTGGTCTACACCTGCCCGGCGAGCGAAGCAGCAGCCTTGCAAACCCTGGATGACGCGGCTTTCCTGCGCCAGCTCAACGCCGCGTTCAATGGGCGGCTGAAAATCGAAGGGGTCACGCCTCGCTTCCGCTTTCCCCTGGGCCTGCGCTACCGGGACAGCACCGTCGACCAATGTCAGGTCTGGCTCGGCAACGCGGCCCAGACCCTGCACCCAGTGGCCGGTCAGGGCTACAACCTGGCCTTGCGGGATATCCGCGACCTGGCCCGCACCCTGGCGGAAGGCCGCGATGCCGGGCTGGCCCTGGGCGATCCGGTCACCCTGGCCCGCTACGTCGCCCGCCGCCGCGTCGACCGGCGCGGCACCATCGGTTTCACCGACGGCCTGGTGCGGCTCTTCAGCAACGACAATGCGGCTCTGCACCATGCCCGCGGCGCGGGACTGCTGGCCCTGGACCTGCTGCCGCCCCTGCGCCGCTTCGTCGCCAACCGCATGATGTTCGGCGCCCGGGCCTATCCCTGAAACGTCGGCGGACGTCCACGACGGTGGCATTCCGTCGTGACGTAATGCCATTTCAGTCTATGCCGGGACTGCCCATTTTTTAGGCAAGCGGTGTAGAATCCGCCCCCTCCCCCATTCGCCCTGACCTGACCATGGAATTCGCCGGCTTCACGCTGCGGAACAATCTCTTCGTTGCGCCCATGGCCGGGGTGACGGACCGCCCCTTCCGGGTCCTGTGCAAGAAGCTGGGCGCCGGGTTGGCGGTATCCGAAATGGTGACCTCCAACTCCCTGCTGTACGGCAGTGCCAAGACCCGGCGCCGCGCCAACCACGAGGGCGAGGCCGACCCCATTTCCGTCCAGATCGCCGGTGCCGATCCGAAAATGATGGCCGAGGCCGCCAAGCACAACGTGGACAACGGCGCCCAGATCATCGACATCAACATGGGCTGCCCGGCCAAGAAGGTGTGCAACGTCATGGCGGGCTCCGCCCTGATGCAGGACGAGGCCCTGGTGGCCCGCATCCTCGAGGCCGTGGTCGGTGCCGTGCCGAACACCCCGGTCACCCTCAAGTTCCGCACCGGTTGGAACCGGGAAAACAAGAACGCCCCCACCATCGCCCGCATCGCCGAACAGAGCGGCATCCGCGCCGTGGCCATCCACGGTCGCACCCGGGCCGACCAATACCGGGGCGAGGCCGAATACGAAACCATCGCCCTGGTCAAATCCCTGATCAAGATCCCGGTGATCGCCAACGGCGACATCACCACCCCGCAAAAAGCCAAACACGTGCTCCAGGCCACCGGCGCCGACGGCGTCATGATCGGCCGCGCCGCCCAGGGCCGTCCCTGGCTGTTCCGCGAAATCGAACACTACCTGGCCACCGGCGAGCTGATGCCCGCGCCCAAGGTGGAGGAAATCCACCGCATCCTGCGCGAACACCTGACGGACCTTTATGCCTTCTACGGCGAGGACAGCGGCGTCAAGATCGCCCGCAAGCACATCAGCTGGTACACCAAGGGCCTGGTGGGTTCCGCTCAGTTCCGCTTTGCCATGAACCAGTTGGCCACGGTGGACGAGCAACTGACCGCCACCGACGAATTTTTCCAGCTGCAAAGCGCCGCCCACGAGCGGCTCGTATACCAGGACGACGATAACGACAACGAGGAAGCGCTCGCCGCCTGAGCGCCTAATTAGAAAAAGAGAACCACATGAGTGCCGAACTTTCCGACTGCGTACGGCGGTCCTTGAACCGCTATTTCCGCGATCTTGACGGGCAGCAGCCCCACGCCGTTTACGACATGGTGTTGTCCATGGTGGAGCAGCCCATGCTCGAGGTGGTCATGAAGCAGGCCAACGGCAACCAAAGCGCGGCCGCCGAGATCCTCGGCATTAACCGCAACACCCTGCGCCGAAAACTCAGCGAGTACGGCTTGCTTTAACCCCGATCCGAACCGGCGGCATCGCCAGCGGGCAACTGCTCCACCACCGGCGCCGCTCCTCCTTCTTTTCTTCCCATACGACCGAAGACCATGAAAGTTACCCAGGCCCTCATCAGCGTTTCCGACAAGACCGGCATCCTCGAGTTCGCCCAGGCCCTGCACCAACTGGGAATCAAGCTGCTGTCCACCGGCGGTACCGCCAAGCTGCTGCGGGACGCCGGCCTCCCCGTGACCGACGTGTCCGACTACACCGGCTTCCCCGAAATGCTCGACGGCCGGGTCAAGACCCTGCATCCCAAGGTGCACGGCGGCATCCTCGGCCGGCGCGACCTGGACGAGCACAAGAGCACCATGGAAGCCCACGGCATTCCCCGCATCGACCTGGTGGTGGTGAACCTCTATCCCTTCCGCGAGACCGTGGCCAAGCCCGGCTGCACCCTGGATGACGCCATCGAGAACATCGACATCGGCGGCCCCGCCATGGTCCGCGCCGCCGCCAAGAACCACGGCAATGAAAAGGGCGGCGTCGGCATCGTCACCGACCCCGAGGACTACAGCGTCATCATCGACGAACTGGAATCCGACGGCTGCGTGCTGACCTACCGCACCCGTTTCGAACTGGCGAAGAAGGCCTTCGTGCACACTGCCCGTTACGACTCCGCCATCGCCAACTGGCTCACCAGCCTGGACGAAGCCAACAAGCCCGGCCCCTTCCCCGACCAGTTGCAACTGGCCTTCGACAAGGTGGAAACCCTGCGCTACGGCGAGAACCCCCATCAGGTCGCGGCTTTCTACCGGGAACCCAACCCGATCCCGGGCACCATCGCCAGCTATCACCAGTTGCAGGGCAAGGAACTGTCCTATAACAACATCGCCGATGCGGACGCCGCCTGGGAATGCGTCAAGGCCTTCGATCCCGCCGCCGGCCCCGCCTGCGTCATCGTCAAGCACGCCAACCCCTGTGGCGTGGCCCTGGCCCCCAGCGCCGAAGCCGCCTACCGCAAGGCCTTCAGCACCGATCCCACCTCGGCCTTTGGCGGCATCATCGCCTTCAACGTGGCCATCGACAAGGCCGCGGCGGAAGCCATCGCCGGCCAGTTCGCCGAAGTGATCATCGCCCCGGCAGTCACTGAAGAAGCCCGTGCCGTGTTCGGTGCCAAGCAGAACCTGCGCGTGCTGATCGTTCCCCTCGGCAAGAACACGGGCGCCTTCGACTACAAGCGCGTCGGTGGTGGCCTGCTGGTGCAAAGCGCCGACGAAGCCCGTATCACCGTGGCCGACCTCAAGGTGGTGACCAAGCGTGCCCCCACCGAACAGGAAATGAACGACTTGCTGTTCGCCTGGCGCGTGGCCAAGTACGTCAAGTCCAACGCCATCATCTACTGCAAGGACGGCATGACCGTGGGCGTCGGCGCCGGCCAGATGAGCCGCGTGGACTCCGCCCGCATCGCTGCCATCAAGGCCGAAAACGCCAAGATGACGGTGAAGGGTTCCGTAGTGGCTTCCGATGCCTTCTTCCCCTTCCGTGACGGTCTCGACGTGCTGGCCCAGGCCGGCGCCACCGCTGTGATCCAGCCCGGCGGCTCCATGCGTGACGCCGAAGTGATCGCCGCCGCCGACGAGCAAAACGTCGCCATGGTGTTCACCGGCTTCCGCCACTTCCGCCACTAAACCAGGAACAAGGACGGTCCCATGAAAATCCTCGTCATCGGCTCCGGTGGTCGCGAACACGCCCTGGCCTGGCGCCTGGCCCAGTCGCCCAAGGTGCAGAAGATCTATGTCGCCCCCGGCAACGCCGGTACGGCCCGGGAAGACGGCATCGAGAACGTGCCCCTCACCGCCATTCCCGATTTGGTGGCCTTCGCCCAGAAGGAAGGCATCCACGCCACCGTGGTGGGCCCCGAGGCGCCCCTGGCTGCCGGCGTGGTGAACGCCTTCCGCGCCGCCGACCTGCGCATCTTCGGCCCCAGCAAGGAAGCGGCCCAACTGGAAAGCTCCAAGGATTTCGCCAAGCAGTTCATGACCCGGCACAACATCCCCACGGCCAAGTTCCAGACCTTCACCGACATCCAGGCTGCCCACGCCTACATCGACGCCGAGGGCGCCCCCATCGTCATCAAGGCCGACGGCCTCGCTGCCGGCAAGGGCGTCGTGGTGGCCATGAACCTGGCCGAGGCCCACGCCGCCATCGACGACATGCTCTCCGGCAACAAGCTGGGCGATGCCGGCAGCCGCGTGGTGATCGAGGAATTCCTCGACGGCGAGGAAGCCAGCTTCATCGTCATGGCCGACGGCAAGCACGCCCTGGCCATGGCCACCAGCCAGGACCACAAGCGTCTGCTGGACGGCGACCAGGGCCCCAACACCGGCGGCATGGGCGCCTACTCCCCGGCGCCGGTCGTCACGCCCCAGATCCACGCCAAGGTCATGCGCGAGGTGATCATGCCCACCATTCGCGGCATGGAAGCCGACGGCATCCTGTTCACCGGCTTCCTCTACGCCGGCCTGATGATCAAGCCCGACGGCAGCCTCAAGGTGCTGGAATTCAACTGCCGCTTCGGCGACCCGGAAACCCAGCCCATCATGATGCGTCTGAAGAGCGACTTCACCGATCTGATCGACGCCGGCATCGACGGCAAGCTGGACCAGGTGGAGGCCGAATGGGACCGCCGCGTCGCCCTGGGCGTGGTGATGGCCGCCGGCGGTTACCCGGACAATCCGAAGAAGGGCGACGTGATCCACGGTCTGCCTGCTAAAGCTTTCGACGACGCCCACGTGTTCCACGCCGGCACTACCGACAACAACGGTCATGTCGTCACCAACGGTGGTCGCGTGCTCTGCGTTACCGCCCTCGGCGACACCGTCAAGCTGGCGCAGAACCGGGCCTACGAAGTGACCGAGGCCATCGCCTTCGATGGTGCCCAGTATCGTCGGGACATTGGCTACCGCGCGATCAAGCGCTAACGCGCTTGTAAAACTCGACCCGCCCCTCCCCCTTCGACAAGCTCAGGGCAGGCCAAGCTCCCCTCGCGGGGAGGTTTCTGGTTAGTTCGCTACGCTCACGTAAGACTTTCGGTACCTCCCAGCCCGCGCAGACGGGCGCTTATCCCTAATACCCACGGGCCGCGCTGCGGCCCGTGTCACAGAGAGCCCCGCCATGGATACCAAACTCCTCAAGCAATACTTCACCGGCCTCCAGGACCGTATCGTCGGCGCCCTGGAACAGTTCGATGGGCAAGCCTTCCTCACCGACAGCTGGGTCCGCCCCGAAGGCGGCGGCGGCAAGTCGCGGCTGATTGAGGAAGGGAATTTCTTCGAACGGGGCGGCGTCAATTTCTCCCACGTCACCGGCACCAAGCTGCCCCCCTCGGCCACCGCCCATCGCCCCGAACTGGCGGGCCGTTCCTGGGAGGCCATGGGGGTTTCCCTGGTGCTGCACCCGCGCAATCCCTACTGCCCCACTTCCCACGCCAATGTGCGCTGCTTCATCGCCAGCAAGGAAGGGGAGGAACCAGTCTGGTGGTTCGGTGGCGGCATGGACCTGACGCCCTACTACGGCTTCGAAGAGGATGCCCAACACTTCCACCGCACCTGCCGTGATGCCCTGGCGCCCTTCGGCGGCGACGTCTATCCCAAGTACAAGAAGTGGTGCGACGAGTATTTCTTCCTCAAGCACCGCAACGAACCCCGTGGCATCGGCGGCGTGTTCTTCGACGACCTGAACGAAGCCGGTCCCGGCGGTGCCACGGCCTTCGACCGCTGCTTCGCCCTGACCCAGGCAGTAGGCGACAACTTCGTCAAGGCCTACCTGCCCATTCTGGAAAAACGCCGTGACATCGCCTACGGCGAGCGGGAACGGGACTTCCAGGCCTATCGCCGCGGTCGCTATGTGGAATTCAATCTGGTTTGGGACCGGGGCACCCTGTTCGGTCTGCAATCCGGCGGTCGCACCGAATCCATTTTGATGTCCCTGCCGCCCATCGTGAAATGGCGCTACGACTGGCATCCCGAGGCCGGTAGCGCCGAGGAAAAACTCTACGCGGACTTTCTCCGTCCCCGCGACTGGACGGCGGACTGAACCGCTGCCCGTTGATGGCGGCTCAGGCGGTGGCCGCGGCCCGGTAGTGGCGGTTGGCTTCCTCGCTGCGGTCCAGGCGATCCAGCAGGCGAGCCAATTCCACATGGGTGGCGCGGTCGGGTTCCACCGATAGGGACGCCTCCAGATAGCTCTGGGCCTTGCCCCAGAGCTCCCGCTGGCGGCACAGGCGGCCCAGGGTTAGCAGCAGGGCCGCATCCCGGGGATGGTCGTGCAGCCACTTTTCGCCGTGGGAAATGCGCCCCAGCACGTCGCCGCCCTCGGCCTCGCCGTAGAGCAGCACCAGCTTGGCGTCCCACTGTTCCGCCAAGGCCGCTTCGATGATGCGGGCGGCCTCGGTCACGTTGTCCACCTTCAACAGGGCCTTGGCCAGGGAGTAGGCCACGGCGGGATCGTTGCGGTCGGCTTCCTCCATGTTGCGCACATAGCGCTCCAGGGTGTCGGTGTCGCCGTCCAACTTGTCAACGATGGCCCGGTGGGCCCGTCGCCGCAACACGGCCGCCTGGTCGGCGGTCATGGCCTTGTGTTTCTCCAGCTGGCGCAGGATGCGCAGGGCGCCCTGCCAGTTGCCCAGGCCTTGCTGGGTACGCAGGGACAGGCGCAGGGCGGCGATATGGCGCCCGCTTTCCCGGTTCAGTTGATCCAATACCAACTTGGCCTTGTCGAAGTCCTGGCTTTCCACCGCCATCACCGCCTCGACCATCAGCCGGGCGTGGTGGATGTCGCCGTCGTGGGCAGCCGCCCGCTCGGACCAGAGGGCCTGGCGCTCATCGTCCCGCATCAACTGGGCGGAACGGGCCGCCAACAGGGCTGCCAATCCCGGCGCGTGACCGGCGTCGAAAGCCGCCTCGGCCCGCTTCAACGATTGGCTGTAACGGCCCTCCAGCAGCAGGCGCATGGCGTCGCGCAGGGCCGACTCGGCCTGGCCCTGGCTGCGCCGGGCGCGAAAGGCCACCACCTGGGCCGGCAAGCGGGCCATGGCGCCGATGGCGCGCAGGGTCCAATAGGCCAGGGCGAAACCGGCCAGTAACAACAGGATCAGGAAATTAAGGGATACCTCCACCCGCCAGGGCGGCAACACCAACAGGGCGTAACCGTCGTTGTAGCTGGCGGCGAGGGACAGGCCCACCGCCAGGGCCGCCAGGACCAGCAACCAGAGCAGGGTACGCATCAGCCGGCTCCCAACGCGGCGCGGGCCGGGGCGTTCGCGCCGTCCAGGGCGCCCAACTCCTTGCCCTTGGCGCGGTTGGCGGCCGGCGCCGCCTCCTTGCCCTTGATCAATTTGAAGTTGCGCACTGCCGCCAGGGTTTCATCCAGGTTGGGCAGGTCCCGGGCGATGTCCAGGGCCGTCAGGTTCTTGACCGTGGCCTGGGCGCTTTGCACCGCCTTGGTCCGGCCATCAAAGTAGCGGTCCAGCCATTCGCCGGCTTGGCGCAGGTCCTCGCGGAAACTGCGACCGTCCCGGGAGAGCAGGGCAAGACGGGCGTTCACCAGGCGCAGCTTGAGGTTCTCGCGCAGGAAGAAAGCCTGGTTGGGGGAAAGCAGGGTCGGGTCGCTGCGGTCCACCCGCTCCACCCGGATCAATTGCCGTAGTTCGTCCCAGAGATCGCTGCCCAGTCGTTCCCACCAGGCCGGCTCGGCCTTTTTCGTCGCGGCGCGAACCGGTGCCGGACGCTGTTCGAAGGCCAGGGGCAGGCCGTCCACGGCGGCCACCAGGCCCTCCAGGCGCAGGGCGATGCCGGAAACGTCGGCGTTGGGCAGGGCCTTGAGCTTGTCCATGTCCCGATTGATCAGCTTGCGCAGGGACAGGAACTGGGGCTGGGCCGCCCGGGCCAGACGGTTGTCGGCGCTTTGCAGGGCGATCAGGGCCGCCTCCACGTTGCCCGCCAGTTGCAGTTGCTGGGCGGCGATGGCGAGGGACTGCTCGATCTCGGTCAGCAAGCGCTCATCCCGGCTGCGGGACAGTTCCTGGTACATGGACTCCAAGGCCAATTGCTGGCTCTGGGCCTGGGCCAATTGGGACTCCAGCGCCCCCACCTTGCCTTGCAGGGTCGCCAAGGTTTCCTGTTGCTGCTTGACCAGGGCGCGGCTCTCCTGGACCGAGGCGTCGCCGGCGGCGAGGCGCTTGGCCAGTTCCTCCTGCACGTTGGACAGGCGGACGCGGGTCTCCAGCCATTGCCAGCCCAGCAGCGTCAGGGCGATGACGGCAATCAGCAGGGGCGGCTTGCGCAGGGCGGCCAGCAGGGAAAGACGGCGGGGGGAATGGATGGGTTTTTCAGGAGGCGTATTCATGATCTGCCAAGTGTCTCACAGTGTGCCAACAGGCCGCTGACCAGGCCGTCGTCGCCGGGGCCGGTGAGGACGACGTGCTTCATGCCCAGGGCGGCGGCCTGTTCGCCGATGCGGGCGTGGGGAACGAAGAGCGGGGTCTGTCGCAACCAGGTCTGGCCCAGCTTGCCCAGCATGTCGTAAAGATTGCGCAGGCCCTCGCTACTGGTGACGGTGACGGCATCCAGCTGGCCGTCGTTCCATAGTTTGAGCAGGGGCGCCGGCGATTGTTCCGGCTTGCCGCGACGGTAGCAGCTCACGTACTCCACCTCGGCGCCCCGTTGCTGCAAGGTATCCCCCAGCAACTCGCGACCGCCGTCGCCGCGAAAGACGACGACCTTCCAGCCCGCCACATCCTGCAATTCCGGCAGGGCCAGCAGGGCCTCGGAATCGAAGCGGTCCTGGGGGGCGATCACGTGCGTAATGCCGTGGCGGGCCAGGGCCTGCTCGCTGCTCTTGCCCACGGTGGCGGCCCGCAGCCCCGTCGGCCAGGAACGGCGGGCCAGGATGGGCGTCAGGGCATGGTCCACCGCATTGGGACTGACGAACACCGCCAGATCGAAACGCTCCAGACGGATCGCCGCGTCCAGCAAGGCTTGCAGGTCTTCCAGGGGGCGGATGGTGAGCACCGGAAACAGCACCGGCTGGGCGCCCAGGGCCACCAGGGCGTCGGCCAGATGGGTGGCCTGGCCGGCAGGGCGGGTGACGACAATGTGACGACCGGCCAGAGGCTTGCTCGCCGCGTTCGTCATGGCGGACGGCATCGGCCAGGAATCAGCGCGGCGCCTGACCCAATTCGGCCAGGATGTCGGCGGCGCCCTGGCGCCGCAGCTCTTCGGCCAGGGCCAGGCCGAGGGCCTCGGGGTCGGCGGCGTTGCCGGCCAGTTCGGCCCGGGTCATGCGCGTGCCGTCGGGGCTGGCGACGAAGCCCCGCAGCCAGAGCTGGTCGCAGCCGGCGTCATGGGGCACGGCGTAGGCGCCCAGGGGGACCTCGCAACTGCCAGCCAGGGCGCGGGAAACGGCCCGCTCGGCGCGCACGCAGGCAGCGGTCACGGCGTCGTTGAGGGGCGCCATCCAGGCCGCGACGTCAGTGCGGGACGCCAGGGCCTCGATGCCCAGAGCGCCCTGGCCGACGGCAGGCAGGGAATCCTCGGCCGGGATCGTGGCGCGGATGCGGTCCTTCAGTCCCAACCGGGTCAGGCCGGCGGCGGCGAGGATGATGGCGTCGTACTCGCCGCTGTCGAGCTTGCGCAGGCGGGTGTCCAGGTTGCCGCGCAGGGGCGATACCGCCAGATAGGGATAACGGGCGTGCAGCTGGGCCTCGCGGCGCAGGCTGGACGTGCCGACGACGGCACCCGGCGGCATGTCGTCCAGGCTGGCGTACTTGTTGGAGACGAAGGCGTCCTGGGGCACCTCGCGGGGACCAATGGCGACCAGGGCGAACTCGGGCTCCAGCACCATGGGCACGTCCTTCATGGAGTGCACCGCGATGTGGGCACTGCCGTCGAGCAGGGCCGTTTCCAGTTCCTTGACGAACAATCCCTTGCCGCCCACCTTGGCCAGGGGACGGTCGAGAATCTGGTCGCCGCGGGTGGTCATCCCCATCAGTTCGACGGCACAACCAGGGTAGAGGGCTTGCAGTAGGCTGCGCACGTGCTCGGCCTGCCACAAGGCCAAACGGGATTCGCGGGTGGCGATGACGATTTTTTCGGGAGTGCTCACGGGACGAGGGAACCGGACAAGTAATTGAAAAGGCGCGCGGATTCTAGCATCCGGGCAGGAGGACCGGCCTCAGGCGAGCAGGCGACCGGCCCATTCGTGCAGGGCCACGTAGCTGTCTTGCAGCGCCCCCGTCGACGGCAGCCAGGCCTCGATGCCCACCGGGCTAACGGCGAACATGGTCGGCGCCGCCACCACCGCCAGCCCCTCCGCCTCGAACAGGGGCACCGCCCGGGCCAGGTGGTAGGCGTGGGACACCAGGACGATGCGGCTTACCCCCGCCGCCTTCAGTTGCCGGGCCGAAAAGCGGGCGTTCTCCCGGGTATCCCGGGCCAGGTCCTCGACCCAGCGCACCGGCAACTTGAACTCCTGTAGCAACAGGGCCGCCATGGACCGGGCCTCGGCCCGACCGCCGGACACCGCTCCGCCCGTCACCAGCAACGGCAGCCCGCTATCCCGGGCCAGCTTGGCGCCGTAGCGCACCCGTTGCAGGCTGACGGCGGAGACCGTGTCCTCGCCGCCGTATTCCGGCGCGGCGTAATGGCTACCGCCCCCCAGAACGACGATGGCCTGGGCCTGGGCCAGGCGCGTGCCGTCCAGGGCCGGATAACGTTCCACCGAGCGGATCAACGCCGTCGCCACGACCGGCAGGGACAGGGCGATCAATAGGCCCTGGCCGAACAGGATGCAGGCGATCCCCAGACGGCGGCGCCGGGTCGCCAGCAGGGCCGCCCCGGCGAGGGTCGGCAGGGCCAGGCCCACGGGCGGAAAGAGCCAGGCCGTGAGCAGTTTTTTCAGCAGAAACATGATGGAAACCCCGCCTTGATTCGATGATTGACCCTTGCAGGCACCCCCTATTATCGACGCAGTCTGGCCTCGGTTTATCCTGGCCGGCAAGACACATTGAGCGGACCTTATTGATTGAACGGACGCGGCGAGGGAATGATCGACATCTACGCACTGGGACTGAAGGGCGGACTGATATTGGCGGCCATGATCGTGGCGGCCTATCTGCTGTTCACCTGGTTGCGGCTGCGCCAGATCAAGCGGCGCAAAGCCAAGGCCAAGGCCCTGGCCGCCGCCCGGCAGAAAGCCGCGGCGCCCCAGGCCCCCGCCCCGGCACCGGTCGCGATGACGGAAGACGATGACGAAGCCCTCGACGCGGTGATCTACACCCGGCCCCGCCCCGCCGTCCCGCCCCCCATGGCACCCGCCGCCGACCCGGGCTTCGCCACCCTGCTCGGTGAAAACCGGGAGCGCCAGCAGCCGGTGCGCAGCAGCGAAGTGCAGGCCCTGCGCGACGAGGTGGCCATGCTGCGCAACGCCCTGGCCGACATGCAGGAAGAAATGGACCGGTTGAAGGCGGCCCAGACCGTCTCGCCCCTTTACAACGAGGCCGTGGGCCTGGCCCAACACGGCATCGACGCCGAAGGCATTGCCGCCCGCTGCGGCATTTCCATCGCCGAGGCCCAGTTGGTGGCCGCCCTGGCCAGCCGGCAGGGCGCCGATGAACGCCTGCCGGACGACCCCTACGGCAACGACTACGGAACGGATGAACCCCATGGACGCCCAGGAAAACGATACGCTGCCTGAAGACGAGCTGCTGGACGAAGAAGACGCGATCCGGCGCCGCCTGGTCAATCGCATCGCCATCGCCGGCGTGATGATCGTCGCCCTGTTGGGCGGCCTCGCCATCGTCGATGCCCTCTACGTGCCGCCCGCACCGGCGCCCGCGCCGCAGATGGCCGCCCTGCCGGCCGAGGCCGACGCGGCCAAGGAAGAAACGAAGGAAGAAGCCAAGGCGACGGAGGCCGAACCCGAGAAAAAGGCCGAGAGCGAAACCGTCAAGGAAGAGGACAAGGCCCCCACCACCGTGGCCAAGGCCGAGCCCGCCCCGGAAAAACCCGCCCCCGAAGCCGTGCCCAGCCTGAACAAGGGCAGCAAGCCGATCAAGCCCATCACCCCGCCGGCCGAGGCCAAGCCGGCCACCATGGCCGGCGCCCTCAAGTCCGGCCCCGCCGCGCCACTGGCGGCCGCCCCCAAGAACGAACCGGCCCAGGCCGTCGCCCAGCGTCAGCTGCGCACCTCGCCGACGCCGACCTACGCCCACAACGCCCCGGCCTCGAAACCCTTGAGCCAGCCCGCCCAACCCGTGGCGGCGGATACGTCGCGCCGTTATCTGGTGCAGATGGGCGTCTTCAACAACGTGGCCAACGCCGAGGAGTTGCGCGGCAAGCTTGAAGCCGCCGGCGTGCCCGCCCACATCGAAGCCCGCGTCCAGGTGGGTCCCTTCGGCAGCAAGGAAGAAGCCGAGGCCGCACGCGTCAAAATCGCCGCCCTGGGTCTCGATCCGGGCATTCTCATGGCCACCAAGAAGTGATCCCTATGTCCAATTCCGTGACCCATATCGACAGCCCCCGCTTCGGCACCCTCGAGGTCAGCCCCGAGCGCATCATCGATTTCCCCGCGGGCATTCCCGGCTTCGACGAGATGCACCGCTTCAGCCTGTTCCATCCCGAAGGCGAGGACCCCAAGTACTTCATCCTCCAGTGCCTGGACCATCCCGAGGTGGCCTTCAACATCGCCGATCCGGCCCGTTTCGGCTTCAGTTATGAAATCGCCCTGTCCGACGAGGAAAGCGCCATCCTGGGTCTCGACGACCCGGCCGACGCGGTGGTGGCGGTCCTGCTGCTCAAGGAAGCCGAAAGTGGCCAGCCCCTGCGGGCCAACCTCCAGGCACCGTTGATCCTCAACCTGAAAACCCGCAAGGGCCTTCAGCATGTATTCTCTCGCCTCGACTATCAGGTCACCCTGAAGGGCAGCAAGTAAGCCCTCAACAAGCCCTTAGCCGCGAGGAAGTCCATTCATGAGCAAGAAAATCATCGCCACCGACCAGGCCCCCGCCGCCATCGGTACCTACTCCCAAGCCGTACAGGTGGGCAACACCGTCTACATGTCCGGCCAGATCGGCCTCGACCCCGCCACCATGACCCTGGTGGACGGCATCGATGCCCAGATCGTGCGCGTCTTCGAGAACCTCAAGGCCGTGGCCGCCGCCGCCGGCGCCAGCCTGAACGACGCGGTGAAGTTCAACATCTACCTCACCGACCTGGCCAATTTCGCCAAGGTCAATGAAGTCATGGCCAAGTACGTCGCCCAGCCCTACCCGGCCCGCGCCGCCGTGGGCGTCAAGGAACTGCCCAAGGGCGCGCTGGTCGAGGCCGATGCCGTCCTCGTCCTCGGCTAAAAAGCCCACCACACCCCGTCGCAAGAAGACCGCAGCCGCCGTCGCCGACGGGGCGCCCGCCGACACCACGGCGGACGGCAAGGCCGCCAAGGCGTCCGTCAAGCGCGTCCCCGCCGCCGCCATTCCGGGCGTCACGCCCCTGCTGGCGGAAAAGCTGGACCGCCTCGGCATCCAGCGCGATGAAGACCTCGCCCTGCACCTGCCCCTGCGCTATGAGGACGAAACCCGCATCACTCCGGTAGCCGAGGCCCTGCCCGGCCTTGCCGCCCAGTTCCAGGTGGAGGTGATCAAGACCGAAGTGGCCTTCCGCCCCCGCCGGCAACTGATCTGCCACACCCAGGAAGCCGATAGCGGCGACACCCTGCTGCTGCGTTTCCTCAACTTCTATCCCAACCAGCAACACGCCCTGGCCCCCGGCGTCACCGTGCGCCTGTTCGGCGAAGTACGCCACGGCTTTTTCGGCGCCGAATGCGTCCATCCCCGCTTCCGCGTGGTGCGGGAGGACACGCCCCTGGCCGACCGCCTGACCCCCGTCTATCCCACCACCGCCGGGTTGGGCCAGGGCACGCTGCAAAAGCACGTGCAAGCCTCCCTGGCCCGGGTGGATCTGAGTGACACCCTGCCTGACGCGCTGCGCCGTCCACTCAAGCTCATGCCCCTGGCCGAGGCGGTGCACACCCTGCACCATCCCCCCCCCAGCCTGAGCATGGAAGTGCTGGAACAGCGCGGCATCCCCGCCTGGACCCGGGTGCGTTTCGACGAGCTGCTGGCCCAGCAACTCTCCCTGCGCCTGGCCTACGCCGCCCGCCGCGCCAAGGGGGCGCCGCGCCTGCAAGCCAGCGGACGACTCAGCCAAAAACTCCTGGCCAGCCTGCCCTTCGCCCTCACTGGCGCCCAACAAAGGGCCTGGCAGGAAATCGCCGCCGACCTGGCCCAGCCCCACCCCATGCAACGCCTGCTGCAAGGGGACGTGGGCAGCGGCAAGACCATCGTCGCCGCCCTGGCCATGCTCCACGCCGCCGAAGCCGGCTACCAGTCCGCCCTCATGGCGCCCACGGAAATCCTCGCCGAACAGCACTACCGCAAGCTCGCCGCCTGGCTCGAACCCCTGGGCCTGCAAGTGGCCTGGCTCACCGGCAGCCTGAAGAAAAAAGACAAGGAGGCCATGGCCGCCAAGATCGCCAGTGGCGAAACCCTGCTGGCGGTGGGCACCCACGCCCTGATCGAGGACACCGTGCAGTTCGCCCGTCTGGGCCTGTCCATCGTGGACGAGCAGCACCGCTTCGGCGTCAAACAGCGGCTGGCCCTCAAGCAGAAAGCCGAGTCGCCCCACCAGCTCACCATGTCGGCCACCCCGATCCCCCGCACCCTAGCCATGAGCTTCTACGCCGACCTGGATGTCTCGGTGCTGGACGAACTGCCGCCTGGCCGCACGCCAGTGGTGACCAAGCTGGTCAGCGATGCCCGTCGCCACGAGGTAGTGGGGCGGGTGCACGACGCGGTGCTGGCGGGGCGGCAAGCCTACTGGGTCTGCCCCTTGATCGAGGAATCGGAAGCCCTGCAACTCAAGACCGCCCAGGAAACCTTTGATCATCTCTGCGCCGAACTGCCGGACCTCAAGGTGGGCCTGGTGCATGGCCGCCTCAAACCCGCCGAGAAGGCCCAAGTGATGGAAGCCTTTCTGCGCAATGACATCCAGGTGCTGGTGGCCACCACGGTGATCGAAGTGGGGGTGGACGTGCCCAACGCCAGCCTCATGGTGATCGAGCACGCCGAACGCTTCGGCCTGTCTCAACTGCACCAGCTGCGTGGTCGCGTGGGCCGCGGCACGGCCGAGTCGGCCTGCGTGCTGCTGTTCGCCAGGCCCCTGTCGGAGACCGCCAGCCAGCGCCTGCGCATCATTTACGAGAACACCGACGGCTTCGAGATCGCCCGCCAGGATCTGGCACTGCGTGGCCCCGGCGAATTCATCGGCGCCCGCCAAAGCGGCGTGCCGATGCTGCGTTACGCCACCCTGGAGGACACGCAACTGGTGGAGCAGGCACGCAACGTCGCCGAGGAAATGATCCGCCACCATCCTGACGCGGTACAGCGCCATATCCGCCGCTGGCTGAGGGGCGCCGAGGAAATGTTGAAGGCATGAAACGGGCAGCGCCAATCCGCAACGTCTCGCGCAAGGCCCAGGGCCCTGACGCGGGCGGCTGGCAGCCCGGGCTCACCGGACTCCATTGCCCGCCACGTCTGGCCGACTGGTTGCAGGAGCGCCGTTCCCTCACCGCCCGCATCCTGCGCCAAGCCCCTTCCGGCACGGCGTTTTCCGTCACCGTATTGCGTCAGGGCCTGGCCCTTCCCCTGGCGGACGAAGCCGTCCTGATCGGTGGCCGTGCCGACCGGCGCGTGCTGGTGCGCGACGTGGTGCTCAGCCTCGGCGGGCGGGCAGTGATTTACGCCCATACCGTGCTGGCGCCGGACCAGGCGCGCCATCCCTGGCCCTGGCTGGACCGCATCGGCCAACGGCCCCTGGGCAGTATCCTGTTCACCCGTCACGACATCGTCGCTGGCCCCCACCGTTATCGCGGCCTGGACCGTCGTCATCCGCTTTACCGGGCCGCCGCGCCCTGGTCTGGCACCCCGACCCCGGCCCGCCTGCCGGCGCGACGGGCCTGTTTTTTCCTGCAAGGTTCGCCCTTGCTGGTCACCGAAGTCTATTTGCCCTCTCTGTTGGAACTCTGCGCACCATGAACTGGCAAGCCGTCAAACACCGCCTCGATCTCTACGAAAAACTGATGCGCCTGGACAAGCCCATCGGCATCCTGCTGCTGCTCTGGCCCACCCTCTGGGCCCTGTGGATCGCCAGCCATGGCCAGCCGGACGGGTTGCTGGTCTGGATCTTCTCCCTCGGCACGGTGCTGATGCGCTCCGCAGGCTGCGTCATCAACGACTACGCCGACCAGGACTTCGACCGCCACGTGGAACGCACCAAGGACCGCCCCCTCACCGCAGGCAAGATCGGCAGCAAGGAAGCCCTGGCCCTGGCCGGCGGGCTGGCGGTGCTTTCCTTCCTGCTGATCCTGCCCCTCAACACCCTGGTCTGGTTATTGTCCGTGGGCGCGTTGTTCGTCGCCGCCAGCTACCCCTTCACCAAGCGCTTTTTCGCCATCCCCCAGGCCTACCTGGGCATCGCCTTCGGCTTCGGCATTCCCATGGCCTTCGCCGCCGTGCAGGAACGGGTGCCCGTCGAGGCCTGGTTGATGCTGCTGGCCAACATCTTCTGGGCCATCGCCTACGACACCGCCTACGCCATGGTGGACCGCAACGACGACCTGAAAATCGGCATCAAGACCAGTGCCGTCACCTTCGGTCGCTTCGAGGTGAGCGCGATCATGATTTGCTACGTCCTGACCTTTTCCCTGCTCGCCTATGTGGGCCATCGCGTCCATCTCGGCTGGGGCTGGTACGGCGGCCTCCTCGCCGCCTGCGGCCTGGCGGGCTACCACTACACCCTAATCCGTACCCGGGAACGAGGGCCTTGCTTCAAGGCCTTCCTCCATAACAACTGGGTCGGTGCGGTGATCTTTGTGGGGCTGGTGGTGGATTACTGGATTTGAGTAGACGCCGTTTGCGCTGAGCCCTTCGATACCCAGAGGATCGGCTCAACGCATGGTGTTGAAGCATCACCCCAGAATTTTTCCAAAAGCGCCCACCGGGACCCCTACTGGTCGTAGCGTCGCAAAGTCGAAACTTCCTTTGTCTCTCCTCCGCTCGTGCTGAGGTATCGAAGCACGAGCGGAAAAATGCTACGCGGCTAACACTTCCGCCACCATCGCTTGCGCCGCTACCATGAACTCACGGAAGTCGGCCTCGAAGCCCGCCGCATCGCGCAGGAACTCCACCTCGCTGCCCGCCAGGGGATTGGGCAGACGCAGGCGGCGTTCTCCCATGCGACGCAGGGCATGGGCCACGGCATCCAGGTCGGCGTAGCTGGCAAGCCAGTCGCCTTGGGCCATGGCGCGGGCGACCGGCACCATGGCGGCGGGCAGTTCGTTTTCCCGGCGCTGCATCAAGGTGTAGGCCTGCATCGTGAAATCGGCCAGGGGAGCGGCATGGAAATCGGTCCAATGCTTGGCCAGCAGATGGTCGTAGAACATGTCCACCAGGATGCCGCCGTAGCGGCGACGCTCGGCGCTGACCCTTTGCCGGCTGCGCTGAAAAGCGGCGTGGCGGTCGGCAAAACTGTCGATGCGGCGATGGAGCATGACCCCTGCCGCCAGATCGTCAGGCAGGACGCCAGGTAAGGGCCCCTTGACGAAATCCCCCATCACGCCGCCCAGGCGAAGATGGTCGGCATCGGTGGCGAGATAGAGATGAGCGAGGAAATTCACGGTGCGGTGTTGTCGCCCCGGCGTGCGAATACGCAACAAGCGGGGGAGCAAGCCAGCAGGCAGTCAGTAAAGTCGTCAGCATACCCGAACGGGGACAACAGCCATCCATGGCCCAGGCACTGGTGGCGACGCCGAAAAAACCACGGGGCAAAAGGGCCGGCGGCGGGATCTCTCGCAGGGTGACCCCGCCACCGGCAAGTAATGCGGGTTAGTCGCCGCCGCGCATATATTGGACGTTGAACATGGACGGTGGGTTGGCCGTCGGTTCACTGACCATCTTGAGCTCCAGGGCAGTGCAATGGCTGGCCTGCACGTCGAGCATGGAGGCGCTGGTGTAGATCATGATGCCGGCGTTCTTATTGATCGGCACGTGGTAGGCGGAATCGGAGAAGCCCACCATCCAACGCTTCCAGAGCGCCCCCTTCTTGTCGTAGATGAGGATGATGGGGAACACGGTGCCCTGGGCGTCCATGTACATCACCCGCTTGCCGATGGGGTTGCTCGGGTTGGTTGGCACGCTTTCCAGCACATGGACCTGGCGCAGGGACCAGGGGATGTTGGGGAAACAGTTGGACTGGCCATGGAAAGTGACCATGCCGAAGCCGTCATTGTCCTTGGGCCCCAGGCTTTTCCACTCGCTGTGGCGATAGACCGGCATCAGCATGGTCTTGGTTTCCAGATATTTCCAATCGGCGTCGAGCACCCGTCCGTTATAACCCTCGAAGTCCTCGATCATCAGGTCGGAGCCAAGGAAGGAGTCGGTCGTCTGACCCGTGGCGAGCCGCCGCACGCGACGCTGAAAACCCAGATAGAGATAGGAATCGTCCAACTTCTGGTCGTCGTCGAAGCGCTGGATGAGGAGCTGGGTGTTCTTCAAATCCTGGGGCGCAAGCACCTTGAGGTAGATGCCGCGATAGATATTCGAGGGGTTGGGTTCGATATCGTTCACCGGATTCTGGGTGGTCCGGTGCTTCAAGCTGATGAAGTGGAAATCGAAGTCCATCTGGCGCTCGACCTTGGCGGAGGCGTAGTCGATGTATTTCCAGTAGAAAGGGAAAATGCGTCCGCTATCGCCGACGATCTGGCTGAACTTGTAGTTGAAGGCCAGCTTCTCCCCCGCGCGGGGATCGCTCTTGTCGGGCTGGATGGGAAAGGGCCGGCCGGCCACGTAGCCTTCTATGGTGCCGGGCTTTGCGCCCAGCTTCACCTGATTGGCGTTCTTTTTGGTGGCGGCGATGTAATTGGGATGGAGCGCGATCGACTGCGTCTGCTCGACCGGGATTTCCAACTGCCCTTTCTCGACCAGATTGTAGGTAGCGATGTCGAGAATCTCCTTGAACCTGGCCACGTTGCCCTTGTTGATCACCGTCCCCTGGCTCAGGCCGGGCACGGTGGGCATCCCTTTCTTGTAGGGAAAAAACGAGGCATCGATATCCGCCTCGGTGACGGCATGGGCGGATGTGGCCAGGACGACGGCCGGAACGGCAAGTGCGATGAGACTTTTTTTCATGCGAGAGTCCTCCGTGCTGTTGTAGGTATTTGACGACGTTCGGCGGGACGGCACGCCAACTTGGAGATCGGCGCGCCGTCCCGCATTGCTGCTGGGTTGAGGCGGGGCAAGCGAAAATGGGCTAGAAGAATCGGTCTTGGTGGATTTGGCCAAGCGGAACCTGGTGACGCAGGATCAACATTTCCTGCACCGCCTCAACCATGGCGGGCGGCCCCGCCAGGTAGAACTCGAACTCCTTGAAACGGGAGGCCAAGTCCTCCTCCAGGCATTGGTGGATGAAGCCACGACGACCGGACCACGCCGGATCGGGTAACGACACCGCGATCACATGGCGCAGACCGTTGCCCTGCCCGGCCAGCGCGGCGACCTCCTCTTCGCCGCATACGTCGGCCCGGCTACGGGCACCGTAGTAGAAATGCACGGCCGGTGGGATAGGCATGGCCATCGCGCCACGGACAATCGACAACATCGGCGCCAGGCCAGAACCACCGGCAATGCAGACGATGTCGCGCCCGGCCTGTTGCCGCAGCCAGGCCATGCCGTAGGGACCGTCTAATCTGATCCCGCCCCCCGGCTGGCATTGCTCGAATAGACGGGAGGTGAATTCGCCACCGGGCACCTTGCGGATGATGAATTGCCAGACGCCTTCCCCATTGGGCAAATTGCTCATGGAGTAGGCACGTGGCCTCGCTACGCCGGGCAGGCTCAGCAAGGCGTATTGGCCGGGAAGGAAGGTCGCGGCATCGTCGGTGCGAAAAGTGAACTCACGCAGGTCGTGGGTCAAATCGCGCACGGCGAGCAAGGTCGCCTCATGCATGGTCGGCCTCACGGGGGGAACGTATTCCCCCCCCGGCTTTGCCCGGATGACGCAATCCCCTTCCACCAAGGATTGGCAAGACAGGTACTTCCCCTTCGCCCGATCCCGCTTGGAAATACCCGGCGCCTCCGGCCAACGGTCATGGATATCCCCGGCCAGCAGTTCGACGCGGCAGTTACCACAGGCGCCGGAACAACAGTCGTAGGGCAGACCCAGGCCCGCGCGCAGGGCGGCGCCGAGGAGCGTGTCTCCCGACGCGACCGGGAAGACCTCGCCCCCCTCGATGGTCACCATCGCCGCCATGGTCATGAAGCCAGGCCACAACTGCGATGGAAGGCCAGCACCCTCTCCTTGGCACTGGCAGCGGTGGCGGCACCGTCCGGCAAGGGGCCGCAGTAGGCATCGATGGCCCTTTCGGCGAGTGGCAGCCATTTGTCCACCCATTGCTGGATCCGCGGCCGGTTGCCTTCGCTGGTGGCGGCAAACTCGACCAGCGCGGTGGCCCAACGCCGATGCCGGGCGGCGTCCAACAACTCCGCATCGGCCAGCAGACCCAGCAGGGTATCCCCCTCGTGCTTGGCGGCGTTGCCCAGGCCGCGCAGCACGGCCTCTTCCATCGCCGGCTTGACGATGAGGTTGAGCACGACGAAGGACTCCGCCCAATCCCAGGTGATCAAGGCCTTCTCGATCAATTCGCGAAATCCCTGCCAGGCGGCATCGCCTTCCCAGATCGCCCGTTCCTGGATACCGAAACCCGACGCGGTAAAGGTCTTGCTCAGTTCGCGGGTGCGGTAGGCGACGTGGGTCAACCAACGCAGGGAATCGGCGGTCTGATAAGTGGCACAGTTGGAAATGGTGGACGCAGGCGCCATCTGGGACAGGTAGGCGGACATCATCTGAATGCCGTGCACCAGGTAGCGGGACGGTGTGTACAACCGGGCCAGTTTGCCCGCCCATTCGGCACTCAGGGAAAGGTCGTGTTCGCGCTCGGAAAACTGGTCGAGCAGACTGAACACATAGGTCTCCTGGCCATCCTGAATCAGGTTGTAGGTGCGATACACAATTTCGTCCGGATCGCGGAAGGCGTTCCAATCGGCGTGGCGCACCGGACTCAGGTTGCGATGCCGCTTGAACCACTCGGCGATGGGAAAGTTCGGATCGAGCTCGAAGGGTGCGTCCGGATTCTTCGTGCTGTAGTGCAGGTTGGTCGACACGATTTCGTATTCGCTCGGACGACGGCGGTTACCGGCCAGATGGCTCCAGGTCTTGAGGGGCTTGAGGGGCGTTACGGTGGTCATGGACAACTCCCGTCAGATGGATTTGTTGAAGTAGAAGCGGACGAACTCGGCGGTCTGCTCGATGCGACCGGCGAAGGACCCCAGGTTGATCTCCAGCTCGGACATCCTGAAGGGCCGGCCCAACTGGGCTTCCAGGGTGTCGCGGCGGATGA
This sequence comes from Denitratisoma sp. agr-D3, assembly GCF_054658675.1. Classification (NCBI taxonomy): domain Bacteria; kingdom Pseudomonadati; phylum Pseudomonadota; class Betaproteobacteria; order Nitrosomonadales; family Sterolibacteriaceae; genus Denitratisoma; species Denitratisoma sp. agr-D3. The sequence goes on along the minus strand of NZ_BAAGIA010000001.1, from coordinate 366,340 downwards.
TCAACTCGTTTTCGGTGTCGATGCGGATGTAGGCGCCCTTATCGTCCACGCGGATCGCCTTGCCCGGGTTGTCGATCTGGGCGGCCTCGATCACGGCCTCGGTGATGTCGCTGCAACGCAAGACCGGCCCGACCCGGTTGTTCTTGTAAGCATCAATGGTGGCTTGGCTCATTTACTGTCCTCGGTTGTCTTCTTAAGAATGGGCGTAGTAGGGTTCGATGCCCGCGATGTCCACATGGACCTCCTCCCCGATGACTTGCAGCGGGTATTCGGCGAGCTTGCAGTCGCCGGGGTTGATCCCGGCGCCGCTGGCGGCATCGAAGGTCCATTGGTGAGCGCGGCACATCACGACCTTTCCGGAGAACTTGCCCTCGGCCAGGGAGATGTCCTGGTGTGGACAGAGTCCCTGGAAGGCCTTCAGGTCGCCACCGGTGGGCCAGACCAGGAGGATTTCGGTGTCACCGAGATCGAAGGCGGCCATGTCGCCTTCCCAGATGTCGTCGAGCATGCACAATTTCTGAAACGCCATACCGCTTACTCCGGTGTGCAGAAAATGAACTCAAGACAGTCCATGGGCTGGATGTCAGTCTGGTCCACCCGCAGCCTGGCGTCGTAGAAACTCTCGCCATCCTGGCGGCGGACGCGCACGATCTTGCCGGGCTGGGCCTTGACCCGCTTTCCCAGCGAATGCACGGCGGCATCGTCGATCAACTCGGCAACGGTCTTGCTCGTATCCGTCACCACCAGCTGGAGCACGAAGTCTCCCTGGAAATTGGAAATGATTGGAAGTGCAGCCATGTTTCCTCGCCTATCGTTTGGTTGAGTTAAGCGGCCTTGGCCGCATAGTGTTGGGCACGGAACTTTTCCGCCCAGGCATATTGGTGGGCATCGTCGCCACACTCGCCCGGCGCGATGTTCATGTAATTGAGGACTCCGCCCAGATCGGCGGGCTGGATCACACCGCCCAACAACCGATCCACGATGGACATGTGGTCGCGGTAACGGGCAGGGTTGGTCTGGAACACCCAGCGGTCGATCTCGGAATTGAAGTGATAGCGACGCCCCTCGTAATCGAGCGGATAGTCGCGCACGTTCCATTTGTCGCCGGGGATGGCGCAGATGGGCAACTGACTCATGTTGCACACCACGGGCAGCGTTTGCGGCAGGGTCTTGTCGATGCGACCGGTCAGGATGTTCTCGGTGATCACGTCCCAACACCTGCCGAAGCTGTCATTCCAACCCGGGTACTTCTCCTCCAGCCAATCGCGTTCCTCTGGGGAAACGCCGGCAGCGGGGTTCCACCACAGGGTCGGCCGCCAGAACCACAGGCCCATCTGGTAGGCGTGGTGCTGGTAGTCGAACTCGGCGATCATCTTTTCCCAGTACCAGGGCAAGTCCAACCCCAGATCAATCAGGGAGCGCTCGAACTGGCCGACGATCCACTCCTGCATAAACTCCTTGAAGGAATGCTTGCGATTGGCCAAGGGCGTGTTGTAGTCCATGGCGGGACCGGTCAGGATGCAGAAGATCCGCCAGGCCCGGGCGATGCCGAGATACACCAGTTGTTCGGCCTCCTCCTTCTTGCCGTTCTCGATCAATACCTGCAAGGCAGGACCGCCGATCTGGGCATGGCGGGACTCATCGGTCTGGATGGAGGAGATCAAGCTTGAAAAGGTGTAGTCCCCCACGTCGCCCGCATCGGACGCCAAGCCGAGGAACTGCATGTTGGTGAATCCGGTCTCGAAGGCGAAGGTCAGCATCACGGCGATACTCGTCGCGTCACGGGCGAGGAACAGGTCGTCGAAGGTGTGACGGGCGGCGATGGCAGCCCATTCGTTCGAGTGGTAGGCCTTGTGTGCCCAGTCGAACTGGCGGTCCTTGCTGCAATGCTCATGGGGAAAGAAGAGCTGAAGCTGGGCATGGCGGTTCTCATCCATCATGCCGAAGGTGGCCATGTTGCGCATACCGGGGGCCAGCCCGAAGCGGGCCATGCGGGCCTCGGCGCTCATGGCCGCGTATTCACCCAGGGCGATGGCGCCATAGTGGGACTTGAGGATGGACAGCCAGCCCGGGTCTGCATTCTCGAACAGCTTGTTGCGTTCCAAAGCCGCCTTGACCGAATAGGCGCCGGCATCCTTTTCACGCTGGATAGAAACGTATTCGGGAAATGAGGTCTTGTAGGGCTCGTCGTAACTCTCCCACTTTTCCCGGCCAACACCGATGCCGCCGGTCATTACATCGGGGAAGAGTTCCGCCTCGGTGACGTAGGCGGGGCTCCAGTTCGTGCTCCGCGCGATGTCGTACCACTCGTTGCGTTCCAGTAGCGCCATGTCGAATTCTCCTGTTCAGGTTTTTGTCGAGTCGCCTTGGCAGGCGTCGGACAGGAGGATTGCAACGGCTATGCCAGCGGGGCGGGACGTCCCGCAATTAATTGACGACTCAAAAATAAAAAGTTGTTTTTATTGATGAATGAAATAAAAGTGCTATATCTATGGCCGACGGCGATCCGCTGGTCATCCGGCATCGCCACCGATTTTTCTTGTAATGCTGAAAAGCGGTGGCTGGATTTTCAGGCGGTGTTTTCATGCCTTGATGAAATCCAGATGAAGGACATGCCGACGGCAACCCATGACACGACGGCAACAGAGAGCATGGTTTTTGCAGACCCCTATGCGCCCCAACCATGCGCATGCGAGCTGTGAGTGAGACGAAATGAGTGACGAGAAAAAAACGATCAATGGCACGCCCCTACTCGACCAAGTAGCCACCAAGTACGTGCCCAACTTCCCCGACATCGGTGATCTTTCCAAGCGCCTGCGGTTCACTCCCGACAAAGGAAGGATCATGCTCGACGACAGAAGGATGATCCTGCTACATGTTTCTTCCCTCGCCTCGTTGCGGCGGGAACTGATCGAAAGCATGGGCCTTGAAGCCGCGCGTGGGCTGCTGACCCGCATCGGCTACCAGGCCGGCGCACGGGATGCGGAACTCACCAAGAAGGTCCGCCACAAGAGTGGCATCTACGATTCCTTCCTGGTGGGTCCCCAATTGCTTTCCCTAGAGGGCGTGGTGTTCTCGGAACCGATCAATCTCGTCATCGATGTGGAACTGGGGGAGTACTTCGGCGAATTCATCTGGCGCGACTCGTCCGAGAATGAAGCCCACATCGCCTCCTACGGTATCGGCAACGAACCCGTATGCTGGATGCAGACCGGTTACGCCTGCGGGTTCACGAGCACCTTCATGGGTCGACAGATTCTTTACCGCGAGGTCGAATGCAAGGGCATGGGCCACGAGTTCTGTCGCGTGATCGGCCGCCCCCTGGACGAATGGGACAACCCGGAAGAGGATGCCCGCTACTTGCAGGTGGGCGATTTCGTTCAATGGCAACCGTCGGCCCGCGAAAAAAACCGTCCGCACACGGGTGACAGGAAGCGCACGGAAGACGCCGCCAATGGCGACTTCGGCATGATCGGCATGTCGGCCGGCTTCAATGCGGTTTGCCACATGGTCAAGAAGGCCGCGCCCACCGATGCCACGGTGCTCTTCCTCGGCGAGAGCGGCGTTGGCAAGGAAATCTTTGCCCGCAACCTCCATGCCCTGAGCCACCGCGCGGACAAGCCCTTCATCGCGGTGAACTGCGCGGCGATTCCGGAACATTTGATGGAGTCCGAGTTGTTCGGCGTGGAAAAGGGTAGCTACACCGGTGCCACGGCTTCACGCCCGGGACGTTTCGAACGCGCCCATGGCGGCACCCTGTTCCTCGACGAGATCGGTACCCTTTCCCTGACCTCTCAAGGCAAGCTGTTGCGCGCCTTGCAGGAAGGGGAAATCGAGCGGGTCGGCGACAGTCGCACACGCAAGGTGGACGTCCGGGTGATCGCGGCGACGAACGTGGACTTGCGCGAGGAGGCCAAGAACGGTGCTTTCCGGGAAGACCTTTATTTCCGGCTCAACGTCTTCCCGATCCGGGTGCCGCCCCTACGCGACCGCCGCGACGACATTCCCGTGCTCATCGATTGGTTCCTACAACGCTTCTGTACCAAGCACCGCAAGAACATTACCGGCTTCAAGGAACGGGCGGTCGATGCCCTGATCAATTACGACTGGCCGGGGAATGTGCGCGAGCTGGAAAACATCATTGAACGCGCCGTCATCCTCGCCGACGAAGGCAATGCGCTCGACCTGTGCCATCTCTTCACTTGCGGCGAAGAGCTGCGCCCGGAGTCCCTCACCCTCGACACCAAGGGGGTGGTTTCGGCAGTCAGCCCGGAGGCCGAGGACGAAAGCGCGGCCCTGGTAGAAAATCTGCTGACAACGATACAGATGGGCGCCAACCGCTCACTGGAACTGCCGGAAGCGGAAAAAGCCCTGATGAAGGCGGCCCTGCAACAGTCCAAGGGGAAACTTTCCAGTGCTGCCCGCCTGCTCGGAATATCGCGGGCGAAACTCGAATACCGACTGAAGAAATACGGGTTGGCGTAACCGCCGCCCCCAGGATCGTCAGCGAACCGCGGACTCGGCCGCCAGGCGCTCCAGATATTCCACCACCTTCAAGCTGGCCTCTTCCATGCCGGCCAGGGCGGTGATGGCAGCGTCGCCATCACCGCCGCGATGGGCCTTGACCGCGTCGGTGCCGTTGCTGTGCACGGCGATGTGTTGCAACTCCAGTTCCCGATAACCGGGCAGGGAGGAGAACAGGGCGGCGCCGTCGCCTTCGTAGTACCACTTGCCGAGCCGACATTCCCGGTGACTGGCAAAACCCGTTTCATCCTTGTCGCTGAGCCCCATGACCACCCGGTACACCTCCATCTTGTAGACCAGGTGATCCACCTTGGCCGTCTCGACGAAGCTACGCAGGGCCACGGCGGAAATGGTGTGACCCAGGGTATCGGATACCTTTTGCAGCACGGCGATGTGGCGCTTGGCGTCCTCCCCTTCGCCGGCGAAGGAAGCCATCTGGGCCGGTGTCACCTCCAGTTCGTTCTTGGCCTTGTCGGTTTCCGACTGGACACCGTCCACTAGGGCGGCGATCTGGGCAGTGGCCTGGGTGGTGCGCACCGCCAGCTTGCGCACTTCGTCCGCCACCACAGCAAAACCGCGCCCGGCCTCGCCGGCACGGGCCGCCTCGATGGCAGCGTTGAGGGCCAACAAGTTGGTCTGATCGGCGATCTCCTTGATGAGATCAAGAAAGTTGCCGATCTCGGTGGTGCGGGAACGCAACGTCACCACCGCCTCGCCGGTCTGCTGGGTCTTCACCGTCAGCAGATGAATGATCTCATCGAGCCGGTCCACGGCGGCGACGCTGGCATGGACCGATTGATCGGCGTCGCCGGCCACGTCCTTTTCCTGCTTCATGGCCTGGGCGAGGGTCGCCAGGGTCTGCTGCACCAATTTGAGGGAGTCGCCGAAGGTGTTGATCTGGCGGTACAAGCCCTGACCGTAGGCCACGGCACGTTCCTGTTCGGCAAGGCGGGCCTGGGTTTGGTCAAGCGCCTCGCCCATGGACGCCAGCTTGTCCTCCCGTTCCTGCAAGGCCGCCTTCAAAGCGGCAATTTCCTCATCCCGCGCCTGCAATAAACGTTTGGACTTGCCGAACATGAGGCCCTCTCCCGGTCGGTTTTCTAATAAAGCCGGCGATCATAGGCCACCTGGATGCCAAATAGTTATCTAATTTGGATTCCAGTGTTAGTAATTTCTCACCCCGTCGGCCGCGCCGAAACGGCCACGGGGTGGGCCTTGGCATCGATTTCAAACATCGCAAAAACCTCACTTCCGCCCAGGGAGCGGCTCCCGGTCTTGCCGCTGTAATACCTTCGCAATACAGAGCCGTTACCGTGGCGGGCATGATGACCGAACCCTTGCGCGTACTGATGCTCTCCGACGTGTACTTTCCCCGCATCAACGGGGTGTCCACGTCCATCGAAACCTTCCGCCGCGATCTGCCCGAACAGGGGGTCGAGGTCACCCTGATCGCCCCGGACTACCAAACCCCGGAACAGCACGCCCACATCCACCGGGTGCCGGCGCGGCAACTGCCCTTCGACCCCGAGGACCGACTGATGCACTGGGGCAAGCTGCACCGCACTGCCCACGGCCTGGCACCGCGCCGCTTCGACGTGGTGCATATCCAAACGCCCTTCGCCGCCCACTACGCCGGCATCCGCTTCGCCCGCCGCCACCGGCTGCCGGTGCTGACCACCTACCACACCCATTTCGAGGAATATTTCCACCACTACCTGCCCCTGCTGCCGCGCCCCCTGCTCAAGGGCACCGCGCGCTGCATCGCACGGGGCCAGTGCAACGGCCTCGACGCGGTGGTGGTGCCCTCCCGCGCCATGGAAGACACGCTGCGCGGTTACGGCGTCCATGCCCCGGTGCACATCCTGCCCACGGGGATTCCGGTGGACCGTTTCCGCGACGGCGACGGCGCTGCCTTCCGCCGCCGTCACGATATTCCCGCCGACCGCCCGGTAGGCCTCTACGTGGGCCGCGTCGCCCATGAAAAGAACATCGGCTTCCTGCTTGAAGCCACCCGCCACATGCGCGACCTGAATCCGTCCTTCCTGCTGCTGGTGGCCGGCGAGGGCCCGGCCTTGCCGGCCCTGCAACGGCAGGCGCGGCAACTGGGCATCGAGGACCAGGTGCGCTTCATCGGCTACCTGGACCGGGCCACGGAACTGCCCGGCTGCTACGCCGCCGCCGATGTCTTCGTGTTCGCCTCCCGCACCGAAACCCAGGGCCTGGTATTGCTGGAAGCCATGGCCGCCGGGGTACCCGCCTACGCCTTCGCCGAGATGGGCACCAAGGACATCCTCGATCCCCTGCGCGGCGCCGTCATCGCCCCCCAGGAGGCCGCTGCCTTCGCCGCCGGACTGCACGACCTGCTGCGGGACGAAGCGCGTCTGGCCGACCTGGGCCAGGCCGCCCGAGCCTGGGCCGACGAATGGTCGGCGCCGCAACGGGCCAAGCAATTGGCCTCGCTTTACGCTCAACTCGCCTCCCAATCCCGCAACCAACCCTGACTTCGACTATGTCCGAACAAGAAAGCCCCTTCAAGGGCAAGACCGGCCTCACCCGCATCTGGAACGCCTTCAACTATTCCCTCGACGGCCTCGCCGCGGCCTATCGCCACGAGGACGCCTTCCGCCAGGAAGTCTGGCTGGCCCTGGTGCTGATCCCCGCCGCCTGCCTGCTGCCCGCCCCCAACCTGGGCCGCGCCCTGATGATCGCCAGCGTGCTGCTAGTGCTCATGGTGGAACTGCTCAACTCTGCCGTGGAAGCGGCGGTGGACCGCATCTCCCTGGAAAACCACCGCCTCGCCAAGCGGGCCAAGGACATCGGCAGCGCCGCCGTGCTGGTGTCCCTGGTCAATGTGGCCGTGGTCTGGGGCCTGGTGCTGCTGGGCTGACCACGGCGTCACTGTCACGGATTCATCACCGGCCTGTCATCAAACCGTCGCGCCCCGGGCACACCATGGGGTCATGCACGCCGAATTCCAGAACCTGATCGAATCCGCCCCCCGGGCCGCCCTGCGGGTGGCCCTGGTGACCGAAACCTTCGCGCCGGAAGTCAATGGCGTGGCCATGACCCTGGGTCGCATGGTGGACGGCCTGCGCCAGCGCGGCCACGCCGTGCAGTTGATCCGGCCGCGCCAGGGCAAGAGCGACGCGCCGCCACCCCAGCCGGGGCTGGAGCAGGTCGTGGTGCCGGGCCTGCCCATTCCCCGCTATCCGGGGCTGCGCTTCGGTCTGCCCAACGGTCGCGCCCTGCACCGCCTCTGGGCCGCCCAGCGACCCCACATCGTGCACGTGGCGACGGAAGGCCCCCTGGGCTGGGCAGCGCTGAATACCGCACGGCGACTGGGCATTCCCGTCAGCTCCACCTTCCACACCAACTTCGACGCCTACAGCCGCTACTACGGCATCGGCTGGCTGCGGGGCGGCATCATCCGCTACCTGCGCCATTTCCATAACAAGGCGGCCACCACCCTGGTGCCCACCCGCCGCCTGGCCGACACCCTCAACGAAAACGGCTTCCGCAACGTGGGGGTGCTCTCCCGCGGTGTGGATACCAAGCTGTTCACCCCTCAACGCCGTTCCGCCGCCCTGCGTGCCCGCTGGGGCCTGAAGGACGACGACCTGGTGGTGGCCTACGTCGGCCGCATCGCTCCGGAAAAGAACCTGGGGCTGGCCATTCACGCCTTTGATGCCATCCGCCACAAAGTGCCCAACGCCCGCCTGCTCTTCGTCGGCGATGGACCGGCCGCCGCCGACCTGCGCCGGCGCAGCGACAGCCAGTCGCCCTACCTGTTCGTCGGCATGCGCCATGGCGAGGACCTGGCCGAGCACTACGCCTCGGCGGACCTGTTCCTCTTCCCCAGCATGACGGAAACCTTCGGCAACGTGACGACCGAGGCCATGGCCAGCGGCCTGGCGGTGGTGGCCTTCGACTACGGCGCGGCGGGGGAATTGATCCGCGACCGGGTGAATGGCCGCCTGGTGCCCAACGGCGCCAGCGCCTCCTTCGTCGAAGCGGCGGTGGAGGTGGCCAGCAACGACGAATTGCGCCAACGCCTGCGCCACCAGGCCGCCCCGTCCGTGGCCCACCTGGACTGGGAAAACATCCACAACAGTTTCGAGGCCGCACTGACCCGCCACATCCCTCAGCAGGCCTAGTCTGTCCGGCCCGACAACGGGGCTTCGTATAATCGGGCCAGATCAACAGCCCGGTTTCCCCCCCATGGCCTACCGCGACCTGCGCGACTTCATTGCCCAGCTGGAACAGCGGGGCGAACTCAAACGCATCACCGTGCCGGTGGACACCCACCTGGAAATGACCGAAATTGCCGACCGGGTGCTGCGCGCCGGTGGCCCGGCCCTGCTGTTTGAAAATCCCGTCACCCAGGGCGTGCCCCAGGCCATGCCGGTGCTGGCCAACCTGTTCGGCACGCCGGAACGGGTGGCCTTCGGCATGGGCGTGCCCATCGCCGAACAGGCCGATTGGCAAGGCGCCCTGCGCGAAGTGGGCCGCACCCTGTCGGCCCTCAAGGAGCCGGAACCGCCCAAGGGCCTGCGCGACGCCTGGGACAAGCTGCCCCTGCTCAAGCAAGTGCTCAACATGGCCCCCAAGGTGCTGTCCTCCGCCCCCTGCCAGGAAGTGGTGTGGCAAGGCGAAGAGGTGGACCTGGCCCGCCTGCCCATTCAGCACTGCTGGCCCGGCGACGTGGCCCCCCTGATCACCTGGGGCCTCACCGTCACCCGCGGCCCGCACAAGGCGCGACAGAACCTGGGCATCTACCGCCAGCAAGTCATCGGCAAAAACAAAGTCATCATGCGCTGGCTGGCCCATCGCGGCGGTGCCCTGGACTACCGCGACCATTGCCAGCACCATCCCGACCAGCCCTACCCCGTGGCGGTGGTCTTGGGCTGCGACCCGGCCACCATCCTCGGCGCGGTGACGCCGGTGCCCGACACCCTGTCCGAATACCAGTTCGCCGGCCTGCTGCGGGGCGGCAAGACCGAGTTGGTCAAATGCCTGGGCAACAGCCTGCAAGTGCCCGCCTCGGCGGAGATCGTGTTGGAGGGCGTGATCCATCCCGGCGAGACCGCCCTCGAAGGCCCCTACGGCGATCACACCGGCTACTACAACGAGCAGGCAGAGTTTCCCGTGTTCACCGTCGAGCGCATCACCATGCGCAAGAACCCCATCTACCACAGCACCTACACCGGCAAGCCGCCGGACGAACCCGCCATGCTGGGCGTGGCACTGAACGAAGTGTTCGTGCCCCTGCTGCAAAAACAGTTCCCCGAGATCACCGACTTCTACCTGCCACCGGAGGGCTGTTCCTACCGCCTGGCCGTGGTCAGCATCAAGAAGCAGTACCCCGGCCACGCCAAGCGAGTCATGTTCGGCATCTGGAGTTTCCTGCGCCAGTTCATGTACACCAAGTTCATCATCGTGGTGGACGAGGACGTGGACATTCGCAGCTGGCAGGAGGTCATCTGGGCCATCACCACGCGCATGGACGCCAGCCGCGACACCCTGTTGGCGGACAACACGCCCATCGACTACCTGGACTTCGCTTCGCCGGTGGCCGGTCTTGGCAGCAAGATGGGCCTCGACGCCACCAACAAGTGGCCCGGCGAAACCACGCGGGAATGGGGCCGGCCCATCGTCATGGATGAGGCGGTGAAGCTGAAGGTGGACGCACTCTGGGCGACCCTCGGCCTGTAAGGAGATGGCAGCCACACCCCAACCCGTTCGTATTGAGCGTAGCGCAGCGGAGTCGAAATACGGGAATACCCATCCATCCCGCGCCCTTCGACTCCGTGGGTTGCACTACGCTCAGGACGAGCGGTAGCGACTTTAGCGATCCTCAATCCCGTCATGAACCAGACCGAGCGCTTCTACAAGATCGACCAGCTCATCACCGAGCGCAAGGTGGTGAGCTTCCAGGCCCTGCTGGAAGAACTGGAAATCTCCCGCGCCACCCTGCGTCGGGATCTGGAGTTCATGCGCAGTCGGCTCAACGCGCCCATCGTCTACGACCGGGATGCCAACGGCTACCGTTTCGACGGCGGGCCGCAGCTCGGCGACAAGTACGAACTGCCGGGGCTGTGGTTCTCCCCGGCGGAAATCCACGCCCTGCTGACCATGCAGCACCTGCTGGCGGGGCTGGATTCCGGCGGCATCCTGACGCCCCACATCCAGCCCCTGATGGCCCGGCTCAACGCCCTGCTAGGCACGGCGGACAACAGTGCGGAGGAGGTGAAGCGGCGCGTTTCGGTGCTGGCGATGGGTCGCCGCCAGGTGTCCCTGGATTGCTTCGAGCGGGTAGGCTCGGCCCTGATCGGCCGCAAGCGGCTCAGGATCGCCTATCTGTCCAAGGGCAAGGGCGAACAGACCGAGCGGGAAGTCTCGCCCCAGCGCCTGGTGCACTACCGGGAGAACTGGTATCTGGACGCCTGGTGCCACCTGCGCAACGAACTGCGCAGCTTCGCCCTGGATTCCATCCAGTCCTCCGCAGTGCTGGAAAAGCCCGCCAAGGAAATGTCGGCCCGCAGCCTGGACGAGGTGCTCGGCCCCGGCTACGGCATTTTCAGCGGCAAGAAAGTGCAATGGGCGACCCTGGCCTTCTCGCCGGCACGGGCGCGCTGGGTGGCCAAGGAACAATGGCACCCGCGCCAGAAGAGCCGCTTCGACGCCGATGGCCGCTACCGGCTGGAAGTGCCCTACGCCGACCACCGGGAACTGATGATGGACATCCTCAAGTACGGCGCCGACGTGGAAGTACTGTCGCCCCCCGAACTACGGCGACAGGTGCGGCAGGCCCTGGCCGCCGCGGCCTCGCTATACGACTAAGGATGGGCCGAATAGCTCTGTCCGCGTAGCGTCGGTCGGAAGTCCGCCGACCGCCCCTCGCGTCCCCTCCTCGCGCCATTGCCCACCAGGGCGCTAAAGAAAATCCGGCAACATTTCCATAGTTTGATAATATTCAAATCATGGAAACGTTAACCGCCGCCGAAATCTTCGCCGCCCTGGGCCACGAAACCCGTCTCGCCATCTTCCGCCTCTTGGTGGAAGCGGGCCCGGAGGGCATGAACGCCAGCGCCATCAGCGACCAGCTCGCCATGGTGCCCGCCACCCTGTCCTTCCATCTGGCCCACCTGAGTCGGGTCGGCCTCATCGCCGGCACGCGCGACAGTCGCTTCATCCGCTACGCCGCCAACTACGGAACGATGGACGACCTGATCGCTTTCCTCACCGACAACTGCTGCAACGGCCAAGCCTGCCTGCCGAAAACCGGCGCTGCCAGCAGCGTGACCAAACGGCGAGCCCGGACCAAATCTGCCTGCTGAAAGGAGTCACATCGTGACTGATCGCGTATTCAACGTTTTGTTTCTTTGTACCGGCAACTCCGCCCGCAGCATCATGGCGGAGTCCATCCTCAACCATCTCGGTCGAGGCCGTTTCCGGGCATACAGCGCGGGCAGCCATCCCGCCGGCAAGGTCAATCCCTGGGTACTGGCCCTTCTTGCCAGCCAGGGCTTGCCGACGGAAAACCTCAGTAGCAAGAGTTGGAACGCTTTCGCCGTGCCTCAAGCCCCGCGCATGGATTTTGTTTTTACCGTCTGCGACAACGCCGCCGGAGAGGTCTGCCCGGTTTGGCCAGGTCAGCCCATGACGGCCCACTGGGGCATTGAGGATCCTGCCGCCGTGGAAGGCAGCGACGAAGACAAGCGGGAGGCCGTGTCCACGGCCTTCCACCTGCTCAACCGCCGAATATCCCTGTTCACCCACCTTCCGTTTGCCAAGCTTGATGCCATGTCCCTCAAGAAGGAACTGGACGGCATCGGTCGGCTGCGGGAACAAAGCGAGTAAGTCCCGATCACTCTTCATCCGTCACGCCCCACCATGACCACAGCCAAGACCGTCCTGGTGCTTTGCACCGGAAACTCCTGCCGCTCCCAGATGGGAGAGGCCATCCTCAATCACGACCTGGCCGGTCTGGTGCGGGGGATTTCCGCCGGTACCCAGCCCCAACCCAAGGTGGCCGATGGCGCCATCGAGGCCTTGAGACTTGCCGGCCTGCCGACCGAGGGCCTGTATCCCAAAACGGTTGAGGAGGTGATGGACCAGGAAATCGACCTGGTGGTCAGCGTCTGTGACAACGCCAAGGAAACCTGCCCCATCTTCCCCCGTCCGGCAAAGCGGATTCACGTGGGCTTCCATGATCCCCATGGCGAACCCCTGGAGAGCTTCATCCAGGTACGGGACGACATTCGGGCGCGCCTGATTCCCGCCGTGCGGGAGGCTCTGTCCCTATGAGCGCCCAATGCGAAGTCGCCGTGAAGGCCGGTAGCGGAATCCCCATGAGCCGCTTTGAACGCTGGCTGACCCTCTGGGTGTTCCTCTGCATCGTGGCCGGCATCCTGCTCGGGCAGCTTGCCCCGAGCGTCTTCCAGACCATCGGCCAGATGGAAGTCGCCCAGGTCAATCTGCCGGTGGGGCTGCTGATCTGGGTCATGATCATCCCCATGTTGGTCAAGGTGGACTTCGGTGCTCTCCACGAGGTGCGTCAACACGTCAAAGGCATCGGCGTCACCCTGTTCGTCAATTGGCTGGTCAAACCTTTCTCCATGGCCTTCCTGGGCTGGCTGTTCATCCGCCATCTGTTTGCCCCCATGCTGCCGGCCGACCAGTTGGACAGCTACATCGCCGGGCTGATTCTGTTGGCCGCCGCGCCTTGCACGGCCATGGTCTTCGTCTGGAGCCGGCTGTCCAATGGTGACCCGCTGTTCACCCTTTCCCAAGTGGCCTTGAACGATTCCATCATGGTGGTGGCCTTCGCACCGTTGGTGGGCCTATTGCTGGGAATTTCCGCCATTAGCGTGCCCTGGGCCACCCTGTTCACCTCGGTGGTGCTCTACATCGTGATCCCGGTGATTCTGGCCCAGTGGCTGCGTAGGTCCTTGTTGTCCAAGGGGCAGGCTGCCTTCGATGCCGCCATGGAGAAAATCGGCCCCTGGTCCATCACGGCGCTGCTGGCCACATTGATCCTGCTGTTCGCCTTCCAGGGCGAGGCCATCATCCAACAGCCGCTGGTGATCGCCTTGCTCGCGGTGCCCATCCTGATCCAGGTCTTGCTGAACTCAGCCCTGGCCTACTGGCTGAATCGCGCCGTCGGCGAAAAGCACAACATCGCTTGCCCCTCGGCTCTGATCGGCGCCTCCAACTTCTTTGAGTTGGCCGTCGCCGCCGCCATCAGCCTGTTCGGTTTCCAGTCCGGGGCCGCCCTGGCCACCGTGGTCGGTGTTCTCATTGAAGTGCCGGTCATGTTGTTGGTGGTTAAGATCGTCAATGCTTCCAAGGGCTGGTACGAAGCCCCAAACGCGTAAAAGGAGATTGCCATGAAAAAACTCGAGGTCTTTGATCCCGCCATGTGTTGCTCCACCGGCGTTTGCGGCGTCGATGTGGATCCCGTCTTGGCCCAGTTCGCCGCCGACCTCAAATGGGTGGAGGAACACGGTGTTGCCGTTGAGCGCCACAACCTGGGCCAGGAACCCCAGGCCTTCGCCGCCAATCCGGCTGTCGTGAAGGAAATGGAGGCGGGCATCGACCGTCTGCCCATCCTCGTGGTGGACGGTCACATCATCGCCACCGGCATGTATCCCTCGCGGGTTCAGTTGGCCCAGAAGCTGGGCATCACCCTGACCACGGCAGAAAAGCCCCATATCAAGGCGGGTAGCTGCGGCTGCAAACCCGGAACCTGCTAAGGAGTCATCATGCCCTTGCCCCAGGTGAATACCCGCTTCCTGTTCTTTACCGGCAAGGGCGGAGTCGGCAAGACCTCCCTTTCCTGCGCCACGGGTCTGGCCCTGGCCGATGCCGGCAAAAAGGTCCTGATCGTCAGCACCGATCCAGCGTCCAACCTTGACGAGGTGCTGGGCGTTTCCCTGGGTCAGGCACCAACCGCCATTCCCGGAGCGCCGGGATTGTTTGCCCTCAACATCGACCCGGAGGCGGCGGCCCATGCCTATCGGGAGCGCATGGTGTCCCCTTACCGGGGCGTACTACCGACGGCCGCAATCCAGAGCATGGAGGAACAATTCTCCGGGGCCTGCACCGTGGAGATCGCCGCCTTTGACGAATTCTCCAAATTGCTGGGCGATCCGACGGCCACGGCGGACTTCGATCACGTGATCTTCGACACCGCGCCCACCGGACATACCCTGAGGCTGCTGACCCTGCCGTCGGCCTGGGACGAATTCATTGCCACTTCCACCGGCGGCGCCTCCTGCCTGGGCCCACTGGCTGGCCTGGAAAAACAGAAAGCCCTCTACGCCGCCACCGTGGCCCGCTTGTCCAATGCCCAGGAAACCACGGTGATTCTGGTGAGCCGTCCGGACACCGCCTCGCTGCGGGAGGCGGCTCGCACCCACGGAGAACTGGCGGACCTGGGCATCGAGAACATGCACTTGGCGGTCAATGGCGTGTTCAGCACGGACCGGCAGGATGATGCCGTGGCCATGGCCATGAGCCAACGATCGGTGCAGGCCTTGGCGCAGATGCCGACCACCCTGGCGGGACTGCCCAGCACAACCATTCCCTTCCTGCCCCGGGGCACCGTCGGGCTGGAATCCCTGCGCCTGATGGTTTATCCCGAGATAGCCGTGGCGCCGCCCGCAACAGCGCATCCGTCGGCCATTGATTTACCAGCGGGACTCAAGCCCCTGATCGAAGAGATCGCCCAAGCTGGCCACGGGGTGGTCATGACCATGGGCAAGGGCGGCGTCGGCAAAACCACGGTAGCGGCAGCCATCGCCCTGGCCCTGGCGCAAAAAGGCGGCCAGGTGACCTTGTCCACCACCGACCCGGCGGCCCACGTGGCGTCGACAGTGGATGGCGCCATTCCCAACCTGTCGGTCACCCGCATTGATCCGGAGGCCGAGGTTGCCCAATACACCCAGGAAGTGCTCGACAAGGCGGGCAAGCATCTCGATGCCGCAGGCAAGGCCATGCTCGAAGAAGACTTGCGGTCTCCCTGCACGGAGGAAATCGCCGTCTTCCGCGCCTTTGCCCGTACCGTGGACCAGGGCAAGGACGGCTTCGTGGTCCTGGACACGGCCCCGACCGGCCACACCATCCTGCTGTTGGACGCCGCCGAGGCCTACCACCGGGAAGTAATGCGAACCCAGGGGGATATGCCGGAGTCCGTGCGTGAATTGCTGCCGCGCCTGCGGGACAAGGACTTCACCCACGTGCTGATTGTCACCCTGCCCGAGGCAACGCCGGTCCATGAAGCCGAGCGGCTCCAGGGCGATTTGGCCCGGGCCGGAATCACGCCCTTTGCCTGGGTGATCAACCAGTCGCTGCTGGCGAGCGGCACCCGGGACCCACTCCTGAGCCAACGCGGTACCTATGAAGTACCGTTCATTGAAAGGGTTTCCCGCGACTTGGCGAAGCGATGCGGCCTGATTCCCTGGCTGGCGAACGCCCCGGTCGGCAGGCAAGGCTTGGCGGCCCTGGTCGATTGAGGTTGGGCATGGCGGCACCGCCATGCCATCGTCCTGCGCCGCCGCGACGCGGCGAAACGTGGCAACCTATAGGCTTGGATTTTGATACCCGCTCAAGCCGTGAACGACACCAACCCCATCCTTTTACCGCCGGAAGAAAAAGAAAACCTCGGTGACCAGGAGCAGCTCCTGCTGCGCGAGAGCATCCGCCTTCTGGGACGAGGCCTGGAACCGGACCCGGCGATCCGCGAGATGCTGCACCTGCTGTCGGAACTGCTGGGCCTCAATCGGGGCCGGGTGGTTCAGCACGACGGCAAGCAACTGGCTATCCGCTACGCCTACGGCCTCAGCCGGGAGGAAATCGAGCGCGGCCGCTATGCCCTGGGCGAGGGGGTCACCGGTCGCGTCATGCAGACCGGCGAAACCCTGATCGTGCAGGACATCGACGACGAGCCGGCCTATCTGGCCCGGGCGGTGCGCCGGGAAACCCTGCCCAAGGAAACGGTGTCCTTCATCGCCCTGCCCATCCTGGTGGATCGCCAGGTCACCGCCGTGCTCGGCGTCCATCGCCTGCGTTCGCGCCAGCGTTCCCTCGGCGCCGATTTGCAAATCCTGCGCACGGTGGCCGAACTGATCGGCCAGATCTTCAAGCTCAACCAGTTGCTGGAGGAACGCACCGCCCGGCTCAAGGCGGAAAATCTCAGCCTGCGCGCGGCCCTGGGACAGCAGACCCAGGCCAAATCCACCTGGGGCATCGTCGGCGAATCGCCGCAATTGCTCTCGGCCCTGGGCCAACTGACCCAGGTCGCCGCCAGCGACGCCACGGTGTTGCTGCTCGGCGAATCCGGCACCGGCAAGGAACTCTTCGCCCGCGCCCTGCACTTGCAGAGCGACCGCCGCGAGGCGCCCTTCGTCAAGGTCAATTGCGCGGCGATTCCCGACACCCTGTTCGAGTCGGAGCTGTTCGGCCACGAGAAGGGCGCCTTCACCAATGCCCACCAACAGCGCATCGGCCGTTTCGAACAGGCCAACGGCGGCACCCTGTTCCTCGACGAGATCGGCGACCTGCCCTTACCGGTGCAGGTCAAGCTGCTGCGGGTGTTGCAGGAAAAAGTGGTGGAGCGGCTCGGCGGCCGCAAGGAGATTCCGGTGGACGTGCGCATCGTCGCTGCCACCCACCAGGACATGATGGGCCTGGTGCGCCACGGTCAGTTCCGCCTCGACCTCTACTACCGGCTCAACGTCATTCCCATCCGCCTGCCTGCCCTGCGCGAGCGCCCCGGCGACATCAAGCTGCTGGTGCGGCACTTCCTCTCCCAACTGAACCAGCGCCACCAACGCAACGTGCTGATCGAACCGGCCGCCCTGTCCAGCCTGGTCTCCTATCCCTGGCCCGGCAACATCCGCCAGCTCTACAACGTGCTGGAACGCATCGTCCTCTTGTCCCGGGACGATGCGGTGGACGAGACCGCCGTGGACTACGCCCTGGTCACCGAGGCCCAGGGCCAGGTACTCGAAGCACCGTCAGCGACGCGGGGGCTCGGCGAATTCCGCAGCGGCGTCGGCAGCGGCCAACCCACGCCGCCCTCGGTGGTGCGCGGCTACCAGAACGTCGGCCAGGAGGAAAAAGCGACCATCGCCGCCGCCCTGGCTGCCCACGGCGGCAACAAGTCCCGCACGGCCAAGGCCCTCAACCTGACCCTGCGCCAGCTCAGCTACCGCCTGGAACGCCTGGGCATCGAGACGCCGAAAAAACCCACCGGCAAAGTGTAGACAAATTGTTCACACTATGGATTCGTAGCGTAGCGCGCAAATCCATAACCCACTGATCTACAAAGATAGATATCCCTGGCACGGCGGTTGCCATGGAGAAGGCAAGTCCTAACCCACCGGGTCACCAACCCGACCAGAGAGGAAGCCTTCATGAACGCCGTCCAACCCGCTTTTGCCGCCGCCCCCGCCGACGAGCTTGCCGCCGACCTTTCCCTGGTACGCGCCGTCATCGCCACCGAGCTCCTGCCCAAGATCCTGGACGTGGACCTCAAGGCCGAATATCCCGAACATTTCATGAAGGCCCTGGGTCGGGCCGGCGGCTTCCGCGGCGCCGTGTCTTCTGAGTACGGCGGCAACGGCCTCGGCATGAAGCACGTGGTGCAGGTGATGGAGGAGGTTTCCAAATCCTGCCTGTCCAGCGGCTTCCTGGTCTGGTGCCAAACCGCCTGCGCCCGCTACATCGAACAATCCGACAACACCTGGGCCAAGGAGCACTTCCTGCCCCGCATCGTCTCCGGCGAGATTCTGGCGGGCACCGGCCTTTCCAACACCGTCAAATCCTGCGACACCATTGAGGACTTCCGTCTCTCCGCCAAGCGCGTCGACGGCGGCTACATCATCAACGGCGTGCTGCCCTGGGTGTCCAACCTGGGTCCCGACCACTACTTCGCCACCGGCTGCCCGGTGGAAGGCCACGAGGCTGGCGACGACGGCCTGGTCTTCGTCCTGGTCGATTGCGGCCAGCCCGGTTTCAAGCTGGTGGACTGCGCCCACTTCGTCGCCCTCGACGGCACCCGCACCCTGGCCTGCCATTTCAAGGAAACCTTCATCCCCGACAACCGCGTGCTGTCCCATCCCGGCCAGTCCGCCGCCTACGTCAAGCGCATCAAGCCCGGCATGATCCTGGCCCAGATGGGCATGGGCCTGGGACTGATCGACGCCTGTTGCGATCTGATGCATCAGGCCAATCGCAGCCTGTCCCACGTCAATCAGTACCTGGACGACCAGGTGGGCGACATCGAGGCTGCCCTGTCCGGCGCCCGCGACGCCACCTACGCCATGGCCGACCAGCTCGGCGCCCCCGTGCCCGCCGGCTTCCCCCTGGAAGTGCTGAAGCTGCGCCTGGCCGGCGGCGAACTCTCGGTCAAGGCAGCCAACGCCGCCATGCTGCACCAGGGCGCGAAGGGCTACCTGGTACGCAATCCGGCCCAGCGCCGACTGCGGGAAGCCTATTTCATCGCCATCGTCACGCCGGCCACCAAGCATCTGCGGCGCGAAATCGCCCGCATCGAAAGCGGCCAGGGCTGCGGTTGCGTCTGAACCCGTCATCATCAAGGAACCGTCATGAGCGACACCATTGAAACCACCCAGTGGATCTGCAAGGTCTGCAACTGGATTTACGACGAGACCCTGGGCGACCCGGAGCACGGCATCGCGCCGGGCACCGCCTTCGCCGACATTCCCGACGACTGGTACTGCCCCGAGTGCGGCGTGACCAAGGTCGACTTCGAACCCCTGCTGTTCTGAGACGGCCTCATCCGCCGACGATCCCAACCACAACGATCCACCGTTTCCTTCACCCCCATCCCCCACAGGAGTCATTCCATGTCCACCGAAACCGTCAAAACCTATCTGCGTCCCATCGACCGCGATGGCCTGTTGAAATTCGCCGCCTCCGGCAAGGAAAACCCCGAGCGGCGCGGTACCAACAAGGTCCACACCGTGATGCAGGGCCAGTTCCGTTCCTGGAGCTTCGTTGGCATCCACAACCCGGTCGTGGTGGATGAGCCGCTGCACCTGTTCGGCGAGAACACCGCCCCCGCACCGGGCGAGATCGTGCTGTCCGCCCTGGGCGGCTGCCTGGGTGTGGGCATCACCGCCATCGCCACCTATCGCCAGGTGAAGCTGTCCCGCCTGGAAATCTTCCTTGAGGCGGACATCGGCAACACCGCAGCCTGGGGCGCCGGCGGCGCCGATCGCCAACCCGCCGACATGGGCTTCAAGGAGATCCGCGTCAAGGTGCTGATCGAGGGCGACGCCGCCAAGGCCGAGCTGGACGACATCGTGCAGAAGGCCAATTACTTCTCCCCCGTGGCCAACACCATGCGCAACCCCATCCCCTTCACCATCGCCACGGTGGACTGAGACCATGAGCAAGTCCTTCGCCGTCATCACCGCCGACGTGTCCAAGGCGCTGGGCAAACTGCGCAGCGCCATCCCGGACACCATGAAGGGCTTCGCCGCCCTGTCCCAGGGCGCCCTGGCCGAGGGCTCGCTTTCGGTGTTGCAAAAGGAACTGATCGCCCTCGCCATCGGCGTGGCCTCGCGCTGCGACGCCTGCATCGGTTTCCACGTCAAGGCGCTGATCAAGCTCGGCGTCAGCGAGGAGCAGTTGATGGAAACCCTGGGCATCGCCGTCTACATGGGCGGCGGTCCGACCCTGATGTATGCGGCCGAGGCGGTGCGGGCCTACGAGGAATTCCGCCCCGCCTGAAACCGGCGCCTTGCTCTGCCCCCGCGCCGGCGCATCCCCTCGGGGCGCCGGCGCATTTTTTTGACGTCATGGCGAAATGCCGTGCTTCCGTCTGGAGAAGTCATGACCCAGCCTCAGGACACCGTGATCGTCGGCAGCGGTTTCGCCGGCATCACCCTCGCCCGGGAACTGCGTAAGCTCGACCCCGCGCGCCCCATCCGCCTGATCAGCGCCGACGACGGCGCCTTCTATTCCAAGCCCAGTCTCTCCAACGCCCTAGCGGCCGGCAAGGAGGCCGCCAACCTGGCCCTGTCCAGCGCCGAAAAATTGGCCAATGATCTGCGCCTCGACTTCATGACCCATGTCCGCGCCGAGACAATCGACGCGACTGGCCACCGGCTGCATACGTCCCAGGGCGAGTTGTCCTACGCCCATCTGGTCCTGGCCGTCGGCGCCGAGCCGCTGCGGCTGCCCCTGCAAGGTGATGGCGCCGGCGATGTGGTCAGCGTGAATAGCCTCGTCGACTATGCCGAGTTCCGGCGTCGGCTCAAACCCCAGGCCCGGGTGGCCATCATCGGTGCCGGTCTGATCGGCTGCGAGTTTGCCAACGATCTGTGCGCCAGCGGCCATGAAGCCCATCTGTTCGACCTGGCCGACCAGATGCTGCCGCAACTGCTACCCACTTTTGCCGCCCATGAGCTGCAAGCGAAATTGGCAGCGGCCGGGGTGGTGTTCCATCCCCGCAGCCGGCTGATGACCGTGGTGAAAACCGGGCCGTGCTATCGGCTGCAAGGGGAAGGCGTGGATGCCGAGCCCTACGACCTGGTGCTCTCGGCGGCGGGCCTGCGTCCGCGCCTGGCCCTGGCCCAAAGCGGCGGCATCGCCGTTGCCACGGGCATCGTCACCGACCGCTGGTTGCGCACGTCGGCTGCCGACGTCTACGCCCTGGGCGATTGCGTGGAAATGGCGGGCCAGGTCCTGCCCTACATCCAACCCATCCTGCTTGGTGCCAAGGCCCTGGCCCAGACCCTGACCGGCACCCCGACGCCGGTCAGCTATCCGGCCATGCCCGTGGTGGTAAAGACCCCGGCCTGTCCCGTCGCCCTTTGCCCGCCCCCCGGCGACCGGGCCGGGCACTGGGAACAGACCCCGGTGGATGGCGGTCTGCGCGCCCTCTATCGGGATGCCGTGAGTGCCGAGCCTTGCGGCTTCATCCTGATGGGCGAAGCGGCGAAGGAACGCGCCGCCCTCGCCAGCCGCATGCCGCCGCTGCTGGCACCGATGGCTGCCTGACGAAAGGCCGTGCCAGAATGCGGGCTTCCCGCCATCCCCTTCATTGCTTGCACCATGACCCTCGCCCTCCAGCCCCTGGACCTGAACCGTCCCGACCACGCCACCGCCTTCATCTCCCTGCTCGACCACTACGCCCACGACCCCATGGGCGGCGGTACCGGGCTGAGTGCCGAGGTCAAGGCGGTATTGCCGCAGCGGCTCAAGGCCGTGCCCCATTTCTACGGCGCGCTGGCCTTCATGGACGACAAGGCGGTGGGTTTGATCAACTGCTTTTTCGGTTTTTCCACCTTCGTCGGCGCGCCCTTGCTCAATGTGCACGACATCGTGGTCCATGCCGACCAGCGCGGCACCGGCGTCGGCCAGGCACTGCTGGCCCACGCCGAACAGGTGGCGAGGGAAAGGGGCTGCTGCAAGCTGACCCTGGAGGTGCTCTCCAACAACCACCGGGCAATGAAGGCCTACGAGCGGGCCGGCTTCGCCCCCTACGTACTCGACCCGAAGGCTGGTCAGGCGTTGTTCCTGCAGAAGAAGCTGACGGACTGAAATCGCCGCGCCCCATCACGGGCGACGGGGAATGACGTTGCTCGAAGCGACGGACGAATGCACTACACTCCGGCCTTTCTCCCGCTCCATCTACCATGCAACTCCCCACCCTCGTCCCCGGCCGCCTCATCGTCCGTCGCAATCGTTTCGTTGCCGAGGTGATGCTGGACGACGGCTGCGCCGTCGAGGCCCACTGCCCCAACACGGGTTCCATGATGGGTTGCAAGGCCCCGGGTAGCCGGGTCTGGTTGTCGCCGGCCGAGAATCCAGAACGCAAGCTGCAATGGACCTGGGAGCTGGTCGCCGCCGAGGATTCGCCGCAGACCCTGGTGGGGCTGCACACGGGGCGCAGCAACCACCTGGTGCGGGAACTGGTCGCCGCGGGCGGTGTACCCGAATTGGGGAATTACCCCCGCATTCGCAGCGAGGTACGTTACGGCGAGGAGAACAGCCGCATCGACTTGTTGTTGGAGGACGACACGCGGCCGCCTTGTTATCTGGAGGTGAAGAACGTGACGGCGGCGGTCGCCGACGGCATCGGTTTCTTCCCCGATGCGGTGACGACACGGGGAGCCAAGCACCTGCGGGAACTGATGGCCGTGGTGCGTGGCGGCGCCCGCGGCGTGATCTTTTTTTGCGTGCAACGCAGCGACGTCAAGGAAGTCCGCCCCGCCGACCATATCGATCCGGCCTATGGTCGCGCCCTGCGCGAAGCCCTGGCGGCGGGCGTCGAAGCCCTGGCCTGGGGCGCCGAAGTGAGCCCCGAGGCCATCCGCCTGGCGCGGCCCTTGCCCGTGGTGCTACCGTGATGGCGTCATGGCCCAGACCGGGCCGGCATTGGCTCGTCGCCCTGCTGCTGCCCTTGCTGGCGGCCTGTGCCGGCGCGCCCGCATCGCCGCAGCGAGCGGATTGTCAGAAACGATTGGAGGGCATCGCGCAATCGTTGCTGCCCAGCTTCGCTAGCCTGGGCTATCGGCCCACGGCGTATATCGTGATGGACGATACCCTGGCCAACGGCCGGGGCTTCCCGGCGGCACCGGAGGTGTTCGGCGACTCCTTGCCCGGCGGGCGGATCCGCTTGCGTTCCAGTCTCTGCGCCAACGATGCCTTCGCCACCATCGTGGTGGCCCACGAAATGGCCCACCTGGCGCTCAACCACCACGGCACGCCCGGCACCGGCGTCAGCCTGGCCTGGGAGACGCCCCAGAACGAGCTGGCCGCCGATGACCTGGCCCGCAAGGTGTTGCAGGCGCAAGGCGCGCCCAAGCCCTGGATCGATTATCTGGCCTGCCGCCTGGGACAGTGCGAGCGGGGGCCATGGAAGAACAAGCCTGTCGGTAGTGAGCCGGCCAACAACGGACCGGCGGCGGAGCAACGGCTTTTTAACTAGGCGGCAACCGCGTTCTGGGATTTTTCGCGGGGTGCCAGCACCAGGGGCACGGCCACGCCTCCCTGCTCCACCAGTTCCAGGCGGCCGTCCATGTGCTCGACGATGGCGGTACAGCTATCCACCCAGTCGCCGCAGTTCACATAGGTGATGCCGTTGATCTCCCGCAGGGTGGCGTTATGGATGTGGCCGCAGACGACGCCATCCATGCCCCGCTCCTTGGCGGCGTGGATCACCGAGTCCTCGAAATCGAAAATGAAACTGACCGCCGTCTTCACCTTACGCTTGGCGTAGCCCGCCAGGGACCAGTAACCGGGCCGGCCGAGCTTGCGCCGACACCAGGACAGCCAGCTATTGGCGCGCACCAGCCAGTTGTAGGCCATGTCGCCCAGAATGGCGACCCACTTGTGGTAGCGCGTCACCTGGTCGAACTCGTCGCCGTGCACCAACAGGAAGCGGCGACCGTCGGCGAGGGTATGCACGTATTCGTTCACCACCTGGATGTCGCCGAAAGCGGTGCGGTCGTATTCCCGCAGGGCCTCGTCGTGGTTGCCCGGGATCAGGAACACCTTCTCGCCGTGACGGGCCCGGCGCAGTACTTTTTGTACGACCGTGTTCTGGGCCGGACTCCAATGGATGCCCCGGCTCATGGACCAGAAGTCGATGATGTCGCCCACCAGGAAGACGTATTCGGCTTCGTGGTCCCGCAGGAAATCCAGCAAGCGTTCCGCTTGGCAGCCCCGGGTACCCAGGTGGATGTCGGAAAGGAAAATGGAACGGACCCGTTTGACGTCTTGGCTCAAGAATGCCCCCGGCGATTCGGCAGCCGGATGCAGGCGTCGGGCAAAGACCGCGGCGATACCCACCGGCTGGTGCCCGAGGCTAACGGTGGGATGTTTCGCCCGTATGACACGCCGCAACTGAGCCGTTTCCAGGGGATCGCGGCGGCGAACGATGGGTTTTCCACGACGCCCCTGGACCTTCCGCGATGCTTTGCTATAGTGGCCTAAGCACCTTCAGGGACGCCTCGTCATGGCCGTAGCCAGATCGGTTCCTTCCACCGTAGCAACCGTTCCTACCGACGCAGCCTCTCCGGCTGTACCCGACCGGCCGACGAAGCCCTGAAGCGTGCTCGCCCTCCGCCCCCTGGTTCTAGCGCCTCAGCGCCTGCCCTCGTAAGCCCATTGCAGCAGGGCATCCTGCGCCCCCTGGGCCAGGGCGGCGTTGGCGTGGTTGACCAAAAACACCACCAGCACCATCTTGCCGTTCCGGTCTTGGACGTAGCCGGCGATGGTCTTTACGCCGTCCAGGGTGCCGGTCTTGATATGGGCCCGCCCCGCCACGCCCTCGTTGCCCAGGCGTTTTTTCATTGTGCCGTCCACTGCCGTGAGGGGCAGGGATGCCATGAATTCCGGCATCAACGGGCTGTCCCAGGCGGCCAGAAGCAAGCGGGCCAGGCTGGCCGGTGCGATGCGTTCCTTGCGCGACAGGCCAGAGCCGTTCTCCAGCACCAACTCGGGGAAGACCAGCCCCCGCTCCGTGAGCCAACGACCCACCGCCTTGCCCGCCATGTCGGCGCTGGCGCCCGGTTGCGGGGCGAGACTGAGGAACAATTGGCGCGCCATCACGTTATTGCTGTATTTGTTGATGTCGCGCACCACCTCCGCCACGGTGGGCGACTCGGACTCCGCCAACACGCGGGCATCGTCTGGCACCGCCCCGTCCCGGACATCCCCCAGCAGTTCGCCGCCCATCTCCCGCCACAGCAGGCGGAACAGGCCGACGATGTATTGGTCGTGGGGCAGTACGCTCAAATTCCACACCCGTTCGCCGCAACTGACGGAATAGCTCCCCGTCAGCACTAGACGGAAACGGTTGCCGTGGCGACTCAGGTCGGTGCGCAGGGCTTCCTTCCAATCGCCGCAGCCGTTGTTGCCGAGCTTGATCAAATTGACGATATCCAGATTGTCCGGCAACAACTCAGGCGTGACGGCGAGGGCTTTCTGCGCGGGATCGGGTCTCAAGCCCAGGCGCAGGACCTTGAAATTCAACAACAGGGGATCGGGCCCAACGTTGTAGGGACGCATGGGCTGGTCGTCGAAACTGCCGCCGTCCTCGGTGTTGGCAAAGGCGCGCCGGTCCAGCACCAGATCACCCTTGATCTCCCGCAAGCCCCTGGCGCGCAATTGGCGCAGCAGCAACCAGAACCGTTCCCCTGTCAGCTTGGGGTCGCCGCTGCCGCGCAAATACAGGTCTCCGACGAGCACACCGTCCACGATGGGAGCCGTCGCCAGTACCTGGGTTTTCCAAGTAGCGGCCGGCCCCAGTGTCTCCAAGGCGGCGAAGGTGGTCACCAGTTTCATCACCGAGGCCGGATTCATCGCCTGCTGGGCGTTGTGGCTCAGGCGGGGCGAGGTCGCGCCCACTTCCTGCACCACCACGCCGACGGCACCCTGGGGGATATTGGCAGCGGCCAAGGCCTTGCTGACCGTCGGCGGCAAGGACGCCGGCCCCTGCCCCCAGGCCGGGGAAATCAGCCCCAGCATTCCCAGGGCCAGCAAAAATAGGCTTGTCGGCATCAAACGATGGCGTCCGCCGCGTCGAGGAGAAGGAATGGCATGCATCGGCGCAGCATATTCCGCCAACGCCGAGACAAAAAGCCGAAAGACGCCCGGTTAACCCGCCCCCCTCCGGCGACCCACGACGCCGATGCTTCGGGCTACACTGCCCTGGGCCTGGACCATGGCATTCCGGCAATCAGCGAGACCGCCCCGCCCACTATAAAAACGCCCAATGAGGAGACCATCATGCGCAATTGGCTTTTTTGCCTGTTTTTTGTCGTCGGCACTGCCCTGGCCGGACCGGATGACCCGTCCAAGTTCGACGGCACTCCCCTCGGGCCGCAAAAGGCGGTCTATCAGTTCAACTTTGAAAATCCAGAAGACCTGCTTCAGGGCCTGGGCTACATCAACAATCACTTGCAGGGCCTCAAGGACTACGGCGACCTTGCCCACTCCCACATCGTCATCGTCGCCCACGGCAATGAGCTCCACATGCTGTCCCGCCTCAACCGGGCGGCCTACCCCGACATTTACGACCGCCTGAAAAAGCTCACCGACCAGGGGGTATCCCTGCGCATCTGCCGCAATGCCGCCCAGTTCCGGGGGTATAAACCCGAGGACTTCTACGACCTGGCCACGGTGGTCCCGGCCGCCATGACCGAACTGGCCAAATGGCAGCACAAGGGCTACGCCTACATTTCCGGCAACGTCATCAAGCGGACGAAACGTAGCGAATTCAAGGACAAGCATCCCGAAATCATGGACTGAGGTGCCGCCCCTCGGCCCCTGCCTACCACCGCCGGCGCCCTGCCGGCGGAATTTTTCCTGGTTTCCATTCGCCGCCCCCTTGAAAAGGGGACATGCCGCCCCTATTATTAGCACTCGAAAGCATTGAGTGCTAACAGCCTGCTCGGCAAAATCCGGCACCCATGCTCATCTGACTGATTTTTAACAACTTTGCAGCATTGCTGCACCACTCAGTCCTCACTATAAGGAGATAGACCATGAAAATTCGTCCCTTGCACGACCGCGTGATCGTCAAGCGTCTGGAAGAAGAGCGCACGACGGCCTCCGGCATCGTCATTCCCGGCTCTGCCGCCGAAAAGCCCGACCAAGGCGAAGTGATCGCCGTGGGCGCCGGCAAGATCCTGGAAGACGGCAAGGTCCGCCCCATGGCCGTCAAGGCCGGCGACCGCGTGCTGTTCGGCAAGTACTCCGGCCAGACCGTGAAGGTTGATGGCGAAGAACTGCTGGTCATGCGCGAAGAAGACATCATGGGCGTCGTTGAAGCCTAATTCCACGCCAATCACATCAAGATCCAAGGAGAAACAACAATGGCTGCTAAAGAAGTCAAGTTCGGCGATTCCGCTCGCCAACGCATGGTTGAAGGCATCAACATCCTGGCCGACGCCGTCAAGGTGACCCTGGGCCCCAAGGGCCGTAACGTGGTGCTGGAGCGTTCCTTCGGCGCCCCCACCGTGACCAAGGACGGTGTGTCCGTGGCCAAGGAAATCGAACTGAAGGACAAGTTCGCCAACATGGGCGCCCAAATGGTCAAGGAAGTCGCTTCCAAGACCTCCGACGTGGCTGGTGACGGCACCACCACCGCCACCGTGCTGGCCCAAGCCATCGTCCGCGAAGGCATGAAGTACGTTGCCGCCGGCATGAACCCCATGGACCTGAAGCGCGGTATCGACAAGGCCGTGGCTGCCACCATCGACGAGCTGAAGAAGCTGTCCAAACCCTGTACCACTACCCAAGAGATCGCCCAAGTGGGTTCCATCTCCGCCAACTCCGACGCTGACATCGGCAAGATCATCGCCGACGCCATGGAAAAGGTCGGCAAGGAAGGCGTTATCACTGTTGAAGACGGCAAGTCCCTGAACAACGAGCTGGAAGTGGTGGAAGGTATGCAGTTCGACCGCGGCTACCTGTCCCCCTACTTCATCAACAACCCCGACAAGCAGATCGCCGTGCTGGACAGCCCCTTCGTGCTGCTGTTCGACAAGAAGATCTCCAACATCCGCGACCTGCTGCCCGTGCTGGAACAAGTCGCCAAGGCCGGTCGTCCCCTGTTGATCATCGCTGAAGACGTGGACGGCGAAGCCCTGGCCACCCTGGTGGTGAACAACATCCGCGGCATCCTGAAGACCGTGGCCGTCAAGGCTCCCGGCTTCGGCGACCGTCGCAAGGCCATGCTGGAAGACATCGCCATCCTGACCGGCGGCACCGTGATCGCTGAAGAAGTCGGCCTGTCCCTGGAAAAGGCCACCCTGCAAGACCTGGGTCAAGCCAAGCGCGTGGAAATCGGCAAGGAAAACACCACCATCATCGACGGCGCCGGTACTGAAGACGCCATCAAGGCTCGCGTTGCCCAAATCCGCGTTGCCATCGAAGAAGCCACTTCCGACTACGACCGCGAAAAGCTGCAAGAGCGCGTCGCCAAGCTGGCTGGCGGTGTAGCCCTGATCAAGGTTGGCGCTGCCACCGAAGTCGAAATGAAGGAAAAGAAGGCCCGCGTGGAAGACGCCCTGCACGCTACCCGTGCTGCGGTTGAAGAAGGCATCGTCCCCGGCGGCGGCGTTTCCCTGGTGCGCGCCCGTGCTGGCGTGTCCGTCAAGGGCGACAACGCTGACCAAGACGCCGGCATCAAGATCGTGCTGCGCGCCCTGGAACAACCCATGCGCGAAATCGCCTCCAACGCCGGCGACGAGCCCAGCGTGGTGGTGAACAAGGTGCTGGAAGGCAAGGGTAACTTCGGTTACAACGCCGCTTCCGGCGAATACGGCGACATGGTGGCCATGGGTGTGCTGGATCCCACCAAGGTGGAACGCACTGCCCTGCAAAACGCTGCTTCCGTGGCCGGCCTGATGCTGACCACCGACTGCATGGTGGCCGAGCTGGCTGAAGACAAGCCCGCGATGCCCGACATGAGCGGCATGGGTGGTATGGGCGGTATGGGCGGCATGGGCATGTAATGTCCGTCCGCCGGACAGGGAGCTTGCTCCCTGTTCTGCCCCACAAAAGCGCTCCTTCGGGAGCGCTTTTTTTCTGTCCCACATTCTTGCGATGCCCGTGAAAACCACGATCAACGGGCGCAATCCCGGGTTTACATCCCCAGCGGGAATCCCCATACTCGCTAGCATTCGTGCATTGCAGCATCCCGATGGCAACGGGAATGCAATGGACAACGGGGCTCGCCGCTTCGTCCCGAAACCGCCAGCCCGCCAGGAGAAAATATGCGCACCGTCAGTTCGTCCCGCCGTTGGGGCAAGGTCAAGCGACGCAAGTCCCAACTCAAGCTCGAACAAAATAAAGCGCAGGCGGAAACCATCAGCAGTCCTGACAACGACCGGGATGAATTCCCCCGTCGGCGCCCGATGCCGCGTCGGGCGCCGCAGGGTTGGATGCAGCGCCATCCGGGACTGTTGCTATCGCTGGCAGCCTTGGCGGCCTTCACCGCCCTGGCCGCCATCATCTACGTCATTCCTAAGTCGACGCCGCATTACGAAACGGAAAAAAGAAAAGATCAGCCGACGCTCTCCGCCTTCGGTTCCGACAAGCAGGGAACCCGCGCCGCGCCGACCGACCAGAGTTTTCTCGATACCCACTACAACCAGGATAGCGTGCCCCATGGCGGTGGCGGCTATGCGGGCAACGGCAGCGGTGGCACCGGCAATACCAACAGCAGCGCGAGTGCCAAAGGGCCCAACGCCAGTTTTGGCGACGGTACGGTGACGCGCAAGGACGGTGACTGCCAGGTCAATGCCAGCGGCTCCAGCAATTTTGCCGGCGCCCTGGCGGACTGCGTCAAGGCTGGCGCCTCAACGGCGTCGAAATAACTGGAAGCCGGCAGCGAGGCCCAAAACGGAGAAAACGATCAGGGAGTAGTTGGCGATGCTCAGGCCGAACAAGGTGAACCCGGGATCGGAGCACATGCCGCTGGAAAGGAACAGGTCGGGCGCTTGCTCGCCGGCCCAATAGACGAAGTTCTCCCACCATGGGGTATTGGCGGTGCAGCTGGGGCCCTCCGGGTGCAACTGCAACCAGCTTTGATAGGCGGCGATATAAGCGCCCGTGCCAGCCGCCAGCACCAACAACGCCGAGGCGATGCGGGCACTCAAGGGCCGATGCGCCAGGGCCACCGCCGCCAGGCCGATGACACCGAAGGCCAGGTAGAGCATGCGTTGCAGAATGCACAGGGGGCAAGCCGCCAGATGCATGAGGTTGCCCAACAGCACGCCGCCGAAAAAACAGCCCAGCCCGGCAAGGGCCAGGAACGCGAACAGGGAGCGGGGTCGAAGCAGCATCATGAGCAATCCGAAAATGACGGGCAAGGCGCCGAAGTGACTGTGACCTTGCCCGTCGTATCGGGTTCCCGACTCAGGCGGCGTCGCCCAGAATCATCCCTGCCCCCACCGTGTTGTTGGTGGACTCGTCGATGACGATGAACGCACCGGTGCCGCGGTTGTCGGCATAGGCGTCGATCGCCAAGGGCTGGGCCAGCTTGAGGGTGACTTTGGCGATGTCGTTCATTTGCAGCTTGTCGGCGCTGACGTTTTCCAGGCTGTGAATGTCCAGCTTGTGGGCGATGCCCGCCAGTTTGGCTTGCGTGGTGCGGGTGGTGTGGCGCACCAGATAACGACGGCTGGGCTCCAGCGGCGTTTCCGACAGCCAGCAAAGCTGGGCCTCAATGGCCTTGGTCACGGCTGGCGCAGCATCGGCAGACTTGACGATCATGTCGCCCCGGGAAATGTCGATCTCGTCGGCCAGCAGCAGGGTGACGGATTGCTCGACGAAAGCGGAGCCGATGGACTGCCCAGCCAGTTGCACGTCCTTCACCGTGGTGGTGAGACCTGACGGCAGCACGGTAACAGCATCGCCGATGGCGATGGAACCGGCCTCAATGCGGCCCATGAAGCCGCGATAGTCGTGCAGTTCGGGATTGGCGGAATCCTGCGGACGGCAAACGTATTGCACGGGAAAACGGAAGGGCTCGTCGTGCTCGGAATGGGCACCGGGCGCGGCTTCGAGGATGTCGATCAAAGTGGGGCCTTGATACCAAGGCATGGCTTCGGAACGGTCCACCACGTTGTCGCCAGTCAATGCGGACAGGGGCAGGAACTTGAAATCCTTGATGCCCAGCTTGGCGGCGAACTCCCGGTAATCGGCTTCGATCTTGTCGAACACGGCCTGGTCGAAATCCACCAAGTCCATCTTATTCACCGCCACCAGAATGTGGGGAATGCCCATCAGGTGGGCGATATAGGAATGGCGCTTGGTCTGGGGCAGCACGCCGCGACGGGCATCGATCAGGATGATCGCCAGGTTGGCCGTAGAGGCCGCCGTCACCATGTTGCGGGTGTATTGCTCATGGCCCGGTGCGTCGGCCACGATGTACTTGCGGGTGCCGGTGGTGAAGTAGCGGTAGGCCACGTCGATGGTGATGCCCTGCTCCCGCTCGGCTTGCAGGCCGTCGGTGAGCAGGGACAAATCCACCGCTTCCATACCGCGCTTGGCGGAGGTCTTTTCGATGGCGTGCAGGGTGTCGGCCAGGATGGCCTTGGTGTCGAACAGTAGGCGACCGATCAGGGTGCTCTTGCCGTCGTCCACGCTGCCGCAGGTGAGGAAGCGCAGCAGGCCGTTGTCAGAAATATTGTCGCGGGCGCTCATCAGAAGTAGCCCTCCTTCTTGCGTTGTTCCATGGCGGCCTCGGAGGCCTGGTCGTCCAAACGGGTAGCGCCGCGTTCGGTGATGGTGGTGGTGGCAGTCTCTTCGATGATCTTGGCCACGGTGTCGGCATCGGATTCCACCGGCGCGGTACAGGTGATGTCGCCCACAGTGCGGAAACGCACCAGTACGTCCTCCACCACATCGCCGGGCTTGGCCGGGGTGATGTCGGTCACGGGCACGATGGAACCGCCCTTGCGCACCACGGGACGGGTGTGGGCAAAGTAGATGCTGGGCAGTTCCAGCCCTTCGCGCTCGATGTACTGCCACACGTCCAGCTCGGTCCAGTTGGAAATGGGGAAGGCGCGGATGTTCTCGCCCTTGTGGGCGCGGGCGTTGTACAGGCTCCAGAGTTCGGGGCGCTGGTTCTTCGGGTCCCAGCCGCCGAATTCGTCGCGGAAGGAGAAGATGCGTTCCTTGGCCCGGGCTTTTTCCTCGTCGCGACGGGCGCCACCGATACAGGCGTCGAATTCGAATTCGGCGATGGTTTCCAGCAGAGTGACAGACTGGTGCTTGTTGCGGGATTCGCCGGGGTGCTTGAGCACCACGGTGCCGCGCTTCATGGAGTCTTCCACGGAACGCACAATCAGACGCTCGCCCAGTTCGGCCGCCCGCTTGTCGCGGAAGGCGATCACTTCCGGGTAGTTGTGGCCGGTATCCACATGCACCAGGGGGAAGGGGAACTTGCCAGGACGGAAGGCCTTCTCTGCGATGCGCAGCATGCAGATGGAGTCCTTGCCGCCGGAGAAGAGCAGAGCCGGGTTGGAACACTGGCCCGCCACTTCACGCATGATGTGAATGGCTTCGGCTTCGAGCCAGTCGAGATGGCTCAGGGTCTTTTGTTTGGTCGTATTCATCGCGCTATTTTCTCAAACCTTGCTGACGTGCAGGCCACATTCCTTGCCTGCCGGTTCTTCCCACCACCAACGCCCGGCCCGCACATGCTCGCCGGGTTGGATCGCCCGGGTACAGGGGGCACAGCCGATGCTGGGGTAGCCCTTCTCGTGGAGCTTGCTGTAAGGCACGTCGTTGAGGCGGATAAAGGCCCAGACTTCGGCCTCGGTCCAGTCGGCCAGGGGGTTGAATTTCTCCAGGCCGTTACCTTGATCGAAGGCTTGCACCGGTAGTTCGGCGCGGGTTTCAGACTGTTCGGCGCGCATGCCGGTGATCCAGGCCTTCTTGCCTTTCAGGGCCCGTTGCAGGGGCTCCACCTTGCGGGCATGGCAACAGGCTTTGCGGTTCTCCACGGAATCGTAGAAACCGTTGATGCCGTGGGCCCTGGTGAAGGCTTCCACATTTTCGTGCGCCGGGTAATAGAAGGTGAGGATCAGGCCGTAGTGGCGCTTGAGGCGGCCCATCAGATCGTAGGTTTCCTGAGGCAGACGGCCCGTGTCCAAAGAGAAGATGTCGATGGGCAGTTTGTTACGGACGATCAAGTGCGTCAGCACCATGTCCTCGGCACCCAGGCTATTGGCCAGGCCGGCAGGGCTGTAGTCGGCGGCGATCTTTTGCAGCAGGGCCAGGGCAGCTTCGCTCTTGGCCTTGACGGAGGCCACCAGGGCGGCGTCGTTCAGGTCGGGGTTCATGTTGTCAGCCATGGTGAGTCCTCAAGCGGCCCGACGGCGAAAGAAGGGAACGGGCTGATCCACGGAGCCCTGATAGACCTCGCTGAAATCCTTGAGGCTGGCTAGGGCATCTTCAATGGACTTGTCTTCCCGCACGGCGAAGGCGTCAAAGCCAACCCTAGCCAGGTAGAAGATTTGGTCCTTGAGCACGTCGCCGATGGCCCGCAGCTCGCCCTTGTAGCCATAGCGAGTACGCAGCAGCACGGCGCTGGAATAGCCACGACCATCGCGGAAGATCGGGAAGTCGATACCGATGACGGCGAATTCCTGCAAGTGGGGCAACAGCACGGCAGGGTCATCCTCCGGCGCCAGCCAGACGCCCAGGTCGTCGCCATGGTGCTTGCGCTGGACCAGTTCGTCGCTGTGGGCGCGCCACACGGCCAGGGGCACCAGCACCTTGCCGGCGGGTACCTTTACTTCGGCGGGCAACTGGCCCTCGGCCACGCGCAACACTTGCCAGTCGTCGTTTGCGATCTGGCCGTTCTTGATGATCTTAGTCATGGTCAATCTCCCGGGCGACGGTATTCACGCCTTCGTAGGCGCGGGCCTTGAACTCTTCCACGCCGATGCGACGATAGGTATCGATGAAACGCTCACCGGCTTGGCGACGGCTGCGATAAACGCCCACCACGCGCTCCACCACGCCGGCCACGTCAGCCGCCCGCACGGAGGGGCCGATCACCTTGCCCAGGCTGGCCTCCATGCCCCAGGCGCCGCCCAGGGTGATTTGGTAGAACTCCTGGTCGTTCTTGTCCACGCCGAGAATGCCGATATGACCCACATGGTGATGACCGCAGGCGTTCATGCAACCGGAGATGTTGAGCTTGAGGCTGCCCACGTCTTCCACATCCTCCAGATTGGCAAAGCGCTCCTGGATGGAGTTGGCGATGGGGATGGAACGGGCATTGGCCAGATCGCAGAAATCGCCGCCGGGGCAGCAGGTGATGTCAGTCAGCAAGCCCACCGTGGGCGTCGTCAGACCGGCACCGCCGGCCTGGGTCCACAGCAGGTAGAGATCGGCCAGCTTGACGTCGGGCAGCACCAGATTCTGGGCCTGGGTGACGCGCAGTTCGCCGAAACCGAAGCGGTCCGCCAGGTCGGCGGCGAAGATCATCTGTTCGCTGGTGGCATCGCCGGGGGCCAGCCCCTCGGCCTTGAGGGACAAGGTCACCGCAGCGTAGCCGGGCACCTTGTGGGCGTGTACGTTGTGAGCTGCCCATTTGGCAAAAGCCTTGTCATCGCGCAGGGCGATGTCGTACTGGGGATCTTTCGCCGGCAAAGCCTGGTAGGCCGGTGCGGTGAAGTGGGCGGATACCCGCGCCACTTCGGCTTCGGTCAGGGTAGCGGGACCATCCTTGAGGTGGGCCCATTCCTCTTCCACTTGCTTGCCGAAGGCTTCCACCCCCAGAGCCTTGACCAGGATCTTGATCCGCGCCTTGTAGGGATTGTCGCGGCGGCCGAAGCGGTTGTACACCCGCAAGATGGCTTCGGAATAGGACAGCAGGTGCTGCCAGGGCAGGAATTCCTTCACCACCACAGCGAGGATGGGCGTGCGGCCCAGGCCACCACCAACCCAGACACGGAAGCCGACTTCACCAGCGTCGTTCTTCACCAACTGGAAACCCATGTCGTGGATGCGCACGTTGGCGGCATCGTCCGGGCCGCCGGAGAAGGCGGTCTTGAACTTGCGCGGCAGGTAGGCGAACTCAGGGTGGAAGGTGCTCCACTGACGGTAGATCTCGGCCCAGGGGCGGGGGTCGGCCACTTCCGTGGCGGCGACACCGGCTAGGGGATCGGAGCTAGTGTTGCGGATGCAGTTGCCGGAGGTCTGGATGGCGTGCATGTCCACCTCGGCCAGCTCTTCCAGCATCTGGGGAACGTCTTCCAGCTTGGGCCAGTTCAGTTGCAGGTTGTGGCGGGTGGTGAAGTGGCCGTAGCCCTTGTCGTAGCGGGTGGCAATGTCGGCCAGCTTGCGCAGTTGCTTGCTCGACAGCAGGCCGTAAGGCACGGCGATGCGGAACATGGGCGCATGGCGCTGAATGTAGAGCCCGTTCTGCAAGCGCAGGATGCGGAACTCGTCGGCGGACAAGGTACCGTCAAGGAAGCGCCGTGTCTGGTCGCGGAATTGGGCGACGCGCTCTTTGACGATGCGGCGGTCGACTTCGTCGTATTGATACATAGGACTCTCTCTGTCAGAAAGCGATGAGTTTGCCGCCCACCAGGACCAGCATGCCAGCCAGGGTGGGACGCAGGATATGTTCGGGAACGCGGGTGGACAGGTGGCTGCCGATGTAGATGCCGGGCAGGGAGCCCAGCAGCAGGGAAGCCAGCAGATGCCAGTTTACGCTACCCAACCACCAGTGGCCGAGGCCCGCCACCAGGGTCAGGGGCACGGCATGGGCCAGGTCGGAACCGACGATGCGGTGGGCGGCGATCTTGGGATACAGGAAAAACAGCGCGGTCACCCCCAGGGCCCCCGCACCCACCGAGGAAATGGAGACCAGCACGCCCAGGGTCGCCCCCATGGCCACGGTTTTCCAGGGGTGGTGCTCGGTGTCGGGGTTGTGGCGGCGAGCCCAGGCCAGCAAGCGTTGGCGGAAAATCAGGGCGGCGGACGTCAGCACCAGGGCGATGCCCAGGGCGAAGGTGATGGCCTTGGTCGCGCTGCCCAGGCCGCCCGGGGCGAAATGATGGACGCCGATCAGGGTCAAGGCGGCCGCCGGCATGCTACCGCTGGCCAGCAGGCGAACGATGCGCCAATCCACGGTGCCCTTGCGGGCATGAACCCAGGTGCCGCCGGACTTGGTGATGGCGGCGTAAAGCAGGTCGGTGCCCACGGCCGTGGCCGGATGGATGCCGAACAGCAGCACTAGCAGGGGCGTCATCAGGGACCCACCGCCGACGCCGGTCAGGCCGACGATGGCGCCGACGGCAAAGCCGGACAGGGTCTGGGCGAAATCGATCATGGAAAGGGAAGCCGGGAGTCGCAAATAACAGGAGCGAATCGTAACGGCAACCCTTAATTACCAGAAATACTTTATCGTTACTTCTTAATAACTTTTACGCAAGTTGTTCTGCATTTTCCTGCTGTTGCAGGGCCCACATCTGGGCGTAGGCGCCCCCCGCCTCCAACAGCTCACGGTGGGTACCCCGCTCCAACACCCGGCCCTGGTCGAGTACCACGATCTGGTGGGCGTTCATCACGGTGGACAGGCGGTGAGCGATGATCAGCGTGGTACGGCCGACGGCCGCCTCTTCCAATTCGGCCTGGATCGCCTTCTCGGTACGGGAGTCCAGGGCGGAGGTGGCTTCGTCGAAGATCAGGATGGGCGGATTCTTGAGCAGGGCGCGGGCGATGGCGACCCGTTGCTTCTCGCCGCCGGACAACTTGAGGCCCCGCTCGCCCACCTTGGTATCGTACTTGTCCGGCAAGCCCTCGATGAAGTGATGCAGGTGGGCGGCCTTGGCGGCGGCGATCACCTCCTCGTGGCTGGCGCTGGGTCGACCGTACTGGATGTTGTAGTAAATGGTGTCGTTGAACAGCACCGTGTCCTGGGGCACGATGCCGATGGCGGCCCGCAGGCTGGCCTGGGTCAAGTGGCGCAGGTCATGGCCGTTGATTCGCACCGACCCACCCTGCACGTCGTAGAAACGGTAGAGCAGGCGCGCCAGGGTGCTTTTGCCGGAGCCACTATGGCCCACCACGGCCAGGGTCTGGCCAGCGGGGATGTCCAGGCTCACGTTGTGAAGAATGGGGCGATTGGCATCGTAGGCGAAGTCCACGCTCTCGAAGCGGATGGCGCAAGGAGCCGGCGCCAAGGCCACTGCATCGGGCGCATCCTGGATTTCCCGATTCTGGCCAAGCAGGCCGAACATGCGCTCGATGTCGGTCAGGGCTTGGCGGATTTCCCGATAGAGGATGCCGAGAAAATTGAGGGGGGTGTACAGCTGAATCAGGAAGGCATTGACCAGGACGATGTCGCCCACAGTCATGGTCCCGGCCGCCACCCCGGCCGCCGCGCGCCACATCATCAAGCTCACGCCGACGGCGATGATGGCGGCCTGGCCCAGGTTGAGCCAAGCCAGGGAAAGCTGGCTGTCGATCTGGGCCGTTTCCCATTTTTTCATCTGCTTGTCGTAGCGCGCCTTTTCCCAGTCCTCGTTGTTGAAGTACTTGACCGTCTCGAAGTTGAGCAGGCTGTCGATGGCGCGGGCATTGGCGGCCGAATCCAGTTCATTCACCAGACGGCGCTGGGCGACGCGGCGATTGGAAACGATGATGGTGTAGGCGATGTAGGTGCCCAAGGTGCCCACGGTGATCAGGGCGAAGACCACGTCGTAACGCACGATCAGTACCACCAATACCATCAGCACCTCGATGATGGTGGGCAGGATGGAGTAGAGGGAATAGCTGATCAGACTGCCGATAGAACGGGTGCCCCGCTCGATGTCGCGCGTCAGGCCACCGGTCTGCCGCTCCAGATGGAAGCGCAGGGACATGCCGTGCAGGTGCTCGAACACCTGAAGGGCGATGGTGCGCACCGCGCGCTGGGTGACCCGGGCGAACACCAGTTCCCGCAGTTCCTGGAACATGGCGGCGGAGAAGCGCAGCAAGCCATAGGCGCCGAGCAGACCCAGGGGCACGGCCAGCCACTGCTGCTCCTTGGGGATCGACAGGGTATCGATCAGGTTCTTGAACACCAGGGGGACCGCCACATTGGCGACCTTGGCGCAAATCAAGCAGGAGAGGGCGATGATGACCCGCCACTTCCAGGCCCACAGATAAGGCAGCAGGGTTCGGATGGTTTGCCAATCGTGGCGTTCGCCGTGGTGTTGCGCCGGCAGCGGCAAGGCGGGGGAGCTGTGTCTCATGGCGCAATTGTAAGCCGGTATGATGCAGGGCCGACTCTCTCAACCACACGTGATCATGACCGCAACTTCCAGCATTTTCCCCCTGCCCGACCGCCAGCCCGTGATACGGGTCATCCCCATGCCCGCCGACCTCAATCCGGCCGGCGACGTTTTCGGCGGCTGGATCATGGCCCAGGTGGATTTGGCCGGCGCCATCCCCGCCCGGTACCTGACCCGGGGCCGGGTGGCGACGGTTTCGGTCAACGCCTTCCAGTTCAAGCAGCCGGTGGCAGTGGGCGACCTGGTGAGCTTCTTCGCCGATGTGGTGCGGGTGGGTAACACCTCCATCACCGTCGATGTGCAGGTTTACGCCACCCGCCAGCCGCACCTGGAAGACCCGGTGACGGTGAAGGTGACCGAGGCCACCCTGACCTACGTGGCCCTCAACCCGGACGGCAGCAAGCGCACCATTCCCGAAGAAGCCAAGGCCGGCCTCTAGGGTGACGAGTCCGACCTAGAACGCGGCGAGGCGGTTGTTGGCGCTATTCAGCCGCTTGCTGAGGACCGCCAGGAATCCTTGGTAAAAGTGCATGCGGCAGGCGTCGGAAGCATGATCCAGGGTATCGCCCTGAATCACCATGATCCGCGTCGGGCTGCGCCCCACCACATCGGCGCTGCGCTGCTTGTTACCGCCGATCACGGCCATTTCGCCGAAGCAGTCGCCGGGGTTGAGCACGGACAGGGTGCGGCCCTTCTTCACCACGTGGGCCTCGCCAAACAGCAGGAAGCAGAACGCATCCCCCAAATCGCCATCCTTCATCAGGACCGTCTCCGCCGGTGCATCCTGCCAGTGGGAGAAGCGCACCACTTCCCAGATTTCCACGTCGGAAAACTCGCGGAAAAACGTCATGCCGCGCAGGGTCTCGAACTTTTCACTGTCCGGCATCTCCTGCCGTTGGGGCACGAGCTTGTCGCCGCCGCGAAAGCAGCGGGTCAGGTCATGGGAGAAGGCGTCCCAGTCCGGATAACGCTGGCTGCGGTCCCGGGCCATGGCCCGGGCGACGACGGCGTCGAAACGGGCCGCCACGGCAGCGGGAATGTCGGCGCGCAAAGCCGAGGGCGGCGGCGGCGTGTCGTTGCAGATTTGGTGGATCATGCCGTAATTGCTGCTGGCCTGGAACGGTAGGCGCCCCGTCAGCAGACGGTACATCACCACGCCGAGGGAATAGATGTCGGTCTGTTGGTTGAGGGGCTGTTCCTGCACCTGTTCCGGGGACATGTAGGCAGGCGAACCCACGCCCGTGACCTGGGTATGGCTCTGTTCGTCGTTGTCCAACAGGGCCGCGCCGAAATCGGAAATCTTGATGTCGCTGCCCTCGGCGGCAACCAGCAGGATGTTGGCCGGCTTGATGTCGCGGTGGATGATGCCCAGGCGGTGGGCGTAATCCAGTGCCCGGGTGCACTTGAAGATCATCTCCACCAGACGCTCAAGCGGCAGCAAGCGGTCGACAGCACAAAATTGTTCCAGGGTGCCGCCGGCCACGTATTCCATGACCACGTAGCTCTCCGCATCGGCCACCACCGCATCGTAGATTTGCACGATATGGGGATGGCTGAGGCGTCCGGCCAGGGAGGCCTCGTTCACCAACAGATGGCGGTGGACGCGGCCCCTTTCCTGGTTACGCAGGGCTTCCGGCAGGAAGCGCTTGACCGCCACCTCGCGCCGGGCGAAGGGGTCATAGGCCAGGTAGACCGTGGCGGTGGCACCTTCGCCGAGAGGTCGGCGGACTTCGTATTTGCCGATCCGGTCCACGATCCGGTGATTGCTACAGTCCGTTCCTGGCCCGCAGGATGGCGGCCTTGACCTGTTCGGGCGCGGTGCCGCCGATGTGATTACGGGCCGCCAGGGAACCGGCGACCGTCAGTACTTGGAACACATCCTCGCCGATCAGGGCGGAAAAAGCCTGCAACTCGGCCAAGGTGAAATCGCTCAAATCGCAGCCCTTGGTTTCCGCCGCACGCACCGCCAGGGCGACGGCTTCGTGGGCGTCGCGGAAGGGAAGCCCCTTCTTCACAAGGTAGTCGGCCAGGTCGGTGGCCGTGGCGTAACCCTGCTTGAGGGCTGCGGCCATGGCATCCGGCTTGACCGTGATGCCCGGCACCATGTCGGCAAAAATGCGCAGGGTGTCGATGATGGTGTCCGCCGTATCGAACAGAGGCTCCTTGTCCTCCTGGTTGTCCTTGTTGTAGGCCAGGGGCTGTCCCTTCATCAAGGTCAGCATGCCCATCAGGTGGCCGAAGACGCGACCGCTCTTGCCCCGGGCCAGTTCGGGCACGTCGGGATTCTTCTTCTGGGGCATGATGGAAGAGCCGGTGCAGAAGCGATCGGCGATGTCGATGAAACCGACACGGGGGCTCATCCACAGAATCAACTCTTCGGAGAAGCGGGAAATGTGCACCATGATCAGGGAGGCCAGGGAGGTGAACTCGATGGCGAAATCCCGATCCGAAACGGCGTCCAGGGAGTTTTCGCAGACGGCTTCGAAGCCCAGTTCCCGGGCCACGAATTCCCGATCGATGGGGAAGGTAGTACCGGCCAGGGCGGCCGCGCCCAGGGGCAAGCGGTTTACCCGTTTGCGGCAGTCCTTCACCCGCTCCCGGTCCCGTTTCATCATTTCGACGTAGGCCAACAGGTGGTGGCCGAAGGTCACGGGCTGGGCAACCTGCAAGTGGGTGAAGCCGGGCAGGGGCGTTTCCGCGTGGCGTTCAGCCAGGACGAGCAGCGCACGGATGTAATCGGCCAGGAGTACGTCGATGGTGTCCAGTGTATCCCGCAGCCAAAGGCGGATGTCCGTGGCAACCTGATCGTTGCGGGAGCGGCCGGTGTGCAGCCGCTTGCCGGCATCGCCGACCAAGGCCGTGAGACGCTTCTCGATGTTGAGGTGGACGTCCTCGTCATCCAGGTTCCAGTTGAATTCGCCCCGCTCGATTTCGCCCCGAATCCGTTCCATGCCCTGTTGAATGGCGGTCAGGTCGTCTGCGGAAATGATGCCCTGACGGGCCAACATCTTGGCGTGGGCCAGGGAGCCCCGGATATCCTGGGCAGCCATGCGACAATCGAAAAAGACCGAGGCGGTATAACGCTTGACCAGGTCGGAAACGGGCTCGGAAAACCGGCCGGACCATACCTTGCCGTCCTGGTTGTCGCCGTGGGATGCTTGTTGTTCTGTCATAATCGAAACGCCGCAAAGATGAAGCCCGCCCGTCGGCCGGCATGAGAAAGAATCGATCGCCACCAGCACGCCCAGGCGCCATGGCCAAAGAACGCGAAAGTATACGGCAATTCCCCCTCTCGCCGCTGCCTGCCCTGACCGTCACCAGGGCGTCCTCTTGGCGCAGGCAGCTTCTGGTTTCCCTCTTCTTCGTCGTGGTCGTGGCGGCGGCGTCCCACTTGGTCGGACTGGCGCTCGTTCCGGTCTTGGTCGGCAGCACGGTAACCGCCTTGTTGCTCCTCGTCTGGCGGCTCCACAGCGAAAAAACTGGCCCCACCATCGCCGAGGCCCGCCTGATGGCGCTGACCGCTCGTATCCGTCCCCATTTCCTATTCAACAGCCTGAATGCAATCCTCGGCACCATCCGCAGCGATCCACGACGGG
Organism: Denitratisoma sp. agr-D3; assembly: GCF_054658675.1. Taxonomy (NCBI): domain Bacteria; kingdom Pseudomonadati; phylum Pseudomonadota; class Betaproteobacteria; order Nitrosomonadales; family Sterolibacteriaceae; genus Denitratisoma; species Denitratisoma sp. agr-D3. The sequence goes on along the minus strand of NZ_BAAGIA010000001.1, from coordinate 324,429 downwards.
CGGAACTGGCCCTTGAGGAGTTATCGGACTTATTCCGTGCCCTCCTGCAAGACCCCAAGGAGCTTGTTCCCTTGTCGGAGGAGCTGGCCCTGTGCCGGCAATACCTTTCCCTGGAACGCTTGCGGCTGGGTGACCGGGTCCAGGTCCGCTGGGATATCGATCGCTGCCCGGCGGATGCCCTGATGCCGCCGCTGGTTCTACAGCCCTTACTGGAAAACGCTGTCTATCACGGCATCGAACCTATGGCCGAAGCGGGTTGCATCGACATTCGCCTTTTCAGCGAAGGCGATCTTTTGCTCATTGAGCTCAGCAATCCTTCTTCACCGCTGCATGGGCACGAGGCCGGCAATCGCATGGCCCTGGACAACATTCGGGAACGTCTGGCGCTGTTTTATGGTGATCACGCCAGCGTCCATTGCACTCCCCTCGGCGACCGATTCGTCGTCAGGCTCATCCTTCCCTATCGACAGACTCGTCTAGGCCTTCCGGCATGAGTACTGAACCGCTGCGCTTGCTTCTAGTGGACGATGAGGCCCCGGCCAGGCGGCGGCTAAGGCAATTGCTGGAAGATATTGCCCCGCTATTACCGAGTCTCATCATGGGCGAAGCAGAAGATGGGCTTGCCGCCTTGGACCTGCTGCGGCAAACCGAGGTCGATGTGGTCCTCAGCGACATACGCATGCCCCGCATGGATGGCCTGCAACTCGCCTTGCAATTGCAAAAATGGCAACGCCCTCCGGCAATCATTTTCACCACCGCCTTCGATGACTATGCGGTCAAGGCTTTTGAGTTAACCGCCACGGATTATCTGCTCAAACCCGTGCGCGCCGAACGGCTGCTGGCGGCGTTGCGAAAAGTACCCCCCCCTCGGGCTGGCGCAATGGACGCAGACGTGTTGCGGATTTTGGCCCCCGGCGGGCGGACTCACCTTTGCGCCAGTGAACGGGGACGTTTGATCTTGATTCCCGTCCAGGACATTCTCTACCTGCGCGCAGATGCCAAATACGTGTCAGCCCGTACCCGTCACGGCGAACACTTGCTGGATGAGACCCTGAATAAATTGGAAGACGAATTTGGCGACCGTTTTCTAAGGACACACCGCAATTGCCTAGTTGCCCGTTGTGCCATCAAGGGCTGTCTGCGTGAGGCCAGTGATGGCGGCGCAGATGGTCGATGGTGGTTGTTGATTGAGGGGGTCGATGAAAAAATTCCCGTCAGCCGTCGTCAATGGCCGACAATAAAATCATTAGTCACTCAACGTTGAGGCCCCCCCCGTGTTCGATTTCGTGACTCACGCCTTTCATCTTTTTTGGACGCCGGAAGAACCCTGGCTGATTCTCTTCGGCTTTACCCTATGGCTGTTCTTGCGACGAGCGCTTCCCGTGGGCAGTCTTTACGTACTAAAACAGACGCTGACCTTTTTCATTCTGAGTTTGTTCGGTCAATTAGCTGGGGCGCTGATGGATGCACTCGGCTGGCGGGATATTGGCGCTGGGCTATATGCCCTCTGTGTGGTTACAGTGGGCATCGCCTTGATCCGTTTTGTCGGCCTGCTTCTTTTCCGCCTCATCCTCCCCTTTTTGCGGATTGAGACGCCTCGCATCCTCGAGGATCTGACCGTCACGATTGCTTACGGCTTTTGGTGTGTCATCCGCCTGCGCTATGCCGGTCTCGACCCCTCTCAGATAGTCGCCACCTCCGCGTTGATCACGGCCATCGTTGCCTTTGCAATGCAGGACACACTAGGCAATGTCCTTGGCGGCCTGGCGATCCATCTGGATCACTCGGTCGAAATCGGCGACTGGATCGTTCTCGAAGGGGTATCCGGGCGGGTAATCGATATCCGCTGGCGCTACACCAAGGTCGCCACCCGTAATGGCGAAAAAGTGGTCATCCCCAACAGCTTTCTGATGAAGAACAAGTTTTCCGTTGTAGGAGCAGCCACCAGTCAAGCCACACCCTGGCGCCGCTGGATTTGGTTCAACGTCGATTTCGATCACCCTCCCCACCGTGTCATTGAAGTTGTTGAGCGGGTGGTACGGGAGGCAGAGATCGCCAATGTCGCCCGCGAACCGAGCCCACAGGTCGTGGTGATGGAATTCGGCCCCGGTTATGCGCGCTATGCTCTACGCTATTGGCTGACCGATCCCAACGTGGACGATCCGACCGATTCCGAGGTACGAGCCCACGTCTTTTATGCGCTTGAACGCGCTGGCATGTCCCTCGCCATTCCCCAGGAAGTGCGCCATATCGTCAAGGAAAACGAAACCCACGAACAGTTGCTGGCGCAGCGCGAGCAACAACGACGCATTGATGCCCTGCGTGGTGTCGAATTGTTCAAGGAACTATCTCAGGAAGAGTTGCAGACGCTCTCCTCCCATCTGGTCCATGCCCCATTCACCAGTGGCGACGTGATCACCCGTCAAGGAACGGCGGCTGACTGGCTCTACATACTGATCGCCGGTGAGGCCGATGTGCTGATTGAGTCCGACCATGGCCGGCAATTGCTCACCACCCTCAAGCCCGGCTCCGTTTTTGGCGAAATGGGCCTCATGACCGGCGAGCCCAGACGAGCGACCGTGGTGGCACACACCGATGTGGATTGCTATAGCCTTGGCAAGACTGGCCTCAATACGATCATTCAGGCTCGTCCTGGCGTTGCCGAGGAAATTTCTCGAATACTGTCCAGCCGTGAGGACGAGTTGGAGAAGGCCAGGCATGCGCTCCATCAGAGCGCATTAGCGACGCGCAAGCCAAGTCATGAAACCCTGCTGAATCGTATCCGGGATTTCTTCAAAGTACCTGGCTAGCTAAACGCAGGTGCTGTCGTGAAGGCATAGGCCTATGCGTAAGCAGCTGGCGAATCGCTCTGTGCAGCAGCATTCCCACATGCTGCTAACAGCCGTTCTCCCTCGAACTACCGACAAATGGGGGACCTTTGAATACCCTACCGTCTTTATACCAGCGCTGATTTTCTCGTCTGTAGTAAGGCCAGTGATTGCTTCACTCAGGTTCTGAGGTGGTTAAGCAGGACTCAGCGCACAGCCGTTGTGAAGCCTATCGAGGCGGAGATCAAGGGTTGATCAAGCGTTGCACGGAAGTGCAACTACAAATGCAAACGCCCCACCTGGAGACAGGAGGGGCGTTTGTTTGAGGGGGGTCTGGCGCTGACCTACTTTCTCACCCGAGTGGGCAATATCATTGGCGCGGTCTTGTTTCACGGTCCTGTTCGGGATGGGAAGGGGTGGTTCCAAGACGCTATGGGCACCAGACTAAACTGGCGTGTCGAGAGGGTGAGCGTATAGCTGTTAGCTCAAGACACATGATTCGGTGAAGTAAAGATTTAATGAGGTTGGTGATGCATTTTGCGCAGAGTTGCTCGTGGTGATTAGCCACTGGCACTCAAAGTTATAGGGTCAAGCCGCACGGGCAATTAGTATTGGTTAGCTTAATGCATTACTGCACTTCCACACCCAACCTATCAACGTCCTGGTCTTGGACGACCCTTTAGGGGAATCGAGTTCCCGGGATATCTCATCTTGAGGCGAGTTTCCCGCTTAGATGCTTTCAGCGGTTATCTCTTCCGTACTTAGCTACCCGGCGATGCGACTGGCGTCACAACCGGTACACCAGAGGTACGTCCACTCCGGTCCTCTCGTACTAGGAGCAGGCCCCCTCAAATATCCAACGCCCACGGCAGATAGGGACCAAACTGTCTCACGACGTTTTAAACCCAGCTCACGTACCACTTTAAATGGCGAACAGCCATACCCTTGGGACCGGCTACAGCCCCAGGATGTGATGAGCCGACATCGAGGTGCCAAACTCCGCCGTCGATATGAACTCTTGGGCGGAATCAGCCTGTTATCCCCAGAGTACCTTTTATCCGTTGAGCGATGGCCCTTCCATACAGAACCACCGGATCACTATGACCTGCTTTCGCACCTGCTCGTCTTGTTGGACTCGCAGTCAAGCCTTCTTTTGCCATTGCACTATCAGTACGATGTCCGACCGTACCTAGAAGACCTTCGTACTCCTCCGTTACCCTTTAGGAGGAGACCGCCCCAGTCAAACTGCCCACCATGCACGGTCCCCGATCCGGATTCACGGATCAAGGTTAGAACCTCAACGACACCAGGGTGGTATTTCAAGGTTGGCTCCACGCGATCTGGCGACCACGTCTCACAGCCTCCCACCTATCCTACACAAGTCCCGTCAAAGTCCAATGCAAAGCTACAGTAAAGGTTCATGGGGTCTTTCCGTCTAGCCGCGGGGAGATTGCATCTTCACAAACACTTCAACTTCGCTGAGTCTCAGGAGGAGACAGTGTGGCCATCATTACGCCATTCGTGCAGGTCGGAACTTACCCGACAAGGAATTTCGCTACCTTAGGACCGTTATAGTTACGGCCGCCGTTTACCGGGGCTTC
>NZ_BAAGIA010000001.1:0-315000 GCF_054658675.1 Denitratisoma sp. agr-D3 | reverse complement strand
CGCGCCACGGTGTGGTGGGCGGCCAACTTGATCATCCCGGCCGCGCCGAATTGATCGAACCAGGCGGAGTTGAAGCACACCTCAGTCTTTTCCGGGTCGAGGATTTTGAACACCTGCTCGCGATAAGTCTGGGCGTTCTGGAGGATCTGCTCCTTGGACAGGGGCGGTCGCGTGGCATTCTTGCCGGTCGGATCACCGATCATCCCGGTGAAGTCGCCAATCAGGAACATGATGTGGTGCCCCAGCTCCTGGAAGTGCCGCATCTTATTGATCAGGACCGTATGGCCAAGGTGCAGGTCCGGTGCCGTCGGGTCGAAGCCGGCCTTGATCCGCAGCGGGCGCCCGGTTTTCAGCTTCTCGACCAGGTCAGCCTCGATCAGCAGCTCTTCGGCACCGCGCTTGATGAGTGCAAGTTGGGTTTGGATGTCGCTCATTTTCGTTCCGATAGCGTGTTTTTCGCCCATGTTAAACTCGGGCGATCTCATCGTCGTCCGACTAGCGCATGGACCATCAAAAGAGCCGGATTCTAACGCAGCCCTCCTCGCCTTCCTCGGTGAGGCCCCTACGCCCCAAGCACGCATGGCTTTTGGGTGGTGTTGCCACCGTTGGTCTGTTCGCCATGGTTACCGCCTTTGGCACCTCGCCCACGACCCAAACCGAACATGTTCAGCAACGGGATTACGCGGAAACCCTCAGCCTTTCTTTTACCCCCCTCGACAGCGACAATCAGCCCCAGCCTCAAAGCTTCGTCCGCGAGGAACGGGTGCGCCCCGGGGATACGGTAGCTACCCTATTCAAACGGCTCGGCATCGAAGACGATGGACTGCTGCCCAAACTCCAATCCCAGCCCGAGGCTGGACTGCTGTTTCGCCAACTCTCTCCCGGTAAATTACTGAGCGCCCGCGTCGACGACAACGGCCAACTGATCGCGCTGACCTTTCCCCTCAACGGCGCAGGCGATCAGGTACTACAAATCACGGCCAGCCCGACAGGCTACCGGATCTTTACCCAAACCTTGCCCCTGGAAAACCAGGTCCAAGTCAAGTCCGCCGAAATTCGCTATTCCTTGTTCGGCGCCACGGATAGCGCCGGCATCCCCGACGCCATCGCCACCCAGCTCGCCGACGTCTTCGGCGGCGACATCGATTTCCATCGGGACCTGCGCAAGGGCGATCGGTTTTCTGTCGTCTACGAAACGCAAAACTACCAAGGCCGTCTCATCAAGCCGGGGAAGATCCTGGCGGCGGAATTCATCAACGACGGCAAACGCTATCGCGCCCTTTGGTTCGATGGCGGCAACGGCAAGGGCGGCTACTACAGCCCCGACGGGAAAAGCCTGCGCAAAGCCTTTCTGCGCTCCCCTCTGGAGTTCTCTCGCGTGACATCGGGCTTCTCCTCCGCCCGCTTCCATCCGGTCCTGCAAACCTGGCGTGCCCACAAGGGCGTTGACTACGGCGCCCCCATTGGCACCCGCGTACGCGCCACCAGCGACGGCGTGGTCGAATTCATCGGGGTACAAGGCGGGTACGGCAAGGTCGTCGTCCTCCGCCACCAAGGACGCTACTCCACCCTCTACGGCCATCTGTCCGCTTTTGCTGCCGGCCTGCGCCAGGGTAGTCGTGTCAGCCAGGGGGACACCATCGCCTACACCGGGATGAGTGGCCTGGCCAGCGGCCCCCATCTGCACTACGAATTCCGCGTCGATGGCGTACACCAAAACCCCTTGACGGTTGCCCTACCGGGCGCCCCCGTCCTCACGCCCCAGCAGAAAACCGCACTATTACAGCTTGCCGCGCCCAGACTCGACTTGCTTTCGCAAACCAGCGGCAGTAACACCGCAGCCCTCGACTGAACACCATGGGCACTGAGCTGTTCATTGGACTGATGTCCGGCACCAGCCTGGACGGCGTTGATGCCGTCCTGGTGGAGTTTTCCGCTCAGGGGCAGCGCACCCTGGAAACCAGTTATCTGCCTTACCATGCGCAGTTGCGCCAGGAAATACTGGCCCTGAGCAGCTCCGGCCACGACGAGTTGCACCGTACCGCGCGCCTGGCCCAGCACTTGGCCGAGTTGTATGCCAAGGCGACCACCCAATTACTTGCACAACACGGCCTGCCCGCTTCGGCGATCACGGCCATCGGCTGCCACGGCCAGACCCTGCGCCATCGCCCGGACGCCGGCTACAGCCTACAAGTGAACAACCCGGCACTATTGGCTGAGCTGACCGGCATTGCCGTCATTGCTGATTTCCGCAGTCGTGACATCGCCGCCAGCGGCCAGGGCGCGCCCCTGGTTCCCGCATTTCACGCGGCCCTGTTCCAAGATGAGCGACGCCACCGCGTACTGTTGAATCTCGGTGGCATCGCCAACCTGACCAATCTGCGCCCAGGACAGCCGGTTCAGGGCTTCGACTGCGGCCCCGCCAACATCTTGCTGGATGCCTGGATTGAGGGCCATCTGGGTAAGCCCTACGATGAAGACGGCCGTTGGGCCGCGACCGGCACCGTCTTGCCGGCCTTGCTGAAAACTTTGCTGACCCATCCATTCTTCAGCAACCAACCACCCAAGAGCTGTGGCCGGGAAGAATTCAACCTCGCCTGGCTTCAGGGCCATCTCTCCGGTCAGGAAAAACCCGAGGACGTACAGGCCACACTGCTCCATTTGACGGCGCAATCCGCCGCCAACGCCGTGCACCACTGGTGCGGCGAGCCAGATGAATTGTTTGTCTGCGGCGGCGGTGCCCATAACCAGACCCTTCTGGAACAATTGGGCCAACTGTTACCCGGCGCGTCCATTGCGAGCACGGAATCCCTGGGCATCCCCCCGGATTGGGTGGAAGCCGTCGCCTTTGCCTGGCTCGCTCGTCAGCACACCCACCACCAACCGGGCAATCTGCCGGAGGTCACCGGCGCCCGTGGTCGACGGATCTTGGGAGCCTGCTACCCCGCGTGATTCGTCGCCAGTAGCAACGACAAGGGGCGCCGCGGCGCCCCTTGTCGTTGGTAGTCCGACAGTTTTATACGGAAAAGGAAGAACCGCAGCCGCAGGTGCTCGTGGCGTTGGGATTCTTGATCACGAACTGGGAACCTTCCAGGCTTTCGGTGTAATCGATTTCGGCGCCGACCAGATATTGGTAGCTCATGGGATCGATGAGCAAGGTCACGCCGTCCTTGACCAGGGCGGTATCGTCATCGTTTTTCACTTCGTCGAAAGTGAAGCCGTATTGGAAACCGGAGCAACCGCCCCCGGTCACGAATACCCGCAGCTTCAGCTCGGGGTTACCCTCTTCGGCGATCAAATCCTTCACCTTGGCGACGGCACTATCGGTAAACACGAAGGGGCTCGGGGTCTCGGTGGGAGCATTCATTTCGTTCTCCTTTCTTAATCAAATCATGCGGCCTAAACCGCCTCTCAGTTGGTGCTCGCGAGTTTCAACTCGACGGATTTTGAAATCTGGCCTTGATGGATCAAGCGCCCCTGAACCACGGCGCCCAGATGAATTTCGATGGTGCCATACTCCACATCGCCTGTGACCCTGGCCTTGGGTTGCAGTTCCAACAACTCGCTGGCGTGCAGCGGGCCGATGACCGTGCCGTTGATCACCAGGTGGGAGACGTTGATCTCGCCCTCAATCCGGGCGTGCTCGCTGATGACCAGGGTGCTCGGCTGGTCGCCGGCAGCTTGGACATTGCCTTTGATCTCGCCGTCCACGCGCAGGCCGCCGCTAAAAGTCACATCGCCCACCACTTTGGTTCCGGCGCCGATCAGGCAGTCGATCCGGCCCTGGGGCTTTGGCTTCTTGGAAGAGAACATGGGGTCTCCTTTGACTAATGCAAGGCCGGACCGAAACCCGGCGTCTACAGATGCGTTTTGGTCGAAGCCTGCACTGCGCCGCCCACCAGCAAACGCGCTTCCACTTCCGTCACTCTCACGCCATCCGGTACCTGAAAGCTTCCGCTATGGCGCAGGAAGCGGCGAAAACTGACTCGGGTTTCCTTTTCGCCAGCACGCGGGAATGTCAGCATAACAGGTTTGTCGCCTTGAAGCCCAGTGACGCCGATCTGCACCGTACCGGCCAGTTCCCGATCCCCCTGGCTGCTGCCGGCCGTCAACAGCACCCGATAGCGGTAACTGCCGGCGCCGTTGCTTTCCACCGACAGGCGTGACATGCCTGTCACCGCCATTTTCGCCGACCCGCTGGCCAGGCTCTCGAACACCGCCAACTCTTCCTTGAGCTGGCCGTTTTCCGCCTCCAGCCGTCGGGTCTGCTCTGTTAATCGCTCCTGGGCCGTCTGCTCTATCTGCAACCGGCTTTCGCTAGCGTTCGAAACCCTTCTCAGCTCCTGGTTTTCTTCCCTGAGCCGCGCCAGCTCGCTCTTGATTGTCGTCAGCTCCTGTTCGCTGCGATCCCACTCGAACCCAGCCAGGCTGCGACCGGCATCATAAACCCACCGCGCCAGGACAAGCGCCACGGCAAGGATAAGGACGGCCGCCAAGGCCCGCCAATACCAGGGCACATGGGGCCGAATAGCGAGACGCGGGGCCGAAATGCCGAAGCGCGCGCGCCAGCGCTTCCACTTCATGGCAGAACGGGAATCTGGGTCAGGCCCGCAGACTCGTCGAAACCGAACATGATGTTCATGTTTTGCACCGCTTGCCCGGCGGCCCCCTTCACCAGATTGTCGATCACCGACAGGACGACCACGGTATCCCCCCCCTGGGGCCGGTGCACGGCGATACGGCATAGATTCGCCGCCCTGACGGAACGGGTTTCGGGATGGGACTTGGCGGGCAGGACATCGACGAAGGGCTCGGCGGCATAGCGCTGTTCAAACAGGGCTTGCAGATCCACTTCCTTGGTGAGGCGGGCATAGAGCGTCGCATGAATGCCGCGGATCATGGGAGTCAGGTGAGGTACGAAAGTGAGTCCCACCGGTTGCCCCGCAGCTCGGGCCAAGCCCTGGCGAATTTCCGGCAGGTGCCGATGACCGGGGACACCGTAGGCCTTGAAATTGTCGCCGGCCTCGGAAAACAGGATCCCCACTTCCGCCTTGCGACCGGCACCGGACACCCCCGATTTGGTATCGGCGATCAGATGGTCGAGCGCAATGCAGCCAGCTTCCACCAGGGGCAGGAAACCCAGTTGCGTGGCCGTGGGATAGCAGCCGGGGTTGGCCACCAATCGGGCGCCGCGGATCTTGTCCCGATTGACCTCGGGCAGGCCATACACTGCCTCCGCCACCAGGGCCGGGCTCGCGTGGCTCATGCCGTACCATTTTTCCCACTCCGCCACGTCGCTGATGCGGAAATCGGCGGCCAAATCGATCACCTTGACCCCTGCATCCAACAGCGCCTGGGCCTGTTGCATGGCGATGCCATTGGGCGTCGCAAAAAACACCAGATCGCATTGGTCCAAATGGGAGGCTGCCGGATCGGTGAATTGAACACCGACACGGCCGCGCAGGCTGGGGAACATATCGGCCACGGCAGTACCCGCCTCGCCACGCGAGGTCACCGCCGTCAGTTCCACATGGGGATGCTGTGCCAGCAGGCGCAACAACTCGACCCCGGTATATCCCGTCCCTCCGACCACTCCGACTTTGATCATCACCGACTCCACATTCACTGCGAAACAAACCGGGAATCTTATCAGCCCGGCGCACCTTCACCGCCAAAAGCAAAAAGCCGCCCGGAGGCGGCTTTTCGTGCAGGGACTCCGAGAATTAACGCTTGGAGAATTGCTTGCGACGGCGAGCACCGTGCAGACCGACCTTCTTCCGTTCCACTTCACGGGCATCGCGAGTCACGAAGCCGGCGTTGGACAGGGAGGACTTCAGGGCGGCATCGTATTCGATCAGGGCGCGGGTGATACCGTGACGAACGGCACCGGCCTGACCGGACTCACCACCACCGGTCACATTGACCATGATGTCGAAAGTACTGACGTGCTGCACCAGTTCCAGGGGCTGACGCACCACCATACGACCGGTTTCGCGGGAGAAGAACTCATCCACGGGCTTGTCATTGACGGTGATCTTGCCGGAACCCGGCTTCATGAACACGCGGGCGACAGCAGTCTTGCGACGGCCGGTGCCATAGAAATAATTGGTCGCCATGTCGATTCCTTAGATATCCAGGGTCTTGGGCTGCTGGGCGCTATGGGGATGAGCGCTACCAGCATAAGACTTGAGCTTCTTCAGCATGGCGTAACCCAGGGGACCCTTGGGCAGCATACCCTTCACGGCCTTTTCCAGAATGCGGCCGGGGAAGCGCTGTTGCAGCTTGGTGAAATTGGTTTCGTAGATACCGCCGGGGTAACCGGAGTGGCGGTAGTACTTCTTGTCCTGCGCCTTGGCACCAGTCACGCGCAGTTTTTCCACATTCACGACGACGATGTAATCGCCGGTATCAACGTGGGGGGTGTATTCAGCCTTGTGCTTACCGCGCAGGCGGTGAGCGATTTCGGAAGCCAGCCGGCCCAGAACCTTGTCCGTCGCATCAACGACGAACCAGTCCCGCTTGACCTCATGCGGCTTGGCAGAAAAGGTTTTCATGGAAGAGTCCCTGTCTCAAACGCTCCCACAGAAAAGGGGGAGCAAACGCAGAAAAGCCGCGCATTCTATTTCACGACTTTCCCCATGTCAAACATGCGCCAAAAAAAACGCAACCCGAGAGTGGGTTGCGTGAATCCACACCAATTGGAGGAGGGTGGAGGAGACAACGGCGGGATGAAGGAGCAACTACCTACGCTTCATCGACCATGGATCGCATGGTACTCCTCGATTTTTCATATTGCAATAGGCAATTTCACATTAAGAAACAAGCTAACCCAAACTCCACGGCCAGAGACGGCCGGCCCGGTGGCAAGCCCGCTTACAATCGCAGGTCTTCTTCATCCCCTATTCATCACATTACGGACGACAGGTCGCAATCATGGAATGCACAGTACGTTGGCACGATGGCATGAGCTTTATCGCGGAAACAGGCAGCGGTCACTTGATCGCCATGGACGGCCCCCCGGACGCGGGCGGACGCAACCTGGCGCCACGTCCCATGGAAACCGTCCTGGCCGGCACCGGTGGTTGCACGGCTTTTGACGTGGTGATGATCCTCAAGAAAAGTCGTCAAGAAGTGACGGATTGCAGCGTCAAGCTGAGCGCCGAGCGGGCCGATAGCGATCCGAAGGTCTTCACCCGGATCAACATGCACTTCGTGGTCAGCGGCAAGGGTCTCAAGACCGACGCGGTGGAAAGGGCGATCAAATTGTCGGCCGAAAAATATTGCTCGGCTTCCATCATGCTCGGCAAAACCGCCGAGATCAGCCACAGCTTCGAAATCGTCGAGGTCTGACCGAACGGCGACTAGATGTAATAGGCCGTACCGGTCATGACCTTGGCCATGCCGCGCATGGCCAATTTGACCGGCAGCGGCAAGTCCCGCGCGCCGTAGGCAAGGGCGGTTTCGGCATGGGACCGCTCATCCTCCTGCATCTGCGCCACCACCTCCCGGGAGCGGAGATCCTGATCGGGCAGGGATGTCAGATGGCCCGCAAGATGGCTTTCCACCTGGCGTTCCGTTTCCGCCAGGAAGCCCAGATTCCAATCGTCCCCCAAGATTCCGGCAGCCACGCCGATAGCCAGCGACCCGGCATACCAGAGAGGGTTGAGCAGGCTCTTGCGCCCCCCCAGCTCCTCAATCCGCGCTTCCGTCCAATTGAGGTGCTCGGTTTCCTGCCAGGCCGCGTGCTCCATGGTTTCCCGGATCGCCGGATCGCGGGAAGTTAAGGCCTGGCCCTGGTACAGGGCCTGGGCGCAGATTTCCCCGCAGTGATTGACTCGCATCAGCGCCACCGCATGGCGTTTTTCGGCTTCACTGAGGGATGCTTCCGGCAGGTCGGCGCCGGGACGGGCACGGCGCGTCGGCGCCGGGGCAAACACCGCCCGCAGCGCCTTGTCGAACTCAACGATCAACCGATCCATGGTGTTCCCGGAAAGGCTAGCGCTGGGGGCCGCGCTTGAGGACGGCAATGCCTTCCGCCTGATCGCGGATCATGCCTTGGGTACAGAAGTACTCTGCGCGCAAGGCGGCATGGTGGCGATTGATAGGCTTGTTCTCGATGGGCTTCCATTGCGGATTGCGCGATTGCGCCCAAGTGCCATCGTTCCTGCCCAGACCGTAGACCTTGACTTCCCCGGTATCGCAGCGGATGCCCTCGTAGGTCACGTTGGTCGCGCCGCCAGAAGTCTGGATCACCAGGGTATAGCGGACCACACCGTCCTCGCTGGGAGCAATGGAGGTCTTGTCGATGAAAAACCGGTTGCTGGCGACGGCAGCCACGTAAAACTCCAGCAGATCCGCCTCCTTGGGAAAGGGGGGCAAGGCCACCGTTTTTTCAGTCCAGGGCCCCTCGTCAGGCAGGTCGTTACTGCGCCAGCTGTTCGGGTCGCCGTTCACGCTAGTCACTTGGGCCAGCGTCGGTATGGCCATGGTAGCGACCAGCGCCCCCAGGAAGATACGGGTTGCGACCTTCATTGCTGCTGGGCCTGTTGGTCAGCGACCAGGCTGGACTCCGACGTCCAGCGCGGCACTCGGTCCGCCGGATCATGGAAGACATGGCGCGCCAACTCGGTGAGGGCCGAGGCATAGACCTGACGCTTGAATTCGATCACCGCATCAAGGGGAATCCAGAAGTCATTCCAGCGCCAAGCGTCGAACTCGGGTTGTTCGGTGGCACGCAGGTTGATGTCCGCGTCGCGACCAACCAAGCGCAGCAGGAACCAGATCTGCTTCTGCCCCTTGTAGGTGCTGCGCCACTCACGGCGAATCCACTGCTTGGGCACCTCGTAGCGCAGCCAGTCGCGGGTACGGCCAAGAATGCGGACATGCTCCGGCTTCAGCCCGATTTCCTCGTGCAGTTCGCGGAACATGGCCTCCTCGGGCGACTCGCCCTTCTTGATGCCCCCTTGGGGGAACTGCCATGAATGCTCGCGGATGCGCTTGCCCCAGAAAACCTGATTGTGGCTGTTGGTCAGAACAATGCCGACGTTCGGGCGAAATCCTTCCCGGTCGAGCATGATGAAACCTTTGAATGTTGAATTGGACCCAATTCTTTCATAAACGCCCCGCCGGGGAAAGCAGTGCGGCTTCGGTAAAATCCGCCCTCTTCTGAAATTCACTCCCGGACTTCGCCATGCGCGCTACCCAGTTTTTCATTTCCACCCTGAAAGAAGCTCCTTCCGACGCCGAAATCGTCTCCCATAAGCTCATGATGCGGGCCGGTTTGATCCGTCGCCTGGCCGGCGGCATCTATAACTGGACCCCCATGGGGCTGCGGGTACTGCGCAAGGTGGAAGGCATCGTGCGGGAGGAAATGAACCGGGCCGGCGCCCTGGAAATGCTCATGCCCGCCGTGCAACCCTTTGAACTGTGGGAAGAATCCGGTCGCGGACCGAAATACGGCCCCGAGCTGCTGCGCTTCAAGGACCGCCACCAGCGCGACTTCGTCATCGGTCCCACCCACGAGGAAGTCATCACCGACTTCGTGCGCAAGGAAGTCCGCAGCTACCGCCAACTGCCCCGGCACTTCTACCAAATTCAAAGCAAGTTCCGCGACGAGATTCGCCCCCGTTTCGGCGTCATGCGCGGTCGTGAGTTCCTGATGAAGGACGGCTACTCCTTCCACACCAGCTACGCCGACCTGGAGCGGGAATACCGCAACATGTACGACACCTATCACCGCATCTTCAGCCGTTTGGGCCTGCTGTTCCGCGCCGTGGCGGCGGATACGGGCTCCATTGGCGGTACTGGCTCCCATGAATTCCACGTCATTGCCGACACCGGCGAAGACGACATCGCTTACTGCCCCGACTCCGACTACGCCGCCAACGTGGAACTGGCCGAAGCCCTGGCACCGACCACAGGCCGTGGCACCGCCAGCCAAGCCCTGGAAAAGAAGGCCACGCCTGGCAAGACCAAGTGCGAAGACGTGGCCGCCTTCCTCGGCATTCAGCTCACCCAAATGGTCAAGGCCGTGGCCGTCATGGCGGGGGAAGAAAATCCCGCCTTCGTCCTGTTGCTGCTGCGGGGCGACCATGAACTGAACGAAATCAAGGCCGCCAAGATCGTGGGCGAGTTCCGCTTTGCCAAGGATGAGGAAATTGTCGAAGCCCTGGGTTGCAAGCCCGGTTACATCGGCCCCGTGGCGATCAAGCAAGGCATCCGCGTGGTGGCGGATCGCACCGTGGCGGCCATGGCCGACTTCACCTGCGGCGCCAACGAAGAAGGCTTCCACCTGAGCGGCGTGAATTTTGGCCGCGACCTGCCGGAACCCGAAGTGGCCGACCTCCGAAACGTCGTCAGCGGCGACCCCAGCCCCGACGGCAAGGGCGCCCTGGCCCTGTGCCGTGGCATTGAAGTGGGTCACATCTTCCAACTGCGCACCAAGTACGCCGAGGCCCTCAATTGCAAGTTCCTCGACGAACAGGGCAAGGAACAGGTCATGGAAATGGGCTGTTACGGCATTGGCGTCTCCCGCATTGTCGGTGCCGCCATCGAGCAGAACCACGACGACAAGGGCATCATCTTCCCCACCGCCATTGCGCCCTTCAGCGTGGTCATCGTCCCCATGGGCTACGGCAAGTCCAACGCCGTGCGCCAAGCGGCTGATCAACTGCTGGCCGACCTGCAAGCCGCGGGCATCGACGCCCTGCTGGACGACCGGGACGAGCGCCCCGGCTCCATGTTTGCCGACTGGGAACTGATCGGCGTGCCCCACCGCCTGGTGGTGGGCGAACGGGGCCTGAAGGAAGGCCAGATCGAGTACAAGGGCCGGCGTGACGCCGAACCCACCATGCTCGCCCAGGATGGCGTCGTGGCCGCCCTGCAACAAATGCTGTGCGCCTGAGCGGACGACTGATCGCCCTCCTTCTGGCCGGGGCCCTGGGCTCGGGCCAGGCCCTGGCCGGGGCCCAGAAGTACGAGCCCCTGGCCGCCAGCGTTCAAGCGGCCCTGTCCCGCATCATCGCCGACCAAAAACCCCCCGCCAGTTCCTTCAAGAACCCGCTGGAAGCCGTGGATTGGCTGACGGAAATGTCCCGTCGGCTGGAAAAACGCCTGCCGGACCGGGAGTACCGGCTCGACTTCCTCCGCTCCGTGCACTACGAGGCCACCCGGGCCGGCCTTGATCCCCAATTGGTACTGGGCCTGATTCAGGTGGAAAGCGGCTTCCGCAAGTACGCCGTGTCCGGGGCCGGTGCCCGGGGCTACATGCAGGTGATGCCCTTTTGGGTCAAGCTGATTGGCCGCAGCGACGACAGCCTGTTCGAAATGCGGACCAATCTGCGCTACGGCTGCACCATCCTGCGCCACTACCTGGACATCGAGAATGGCGACCTGTTCCGCGCCCTGGGCCGCTACAACGGCAGCCTCGGCCAGGCCGAATATCCGAACCTGGTGCGCGGCGCCTGGGAAAAAAGCTGGGGCTGGGGGCCGCGGGTGATCGAGGCCCGCCCCTAGGCCCCGGTCGCCTAGAACAAAAGTACAACACCCGCCCCCCCTGTTCGGCCCTCGCCCGCCCCTGGTAGTCCGCTTCCCGGAGGTATGATGGTTTCGCTGTGAAAGAAGAACCACATCAAACGAGGAGACAAAAATGCAGCAAGAAAGCGCTTATCGCCCCCTGCGCCAAACCCCCGTGGCCCCCGCCGGCTGCTACGTGCTGGAGGCCTTCAATCCGCCGCCCGTCACCGCCGACTCGCCGGCCGAGCGGGTCATGACTGATCTTTCCCGCTTTCCCTCGGCCACCATCGGCGAGGACGCAAGCCTGGAGGAAGCCAACCAGTCCATGATCCTGCGCGGTGTGCGACTGCTGCTGGTGGCCGGGGCATCCCGCCGCATCGATGGCGTCATCACCTCCGCCGACGTGCTGGGGGAAAAGCCGGTGCTGGTGGCGCAAAACCGCAACATCAAGCGTAGCGAACTGCGGGTGGCGGACATCATGGTGCCCGTTTCGGCCATGGAGGTCCTGCCCCTCGCCGAAGTACGCAAAGCCACGGTGGGCAGCATCGTCGCCACCCTGAAAACCGCCGGTCGCGCCCACGCCCTGGTGGTGGGGGACGGCGCGGACGGCAAGCAAACCCTGCTGGGCGTGTTTTCCGCCTCCCAGATCGCCCGGCAACTGGGCGTGCAAATCCACACCCACGAAATGGCCCGCACCTTCGCCGAAATCGAAGCCCTGATCGCCGGGGTATAAAACCAAAAGGGCGCGAACCGCGCCCTGACCAGTCGCCCCTTCCCTCGGGGAAGGGGTTAGGGGGATAGGTCTCGAATTCCCCTAGGGTTATCGGGCGTTGCCCGATAACCCCTTCCCGCGGGGAAGGGGTTGGGGGATAGGCATGACGGCCCCTTGGGGTTAGCGGGCGCTGCCCGCTAACCCATGTGCGCCTCAGCGCATGCCGGGCATCATGCCTTTCAGGCCGCGCATCATCTTGGCCATGCCGCCCTTGGAGAACTGCTTCATCATCTTCTGGGTCTGCTCGAACTGGTTGAGCAGGCGATTCACTTCCTGCACCTGAACACCGGCGCCGGCGGCGATGCGGCGCTTGCGGTTGGCCTTGATCAGCTCCGGCTTGCTGCGCTCCAGGGGCGTCATGGAGTTGATGATGCCCTCGATGCGGCGCACGGCCTTGTCCTCCACGGCGCCACCGGCTTGTTGCGCCATGGCGCCAAATTGGGCCGGCAGTTTGTCCATCAGGCTGGAAAGGCCGCCCATTTTGCGCATCTGGGAAATCTGGTCCTTGAAATCGTTGAGGTCGAAGCCCTTGCCGGACTTCATTTTCTGCACGAATTCCTTGGCCTTGTCCTGATCGACGTTGCGCTGCGCCTCTTCCACCAGACCGAGAATGTCGCCCATGCCCAGGATGCGGGCGGCCATGCGCTCGGGGTGGAACTCCTCCAGGCCGGTCAGCTTTTCGCCGATACCGGCGAACTTGAGGGGCTTGCCGGTCACGTGACGCACCGACAGGGCCGCGCCGCCACGGGAGTCGCCATCCAGCTTGGTCAGGATGACACCGGTCAGGGGCAGGGCCTCGTTGAAGGCCTTGGCGGTATTGACCGCGTCCTGGCCCAGCATGGCATCCACCACGAACAGGCACTCGACCGGATTGAGCTGGGCGTGGAGCTGCTTGATCTCGGCCATCATGGCCTCGTCGATGGCCAGGCGGCCGGCGGTATCGACGAAGAGCACGTCGTAGTAATGACGCTTGGCCCAGTCCAGGGCGGCGGCGGCGATGTCGGCGGGCTTCTGGCCCGGCGCGGAAGGGAAGAAGTCGATCCCGGCCTGCTCCGACACGGTTTTCAACTGCTCGATGGCGGCGGGGCGATAGACGTCGCAACTGACCGTCAGCACCTTTTTCTTTTGCCGTTCCTTGAGCCACTTGCCCAGCTTGGCGGTGGTGGTGGTCTTACCCGCCCCCTGCAAGCCGGACATGAGGATGATGGCCGGCGGTTGGCTGGCCAGGTTGAGGCCGACCGCCGCGCCGCCCATCAGATCGGCCAACTCCCGGTGCACCACGCCCACCAGGGCCTGGCCCGGCGACAGGGATCCGATCACCTCCTGGCCGACGGCCTTTTCCTTGACCCGGGCGATGAAGTCCTTGACTACGGGAAGGGCGACGTCCGCTTCCAGCAAGGCCATGCGGACTTCCCGCAGCATGTCGGCGATGTTGTCTTCGGTCAGGCGGGCCTGGCCGCGCATGGTCTTGACGACCTTGGCGAGGCGTTGGGTCAGGTTATCGAGCATGGGATGTCCCGGAAACGAGAAAAGCAAGAACGGCCCGGTGCGGGCTTGCGTTAGACTTGCAGGATGCCTGCGATTTTACTGCATCTGATTCCCGCCGCCCTCTACGCCGCCCTGGCCGCCTGGCTATGGCGCAGTCGTTGGCAGGGCGCCACCCTGGCCCGCCCCGCCCCGGTCATCCATCCGGCCGAGCGGTTTGGTCTGTTCCTGGCCCTGCTGTTCCACGCCGTCAGCCTGCGGGAGGGCATCTTCCCCCAGGGGGTGATGCACTTCGGCTTTGCCACCGCTCTTTCCGCCATGCTCTGGCTGGCCCTGGCCCTGTACTGGATCGAGAGCTTCTACATCCGCATCGACGGCCTGTCCCTGCTCGGCCTGCCGGTGGCCGCCGTCTGCGTGCTGCTACCGGCCCTGGTGCCGGAGGAACACATCATCGCCAACGCCGCCAATCCGGCCTTCCGCATCCATTTCCTGATGGCCATGCTGGCCTACAGCCTGTTCACCATCGCCGCCCTCCACGCCCTGCTGATGACGGCCCTGGAAAAGCATCTGCACCAAGGTCGCCTTTCCCCCTTGCTGGCCAGCCTGCCGCCCTTGCTGACTATGGAACGCCTGCTGTTCCGCCTGGTGAACGTGGCCTTCCTGTTGCTGACCCTGACCTTGCTGTCCGGGGTGCTCTTTTCCGAGGAACTGTTCGGCAAGCCCCTCACCTTCAGCCATAAGGTCTTGTTCGCCTTCATTTCCTGGTTCACCTTCGGCGCCCTGCTGGTCGGCCGCCACTTCCGCGGCTGGCGCGGCAAGACTGCCCTGCGCTGGACCCTGGCCGGCTTCGGCATCCTGCTGCTGGCCTACGTCGGCAGCTATTTCGTGCTGGACGTGCTGCTGCACCGGGCGGCTTGACAGCCGGCAACGGCCACCCAATACTGCGCCTTCCCGTATTTCCCCGCCCCACCCTTGGAAGACGTTCCCCTTTCGGCCCAACTGGCCTTTCTAGCCTTCCTGCTGATCATTTCCGGTTTCTTCGCCATGGCCGAAACGGCCATGATGGCCTGCAACCGCTATCGCCTGCGGGCCCAGGCCCAGGGCGGCCATCGCGGCGCCCAAAAGGTCCTCGGCCTGCTGGCCAAGACCGACAAGCTGCTGGGGGTGATCCTCCTTTTCAACACCCTAATCAACGCCGCCATCGCCACCCTGGCGGGGGTCATCACCGTGCAATTGTTCGGCGAGGAAAAGTGGGTGCTCGGCGTCGGCACCCTGGTGGTTTCCTTCTTCATCCTGGTCTTCGCCGAAATCACGCCCAAGGTCATCGGCGCCGGCACCCCCGACAAGCTGGCCCTGGCCTCGGCCCATGTACTGGGCCCCATCCTGCGCCTGTCCGACCCGGTGATCTCGGCCATCAACCTGCTGGTCACCGGCATGCTGCGGCTCATGCGGCTGAAAGGCAGCGGCGCCCACGAACCCAAGCCCCTCAGCCCCGAGGAACTGCGCTCGGTGGTGCTGGAATCCTCCCACGGCATCCCCGAACGGCACCGGGACATCCTATTGAATCTGTTCGAACTGGAACAGGTGACGGTGGACGACATCATGGTGCCCCGTGGTGCCATGGAGGCCCTGGACCTGGAGGCCGATCCGGAGTTGACCCTGTCCCAACTGAGCACCAGCTACCATCGCCGCCTCCCCGTCTATGCCGGGGACTTGAACAACATCCTCGGCATCCTGCTCAAACGCCGCCTGCTGGCCCAGGCCATGGCGGGCGAAATCCCTGACACCGAGGCCCTGCGGGAACACTTGGTGGAGCCCTACTTCATCCCCGCCGGCACCGGCATCTACGCCCAGTTGCAGTTTTTCCAGGAAAACCGCCAGCGCATGGGCCTCGTGGTCGATGAGTACGGCGAAATCCTCGGCCTGGTGACCCTGGAGGACATCATCGAGGAGCTGATCGGCAAATTCACCACCAGCACCCCCGGCGGTGGTTCCGACCTGGCCTGGGACGAAAACGGCGACGCCATGGTGGAAGGCAGCCGTTCCCTGCGGGAAATCAACCGGGACCTGGATCTGGCGCTGCCCACCGATGGCCCCAAAACCCTCAACGGCCTGCTTCTGGAGCACTTTGAGGACATTCCCGAATCCGGCGTCAGCGTCCGTATCGCCGGGGTGCCCATGGAAATCGTGCAAACCCAGGACCGGGCCGTGAAGTTTGTCCGCATCCACCGGCCTTCCTCCCTTTTGCCGTCGCCCCTATCTGTTACCATTTCGGCCGACTAGCACCCCCTGGAACCCTCCAGAACCCCACGGCTGAGGCATTTGGCCAACGGAACAGGAAGCAGGCATGGCGACTGCGGCAAAGAACAGCGTAAAAGAAAGCAACTTTTCCTGGGAGGGAAAGGACAAGTCCGGCAAGATCATGCGCGGCGAGATGCGCGCCGCCGGCGAGGCCGTGGTCCGTACCTCCCTGCGTCGCCAGGGCATCCTGGTCAGCAAGGTCAAAAAGCAAAGCACCAAGGGTGGCGGCAAGATCACCGAGAAGGACATCACCCTCTTTACTCGCCAGCTGGCCACCATGATGAAGGCCGGCGTGCCCCTGCTGCAATCCTTCGATATCGTCGGCAAGGGCGCCAGCAACCCGGCCGTGGGCCGCTTGCTGCTGGACGTGAAGACCGAGGTGGAAACCGGCTCCAGCCTCAACCAGGCCTTCCGCAAACATCCCCAGTATTTCGACCCCCTGTTCTGCAACCTGGTGGCGGCGGGGGAACAGGCCGGCATCCTGGAAACCCTGCTGGACCGGCTGGCCACCTACAAGGAAAAAATCCTCGGCATCAAGGCCAAGATCAAGAGCGCCCTGTTCTACCCCACGGCCGTGATCGTGGTGGCCTTCATCGTCCTGGCGGTGATCATGATTTTCGTGATTCCCCAGTTCAAGGCCGTGTTCACCAGCTTCGGCGCCGAACTACCGGCGCCGACAGTGTTCGTCATGACCATGTCCGAGTATTTCGTCTCCTACTGGTACATCATCTTCGGCAGCATCGGCGGCGGCCTGTTCGCCCTGTCCAACGCCCTCAAGCGCTCGGTGCCGCTGCAAATCGCCCGCGACCGCCTGGTGCTGCGTCTGCCCGTGTTCGGCGACCTGCTGAAGAAGGCCACCATCGCCCGCTGGACGCGCACCCTGTCCACCATGTTCGCCGCCGGGGTGCCCCTGGTGGAGGCCTTGGACTCGGTGGGCGGTGCCGCCGGCAACTACGTGTACCGCACCGCCACCAAGCAGATCCAGCATGAGGTCAGCACCGGCAACAGCCTCACCGTCTCCATGCAGAACACCAACATCTTCCCGCCCATGGTGATCCAGATGGTGGCTATCGGCGAGGAATCGGGCCAGGTGGACAGCATGCTGGGCAAGGTGGCCGACTTCTTCGAAGCGGAAGTGGACGATGCGGTGGAGGCCCTCTCCAGCCTGATGGAGCCCATGATCATGGCTTTCCTCGGGGTGGTCATCGGCGGCATCATCATCGCCATGTACCTGCCCATTTTCAAACTCGGCGCCGTCACCTGACCCCATGACCCTCGACCCTTTCCTGCTCACCGCGGGCTGCGCCCTGCTGGGCCTGTTGATCGGCAGTTTCCTCAATGTGGTGATCCATCGCTTGCCCAAGATGATGGAGCAGGACTGGGCCGCCCAATGCGCCGAGTTGCAGGGGCAGGCACCGACCACCGCGCCGCCGCTGGGCCTGGCTACGCCCCGTTCCCACTGCCCCCACTGCAATCGGGCCATCGATGCCCGGGACAACATTCCCCTGCTCAGCTACCTGCTGTTGGGCGGAAGATGCCGCTACTGCTGCACCCCGATCTCCATCCGCTATCCCCTGGTGGAGGCCTTGACCGGCCTCTTGTTCGCCTTTGCCGCCTGGAAGCTCGGCCCCGGTTGGCCCCTGGCCGCCGCCCTGGCCTTCCTCTCCGCCGCCGTGGTGCTGGCCTTCATCGACCTCGACACCCAGTTGCTGCCCGACGACATCACCCTGCCCCTGCTTTGGCTGGGATTGCTGGTCAATGCCTGGAACACCTTCACCGACCTGGAAAGTGCCGTATTCGGCGCCGTGGCCGGCTACCTGGCCCTTTGGTCGGTGTATTGGCTGTTCAAGCTGGCCACCGGCAAGGAAGGCATGGGCTACGGCGACTTCAAGCTACTGGCCGCCATCGGCGCCTGGCTGGGCTGGCAGATGCTGCCCTTGACCATCCTGCTGTCCTCCCTGGTGGGTGCCGTGACGGGCATCGCCCTGATCCTGCTGGCCCGGCGCGGACGCAACGTGCCCATGCCCTTTGGCCCCTACCTGGCCGCCGCCGGCGTCATCGCCCTGTTTTGGGGCAAGCCCCTGAGCCAGCTCTACCTGGGCACCCTGGCGCCTTGAAAAGCGCGCTTCCGCCCCCATCCTCCCGCTGAATCCGCCGGTTGGCGGGTGTCCCTGCGTTATAATTTCCTTCTTTTTGCGGAGGTGCCCATGCCCATCTACGCCTATCGTTGTTCCAGTTGCGGTTTTGAAAAGGACGTCATGCAAAAAATGGCGGACGCGCCGCTGACCACCTGTCCCGAATGCAAGAAGGAAACCTTCGGCAAGCAGCTCACTGCCGCCGGCTTCCAGCTCAAGGGCTCGGGTTGGTACGCCACCGACTTCAAGGGCGGCAGTTCCGCCGCGCCCAAGAAGGACAATCCGCCCCCCTGCCAGGGCGGCACCGGCTCCTGCCCTTCCTGCTGACATCGCCCTTGAAAAAATACTTCATCACCGGTCTGCTGATCTGGGTCCCCCTGGCCATCACCGCCTGGGTGTTGGCCCTGATCGTGCGGACCATGGACCAGTCGCTGCTGCTGCTGCCCCAGGGGCTCCAGCCGGAGCGGCTGATCGGCTTCTATGTGCCCGGCATCGGCGCCCTGCTGACCCTGCTGGTGGTGTTCACCACGGGCCTGGTTACCGCCAACATCCTGGGTCAGAAGTTGGTACGTTTCTGGGAAGGCGTGCTGTCCCGCATCCCTGTGGTGAAGTCCATCTACTACAGCGTCAAGCAGGTGTCGGACACCTTGTTTTCCGGCTCCGGCGAGGCTTTCCGCAAGGTGCTGCTGGTGCGCTATCCCCACCCGGAGGCCTGGGCCGTGGCCTTTCAGACCGGCACGCCCCCCTTCATGGTGACGCAGCACGTCAAGGATGAGCTGATCAGCGTCTTCATCCCCACCGCCCCCAGCCCGGTGAACGGTTTTTTCTTCTTCGTCCGCAAGTCCGAGACCGTCGAACTCGACATCAGCGTCGACGAGGCCCTCAAGTACATCGTCTCCATGGGCGTGGTCATTCCCGCCCCGGCCTACCCCGCCACCAGCCTGGTGGCACGAGCGCAAAACGAATAGACCCTTTTCAAGCAACCCCGCGCCGCCCCCATCGGGCGGCTTTCATTTTTGAGCCATTGACCATGATGCGTACCCACTACTGCGGCCAACTGAACGCCGGACTCGTCGACCAAGTCGTCACCATTTGCGGCTGGGCCCACCGTCGCCGCGACCACGGCGGCGTGATCTTCATCGACCTGCGCGACCGGGAAGGCCTGGCCCAGGTGGTTTGCGATCCCGATCGCGCCGACATGTTCAAGCTGGCCGAAACCGTGCGCAATGAGTTCGTCCTCAAGATCACCGGCAAGGTCCGTCGCCGTCCCGCGGGCACCGAAAACACCAACCTGGCTTCCGGCGAAATCGAACTGCTGTGTCATGAGCTGGAAGTGCTCAACCCCGCCGTCACGCCCCCCTTCATGCTGGACGACGAAAACCTCTCCGAAAACGTGCGCCTGACCCATCGTGTGGTGGACTTGCGCCGTCCCCAGATGGTCAAGAACCTCATGCTGCGCTACAAGGTGGCCATGGCGTTCCGCCGCTTCCTTGACGGCAAGGGCTTCGTGGATATCGAAACCCCCATGCTGACCAAGAGCACCCCCGAAGGCGCTCGCGACTACCTAGTGCCCAGCCGCGTGCACGATGGTCAGTTCTTCGCCCTGCCCCAATCGCCCCAGCTCTTCAAACAGATGCTGATGGTGGCCGGTTTCGACCGCTACTACCAGATCACCAAGTGCTTCCGCGACGAAGACCTGCGCGCCGACCGTCAGCCCGAATTCACCCAGGTGGATATCGAAACCTCCTTCATGGATGAAGACGACATCACCGCCCTGATGGAAGAAATGATCCGCAGCATCTTCAAGGAAACCCTCTCCGTCGATCTGCCCAATCCCTTCCCCCGCATGAGCTACGGCGAAGCCATGGCCCGCTTCGGTTCCGACAAGCCCGACCTGCGCGTGACCCTGGAACTGGTGGATGTCACCGACGCCGTCACCGACGTGGCCTTCAAGGTTTTCTCCGGCCCCGCCACCACCGGTGGCCGTGTCGCCGCCCTGCGCATCCCCGGCGGCAACAGCCTCTCCCGTGGCGAGATCGACGGCTACACCGAGTTCGTCAAGATCTACGGCGCCAAGGGTCTGGCCTACATCAAGGTCAATGACGTCACCCAGCTCAACGAAACCGGCCTACAGTCCCCCATCGTCAAGAACATCCACGAGCAGGCCCTGAAGACCATCATGGAGCGTACCGGCGCCCAGAACGGCGACCTGATCTTCTTCGGCGCCGACAAGACCAAGGTGGTAAACGACGCCCTCGGCGCCCTGCGCATCAAAATCGGCCACGAAAAGGGCTACCTCAACGGCAAGGCCTGGGAGCCGCTGTGGGTGGTGGACTTCCCCATGTTCGAATACGACGAGGACGACAAGCGCTGGACCGCCTGTCACCACCCCTTCACCAGCCCCAAGGACGGCCACGAGGAATACCTCAAGACCGATCCCGGCAAGTGTCTGGCCAAGGCCTATGACCTGGCCCTCAACGGCTGGGAAATCGGCGGCGGCTCCGTCCGTATCCACAAGGCCGAAGTGCAGGCCAAGGTGTTCGAGGCCCTGGGCATCAACGAAGAAGAACAGCAACTCAAGTTCGGCTTCCTGCTCGACGCCCTCAAGTACGGCGCCCCTCCCCACGGCGGCCTGGCCTTCGGCCTGGACCGTATCGTCACCATGATGACCGGCGCCGAATCCATCCGCGACGTGATCGCCTTCCCCAAGACCCAGCGCGCCCAGTGTCTGCTCACCAACGCCCCAAGCCCGGTGGACGAAAAGCAACTGCGCGAACTGCACATCCGTCTGCGCAACACCCAGCCCGCCGCGCAGGGCTGACCGTCCGCCCCATCCCTGCCGCACATGTGGCGCCTGCTCCTTGCCCTGTTCCTCGCCGCCCTGTGCGGCCTGGGGCAGGCCAGGGAGGGGTGGAACGACCGCCTCGCGCCCCCTGTTGTCGCCCAGGACGAGCTTCCCCGCGAAGCCCGGGATACCCTGGCCTTAATCGACCGGGGCGGACCCTTCCCCTACCACCGCGACGGCATCCCCTTCGGCAACTACGAAAAGCGACTGCCCGGCCGTCCCCGCGGCTACTACCGGGAATACACCGTGCCGACGCCGGGCGAACGGGACCGGGGCGCCCGGCGCATCATCGTGGGCGCAGGTGGGGAGCGCTACTACACGCCCGACCACTATCAACGTTTCTGGCGCATCCAGCCCTGACGCCGCCATGACAACGAATCCCTATCGCTCCCTGTTGCATCGCGCCGACCTGGCCGGGGTCTATCGCCTGCCGTCACAGGGCAGCGCACCGTTGGCCGCCGCAGCGAGGGATTGCGACTATCGCGTCTTTGCCGTGGACCTGGGCGCGATACGCGACAAGGCCGGCATGCTGGCCGCCATCGCCCATGCCTTCGACTTCCCCCACTGGTTCGGCGGCAACTACGACGGGCTGTACGACTGCCTGAGCGATCTGGGTTGGCAGCCCGCGCGGGGATACCTGTTGCTGCTCGACCATGGCGACACCCTGCGCAGCGCGGCGGCGGGGGATTTCCGCACCCTCCTCAACCTGCTGGACGAGGTGGCGGCGGACTGGCGGCAAAGAGGCGTTGCCTTCTGGTGCCTGGTGGACGCCCACGGGGATGGCGTGGCCGAGTTGCCCGCCATGACGGACGGACGATGAAATACAAGATCCCGGTCTCGGTGCTGGTGGTGATCCATACCCCGGCGTTGGACGTCCTGCTGCTGGAACGAGCCAAGCAGCCGGGCTTGTGGCAGTCGGTGACCGGCAGCCAGGAAGCCGGGGAAACCCTGTTGCAAACCGCTCGGCGCGAAGTGGCCGAGGAGACGGGCCTGACGCCGCCGGCGACGGACTTCATCCCCTGGAACGTCGCCAACAACTTCCGCATCACCCTGACGCCGGAGCGCTTTGCGCCGGGCACCAGCCACAACCGCGAACACGTGTTCAGCCTCTGCCTCCCCGCCCCCGTACCGGTCACCCTGGCCCCGGACGAACACCTGGCCTGGCGCTGGCTGCCCTGGCGCGAAGCGGCTCAGGCCTGCTTTTCCTGGAGCAACCGGGATGCGATTCTCATACTTGGTCTGGGGCAGCCGACGTAAGCGGCGCGGCCTCCGTCGGCAGTCCCGTCAATGCCTTTAGGCAGGCGGGGCAGTAGCACCCCTTGCCTTGGCGGTATTGGGCCGGCAAGGTCGGCATCGACATGCACCAGCAACTCCCCTCGCCCCGGCTCACGCCGCAGCCGAACGCCGCGCCGCAGCGCGGGCAGCGCTCGTATTTCTCTTTCGTCATCTCGTCGTCACGATCCATGCTTCATGTTTTGCCACGATCCCGGGCGTGCAATCTACGGCCAAGATAGAGCCAAGGCAAGGCATGTGGCGTGGGGACTTGAAATCCACCAATGGGCGCCTATCTAAAGGGCATGGGCGTTCTTGCCCGATTTTCACAGGAGACTACCGATGAGCAACATCATCCGCCACGATCCGCTCGACGATTTCTTCCGCGGCTTCTTCGTCCGCCCCGTGGATTTCAACGCCGCCGGCGAGGCGCCGACCATCAAGCTGGACGTCAAGGAACAGGAAAAGCAGTACCTAGTCCATGCCGACCTGCCCGGCATCAAGAAAGAGGACATCCATGTCCACATTGACGGCCCCGTCGTCTCCATCAGCGCCGAACGCAAGCAGGAAAAGGAAGTGAAGGAAGGGGAGCGGGTGTTGCGCACCGAACGCACCTTCGGCAAGGTGTCCCGCAGCTTCCAGTTGGGCCAGGATATCGATGAAGCCAGCGCCGTGGCGCGCTTTACCGATGGGGTGTTGGAATTGACCCTGCCCAAGAAGACCGCCGCCCAATCACGGCGGCTGACCATCGAATAAACACGGCAGGGAAAGGATCGGGACCGCCACGGCGGTCCCGGCGCTCAAACCTCGAACAGGCGGCTGACCGGCACGCTGAGCGCCATGGCGATGCGCTCGATGTTGTTGAGGGAGATATTGCGGGCACCCCGCTCCACATGGGCGACGAAAGTCCTGTGCAACCCGGCCTCCAGGGCCAGGGCTTCCTGGGACCAGCCGCGGGCGGCACGCAAGGCGCGGATATTCCGGGAAAGGGTTTCCCGGGCGCTTTCCACCTTGGTGAGTCCTGACAGTTTGACGAGTGCGTCCATAGTGTTTTGATGGTGAAGGATGGATACTTTTAAGTCATCCGCCTATAAGTCACATCGGCAAATTCTACGTCGTCCCGGGGCTTTCGGGTTAACCTTGCCGGACGTTGTCCAGGCGCCCCGCACATGAACCCAGTGACCTCCGCAGCCAGTTCCTCCGACGATCTTGAAAAACTGAAGTGGGTCACCCACGCTTTCGCCAATTCCCATAACGGCATCCTGATCACCGATGCCCAGGGTGTCGT
This sequence comes from Denitratisoma sp. agr-D3, assembly GCF_054658675.1. Classification (NCBI taxonomy): domain Bacteria; kingdom Pseudomonadati; phylum Pseudomonadota; class Betaproteobacteria; order Nitrosomonadales; family Sterolibacteriaceae; genus Denitratisoma; species Denitratisoma sp. agr-D3. The sequence goes on along the minus strand of NZ_BAAGIA010000001.1, from coordinate 291,388 downwards.
GCTCGACGTCAATCCGGCCCTGAGCAAGATCACCGGCTATAGCCGGGATGAGGTCATCGGCAAAACACCAAAGCTGTTTCGCTCCGGCCTCCACGACGACAGCTTTTACGCCGAGTTGTGGCAAGGACTGAAGCAGCAAGGCTGCTGGCAAGGGGAAATCACCAACCGGCGCAAGGACGGGAGCTTTTTCGTCGAATTGCTGGCCATCCATGCCATCTTTGCCGAGGACGGCCAGCCGGCCTACTACATCGGCAACTTCTTCGACCTGGGCAATCTACAGCCATCCCGGCAGTTGCCCGGCACCGCCTTCCACCACGACCTGCTGACCCAGCTTCCCGGCAAGCCCCTGCTCCTCGACCGGATTCGCCAGTCCCTGGCCTGGCTGCAACGGCAAGGCACGCTGGCGGCTCTGTGCCTGCTCGATATCAACGACTTCGACCAGATGAACCAGCGCCACGGCCACGGCCTAGGCGACGCGGTCTTGGTGGAAATCGCCGACCGCCTGCGTTGCGCCGTCCGCGAGGGCGACACCGTCGCCCGCCTGGAGGGCAACACCTTTGCCGTGCTGATCGCCGACATCGACAGCGAGGAAGAAATCGAACTGGTGGTGAACCGGATGACCATGGTCCTCGCCGTGCCCCTCGAACAACTCGACGGCTACCGTCTCAGCGCCAGCATCGGCCTCGCCATCTACCCCCTCGACAGCCAGTCGCCGCAACAGCTGCTGGGCAACGCCCAACGCGCCCTGCAAACGGCCAAGCAGCTCAGCCCCAAGCATCCGGGCAAAAGCTGTCGCTATATTTTCGACGCGGATGACGCCGCCTGCGCCGACGACGCCGAGGAAAGCCTGCCCCTGCTGCGGGAAGCCCTGAACTCGGGGGAATTCCAACTCCACTACCAACCCATCGTGAACCTGCAACAGGGCCGGATCGAGAGCTTCGAGGCGTCGATCCGCTGGTGCCACCCCGACCGGGGCCTGCTCGGCGCCAAGGAATCCCTCTCGCTGTTGCCGTACCGGATGGAACACGGCGCCTTGGCCGTCGAGTTCGACCTGTGGGCAATCAAGTCCGCCCTGGAACAGGTCATCGCCTGGGAAAAGCGGGGCATCGTCTATCCGGTGCACGTCAACGTCTCCTTGCACCTGCTGCACTGGTCCGGCTTCGAGGCCTCCCTGGCGGAACTGATGGCGCAATACCCGACCAAGTCACCCCTCAGTCTCGAACTGCGCATCGACGACAATGCGCCCCTGTCCGACCTGGCCTTGACCAGTCGCGTCATCGAAGCCTGCCGCAAGCTGGGCATGGCCGTCATTCTGGACAACTTCGGCCGGGGCTACGCCTCCCTCACCTATCTCAAATACCTGCCCGCCCAGGTACTCAAGATCGACACCAGCCTTGTCCACGGCATGCTGACCGATGCCGGGGACAAGGCCATGGTGGAAAGCATCCTCGGCCTGGCCCGGGCCTTCCGCCGCCGGGTGATCGCCGAGGGGGTCGGTACCGAGGAACAGATCCGCGTCCTGACCGACCTCGGCTGCGACGCCGCCCAAGGCCACGGCATCGGCCTGGCCATGGCGGCGGCGGACATCCCCGCCTGGCTGGCGGGCTACCGCCAGGCCGCCGTCGGCCAAGCAACCTGAGCCGGTACGGCCAACCGCACGCGCCACAACGGAGCCCGCTAGAATGCGGGCTCTTTTCTTTTGTACCCTCTCCGCCCCAGCCATGAGCGATATCCCCAGCCCCCTCGTCAAAGCCGGCATCCTGGCCGAAGCCCTGCCCTACATCCAGAAATTCCACGGCAAGACCATCGTCGTCAAATACGGTGGCAACGCCATGACCGACGAGCACCTCAAGCAGTGTTTCGCCCGGGACGTGGTGCTGCTCAAGCTGGTGGGCATGAACGTGGTGGTGGTGCACGGCGGCGGTCCCCAGATCGAAAGCCTGCTGGCCAAGGTGGGCAAGAAGGGCGAATTCATCCAGGGCATGCGCGTGACCGACGCGGAAACCATGGAACTGGTGGAAATGGTGCTCGGCGGCCAGGTGAACAAGGACGTGGTGAACCTCATCAACCAGGCCGGCGGCAAGGCCGTGGGCCTCACCGGCAAGGACGGCAACCTGATCCGCGCCCGCAAGCTAATGATGGAAGACAAGGACAACCCCGGCGACCTGATCGACATCGGCCAGGTGGGGGATATCGTCTCCATCGACCCGGCCCTGATCAGCCTGCTCGATCACGGCGCCTTCATTCCCGTCATCGCCCCCATCGGCGTCGGCGCCGACGGCGAGACCTACAACATCAACGCCGACGTGGTGGCAGGCAAGATCGCCGAGGTGCTCAAGGCCGAAAAACTGGTGCTGCTGACCAACACCCCCGGCGTGCTGGACAAGGAAGGCAAGCTGCTCACCGGCATCACCCCCAAGCAGATCGACGACATGGTCACCGACGGCACCCTGTCCGGCGGCATGCTGCCCAAGATCGGCTCCGCCCTGGACGCCGCCCGCAGCGGCGTGAAGAGCGTGCACATCATCGACGGCCGGGTCGAACACGCCCTACTGCTGGAAATTCTCACCGACGAAGGCGTGGGCACACTGATCAAGTCCAAGTGAGCCCCACCCCACACCCCGCCCCCCGGGCGGGGCGAATCAGTAGCCTCTCCCGCGAGGGAGAGGCTGGGAGAAGGCGGCACAGGTTAACGGATCAAACAGCCAGACAGGTGTCGCCATGACGACGCCTGTCTGGCTGTTTGATCTCGATGACACCCTGCACGACGCCAGCGCCCACATCTTTCCCCACATCAACCAGGCCATGACGGCCTACGTGGCGCAACAACTCCAGGTGGACGACGCAGAGGCCAACCGCCTGCGCATGACCTACTGGCAGCGCTACGGCGCCACCCTGACCGGCCTCATGCGCCACCACGGCGTCGATCCCCACCACTTCCTCTGGCATACCCACCAGTTCCCCCGCTTCCACGAACAACTGGTGTTCGACAGCGCGGTGAAGGCCATGCTGCGCCGCCTGCCGGGTCGCAAGATCGTGTTTTCCAACGCCCCCGGCCACTACGCCCGGGCCGTGCTCGACGCCATGGGCATCCGCCCCCTGTTCGACGCCGTCTGGTGCCTGGAACGCCTGCGCTTCGTGCCCAAGCCCTTCGCCAGCGCCTTCCGTCGTCTGCTGCAAGCGGAAGGCATCGATCCCCATCGCTGCATCATGGTGGAGGACAGCGTGGCCAATCTCGCCACGGCCCGACAGTTGGGGATGAAGACGGTGCTGGTGTCCCGCGGCGCACCCCGACCCAGCTGGGTCGATGTGCGCTTGAATTCCGTGCTCGAATTGCCGCGCCGGCTGGGTCGGGAACGCTAAGCAACCCGCTCAGTCCAGGGCCAGGGGCTCGAGACGCAGGGTCAGGGGGCTGGCCGTGCCGCCCTCCAAGCGCACCTGGACCGGCTTGCGCGCCAGCTTGTCGGGTAGGCCCTGCTCGAAAGTGCGATAGACCCCGGCGATGGACACCAGCTCCGCCTCGAAACAAGTGGTGAACACCCGGGCCTGTTCGTCCCCCTGGGCGCCCGCCAGGGCACGGCCCCGCAGCGGCGCGTAAACGTGGATGCTGCCGTCGGCGATCACCTCGGCGCCGGTGGATACCATGGCGGTCAGGATCAGGTCGCCGCCCCGGGCATAGACCCGCTGGCCTGAGCGCAGCGGCTTGTCCACCACCAGGGTGTTGGCCTTGGCGACCGGCGCGGGCGATGGGGGCTCGGCGGCTTTTTCCGCCGCGGGCTTCTTGCTGGGGCGAGCCAACTCGCCGGCATCGATGACCACCAAACCCACGGCGCCGGCGGCTTCGGCCAAGGCCGCGTCGCCATTGCAATAGCCCACCGGCTGCAAGCCATAGTCCCGCAACAGGGCCAGCAGGGCCGGCCAGTCGGCCTGGTTCCCCGCCACACTATCCGCCACCGCACCCAGGTCCAGCACGGCCGCGTCGCCATCGAAGAAACGCCGCTTGCCGCCGGGCATGGCCGCCACCGCCGCCTCCAGGGTCGCCATGTCCAGGGTGGTCAGCAACACCGAGACGACGGACAGGGAAGTGCCCTTGAATTCGATGGCTTTGGCGACGGGAGCGTTCATGGCGACGGAATGGCGATGAAGGAAAGGGCCGAGTCTAGCAGCCGGCGCCGAAGGCCAAGCGCGGGAAAACCATGGGGAAATCCGGGCATCCCCGGCGGCGCAAGGCCCTCAGGGGGCCGTCTTGATGCGGGCCAGCAGACGCTGGTCGGGGCCCACCTGGCGGCGGTCGCCGATATGCAGCAGGGTCTTGCCGCTCAAGCTCGTCAATTCGGCCAGATCGAACATGCCCCGGGCCTTGTCGCCCAGCAACACGGGAGCCTGGTAGATCAGCAACTCGTCCACGCAACCCTCCCGCAACAGGGACCCGTTGAGCTTGTAGCCGGCCTCGGCCATCACCTCGTTGATGCCCCGCGCGGCCAGTTCCGCCAGCAGGCGCGGCAGGTCCACCTTGCCCTGGCCGTTGGCCAGCACGATCACCTCGGCGCCGCGTTTTTGCAAGGCCGCCATGCGGCGCTCGTCGGCCTCGGCGGCAACGATCAGGGCATTGCCGCCATCCAGGATGCGGGCATTGAGGGGCGTCTCCAGACGGCTGTCCACCACCACCCGCAGGGGTTGGCGGCTGACGGGAATGTCCCGCACCGTCAGTTGCGGGTCATCATCACGCACGGTGCCGATGCCGGTCAGCATGGCGCAACTGCGGGCCCGCCAGCGATGAGCATCGCGGCGCGCCTCGGCGCTGGTGATCCATTGGGAATTGCCGTTGTTGAGGGCGGTCTTGCCGTCCAGGCTGGCCGCCACCTTGAGCCGCAGCCAGGGCCGGCCCCGGGTCATGCGGGAAATGAAGCCGATGTTGAGGGCCTCGGCCTCGGCCTGCATCAGGCCCGAAGCAGTGGCGATGCCGGCAACCCGCAGTTTTTCCAAGCCCCGCCCCGCCACTTGGGGATTGGGATCGGTCATAGCCGCCACCACCCGAGCCACGCCGGCGCCGATCAAGGCATCGGCACAAGGCGGCGTACGGCCGAAATGGGAACAGGGCTCAAGGGTGACGTAGGCCGTGGCACCGCAGGCCAGCTCGCCGGCGTTTTGCAGGGCATGCACCTCGGCATGGGGCCCACCGGCCTTTTCATGCCACCCCTCGCCCACCACCCGGCCTTCCCGCACCAGGACGCAACCGACCCGGGGATTGGGCGTCGTGGTGTTGAGGCCCCGCTCAGCCAGACGCAGGGCAAGGGCCATGTAGGCCTGATCGGCAGGGGAAAAAGTCATTACTGGTCGGTTTTGCGCCGACGGGGCGTGGCCTGGAACTCGCGGATGGCGTCGGAAAACTCGTCCACGTCCTCGAAGTTGCGATAGACGGAGGCGAAGCGGATATAGGCCACCTTGTCCAGTTTCTTGAGTTCGCGCATCACCAGTTCGCCGACCCGGTCGGAAGCCACTTCCCGCTCGCCCAGGCTCACCAGCTTTTCGCCGATGCGATCCACGGCGGCGTCGATGCTCTCCATGGTCACCGGCCGCTTGCGCAGGGCCAGCATCATGCTCGCCAGCAACTTGTCGCGGCTGAACTCGCTGCGGGTGCCGTTCTTCTTGACGATCTGCGGCATCTGCAACTCCACCCGTTCATAGGTGGTGAAACGCTTGTCGCAGGCCGGGCAACGACGGCGACGACGGATGGTATCGCCGTCGTCGTTCACCCGGGTGTCGATCACCTGGGTGTCGGGGTCGTTGCAGAAGGGACATTTCATTGAAATGTCCCTTCTGCAACGCCAGCGGGTGAGCCATCCCCCCAGCCCCCTTCCCGAGGAAGGGGGTGACTAAGGTGGTCGCTCACGCTCATGGTTTGCTCAGGCGCCGTAAACAGGGAACTTCTTGCACAAAGCGGACACGTCGTTGCGGACGCGGGCCAGGACGGCCTCGTCGTTGGGCGCATCGAGCACGTCGGCGATCAGGTGGGCGATCTTCTCCGCCTCGATCTCGGTGAAGCCGCGGGTGGTCATGGCCGGGGAACCGATGCGGATGCCGGAGGTGACGAAGGGCTTCTCGGGGTCGTTGGGGATCGCGTTCTTGTTCACCGTGATGTGGGCCTTGCCCAGCACGGCCTCGGCTTCCTTGCCGGTGATCTTCTTGGCGCGCAGGTCCACCAGGAAGACGTGGGACTCAGTACGGCCGGAAACGATGCGCAGGCCACGGGAGGCCAGCACCTTGCACATGACCTGGGCGTTTTCCACCACCTGTTCCTGATAGGCCTTGAACTCGGGGCTGGCCGCTTCCTTGAAGGCGACGGCCTTGGCGGCGATCACGTGTTCCAGGGGGCCGCCTTGCAGGCCGGGGAAGATGGCGGAGTTAAGGGCCTTCTCGTGTTCGGCCTTCATCAGGATGATGCCGCCACGGGGACCGCGCAGGGTCTTGTGGGTGGTGGAGGTGACCACGTCGGCGTGGGGCACCGGGTTGGGGTAGTAACCGGCGGCGATCAGGCCGGCGTAGTGGGCCATATCCACCCAGAAAATGGCGCCTACTTCCTTGGCGATCTTGGCGAAGCGCTCGAAGTCGATGCGCAGGGCGTAGGCGGAGGCACCGGCGATGATGATCTTGGGCTTGTGCTCCCGGGCCAGGGCTTCCATCTTGTCGTAGTCGATGGCCTCGTTGGCGTCCAGGCCGTAGGAGACGGCGTTGAACCACTTGCCGGACATGTTGAGGGCCATGCCGTGGGTCAGGTGGCCGCCTTCGGCCAGGCTCATGCCCAGTACGGTGTCGCCGGGCTTGGCGAAGGCCATCAGCACGGCCTGGTTGGCCTGGGAGCCGGAATTGGGCTGGACGTTGGCGGCTTCGGCGCCGAACAGCTTCTTCAGCCGGTCGATGGCCAGTTGCTCCACCACGTCCACGTATTCGCAGCCGCCGTAGTAGCGCTTGCCGGGATAGCCTTCGGCGTACTTGTTGGTGAGCTGGGAGCCCTGGGCTTCCATGACGGCGGCGGAGACGTAGTTCTCGGACGCGATCAGCTCGATGTGGTCTTCCTGACGGCGGTTCTCGGCCTCAATGGCGGCCCACAGCTCGGGGTCGGTCTTGGCGAGGGTGTTCTGCTTGGAAAACATGGCGCTATCCCTGATTCAAAAGAGGAAAGCGCCAAATTTTACCACTGGCGGGCACAATCTCGGCCTCTCATTCCATTGCCGTCTTTTCCAGCAGGCGCCGGCTTTCCTTGGGGTCGCGAAACACCAGGGGCTGCGCCGGCACGATACCCTGTTCCGCCCGGGCCACGGCGGCCTCCACCAGACTGTGATCGGGGCTTTGGGGGCAGACCGGGTCCGCCACATTGGGGTCGCCAGCCAGCAGGTAGGCCTGGCAACGACAGCCCCCCAGATCCTGCTCCTTATGTTCGCAACTGCGACAGGGGTCGCGCATCCACTCGGTCCCCCGGTAGAAGTTGAAACCGGAGGAATCGTTCCAGATGGCCGCCACGTCCATGTCCTTGACGTTGGGGAACGCCAGGCCCGGCAGCATGCGCGCCGTGTGGCAGGGCAAAGCGGTGCCGTCGGGGGTCACCGTGAGGAAGACGTTGCCCCAACCGTTCATGCATTTCTTCGGCTTGCCCTCGTGGTAGTCGGGCACCACGAATAGGATGCGCATCTTGCCCGCCAGTTTTGCCTTCCAGCGGTCCACCACTTCCTCGGCCTGGCGCAGTTGCTCCCGGGAGGGCATCAAGTGTTCGCGGTTTTCCAGGGCCCAGGAGTAGTACTGGGCGTTGGCCAGTTCCAGATACTCGGCGCCGAGATCGGCGGCCATCTGGATGATGCGGTCCACGTGCTCGATGTTGAGGCGGTGGATCACCACGTTCATCACCATGGGCCAGCCCCGGGCCTTGATCATGTCCCCCACCCGCTGCTTGAGATCGAAGGTGCGGGTATGGGTGAGGAAGTCGTTGATCTCCTTAGTGGAGTCCTGGAAGGAGAGCTGGATGTGGTCCAGCCCGGCGTCCTTGAGGGTATCCAGGCGGGCCTCGGTAAGGCCGACACCGGAGGTGATCAGGTTGGTGTAGTAACCCAGGGTGTGAGCCTCGGCCACCAGTTGCTCCAGGTCGTCCCGCAGCAGCGGCTCACCACCGGAGAAACCGCACTGCACCGCCCCCAGCGCTCGAGCCTCGCGCAACACCCGCAGCCAATCGTCGGTGGACAATTCGCTTTCATGGCGAGCGAAGTCCACCGGGTTGTAGCAGAACACGCAGTGCAGCGGGCAACGGTAGGTCAGCTCCGCCAACAGCCACAGGGGCTGGCCAATGCTGCCTAGCCGCTTCGGATTATCCGGCGCATTCATGCCGTCGCCTCGCTGACCGCATCTGCCAGCACCACCCAGTTGCGTTCCGTTGCCATGGTGAGAAAAGCTTTGACGTCGGCTTCCAGGCCAGTGGTGTCAATCATCCCGAAGGTCTTGGCCAGGTCAGCGACGATGACGGCCACTGCCGTCTTGCCGTCGCAACGGGCAAGGATCTCCCCGGCGCTTTGGTTGAGCTTGACCATGCCTTCCGGGTAGAGCAGCACATGACAGTTCTGGGCCGGCTCCCACTGGAAACGGAAACCGTGGCCCAGGCGGGGCACCAGCGAGGGCAGGGCTGCGTTCACGCCGCCTCCGCCTGAGCCACCGCCGCAGGTTGCGCGGAGACCACGCCGTTGGTGCCGTAATGCTGGCCCATGGCGTCGTTCATAACCCAGAGGATGTCGAGCTTGAACTTGAGAATCTGCAAAGCCTGTTCCTGCAAGGCCCGGGTGTTGAAATAGTCGAGGGTCACATTGAGCCCCTGGATCACGTCCCGGGGCGCCTGACTGGTGCGGTTGCGGAAATATTGCAGGCCTTCCGGCTCGATCCAGGTGTAGTGCTCGGGCCAGGTGGCCAGGCGCTGCTTGTGGATGTCCGGTGCGAACAACTCGGTCAGGGAGGAGCAGACGCCCTCTTGCCAAGGGGCCCGACGGGCGAAGTTGACGTAGGCATCCACAGCGAAGCGCACGCCGGGCAGCACGTGGCGCAGGTCCACGATTTCCTCGCGACTCAAGCCCACGGCCAGACCGAGGCGAATCCAGGCCTCAATGCCGCCTGCGTCCATCTGCTTCTCGCCATTGGGAAGGCCATACTCAAAACCGTCGTGGTCGAGGATGCGCTGGATCCAGCCCCGGCGCACTTCCCGGTCGGGGCAGTTGGCCATGATGGCAGCGTCCTTCACCGGAATGGCGATCTGGTAGTAGAAACGGTTCGCCACCCAGCCGCGAATCTGCTCCGGCCTTGCCTTGCCGGTGTTGAGCATGACGTTGAAGGCATGGAAGATGTGATACGACTTGCCGTTCTCCCGTAGCTGGGCTTCAAACTCCTCCCGGCTCCAGGGTTCACGGCCGTCGTCAACAGGGGCGGATTCGGCAAGAAGGTCGGCTCGGATCATGAAAGGGTCTCCGCAAAAATAATCAAAGGGTGATGTGCAAGCCATCCTCGGCGACTTCGATACCGCGCCGGATCAGTTCGGCCCGTTGCGGAGAGTCCTCGTCGAGAATGGGATTGGTGTTGTTGATATGGATGAGAATCTTGCGCACGGAACGCGGCAGCTCGTCGAGCCAGTCCATCATGCCGCCGGCACCGGATTGAGGCAGATGGCCAATATCTCGGGCCGTCTTGTCGGAGAGACCGGCAGCGATCATTTCGTCGTCGGTCCAGAAGGTGCCGTCCACCAGCACGCAATCCGCCTCAGCCATGCGGGCGAATACCTCCGAGTCGCGGGCACCCAGGCCCGGCGCGTAGAACAGGCGTTTGCCCTCACCGTCCGTAATGGTCAGGCCGATGTTGTCGCCGTCCACCGATTGCTCCCGGTGGGGCGAATAGGGCGCGGCCTTGCTGGTCAGGGGCAGGGCCGAGAACTGCAAACCCGGCACCTTGGCAATGGCGAAGGGTGCACCATCCAGCGGCACGGTCTGGCGGGCCACGCCACTGTAATGGGCCAACACCTTGAGTACCGGATTGCCGGTGGTCAAATCTTCGTACACCGGGTCGGCACACCACAGGGACAAGGGCTGCTTTTGTTCCCGCAGCATGAAAAGGCCGGTGGCGTGGTCGATCTGGCCATCCACCAACACCACACCGCCGATGCCCGTATCGCGCAGGGCCCGGTTGGGTTGCAGTTCCGGCGTAGCTTTGATCTGTTGCAGGATGTCGGGGGAGGCATTGAGCAGCACCCAGTCGGCGCCGTCATCCGCAGCGACGCAGATGGAAGACTGGGTGCGCGGCTTGGCCCGCACGGTACCGGCGCGCACGCCGGCGCAGTTGCGGCAATTGCAGTTCCACTGGGGAAAGCCGCCGCCTGCCGAGGCGCCAAGGACAATCAGTTTCATGGGATGGGCTGTCGAGGAATTCAGGGACCGCCACCGGCAAGGCCGATGACGGCATCGCTCATTTGCTAGGTGTTCGTGAATGGATCGTAGCGAGCGACCCTAGCCTGGTTCGAGAAGCACAGCCGTACACGAAGTACGGCGAGCATCGCAGGGCCGGGATCGGGTCGCGCAGTAGACTCATTCGGGAACAATTAGCGGGCGGCGATGTACATGGTGATTTCAAAACCGAAGCGGAAATCACAAGCGGTGGGGGTTTCCCATTTCATGACGCAATCTCCTTAAGGGTTTGTCGTAGGTGCCGCAACGGCGAACCGTCCCGGCCAGACCCGCACAGTCGAAATATTTCAGACTTAACGAATCTAAAACGAACTATCCCTCGTATCACCCAGGCGCCTCTCCCTGAAAACCATGAATCAGGACTCATGATTTTCATGAGACCGTGACAAGCACCTCCGCAGCGGACAGGTGATCGCACCCCGCCGCTAGAATCCAGCCATGACTTCCGCCGCACCGCTTGCCCCTCTTTACCCGCCCAGCCAACCCTACGACTGCGCCGAACTGGCCGTGTCGGGCGGTCATCGTTTGCATGTCGAACAATGGGGCACAGCAACGGGGATTCCTGCCCTGGTGCTTCACGGCGGCCCCGGCTCCGGCTGCACGCCGGCCATGGCCCGCTTCTTCGATCCGGAACGCTACCGCGTGATCTTGCTTGACCAGCGAGGCGCCGGCCGCAGCCAGCCCCATGGATGCAGGGAGGGCAACACCACGGCACTGCTGCTGGATGATCTGGAAACCCTGCGCCGCCACCTAGCGGTGGACCGTTGGCTTTTGCTCGGCGGTTCCTGGGGCGGCACCCTGGGGGTACTGGCGGCAGCCGCCAATCCCGCCGGCACCGCTGGCCTGTTGTTGCGCAACCCCTTCCTTGCCCGACAACAGGATGTGACCTGGTTTTTTGAAGGGGCCCGGCCCTTCCATGCCGACGCCTGGCGGCATTGGCAGGTACTGGGCGTACCGGAACAAGCAGGGGCCATGGAGCCCTGGCTGGAACAGCGCCTCGCGACGGGCGACGATGCAGAACGAAGCGCCATAGCGCTGGCCTGGTGGCACTGGGAAAACGCCCTGGCCGGCACAACAGAAACCGCCACACTACCGGCAGCGGACACCCTGCCCCGCCTGGCGAACAAATACCGGCTGCAATTGCATTACTTCCGCCAGGGCTGTTTCCTCGACACCGATTCGGTACTCCGGGCCGCTACCCGCCTGGGCAACGTCCCCACGCTGATCCTCCAGGGACGGCAGGACCACGTCTGCCCCGGCAGTGAAACCGAACGGCTGCATCAGGCTCTGCCTAACAGCCGCCTGCAATGGATAGACGGCGTCGGCCACGCCCCCTATGCGCCGGCCATGGCGGATGCCACGGTGCAGGCGCTGAACCATTACGCCAGTACCGGCACCTTCATCACGCCGTAAAAGGAAAAGGTCCCTGATCAGGAGGGACCCTTGACCAACCAGGCACCAACCCAGCCCGCGCCAACCGAAGCGGTCGCCGGGCTGTCGGCGCTACTGGGCCGCTTCGTCCAGACTGCCCGCCAGGTGGCGCTGGTCGCCCCAGACTTCCACCCGCCAACCATCGGCGCTGACGCTGATCCAGTTGAGGGCGGCGTTGGGAATGGGGAAGTCGCGGGGGCTGGCCAGGTCGCGGCCATGGGCGCGACGGTAGATCACGTCCAGCACGCCGCCGTGGGCCACCAGTAGCACCGTCTGGCCAACATGTTGGGCCGCCAGGCGATTGAGGGTTTCGGCAATGCGCCGGTCGAAAGCGCGCAGGCTCTCGCCGTCGTCGAAACAATGGTCGATGTCGCGCACCTTGTAGGCGGCGAAATCCTGGGGGAAGTCCCGCTCCACTTCGTCCGCCGTGCGGCCCTGGAACAAGCCGAAGTGGCGTTCCCGCAAACCCGGCTCCAGCCTGGGTCGCAGGCCCGTCACCACGGCGATGGCGGCGGCGGTCTCCTGGGTGCGCAGCAGGTCGCTGCAATAACAGGCGTCGAAGTGGTGGGGTTGCAGGCCCCAGGCCGCCGCCTCGGCCTGGCGCAGGCCGTTGGCGTTGAGGCCGATGTCGATGTGCCCCTGGAGCCGCCGCTGGGCGTTCCAATCGGTCTCGCCGTGGCGGACGATGCAAAAACGGGTGACGCTCACCATGCTCGGTAAAGCCAAAAGCTACGCGGCCTCGGTTGCCGACCTTAGTTGCCAGCAATGGTCATCTGGTTGATCAGCACCGAGCCGATCTGCTTGGAGCCCCGCACCAGCACGTCATTGCCGATGGCGACGATGCCCTGGAACATGTCCTTGAGGTTGCCGGCGATGGTGATCTCATGGACCGGATAGGCGATCACGCCGTTCTCCACCCAATAACCGGCGGCGCCCCGGGAGTAGTCGCCGGTCACGTAGTTCACGCCCTGACCCAGCAGTTCGGTCACCAGCAGGCCGGTGCCCATTTCCTTGAGCAGGCCAGCCAGATCGTGCTGGCCAGGCGTGGCGATCAGGTTGTGGCTGCCACCGGCATTGCCGGTGGTCTGCATGCCCAGCTTGCGGGCGGTGTAGGTGGACAGGAAATAGCCCTGCAACACGCCGTCCTTCACCACCTCGCGGTCGTGGGTGGCAACGCCGTCGTCGTCGAAGGGGCTGGAAGCCAGGGCCTTGGGAATGTGGGGACGCTCGGCGACCTGGACGAACTTGGGAAAGATCTGCTTGCCCAGGGAGTCGGGCAGGAAGGTGGACTTGCGGTACAGCGCGCCACCCGATACGGCCTGGACGAAGCTACCGAGCAGACCGGCGGCCAGGGGCGCCTCGAAGATCACCGGCACCTTGCGCGTCTTCAGCTTGCGGGCGCCGAGGCGGGACAGGGCGCGGCGGGCGGCGTAGTCGCCGATGGCCTCGGGCGCGGCCAGGTCGAGGGGGTCGCGCCGGCTCGAATACCAGTCGTCCCGTTGCATGTCGTCGCCTTCGCCGGCGATCACCGAGCAGGACAGGTAGTGGCGCGAAGTGGCGAAACCGTCGAGGAAGCCCAGGCTGTTGGCGGAGACGAAATGGGACTGCTGCACCGAAACGCTGGCCCCTTCCGAGTTGGTGACGCGGGGGCTGACGGCAAAGGCCGCCTGCTCGCAGCGGCGGGCCAGGTCGATGGCGGCCTCGACGCTGATGGACCAGGGGTGGTAGAGGTCCAGATCCATGGGCGCCTTGGCCAGCAGCTTGGCCTCGGGCAGGCCGGCGCAGTCGTCCTCGGCGGTGAAGCGGGCGATGGACAGGGCCGCATCCACCGTGGCCGTGACCGCCTCGGCGGAAAAGTCGGAGGTGCTGGCGTGGCCCCGGCGCTGGCCCAGGTACACCGTGACGCCGATGCCCTTGTCCCGGTTGTACTCGATGGTCTCCACCTCGTCCCGGCGCACGGTGACGGACTGGCCGAAGCCCTCGGAAACATCCACCTCGCAGGCGCTGGCCCCCTGCTTGGCGGCATGGTCGAGCACCTGGCGGGCGAGGGAACGCAAATGGTCTTGGTCGTAGCTGAATTCGGAAGCGGACATGGCAATCGGGACGGATGGGCCGGCGCAAAGCGGGCGAAGCCTATAATCATACCCGTGGATACCAAACTCTTAGACCAAGACGACCTGCCCGAGGACGAACGCCCGGACGACAACCCCGAAGCCCTGCGCTGGGAGGAAAACCGGCGCGGCCCCACCAGCAGCGCCCCCAGCAAGTCCCGCAAGAAGCGGGAAGTGGAGGCCCTGCAAAGCCTGGGGGTGCAACTGGTGGCCCTGTCCACCGACCGGCTGAAGAAAATCGCCCTGCCCGACCACCTGCGGGAAGCGGTGCGGGAAGCCCAGCGCATCACCAGCCATGGCGCCAAGCGGCGCCAGTTCCAGCTGATCGGCAAGCTGATGCGGGAAATCGACCCGGCGCCGATCCAGGAGGCCCTGGACGAGATCAACGGCGTTTCCGCCGCCGCCACGGCCCGCCTGCACGCCCTGGAGAAGCTGCGCCAGCGCCTGCTGGAGGACGAGACGGTGCTGGGCCAGATCGCCGCCGACCATCCGGGCGTGGACATGCAGCAATTGCGGCAACTGCGCCGCAATGCCCTCAAGGAGCAGGAACAGGGCAAGCCGCCCAAGGCCTTCCGCGAGATCTTCCGCATCCTGAAGGAATTGCAGTCCCAGGGGGCGAGCGCCGAAGACGAGGAATTGACCGATGACGACCAATGACAACAAATTGCTGATCGGCCTGGTCTCCATCTCGGACCGGGCTTCCTCCGGCGGCTACGAGGACAAGGGCCTGCCGGCCTTGCAGGAATGGTTCGGCGCGGCCCTGGCCAGCCCCTGGCACATGGAAACCCGGCTGATTCCCGACGAACAAGTGGTGATCGAGCACACCTTGATGCAGTTGTGCGACGACGCCGGCTGCCACCTGGTGCTCACCACCGGCGGCACCGGCCCCACGGTGCGGGACGTGACGCCTGAAGCCACCCTGGCAGTGGTGGAAAAGGAAATGCCCGGCTTTGGCGAACAGATGCGGCAGATTTCCCTGCACTTCGTCCCCACCGCCATCCTTTCCCGCCAGACGGCGGGCATCCGTGGCCGTAGCCTGATCCTCAACCTGCCCGGCCAACCCAAGTCCATCAAGGAAACCCTGGAAGGGGTCAAGGACGCCGAAGGCAGGCAGGTGGTACCCGGCATCTTCGCCGCCGTGCCCTACTGCCTCGACCTGATCGGCGGTCCCTACGTGGAAACCCACGAGGCCGTGATCAAGGCCTTCCGTCCCAAGTCGGCCATTCGCCCGCCTCGCTGAACAGGGCCCTGGGCAGGGTTAGGGCTGACTAACCGCTGGCGCCCTGCGCAAACACCCGTCGTCCCCGTGCAAGCGGGGACCCAGTGGCTTCACACAAAAACACGGAACTCCCGCTTAGCAAAGCCATCCCTGTCCTGGGTGTGTTGACGTGCAGGAGTGGCGGAGCCCATCGGGCAATCAGCGGCTCCAGTCCCGCAGCAGGTGCAGCCCCCAGGCCACGCCGAAGCCGCTGAGCTTGCTGCCCAGGGCACCCAGGCCGCCCTCGTTGGCCGAGGCGGACAAATCCATGTGCAACCAGGGCCGCTTGGCGGTGAAGCGCTTGAGGAAGCGGGCCGCCAGGATGTGGTCGGCGTCGCCGTCCATGGTGCATTGCTTGATGTCCGCCACCTTGGATTCGAGGCCCGTCTCGTAATCCTCGTCCAGGGGAAACACGCAGACCCGTTCACCGCTGGCCCGCCCCGCCGTCACCGCCAGCAGGCCCAGGGCTTCCTCGCTGGCGAACACGCCGGAATACAGATTGCCCAGGGCGGCGTGCATGGAACCGGTGAGGGTGGCGAAATCGATCATCAGGTCGGGCTTTTTCCTCGCCGCCAGGGTCAGGGCGTCCGCCAGCACCAGGCGGCCCTCGGCGTCGGTGTGCACCACCTCGATGGTGGTGCCGTCGAGGGCGGTGACGATGTCGTTCTGCATGAAGGCGCCGGCGGAAATATGGTTCTGGGCGATGGCCAGCCAGGCATCCACCGCGATGGGCAGTTGCAGGTCGCTGACGGCCTGCAACAGGCCCAGCACCACGGCGGAACCGTTCATGTCCTCGTGCATGTCCTGCATGTAGCGGGCGGGCTTGAGGTTGTGGCCGCCGGTGTCGAAGCAGATGCCCTTGCCCACCAGGGCCACGGTCTGTTTGGCGTTTTTCGGCGCGTAGCGCAGATGGACGATGGCGGCGTCCTCATGGGCCGAGCCCTGGGCCACGGCGCAGAAGGCGCCGGCGCCCATCTTCTTCAGCTTTTTGACGTCGAACTCCTCCACGCTCCAGCCCCGGATCTTGGCCAGGGCGCGGATGCGCTTGCGGTAGTCGGCCGGCGTCAGTTCATTGGGCGGCAGGGCGGTGAGGCAGCGGGTCAGGGTGTTACCCGCCGCCAGGGCGACGGCGTCGGCGAAATCGCGCGCGGTGCCGGGACCATGGTAGTGCAGGGCTTGCAGGGCCTTGGCCGGTTTTTTCTTGCGCACCGGCAGGGGGGCGCCGTTGGCCAGGGCCACGTACACCGCGTCCCGGGCGGCGGCCAGGTCCACCCCGGCATTCACCAGGGACAGGGCCTTCGGCGTTTCCTCCAGCAACAGGGCCGCGCCCTTGCGCAGGGCGGTGAGGCGCTCGAAGGCCAGCTTGCTGTTGTCCACCTGGACCAGGGCCATGCGTCCGCCGTCGGCCAGGTCCAGGGCCTGGGGCGTCTTGCCCAGGTCCGTCACCTTGACGCCGCGCCGCGCCAGCACCGCCAGCCACTGGGCCCGCGCCGGCAGCTTGGCCGGCAGTTCCTTGCCCGGCGGCAGCAGCCAGAGCTGGTGGCCGCTTTCCTTGAGGGGGGCCGTGGCGGCGTGGCAATACAGCGTGGCGAGGGGCATGGCGACCTTTCCGTTTACAATTCCGTCGATTATACGTTTCGGGAAATGCCTCCCCATGAAGCAGTACCTCGACCTGATGCGCCACGTGCTGGCCCACGGCCACGAAAAATCCGACCGCACCGGCACCGGCACCCGCTCGGTGTTCGGCTACCAGATGCGCTTCAACCTGGCGGAGGGCTTCCCCCTGCTCACCACCAAGAAGCTGCACACCCGGTCCATCATCCATGAACTGCTCTGGTTCCTCCAGGGCGACACCAACATCCGCTACCTCAAGGACAACGGCGTCTCCATCTGGGACGAGTGGGCGGACGAGAACGGCGACCTGGGCCCGGTGTACGGCCACCAGTGGCGCCACTGGCCGGCCAAGAACGGCGGCGAGATCGACCAGATCAGCCAGTTGATCGAAGGCCTGAAAAAGAATCCGGACTCCCGCCGCCACATCGTCAGCGCCTGGAACCCCACCGACATTCCGGACATGAAGCTGCCTCCCTGCCACGCCCTGTTCCAGTTCTACGTGGCGGGTGGAAAGTTGAGTTGCCAGCTCTACCAGCGCAGCGCCGACATCTTCCTCGGCGTGCCCTTCAATATTGCGTCCTACGCCCTGTTCACCCTCATGGTGGCCCAGGTCTGCGGCTATGAGCCCGGCGAATTCGTCTGGACCGGTGGCGACTGTCATCTGTATTCCAACCACATGGAACAGACGGCCCTACAACTCTCCCGGGAACCCCGTCCCCTACCGACCCTGAAGATCAACCCCGAGGTGAAGGACATCTTCGCCTTCCGCTTCGAGGACTTCACCTTGGAAGGCTACGACCCCCACCCCCACATTTCCGCGCCGGTGGCCGTTTAAGGCGTTCAGGCATGAGCTATTGCCCCACCGCCACCCCCGCCTGGCAGGCCCTGACGGCCCACGCCGCGCAACTCAAGCCGCGCCACCTGCGGGAACTGTTTGCCGAGGACGGCCAGCGCTTCCAACGTTTCTCCCTGCGCCAGGACGACGTGCTGCTGGATTTTTCCAAGCAGCGCATCACCGCCGAGACCCTGAACCTGCTGCACCAGCTCTGGCAGGACGCCGACGTGCCGGGCTGGATCGCCCGCCTGCGCGGCGGCGAGGCCATCAATCACACCGAAGGCCGCGCCGTGCTGCACACCGCCCTGCGCCGCAGCGGCCCCGAGCCGGTGCTGTTCCAGGGCAAGGACGTGATGCCGGACATCCGCCGAGTCCTCGACCAAATGCGCGACTTCTGCGCCGCCGTGCATAGCGGCGACTGGAAGGGCGCCAGCGGCGAACGCATCCGCGACGTGGTGAACATCGGCATCGGCGGCTCGGACCTGGGCGCCCGCATGGCCTCCCTGGCCCTGGTGGCCGAGCAGATGCCGGACCTGCGGGTCCATTACGTCTCCAACCTGGATGGCGCCCATCTCGCCACCACCCTGGCCAAGCTGCACCCGGCAACCACCCTGTTCATCGTCGCCAGCAAGACCTTCACCACCCAGGAAACCATGCGCAACGCCCAGTCCGCCCGGGACTGGGTGGTGCAGAAGCTGGGCGAGAAGGCCGTGGCCCACCACTTCGTCGCCGTCTCCACCAACCATGGCGAAGTGGCCAAGTTCGGCATCGCCCCGCAGAACGTCTTCGAATTCTGGGACTGGGTCGGCGGCCGTTTCTCCCTCTGGTCCGCCATCGGCCTGCCCCTGGCCCTGGCCATCGGCTTCGAGAAATTCCGCCAGTTCCTGGCCGGCGCCGAAGCCATGGACAAGCACTTTTTCAACGCCCCGGTGGAGGCCAACCTGCCCGCCACCCTGGCCCTGCTGGAAGTGTGGAACACCAACTTCCTCGGTGCCGCCACCCGAGTGCTGCTGCCCTACTCCCAGTCCCTCGAAGTGCTGGTGAGCTATTTGCAGCAACTGGAAATGGAATCCAACGGCAAGCAGGTGGATCGCGACGGTGCAGCGGTCAGCTATGGCACCGCCCCCATCCTCTGGGGCGAGTCTGGCACCAACGGCCAGCACGCCTTCTATCAGTTGATCCACCAGGGCGGCAGCCTGATCCCCTGCGAATTCATCGTCCTCAAGAAGGCCGACTATCCCCTGCCCGGCCACCACGAAATGCTGCTGGCCAACTGCTTCGCCCAGAGCGATGCCCTCATGCACGGCAAAACCGTGGAGGAAGTGCGGGTCGAAATGGCTGCCGCCGGCCTGAGCCCCGAAGCGGTGGATGCCCTGTCGCCCTACCGTGTCTTCCCCGGCAATCAGCCCTCGTCCACCCTGCTGCTGTCCGAACTCACGCCCTACACCCTGGGCCAGTTGATCGCCCTGTACGAACACAAGGTGTTCACCCTGGGCGTGCTCTGGCACCTCAACAGCTTTGACCAGTGGGGCGTGGAATTCGGCAAGCAATTGGCCAACAAGCTGTTGCCCATGCTGGAAGGCAAGGCAGCGGTGACGGGGCTGGATAGTTCGACGGCAGGGTTGATTGAGGCGTGTAGAGGATAAGCAACGGACTAGCTTAAGGCTCTATGTAGAAGGGATGCTTAGCCATGAAAAATGACAAAACGCACCATGATGACTACAAAGGTTTTTCGATTGGCGTTCTCATGCTTTGCTACGAGAATGGTTGGACAATCGAAGTAGAAATTACAGGGCAAGACACTTCAATCCCGCGCTGGCGCGATAACGATACGACGTACAAAACCGAAGAAGAGGCCCGTGATGCTGGCATCAACTGGGCAAAGGCATTCATTGACGAGACGATACCGTCTAACAACTAGACTGCCATTCATTTCTTGCCATGAAAATCCCGCAACTCTCTCTCATCGTCGCCCTCGCCAAGGACCGCGCCATCGGTCGCGGCAATCGGCTGCTCTGGTCCCTGCCCGCCGACATGGCTCACTTCCGCGAGGCCACCAAGGGGGCGACGGTGATCATGGGACGCAAGACCTGGGAGTCGTTGCCACCCAAGTTTCGTCCCCTGCCGGGACGGCACAACATCGTAATCAGCCGCCAGGCGGACTACGTGGCCGAAGGGGCGGTGCTGGTGCATAGCCTGGACGATGCGGTGGCGGAAGCCCGGCACAAGGACGCGCCCATTTTCATCATCGGCGGCGCGGAGATTTACGCCCAGGCTCTGCCCCTGGCGGACCGGCTGGTGTTGACCGAGGTGGATGACACCGTGGCCGATGCGGATGCCTTTTTCCCCGCCATCGACGCCGACGCGTGGCGGGAAGTGGAACGCAAAAAAGGCGGGGAGGCCGACGCTGCCGCCGGCACCCCCGCCTTCGATTTCGTTACGCTGGTACGGCGCTAAGGCCACGCCGGGGATTGCCCCGGCAGACCGTCGTCCCCGCGCAGGCGGGGACCCAGTGACTCGGCTTTTTTAGACTTGGCTGTTTTGTAAAGCCCCTGGATTCCCGCCTGCGCGGGAATGACGAGGGTGCTTGGCGCACGGGCTTCGACAAGTACGGCCCGAATGGGGAGGACCAGCCCCCTCACCCTGTCCCTCTCCCACGCTGGGGAGAGGGAACCCATGACGACGCTCGCCGCTTCATGGCTTTTTCTCAGGGCCTAGATGCGTCTGCGGTAAAAGCGTTCGCTTTGCTACTCGAACCAGCTTAGCCCCGCAGTTTCTTGGCCACTTCGGCGATGCGCTTGCCGTATTGCTTGGCTGTTTCCAGATCGGAATCGCGCATGGCTTCGGCGCCTTGGTCGGCGTTGGCCTGGGCCATGGCGCCGCTGAAGCTGCCGAGGCGGTTGAGGTCGTCCACGCTGCCGGTGCTGGAGTTGTTGCCGGGCAGTTGGTTCACGCCGGTCCAGATCATGCCGTGCTGGTTGGCGTAGATCATCAGCTGGATCAGGGTGTTGAGCTTGTCGCCGGATTGGGAGGCGGAGGTGGTGAAGCCGCCGGCCACCTTGTCTTGCCAGTCGCGGGTGTACCAGGGCTTGCTGCTGGCGTCCATGAAGGTCTTGAAGGGGGCGGAAACGCCGCCCATGTAGGTGGGGGTGCCGAAGATGATGGCATCGGCGCCCTTGAGTTCGTCCCAGTCGGCATCGACGATCTTGTCCACGGCCAGCAGACGGCCGGTGGTGCCGGGAGCGGAAAGAGCGCCGTCGAGCACGGCTTGGGCTTGGCGGGCGGTGTGGCCGTAGCCACTGTGGAAGGCGACAACAACGTGGGTCATGGAATGCTCCTGTGATGAGGTTGGGTGGGTGTTCTAGGAAGTTGGGGGTGAAAAAGCGGGGTGATCAGGGCAGGTCGAACCAGAGGAATTCAACGCCTTCGGCGCTGCTCACCTGAAACTCGCATTCGTCGGCGATCCTGGCGCCATCGCCCTTGGTGAAAGCTTGGCCGTTCAAGCTGAGGCTGCCGGCCACTACGTGCAGGTAGGCCCGCCGCCCCGGGGTGAGGGCGATGGCCAGGGATTGCCCGGCCGCCAGGATGCTGGCGTAGATTAGAGCGTCCTGGTGGATCACCATGCTGCCGTCGCGTCCGTCGGGGGACACCAGGGCTTGCAGACGGCCCTGCTTGAGGGCGTCGGGGAATTCCTTTTGTTCGTATTCGGGGCGGATGCCGCGCAGGTTAGGCTCGATCCAGATTTGCAGCAGGGTGGCGGGTTCGCTGTCGGAACCGTTCATCTCGCTATGGAGAATGCCCTTGCCGGCGCTCATGCGCTGCACTTCGCCCCGCCGCAGCAGGCGGCTGTTTTCCATGCTGTCGCCGTGGCGCAAGGCGCCGTCGCCCATGTAGGTGACGATTTCCATGTCGCGGTGGCCGTGGGTGCCGAAACCGGTGCCAGGGGCGATGAAGTCGTCGTTGATCACCCGCAGCGCGCTCCAGCCCATGTGGTCCGGATCGTAGTAGTCGGCAAAGGAAAAGCTGAAGCGGCTTTGCAGCCAGCCCAGATCGGACGCGCCCCGATCCTGGGATTTGCGCAGCGCAATCACATCAATTCCTTTCACATAAGAAATTCATGCCGCAAGGCTAAACGACTGGACAGACACTCCACAACCGATATAAATTGAACGAACAGTTCAATTTTATTCACATGAAAATCTCCCTCGACGCCCTGCAACTGATCGACGCCATCGACCTCAAGGGCAGCTTTGCCGCCGCCGCCGCGTCGGTGCACCGGGTGCCGTCGGCGGTCACCCACGCGGTGCGCAAGCTGGAGGAGGATCTTGGCCTGGAATTGTTTCAGCGGGAAGGCCGTCGCGCCGTGCTGACCCCGGCCGGCCGCATCCTGCTAGAGGAGGGCCGCCACCTGTTGCGGGCGGCCAGCATGCTGGAAAACCGGGTGCAGCGGGTATCCCACGGCTGGGAAACGGAATTGCGCATCGCCGTGGACGCCGTGGTGGACATCGCCGACCTGATGCCCCTGATCGCCGAATTCGACCGCCAGGAAAGCGGCACCCGGCTGCGCTTCAGCCACGAAGTCCTGGGCGGCGGCTGGGACGCGCTGATCACCGGTCGCGCCGACCTGGCCGTCGGCGTCAAGGACGACCCGCCCCCCGGCAGCGGCCTGGTCGTTCAGCCCTGGGGCGAAACCGAGTTCGTCCTCGCCGTGGCGCCCCACCACCCGTTGGCCACCGTGCCGGACCCGCTTTCGCCGGAGGTCCTGGCCCGGCACCGGGTGGTGGCCATCGCCGACACCTCCTTGGAACTGGCCGCCCGGGACGTGGGCCTGCCCACCAGCCAATCCACCCTCACCTTTCCCACCATGGCGGCCAAGGCGGCGGCCCAGATCGCCGGCCTGGGCATCGGCCACTTGCCCCGCGTCCTGGCGGAAAAGGAAGTCGCCGCAGGGCGGCTGGTGATCAAGCGGGAAGAAGGCCCCATGCCCACCAGCCCGGTACGCCTGGCCTGGCGCAGCGGCCCGAGCGGCAAGGCCCTGGACTGGTTCCGCAAGAAGCTCAACGAAGCCGAATGGAAGGCCCGGCTGCTGCCGGGCGCGGGCAAGGACTAACGACTCTGAATAAGTCCGTTCGCACTGAGCCCTTCGGCGAGCTCAGGACAGGCTTCGACAGGCTCAGCCCGAACGGCATCCTCTGAATCAGACTTCCCTAAACAACGGCGCTTGGCCGCCCTTCGCCGAGCACCGCTCAGAGCCAGGGCTCGGGACCGTTGACCCAATCGATC
This sequence comes from Denitratisoma sp. agr-D3, assembly GCF_054658675.1. Taxonomy (NCBI): domain Bacteria; kingdom Pseudomonadati; phylum Pseudomonadota; class Betaproteobacteria; order Nitrosomonadales; family Sterolibacteriaceae; genus Denitratisoma; species Denitratisoma sp. agr-D3. Next base: position 268,372 of record NZ_BAAGIA010000001.1, on the reverse strand, counting down.
AGGGGCTGCCACTGGGCCTGGTCCTGGCCGGCGCGGGCGGCTGACAGATCGAAGATGGTGAGGCCGTGGGCGGCCGCCTGAACATAGGTCTGGGTGTCGCGCAAATAGGTCAGCACCGGCAAGCCCTGGCTTTCGAGAAATCGCTCCAGTTGCGCCGCCGCCCGGGTGCGGGCGTCCACCCGCATGCCCACCACGGCGACGTAGGCCTGGTGCTTGCGGATTTCCTTTTCCTCGGCCAGGGCCTCCAAGAATTGCTGGGTGGCGAGGATGTCGAAAATGGAGGGCTGCAAGGGCACGATGACCCGATCCACCACCTTCAACACCTGGGACAGGCGCTTGCCGTGCAGGCCGGCCGGGGTGTCCAGCACCGCGTGGGTGGTGCCCTTGGGCGGCCGCGCCGGCTTGTCGCCGTCGATCTCCCAGCTGGTGATCGGCGGCAGGGCCGGGGAACGCAGGCCCAGCCAGGTGCGGGCGGACTGCTGGCGATCGATGTCCCCCAGCATCACTGCGTGCCCCTGGCGGGCGAAATAACCGGCGAGGTTGGTGGCGAGGGTGCTTTTACCCACGCCGCCCTTGGGATTGGCGATCAGGAAGGATTTCATGGTGGCAGTACCCGGGCGAGTTCCAGTCAAGCCGCAAGGATACCCGAGCCGGCCCAGCGGCGCGCCGGAACGGCGCATGCCGTCCCGGACAAGGGCCGGACCGGGAGGGAGTCCGCGTTCTTTTCCCTGCCGGTGAAAGCGGGTAAAGTCGCCCCCTTCGCGTTTTTTCCTCCCTCGTCATGCGGCTGCTGCGCCTCGCCAAGATAATCCGGGTCGGGATCGCCCACGGGCTCGACCAGATGATTCTGGAACACGAACCCTCGGGCCTGCTCATGCGCCTGGCGCAAAAGGTGTTCTTCTGGCGCGACCTGTCGGCGCCCCCGGCGGTGCGCCTGCGCCTGACCCTGGAAGCCCTCGGCCCCATCTTCGTCAAGTTCGGCCAGATGCTGTCCACCCGCCGCGACCTGCTGCCGCCGGACATCGCCGACGAACTGGCGCGGCTCCAGGATCGGGTGCCGCCCTTCCCCTCCGACCAGGCCGTGGCCCTGCTGGAAAAGAACTTCGGCAAGCCCCTGGACCAGGTTTTCGCCAGCTTCGAGCGCACGCCCGTGGCCTCCGCCTCCGTGGCCCAGGTGCATTTCGCCGTGCTGCCGCCGGAACAAGGAGGCCGCGAGGTTGCGGTCAAGATCCTGCGCCCCGGCATCGCCCCGGTGATCGACCACGATCTGGCCCTGCTCGATGCCGCCGCCTGGCTGCTCGAAAAAGTCTGGTCCGACGGCAAACGCCTGAAACCCCGGGAAGTGGTGGCCGAGTTCGATAAGTACCTGCATGACGAGCTGGACCTGATGCGGGAGGCCGCCAACTGCTCACAACTGCGGCGCAACTTCAGCGGCACGGACGCTGCCGCCAAACTGCTCAAGGTGCCCGAGGTGTATTGGGACTGGTGCAGCGAGTCGGTGATGGTGATGGAGCGCATGAAGGGCACGCCCATTTCCCAGATCGAGGTGCTGCGGGAAAAGGCCGTGGATATTCCGGCCCTGGCCCGGGCCGGGGTGGAAATCTTTTTCACCCAGGTCTTCCGCGACGGCTTTTTCCACGCCGACATGCACCCGGGCAACATCCAGGTGGCCACCGAGGGCGCCGACAAGGGCAAGTACATCGCCCTCGACTTCGGCATCGTCGGTACCCTCAACGAAACCGACAAGCGCTATCTGGCGCAGAACTTCCTCGCCTTCTTCCGCCGCGACTACAAGCGGGTGGCCGAGGCCCACGTGGAATCCGGCTGGGCACCCGCGGACACCCGCATCGACGAGTTCGAGGCCGCCATCCGCGCCGTCTGCGAGCCGATTTTCGACCGGCCCCTGAAGGAGATTTCCTTCGGCCGCGTGCTGCTGCGCCTGTTCCAGACCAGCCGCCGCTTCAACGTGGAAATCCAACCCCAGTTGGTGCTGCTGCAAAAAACCCTGCTCAACATCGAGGGCCTGGGCCGTCAGCTCGACCCCGACCTGGACTTGTGGAAGACCGCCAAACCCTTCCTCGAACGCTGGATGAGCGAGCAGGTGGGTTGGCGCGGTCTGATCAACAATCTGAAGAAGGAAGCCCCCCAGTGGGCCACATTGCTGCCGGCCCTGCCGCGCCTGGCCCATCAGGCCCTGGCGGAGCGGGAACCGGCGCGCCTGCTGGCGGCGGTGGAGGCCCTGCAACGCCAGGCCGCCCGCCGCAACGGCTGGCTAGCCCTGATCGCCGCCCTGCTGGGCGGCATCCTGCTGGCCCTGGTCGGGCGCTAAGCGTCCGCCGGCGAAGGCCGAGGGCGCGCTGGATTCCGCCGCCCCCAGGCTGATGCGGTGGGCCCAGTCGATGGCCTCCTGCTGGGCGGCCATGATGCCCTCCTCGCTGATCTGCAAGTCAGCGGCCATGGCCGACACCCGCGCCAGATCGCCCTGCTCCAGGGCTTCGCAGAGGGTGATCAACTGTCCCAAGGGACGGTCGCGGCGGATCAGGGCGGACTTGAGTTCCTCCGCCAAGTGCAGACGTTCCGCCAATTGGTCCATGGACCAGCCCATCAGCACGTCGGCCAGGGACAACAGGCCCACCATGTAGGCCTCGTCCTGTAACAGGCTGCTCACCTGGTGGGTGCGGTAGGTGAGCACGTATTCCATGAAGCGGGCCCGGCGCAGGGCCAGTTCCAGCAGCGGCGAATGGCCGCCGTTGCCGTCCAGCACGTAGAGCAGCACCTGCAACCAGCGCCGCAACTGCTCCCGACCGAGGACGACGAAGGCGTGCTTGATGGAGCGGATCGGCGACAACATGGCGAAGGCGGAGGAATTCACCAGCCGCAGCAAATGCACCGACAGCACCGGATTGGCCTTGAAGGTCTCCTCCAGCACCTTGTCCTCTTCGTTGGCCAGCAGCTTGGCCAACATTTCCAGCACCGCCACCTTTTGCGGGTCGGCACGCTGGCCGGCCACCTGCACCGGGTGGGCGAAGTAGTAGCCCTGGAACAGATGGAACCCCAGTTCGTCCAGGGCGGTGAAGGTTTCGGGGGCGTCCACGCCGCAGGCATAGAGCTGCACTCCCTGGGCCCAGGCCTCGTCGATCAAGGCCTCGCACTCCTCCGCCAGCACCCGGTCGGCGCGCAGCTTGAGCACATCGGCCAGCAGCACGGCGCTGCCCAGGCTGTCGCGCTGGCGGCCGTCCTCCAGGTCGGTGGCGTCCAACACAAAACGGTAGCCGCGGGCCTTGAGTTCCCGGCAGCGGTCGCCCATGGCCCGCAACAAGGGCAGTTTCACCTCCAGGGCAAAACGGTCGGGCGGCAGCAGATTGAGCAGTTCGCTATCGAGCAGGGCGGCGGAAACGGGCAGGAAGGCCCGGCGCAGGCGCAGCAACTCGTCCAGTCCGGAATGGACGAAGGCGCTGAGGATGGCATTGGCGGCGGCCTGGTCCTCCCCCTCCTCGGTCGAAGGGGCGGCCAGGGGCTGGGCCCGGTAAAGCAACTCGACGGCCACGGTGGCGCTGGCGCCGTTGAGTACCGGCTGCCAGGCAAAGGCGTAACGGGGATTGTCCATGGCGTCCGTCATCCGCACCGGGCAACGCCCTGGGGCGCGGACATCAGCGCCAGGCGCGGCGCAAGACCGCCGACCGCAGGTCCGGCCGGAAGCGCGACCGTAAGCCCGACCACCCCGCGCCCGGAACTCCAAAAAATGCCGTCATCATCGCGCTTTTCCAAGCGTTTCAGCCCTCCGTCCCATGGGTCCGACTGCCTATCCCTTGAGTATAATCGCCGCTTCAAAATTTTCCCCTTGCAGCAAGGCTGGGCGCGGCTTTGTGCCGGTCGGCGGCTGCACCTATTTCTGAAGGGCCGCCCATGCTGCTTTGGTTCGTTATCGCTTACTGGGTCGTTTCCGTGGGCATCGGCCTTTACGCCGCCACCCGCGTGCACAACACCAAGGACTTCGCCGTCGCCGGCCGCCATCTCCCCTTTTACATGGTCACCGCCACGGTGTTCGCCACCTGGTTCGGTTCCGAGACAGTATTGGGCATTCCCGCCACCTTCCTCAAGGAAGGATTGCACGGTGTCGTCGCGGACCCCTTCGGCTCCTCCCTCTGCCTGATCCTGGTGGGCCTGTTCTTCGCCGCGCCGCTGTACCGTATGAACCTGCTGACCATCGGCGACTTCTATAAAAAGCGTTTCGGTCGCGGCGTCGAGGTGCTGACCACCCTTGCCATCGTCATTTCCTATCTGGGCTGGGTGGGCGCCCAGATCACCGCCCTCGGCCTGGTCTTCAACGTGGTGTCCGGCGGCGAGATCAGCAAGCTGGCGGGCATGTGGATCGGTTCCGGCACCATCCTGATCTACACCCTGTTCGGCGGCATGTGGGCGGTGGCCATCACCGACTTCCTGCAAATGATCGTCATCGTCCTGGGCATGCTCTGGATCGGCGGCTCCGTCAGCGACATGGCCGGCGGCGTCGGCGTGGTGGTCAAGCACGCCGCGGACAACGCCAAGTTCGACTTCTGGCCCGCCGCCGACGCCAAGGAGATCCTGGCTTTCGTCGCCGCCTGGGTCACCATGATGTTCGGCTCCATCCCGCAACAGGACGTGTTCCAGCGGGTGCAATCGTCCAAGACCGAGAAGATCGCTGTGTGGGGCTCGGTGCTGGGCGGCAGCCTGTACTTCATCTTCGCCTTCGTGCCCATGTTCCTGGCCTACTCCGCCACCCTGATCGACCCGCAAATGGTGGAGTCCCTGATCGACACCGATTCGCAGATGATCCTGCCCGAGCTGGTGATGAAGCACGCCCCCCTGTTCGCCCAGGTGATGTTCTTCGGCGCCCTGCTGTCCGCCATCAAGAGCTGCGCCTCGGCCACCCTGCTGGCGCCCTCGGTCACCTTCACCGAGAACCTGCTCAGGCCGCTGCTGGCCAATGAACACGGCCACGTCCCCGACCGCAAGCTGCTGCTCACCATGCGTATCGTCACCCTCAGCTTCACCCTGTTGGTGACCCTCTACGCCATGAACTCCAAGGCCAGCATCTTCACCATGGTGGAAAACGCCTACCAGATCACCCTGGTGATGGCCTTCGTGCCCCTGGTCTGCGGCCTCTACTGGCGCCGCGCCAGCAACCAGGGCGCCCTGCTGTCGGTCTTCCTCGGGCTGTCCACCTGGCTTGCCCTGCTCCTGGCCGGGCCGGAAGACCCCTTCCTGCCGGCCCAGTTCGCCGGCCTGCTGGCCAGCGCCCTGGGCATGGTGGTGGGCTCCCTGCTGCCCCAATGGCTGCCCCACGACCATCGCATCCACGACGAACTGCGCGCCGGCCACCATGCCGCCGCCCAGACCCACCATGCCGAGCCGGTGCACCACCACGGCAGCCGTTGAGCGGGTCGCGCTGCCGCTCGGCTGCGTGCGCTGACCGTCCGCCATCATGGGCCGCCAGTTCCATTCCAGCCTGTCGCTGCACCTGGCGCTGGCCTACACCGCCCTGGTGGTCTATGCCAGCCTGCATCCCTTCAGCGACTGGCGCGACACGGGCCTGCCGCCCTGGGAATTTCTCGCCGCCCCCTGGCCACGCTACGTCACCGCCTTCGACCTGATCACCAACGTCCTGGCCTACGTGCCCCTGGGCTTCCTTTGGGTGGTGTACCTGCGCCCGCCGCGCCGGCCCTGGCCCGTCGCCGTGCTTTGCGTGCTGGCCGCCAGCCTGCTCAGCCTGGGCCTGGAAACCGTGCAGAACTACCTGCCCAGCCGCATTCCCTCCAACCTGGACCTGGGCTGCAACAGCCTGGGTGCCCTGATCGGCGCCCTGGTCGGGGCGTGGCGCGGCCACCTGCTGCTCAACGGCAGCCGCCTGCACACCCTGCGCCAACACTGGTTCCTGCGCGGCGGCGCGGGGGACGCCGGACTGACGCTGATGGGACTCTGGCTGCTGACCCAGCTCAACCCGGAAATCCTCCTGTTCGGCAACGGCGACCTGCGTCAATTGCTTGAACTGGAAGACGCCATGGCCTTCGACGTGGACCGTTTCAGCCGCATCGAAACCTTCATCGCCGCGGCCAACACCCTGGCCGTCGGCCTCGCCGCGTCCTGTCTGCTGCTGCGCCGGCAGTGGGCCGGCGTGCTGCTGCTGATGGCCGCCGCCCTGCTGGTGCATAGCTTCGCCGCCGCCCTGCTGGTCAGCCCGCAACAGGCCCTGCGCTGGATCACCCCGGGCAACAGCCAGGGCATCGCCGTCGGTCTGTTGTTGCTGCTGCCCAGCCTGCAACTGGCCCCGCCCCTGCGCCGGGTACTGGCCGGCAGCGCCCTGCTGGTGGCCACGGTGCTGGTGAACCTGGCCCCCACCAATCCCTACCTGACCCTGGCTGCCCAGGCCTGGTGGCAGGGCCACTTCCTCAACTTCAACGGGCTGACGCGGCTCGCCTCCATGCTCTGGCCCTTCCTGGCCCTGCCCTGGCTGCTGTTGCCCCAACGGGAACGAACCTTCCATGCATGACGACCGACCCGATGACCGACTGCTCGCCCTGCGCGACGAACTGCGGGCCTTCTGCGCCGTGCGCAACTGGCAGGGCTACCACACGCCGAAAAACCTGGCGATGGCCATGATCGTCGAAGCGGCGGAACTGGTGGAACACTTCCAGTGGGCGACGCCGGAGGAAAGCCTGGCCCTCACCCCGGAGAAAAAGGCCGAGGTCCAGGACGAAGTGGCCGACACCTTCATCTACCTGCTGGAACTGGCGGACGTGCTGGACATTGACCTGATTGACGCGGCCCGGCTCAAGATGACGAAGAATGCCCGCAAATATCCGGCCCCGACCAAGGAAGGCGGTCGGGTCTGAGATAATCCGGCCTTCGTTTCCTTGTCCGCCCCACGGAGTCCCCCATGAGTTTCTTCAAGCACCACATCTTCTTCTGCACCAACCAGCGGCCCGACGGCGAGGTCTGCTGCAACAGCCACGGCGCCGATGCCCTGTGGGCCTATGCCAAGGAAAAAGCCAAGAACTCCGGCCTCAAGGACGTGCGGGTGAACAAGGCCGGCTGCCTCGGCCGCTGCGACCAGGGCCCGGTGGCCGTGGTTTACCCCGAAGGCACCTGGTACACCTTCATCGACCAGGAAGACATCGACGAGATCGTGGACAGCCACCTGGCCCAGGGCAAGGTAGTGGAGCGCCTCAAGATCTGAGCCAAAAACCAATCGTCATATCACCCCTAGCCCCTACCATGAGCCTGCACGAACGCGTCCTGCTGGACGGCCCCACCGGCAAGATCGAGGTTTTCGTCGAACCCACGGCGGGAGCCAAGGGCATCGCCCTGATCTCCCACCCCCATCCCCTGTTCGGCGGCACCGCCGACAACAAGGTGATAACCACCCTGGCCCGCACCTTCCGCGACCTGGGCTATGCCACCCTGCGCCCCAGCTTCCGCGGCGTCGGCGGCTCCGAGGGCGAACACGACCACGGCTACCAGGAAACCGACGACCAATACGCAGTGCTGGCCTACGCGCGACAACGCTTCGGTACCGAATTGCCGGTGTACCTGGCCGGCTTCTCCTTCGGCGCCTACGTCACCACCCGCCTCGCCAAGCGCCTGCAAGACGAAGGCAGCCCGGCCAAGCGCCTGGTGCTGGTGGGCACTGCCGCCGGCTACGTGGAGGGCGCCCGCAGCTACACCACCGAGGCGGTAGCGGCGGACACCATCGTCATCCACGGCTCCAAGGACGAAACCGTCGCCCTCGACAACGTGCTGGCCTGGGCCGAGCCCCTCGACCTGCCCGTCACCGTGGTGCCCGGCGCCGACCATTTCTTCCATCGCCGCCTGCACATCATCCGGGCGATCATTACTCAGGCCTGGAGGCCGGAGTCATGATCGCCCGATTGCAAAAGAATCGCCCTCGCTCCCAACCCCGCTCCCCGAGGGAGCGGGGCGACTATTTCGGACTGGCCTACGGCAAGTCATTGCCCAGCCCATGACATCTCCCCTTCGCGTCCGCGAGCTGCGCAAATCCTACGGTGACCGCGAGGTCGTGGCCGGGCTCTCCTTCGAACTGCGCCCCGGCGAGTGCTACGGCCTGCTCGGCCCCAACGGCGCGGGCAAGACCACGACCCTGCGCTGTTGCCTGGGACTCACCGCCCCCGAAGGCGGCGACATCGCCCTCGCCGGCGAGCCGGTGCCGGCCCGGGCCCGGGAAGCGCGCCAGCGGGTCGGCGTGGTGCCCCAGTTCGACAACCTCGACCCGGACTTCAACTGCCGCGAGAACCTGCTGGTGTTCGGCCGCTACTTCGGTCTCGACGACGACGCCATCCGCCGCCGCATTCCCGAACTGATGGAATTCGCCGGCCTGGCGGGCAAGGAGGACGCCCCCCTGCGCAGCCTGTCCGGCGGCATGAAGCGGCGCCTGACCCTGGCCCGCGCCCTGATCAACGACCCCGATCTGCTGGTGCTGGACGAACCCACCACGGGCCTCGATCCCCAGGCCCGCCACCTGATCTGGGATCGCCTCAAGCGCCTGCTGGGCCAGGGCAAGACCATCCTGCTCACCACCCACTTCATGGACGAGGCGGAACGCCTCTGCGATCGTCTTGCCATCGTGGACGCGGGTCGCATCATCGCCCAGGGCAGCCCCCGGGAACTGATCGCCGACGAAATCGAGAACTCGGTGGTGGAAGTCTTCGGCGACGGCGCGCCCCGCTGGGCGGCGGACCACGCCGCGGCCTATGCCCACCGCTTCGAGATCACCGGCGAAACCGTGTTCTGCTACCTGGACGACGCCGGCCCGCTGCTGGCCCATCTCAACCACCACCCCGAGCTGCGTTCCCTGCACCGTCCGGCCAACCTGGAGGACGTGTTCCTCAAGCTCACCGGCCGCGAACTGCGGGATTAACGGGCCGTTACAGCCCAGCCGGCCAGGGCCGGCGGCCTCCCCTACAATGCGGACTCACGCCTGCGCCGCAGCGTGAACGTCCGACGGAAAAATGCCATGCCCCGACGCCTTCGCCGACTGATCCTCCTGTTGCTGACCGGCCTGCTCGCCGGCTGCGGCAGCACGTCGCCCAAGTTGTCGGAACTGTCCGTCATCAACGACGAACGCTTCGACGTCATGTCGCCCTATGCCTACCAGACCTCCGTCAGCAAGGAAAAGGCCTGCGAGGCGGCGCGCAAGACCCTGCTCAGCCAGGGCTATCAGGTGGACCTGCGGGACGCCCTGACCATCAACGGCACCAAGTTCTTCCAACCCACCAAGGACCACCACACCAAACTGGAAGTGGGCCTGGTCTGTGTGGACACGGAGGAAGGCACGGTCGTGTACGCCAATGCCAAGCAGACCTATTTCGAGCTCAAGGCCAGCAGCAACAGCGCCGGCCTCGGCCTGGCGGGCATGGGTTCGATTTCCCTGCCCTGGTCCGCCAGCGTGGACAACCTGGTCAAGGTGGGAGAGGAAACCGTCACCGACAAGAGCTTCTACCGCCGCCTGTTCAGCCTGCTCAGCCAGGGCCTGCGCAGCGGCGACTAGCGGCAAACCTCCTGCACCAGCAAGCGCAGGTCGTCCACCGCCCGGCTGAGCCAGGCCTGGGTGCCCAGGTAGCTGTCGATGGGACGATGGTCGACGAACACCGACCAGGCCGGCACCAGGCGCGGCGTGCGGACCTCGCCTGCCATCACCTTTGCCCGTAGCCAATCCAGTTCCGGCGGATAGTCCCTGGCGACGTAGGGCTCGGCCAGGCGCGGTTTTTTCACGCTGTGGAAATCCACCTTGGCGAAGGTCGGGCTACGGCGGAAAGCCGGGCCCAGATTGGGTTCGCTGACCCAGCGCTGGCACCAGCTGCAATCCTCGGCGCTCCAGTAGATCACCTGGATGCGGCGCTCATGGCAGGGGTCGGCCGGGGGCACGGCGAACGCGGACGCGGCGAAAAACAACAGGCAGGACAGCAGGCAAAGACGTGGAGCGGACACGGGCCAAGGCGGAAGCAAAGTGTTAAGGTACGCCGAGTTTACTCGTCGTCATCGCACCCCATGCTTTCTCTGCTTTTCCATTCTCTGGCCTCGGGCCGCTTCCTCACCGTCTGGCGCCGCAATTTCCTGGTCTGGCGCAAGCTGGCCCTGACCTCGGTGCTGGGCAACCTGGCGGACCCGATGATCTATCTGTTCGGCCTCGGCTACGGCCTCGGCGGCCTGCTGCCCCAGGTGCACGGCGTGCCCTACATCGCCTTCCTCGCCGCCGGCACCCTCTGTTCCAGCACCATGAATGCCGCCAGCTTCGAGGCCCTCTACAGCGCCTTCTCGCGCATGCACGTGCAAAAAACCTGGGAAGCCATCCTCAACGCTCCGATCTCCCTGGAAGACGTGGTGGCCGGGGAATGGTGCTGGGCCGCCACCAAGTCGGCCCTGTCGGGCACTGCCATCCTGGTCGTGATGGCGCTCCTGGGCTACGCCGACCCGGCCCACGCCCTGTGGGTGTTGCCGCTGATCTTCCTGATCGGCCTCTGCTTCGCCGGCCTGGGTTTGATCGTCACCGCCCTGGCGCCGTCCTACGACTTCTTCATGTATTACTTCACCCTGTTCATCACCCCCATGACCCTGCTCTCGGGGGTGTTCTTTCCCCTCGAACAGCTCCCCGGCGTGCTCCAGGGCCTGGCCCAGGTCCTGCCCCTGAGCCATGCGGTGGCCCTGATCCGGCCCCTGCTGCTGGGCACGATGCCGGACCAGATCCTGCTACACATGGGGGTTTTGCTGCTGATCGCCCTGACCAGCTTTGCCGTGGCCCTCAAACTGGCCCGGCGGCGCCTGCTTACCTAGGCGTCGACGACGCTTCCGGCAACGCGCCCAGTTCGCGGCTCAAGCGCAGCGCGGCGGTGTCGCCGGCCCGGGGCTGGGGCCCTTGCGCCAGGGATGACGCCCCGTGCCGAGGCACGTCGATGCGCCACGCCGCCCAACCCAGGACCAGGGCAAAGGCCGCCACCAGCAGGCCGCGCCAATGGCGGGAGACCCCATTCCTGAGTGCTGCCCAACGCCCGACGCCTTGTCCCGGCTTGTCCGCCAGCGCCCGCCGCGCGGCCCGGCTCTCGGCCAGAGCGGCCTGAGCCTCGGCCTTTTCCCGCGCCGCCTCGGCGGCGGCAGCCTGGGCCGCCTGCTTGGCGGCGCTGGCGAGACGGGCCTGTTCCTCCTTCTCCAGCCGCAGACGGGCGGCCTTGGTGGCCTCGATGTCCGCGGCGCGGCGCTCGATGGCCACCCGCTCGGTCTTGCGTTCGGCGTCCGCCAGGGCTTCCGCCTGCTTGGCCAACATTTGGTCGGTCTGGATGCGGATACGGGCCAGGGCCAGGGCCTCGGCCTCGGCCAGTTCCTGCTCGCGCAGGGCCTCCAGGGCTTGCTTGCCCTGGTCCAGGCGGTCCCGGGCCGCGGCCTCGACGGCGGCGCGGTGTTCGGCGGGGGTCTGCTGGCGGGAAGTCGTCACGGTGGCTCCTGGAATATCCCGTCAGCCTAGCCTAGCGGAGGCGCGGGAAAAACCCGAATAAGGAACCCTTCCCGCCCGCCAACCGGGGCATCAGTGACCGATCATGTCCCGGTTGGCGGCCCCCGGCGGCACCATGGGATAGACGTGGTGATCGATGTCCACCGGGGCGTGGATCAGCACCGGCCCCGGCCGGCGCAGGGCTGCCGTCAGGCTCTGGACCGGATCCTCGGCGGCCCCCAGGTCCACCGCCGCCAGGCCGCAGCCCCGCGCCAGGGCGACGAAATCGGGACCGTGGCGGTAGCGGCTGGCGTAGATGCGTTCGCCGTAGAACAGGGTCTGTTGCTGGTTCACCAAGCCCAGGGAGTTGTTGTTCATGACGATGATCTTGAGGTTGGCCCCCTCTTCCGCCGCCGTCACCAGCTCCTGCACGTTCATCAACAGGCTGCCGTCGCCGCTGAAGCAGACCACGGTCCGCTCCGGGCAGGCCAGGGCCGCGCCCAGGGCCGCCGGCACGCCGAAGCCCATGGTGCCCAGGCCGCCGGAGGTGAGCCACTGCCGGGGCCGAGCCAGGGGATAAGCCTGGGCGGTCCACATCTGGTGCTGCCCCACGTCGGTGGCGACGATGGCGTCCGGCCCCAGGGCCTCGGCGGCGATGCGGATCAGGCCGTGGGGCGTGTCCGCCGTCGTGGCGTCGGCCCAGGCCGGCGGGTGTGCTTGGCGCAGGGTCGTCACCCGGCGCCGCCATTCCGGGTTGCGCCGGGGCGCCACCTTGGGCAACAAGGCCTGCAAGGCTTGTCGGGCATCGGCGCGCAGGGCCAGATCGGGTCGACGCAGCTTGCCCAGCTCGCGGGCGTCGATGTCCACATGGACAACCCGGGCATCGGGACAGAAGGCTTCCAGCTTGCCCGTGGCCCGGTCGTCGAAACGGGCGCCGACGACGAACAACAGGTCGCATTCCTCCAGCGCCAGGTTGGTGTGGCGGGCGCCGTGCATGCCCAGCATGCCCAGGTCGAGGGGGTGGCCGACCGGCATCGCGCCCAGGGCCATGAGGGTGGACACCGTGGGCAGGTCGGCCTTTTCCGCCAGGGCCAGGGCAGCCTCGGCGGCCTCGGCGTGGATCACGCCGCCGCCCAGGTAGAGCACGGGACGGCGGGCGGCGGCGAGCATGCGAGCAGCCGCCTCCAGGTCGGCGTCGCTAGCTGCGGGATGGGACTCGGCCAGGCCCGGCGCGGGCCACTGGGTGATGGTCACCTGCTCCATCTGCACATCCTTGGGCACGTCCACCAGCACCGGGCCGGGCCGCCCGGACAGGGCGATGCGGAAGGCCCGGGGAATCGCCTCCAGCAGGTCGGCGGCATGGCTGACGAACAGCACTTCCTTCGTGATGGGTGCCGCCACGGCGCCAATGTCCAGTTCCTGGAAGGCGTCGGTGCCGATCATGGCCCGGGGCACCTGGCCGGTGATGGCGACGATGGGAATGGAGTCGAGCATGGCGTCGGCCAGGGCGGTCACCAGGTTGCTGGCGCCGGGACCGGAGGAGGCCAGGCAAACGCCCACCTCCCCCGTCGCCCGGGCCGCGCCCTGGGCCATGAAACCGGCGCCCTGCTCATGGCGGGCAAGGACGTGGCGCAGCGCGGGAAAACCGGCCAAGGCGTCGTACACTGGCAGGATGGCGCCGCCGGGAATGCCGCTGACGAAGCCCACGCCCTGCCGGGCGATGAGGCGGACGATGAGTTCCGCGCCGGTGAAGGTGGTGGGCGTGGGCAGAAGGCCGGTCAGGGCCAGTTCCCGGTCGGGTGCGTTCATGGTGAGGCTCCTCTCTAGGTTGAGGTGCCGGTACGCCGAAGGGGAATGGACAATAAAAAACCCCCGCCGGCAGCGCCGGCGGGGGTTTTTGGAAAACAGTTCAGCGAACCCGGGCCGACGCGGTGTCTACGACGACTACTACGACTACGCTGCCGACGACGGCCGAAACCCGCTCGCCCGACGAGGGGAAAGGGTTGTTGGCGGAGGCGGTGGGCAGGTTCATCGGCGGTAAGGGTTCGGGGGTTGCAAAAGGCCCGACCATTATGCGCGCCCCGGTACGGCTTCCGCAAGTCCCCACAGAAAGTGCATGTTCTGGGAAAATCGGTCTTTCGGCCCTGATCAAGGGGCCGCCGAGGTACCAGGCGGAAAACAACGGGGATTCCGTGAATAGAGACTTGGACACCACTCGCCGCTTACAGGCACTCAAGACGATCCGCCCCTGGGTCGCCCGGATGCTTGTCGTCTCCTTGCTCGCCACCGCCGGGTTGATGGGCTATTTGCTCTGGTCCAGCTATCAGGATGCCCTGCTACTGGGCCGAACCACCACCCGCAACATGGCCTGGGTGCTGGAATCCCGCCTGGATGCCACCCTGCGCCGGGTGGATGCCCTGCTGGAAAAACGGGCATCCAACCTGGCCCGAACTCCGTCGATGATGGATGTCGCCCAGGCCCCGCGCCACCAGCTTGCCCTGACGGCCGCCCTGCAACAGGATCTGGTCAATTTCCACGAAGTGGTGAGCCTGCGCGTGTTCGATGCCCAGGGGCGATTACTCTACAACTCCGAACCCCCGCCCTGGCCGGAAAACGACGTCGCCGACCGCAAATACTTCCGCGCCCTGAAGGCCGACGCCACCCTGGGCCGGGTGTTCTCGGAAGTCGTCTATTCACGCTTCGATGACCAGCCCGTGTTCGTGGTGGCGATGCCGATCCGGGCCGCCACGGGCCGTTTCCTCGGTGTGGCCACCGCCGCCATCAACCTGAGCGACCTGTCCGCCCTGTTGCGCTCCATCGAGCTCGGCCGCGACGGTGTCATCAGCATCCGCCGCAGCGACGACTTCCGCCTCGTGCTGCGCTGGCCGCCCCTCCCCGACCAGATCAATACCCCCCTGGCCCCCAACCATCCCAACCGCCTGGCCGTGGAGGCGGGAGAAAAGACCCACACCTCCACGCTCCATTCCCAAAGCGACGGCACCCTGCGGATTTTCAGCCTGCGCGTCCTGGAAAATCACCCCTTCTCCGTCGTCGTGGGCGTTTCCGTCAGCGACGCGCTGGCGGGCTGGTACCGCCGCCTGAGCATCGTCATGATCGCCGGCACCTGGATTCTGCTGCTCTGTCTTTCCCTGTTCCTGACCTTGCGCAGGCGGGGACGGGAACTGATCGCGGCCCACGACTCCCTGGAAAAGAGCGCGGCGGAACTGCGGGACAACGAGCAGCGTTTCCGCACCCTGTTCGAGGAGGCGCCCATCGGCCACATCCTCACCCGGGCCAGCGACGGCCGCTTCCTTGCCAGCAACCAGGCCTATTCCGACCTCAGCGGCTACGCCAAGGAAGCCCTGGACAAGCTCAGCTCCTGGGACCTGGTGCCCGATAGCGAAGGGGAGGACGAGCAGCACGGCTTGCAGATCCTCAAGCAAACGGGCCGCTTCGGCCCCGTTGAAAAGCACCTGCTGCACCGGGACGGCCATTGGGTGCCGGTGCGCCAGCAGAGCCGCATCGTGCCGGGCTGGAACGGCGAAGACCAGATTCTCTCGGTGGTGGAAAGCATCGCCGGCCAAAAGCAGGCGGAAGAGCGTATCCATCTGCTGGCCAACGTTTTCCAATACAGCGGCGAGGCGATCCTGATCACCGACCGGGACAACCGCATCGTCGACGTCAACACCGCCTTTACCCGCATGACCGGCTATGGCGCCGACGAGGTGCTGGGCAAGGACCCCAAGCTCCTCGCCTCGGGCCGCAATACGGCGCGGGAATACCAGGTCATGTGGCGCGCCATCAAGGAGCAGGGGCGCTGGCAGGGGGAATTGTGGGACCGGCACAAGGACGGCCACGTCTATCCCAAGTGGATCACCATTTCCACCATCGTCGATGGCAACGGCGACATCAGCCACTACATCGCCAGTTTCACCGACATCACCGAACACAAGGCGGCCGAGGAGCGCATCCACTACATTGCCCACCACGATGCCCTGACCAAGCTGCCCAACCGTCTCAGCCTGCAAGGCCGGCTGGAACAGGCCCTGGCCAGCGCCCGCCGCGAGGGTAGCCATCTGGCGGTGATGTTCGTGGACCTGGACCGGTTCAAGATCATCAACGACACCCTGGGTCACCACGTGGGCGATGACCTGCTGGTGGAAGTGGCCCAGCGCCTGCGCGAGAGCGTGCGGGAAAGCGATATCGTGGCCCGTCTCGGTGGCGACGAATTCGTCATCGCCGTGGTCGGCACCGCCGTCGCCGAGGCGGCCCTGGTGGCAACCAAGGTGCTCAACACCCTGTCCCAGCCCTATGTCATGGAGGGC
This sequence comes from Denitratisoma sp. agr-D3, assembly GCF_054658675.1. Lineage (NCBI taxonomy): Bacteria > Pseudomonadati > Pseudomonadota > Betaproteobacteria > Nitrosomonadales > Sterolibacteriaceae > Denitratisoma > Denitratisoma sp. agr-D3. The sequence continues at coordinate 252,568 of NZ_BAAGIA010000001.1, read as the reverse complement.
ACCGAACTCCACTCCACCCCCAGCATCGGCATCAGCCTGTTCCCCGAGGACGGCGAGGACGTGGAAACCCTGATGAAGAACGCCGACACCGCCATGTACCACGCCAAGGCCATGGGACGGAACAACTTCCAGTTCTTCCACCAGACCATGACCGAAATGGCGACGGAGCGCCTGCTGATCGAAACCCATCTACGCCAGGCCCTGGCGCGCAATGAATTCGTCCTTCACTACCAGCCCCAGATCGACGCCGAAACCCATCGCGTGGTCAGCGTCGAGGCCCTGATCCGCTGGCGCCACCCCGACCGGGGCATGATGCTGCCCTTCAAGTTCATCCCGGTCGCCGAGGAATCGGGCCTGATCGGATTGATCGGCGCCTGGGGCCTCAACGAGGCCCTGCGCCAACTCAAGCAATGGCGCGAGGCAGGCATCGACACGCTGCGCATGGCGGTGAACATCTCCGCCAGCCAATTGCGCGACCCGCTGCTGGCCGACCACATCCGCGACTTGCTGGCCCAGTACGGCCTGACGGGGCGGGACCTGGAACTGGAAATCACCGAGAGCGTGGCCATGCACGACCCGGCCAAGAGCGCGGCCCTGATGAACCAGCTCCATGCCCTGGGCGTGGAACTGACCATCGACGACTTCGGCACCGGCTATTCCTCCCTGGCCTACCTCAAGCAACTGCCCCTGGATCGGCTCAAGCTGGACCGCTCCTTCGTCTCCGACATCGAACACGACCCCAACGACGCGGCCATCTGCACCGCCACCATTTCCCTGGCCCACAGTCTGAATCTCGCCGTGGTGGCCGAGGGCGTGGAAACCCTGGCGCAGATGGATTACCTCAAGCGGCTGGGCTGCAACTTGCTGCAAGGCTATCTGTTCAGCAAGCCCCTGCCCGCCGACAAGTGCCTGCCCTTCCTGCGGGCCAATACCTAGCCTCCCCGAGGCCCTGGCCCATGGCGGGTAGAATCGCCCGCCATGGAACCCGCCACCCCGCCCAGCCCCGTTCTGCTGGTCCTGACCAACCTGCCCGACGCCGATGCCGCCCGCATGCTTGCCAGCCGGCTGGTGGAAGGACGGCTGGCGGCCTGCGTCAACCTCCTGGCGCCCTGCACCTCGGTCTATCGCTGGCAAGGGCAAATCGAAGCTGCGACGGAAGTGCCGCTGCTGATCAAGACCACGGCGGCCCGCTACCCGGCCCTGGAAGCGGCCATCCGGGAAAACCACCCCTATGAACTTCCCGAGATCATCGCGGTCCCAATCGCGACCGGCCTGCCCGCCTACCTGGGCTGGGTCGTTGCAGAAACCACACCGAACGACACCCCATGCTGACCCGCCAGTTTTTCCGTAGCCTCCTCTGCCTGTTTCTCTTCCTCATGCCCTGGCTGGCCCAGGCCGGCCAGGAGCCCCTGCCGCCGGAACAGGCCTTCCAGGCCAGCGCCCGCTTCCTCGACCCGGCCACGGTGGAAGTGCGCTACGACATCGCCCCGGGCTACTACCTCTACCGGGACAAGTTCCAGTTCGCCGTCGCCACGGGGGCCGGCACCCTGGGCACACCGATCTTCCCCAAAGGCGAGACCAAGGACGATCCTAATTTCGGCAAGGTGGAAGTGTTCCACCAGTCCTTCGCCGTCAAGCTGCCCGTCAGCGGCGCCGGCAACCCGCTCAGCCTGAAACTGGGCTTCCAGGGCTGCGCCGACATGGGCATCTGCTACCCCCCCATGAGCCCCGTGGTGGATGTGGAAGCGGCCGGCACGGCCGCAACGAACAAGGCCAGCAACACCCTGGGCGGCGACAATAATGGCAACGAAACTTCACGCATCGCCCGCCTGCTCCAGGGCAACCTGTGGCTGGCCCTGATCAGTTTCTTCGGTTTTGGCCTGCTGCTCTCCTTCACCCCCTGCATGCTGCCCATGGTGCCCATCCTCTCCGGCATCATCGTCAATCACGGCCACGCTGTCAGTCATGCCCGCGCCTTCGTCCTGTCCCTCGCCTACGTGCTGGGCATGGCCATCACCTACGCCCTGGCCGGCGTCGCCGCCGGCCTGTCCGGCACCCTGCTCTCCAGCGCCTTGCAAAACGCCTGGGTGCTGGGGGGCTTCGCCCTGGTGTTCGTGGTGTTGTCCCTCTCCATGTTCGGCTTCTACGAACTGCAACTGCCCAGCAGCCTGCAAAGCCGCCTATCCGACACGGCCAACCACCGGGGCGGCAACCTGCCCGCCCTGTTCATCATGGGCGCCCTCTCAGCCCTGATCGTCGGCCCCTGCGTCGCCGCGCCCCTGGCCGGCGCCCTGCTCTACATCGCCAAGACCGGCAACGCCCTGCTCGGCGGCACGGCCCTGTTCGCCCTGGCCTTGGGCATGGGTGTGCCGCTGCTGGCGGTGGGCCTGTTCTCCCGTTCCCTGTTGCCCCACACCGGCCCCTGGATGGAATCGGTGAAAAAATTCTTCGGCGTGCTGCTGCTGGCCACGGCCCTCTGGCTGGTGTCGCCGGTACTGCCGATCTGGCTGGTGATGCTGGGTTGGGCGGCTCTGCTGATCGTGCCTGCCATCTACTTGCGGGCCATCGACCCGCTGCCGCCCCACGCCAATCACTGGCACCGTTTCTGGAAGGGCATCGGCCTGCTCATGCTGCTGGCCGGCGCGGCCCTGGTGGCCGGCGTTGCCGGCGGTTCCCGCGACCCCTTGAAGCCCTTGGGCTTCCTCGCCCCGGCCAACGCCAGCGTCAGCCGCGAAGTACATTTCGACACCGTGCGCACCGTGGCGGAACTGGACGCCCGCCTGCAAAAAGCCGACAAGCCCGTGCTGCTGGACTTCTACGCGGACTGGTGCGTGAGCTGCAAGGAGATGGAGCGCAACACCTTCAGCGATCCGGCGGTTCAGCAACGCTTCGCCACCATGACCCTGTTGCGGGCCGACGTTACCGCCGCCAACGACGCCGACTACGAACTGCTCAAGCGCTTCAGCCTGTTCGGTCCGCCGGGTATCATCTTCTTCGATCGTTCCGGCCAGGAACTGACGGACCTGCGGGTCGTCGGCTACCAGGCGCCGGCAGAGTTCCTGGCGGTACTCGACCGCCTCCCCCATTGACGTCCTGATTGCGGAGATTCATCCATGTTCACCGGCATCGTTGCCGCCACCGGCAAGATCACCCACGTGCAGCCCCTGGAAAAGGGCGTGCGCCTCACCATTCAAGCCCCGGCCCTGGGCCTGGACGACATCGGCCTCGGTGATTCCGTGGCCCACAACGGCGTCTGCCTCACCGTCATCGAGAAGGCCGGCGACAGCTACAAGGTGGATGTTTCCAAGGAAACCCTGGACTGCACCGTGGGCCTGGATGGCGCCAGCAACAATGCCGAAGTGAACCTGGAAAAAGCCATGCAACTCACCGACCGCCTCGGCGGCCACCTGGTCAGCGGCCATGTGGACGGCGTGGGCGAAGTGCTCAAGTTCGAGAAGATCAGCGAATCCCACGAGCTAGTGATCCGCGCCCCCAAGGCCTTGGCCAAGTACATCGCGCGCAAGGGCTCGGTGACGGTGAACGGCGTGTCCCTCACCACCAACACCGTGGACGGCACCGACTTTTCCATCAACCTGATTCCCCACACGGTACAGGTCACCACCCTCAAGTACCTGAAAGCCGGCGCCGGGGTGAATCTGGAGGTGGACCTGATCGCCCGCTACTGCGAGCGCCTGCTCACCGCCGACAAGGAACTAGCCGGCTGACCGCCCAAGCTCGCCACGGCAGGGCCGATCGTCAACAATCGGCCCCGTCCGGTTTTGGGGCGTAAAATGCGCCCCTTTTCCCCTACACCCTTTACACCCCGCCCATGAGCGACATCAGCCCCATTTACGACATCATTGCCGACATCCGCGCCGGCAAGATGGTGATCCTCGTGGACGAGGAAGACCGGGAGAACGAAGGCGACATCGTCGTCGCCGCCGAGTTCGTGACTCCCGAAGTCATCAACTTCATGGTCAAGCACGCCCGCGGCCTGGTATGTCTGACCCTGACCGAAGCGCGCTGCAAGCAACTCAACCTGCCGCCCATGGTGCAGGACAACCGCACCCCCCACGGCACCGCCTTCACCGTTTCCATCGAGGCCGCCGAGGGCGTCACCACCGGTATTTCCGCCTTCGACCGGGCCCGCACGGTGCAGGCCGCCGTGGCCCGGGACGCCAAGCCTTCCGACTTGGTACAACCCGGCCACATCTTCCCCCTCACCGCCCAGAACGGCGGCGTGCTGGTGCGCGCCGGCCATACCGAGGCCGGCAGCGACCTGGCCCGTCTGGCCGGGCTGGAACCGGCCTCCGTCATCTGCGAGGTGCTCAAGGACGACGGCACCATGGCCCGCCTGCCGGACCTGATCGAATTCGCCAAGGAACACGGTCTCAAGATCGGCACCATCCGCGATCTGATCCACTACCGCAATGCCAATGAAAAGCTGGTGGAGCGGGTCTCCACCCGCCAGGTGCGGGGAACCCATGGCGACTTCACCCTCCACGCCTATCTGGACAAGACCAGCGACGAGGTGCATTTCGCCCTGACCAAGGGCGAGATCAAGCCGGACCAGGAAGTGCTGGTGCGGGTGCACCAGCCCCTGTCCATCCTCGATTTTCTCGACTTCCAGGGCCAGCCCTACAGCTACAGCATCGACCAGGCCATGCGCACCATCAATGCCAAGAACGGCGTGCTGGTGCTGTTGCAGCGGCAGCCCTCCCGTAGCGCCATCATGGCCGCCCTCGGCGCCAGCACCAGCGACGGCGGCAGCAATCCGGCCCGCTGGGACAACCGCCTGTTCGGCACCGGCGCCCAGATCCTGCGCGACCTGGGCGTGGGCAAGATGCGCCTGATGGGCAACCCCCAGCGCATTCCCAGCATGGCCGGCTTCGGCCTGGAAGTGACGGGCTATCTCGCGCCCGACAACGCCAACAAATAAAGGAACCCACATGGCTCGCCGCGAATTCCGCGAACTGGAATCCAATCTCTCCGCCGCCGGGCTGCGCTTCGGCATTGCTCTTTCCCGCTTCAACGAGGAGATCGGCGACGGCCTGCTCTCCGGCGCCAGCGACGAACTGGCCAAGCTGGGCGCCAACGCCGACGACGTGACCCTGGTCACCGTACCCGGTGCCCTGGAACTGCCCCTGGTGCTGCAAACCATGGCCAAGAGCGGCAAGTACGACGCCCTGATCGCCCTCGGTTGCGTCATCCGTGGCGAGACCTACCACTTCGAGGTGGTGTCCAACGAATCCTCCCGGGGCATCACCGAGGCCCAGCTGTTCACCGGCGTACCCATCGCCAACGCCGTGCTCACCGTCGAGAACGACGACCAGGCCCGCGTGCGCATGGTGCAGAAGGGCCGCGAAGCCGCCCAGTGTGCGGTGGAAATGGCCCACCTGCTGAAGGCGGTGCGTTCATGAGCGGCAAGAACTCCCGCCGCAAGGCCCGCGAATTCGTCGTCCAGGGGCTCTACCAGTACCTGATCGGCGGCCAGGACGAAGCCGCCATCCAGGTGCAGACCGAGGCCGTGCCCGGTTTCGACAAGGCCGACACCGAGCTGTTCAAGTCCCTGCTGCACGAAACCCTGCTCCACGCCGCCGACCTGCAAACCCTGATCGCGCCCCACATCACCCGCGCCTGGGAAGACGTATCCCCCATCGAGCGGGGCATCCTGCTGCTGGCCACCTGCGAGCTCAAGCACCACATCGAGACGCCTTACCGGGTCATCATCAACGAGGCCATCGAGCTGACCAAGACCTTTGGCGGCACCGACGGCCACCGTTTCGTCAACGGCGTGCTGGACAAGCTGGCCCCGGAACTGCGGGCCGCCGAAGCGCGCAAGTAGGCTGCCTCGCCCACCCCACCCGGAGGCGCCCATGCCGTCCGAGTTCTCCCTGATCGAACGCTACTTCACCCGCCCCGCACGGTCCGCCGTGCTGGGCGTGGGAGACGATTGCGCCCTGCTGGTCCCCAGCCCCGGCCAGGAACTGGCGGTATCCACCGACCTGCTGGTGACGGGTACCCACTTTCTTGCCGATGCCGAGCCCGAGGCCCTGGGCTGGAAGACCCTGGCGGTCAACGTCTCCGACATCGCCGCCATGGGCGGCACGCCCCGCTGGGCCACCCTGAGCCTGGCCCTATCGGCGACCACGGCGGCGGACGAAGCCTGGCTGGCTGCCTTCGCCCGGGGCTTTTTCGCCTGCGCCGACGCCTTCGACGTTGAACTGATCGGCGGCGACACCACCCGCGGTCCCCTGACCCTGGGCGTCACCATCCTCGGCGAGATACCGGCGGGCCAGGCCCTGCGCCGTAGCGGTGCCCACGCCGGCGACGATGTCTGGGTCTCCGGCACGCCGGGCCGGGCCGCCCTGGGCCTGAGCCAGGTGCAAGGCCGCGTCGCCCTACAAGACGCCACGGACTGCCTGACCGCCCTGCACCGCCCGCAACCCCGGGTTGCCCTCGGCCTCGGCCTGCGCGGCCTGGCCAGCGCCTGCATCGACGTGTCCGACGGCTTGCTGGCGGACCTGGGCCATATCCTCGAACGCTCCAACCTCGCCGCTACGCTGCACGTAGAAGCCCTGCCCCTGGGCCTGCTGCCCGCGGACGCGCCGCCAGATCTGGCCCTCGACAGCCTGCTGGCCGGCGGCGACGATTACGAGCTGGCCTTCACCGCCCCCCCGTCACAGCGCCCGGCCCTGCTGGCCTTGGCCGCCTCCCTTCACCTGCCCCTGCACCGCATCGGCACGACCGAAGCCGGCCCCGCCGGCGACCTGCGTCTGCTGGATGCCCAGGGGCAGCCCCTCCCCGTCCGCCGACGGGGGTACGATCACTTCGTTCCCTAGCCCCTCATCACCAGCTCCTGACAGCCATGGCCAAGAATCCTCCGCCCCCCCTCAAATTCCTCTTCACCGATCCGGCCCACCTGGTGGCCTGCGGCTTCGGCAGCGGGTTGTCCACCTTCGCCCCGGGCACCGTCGGTACCGCCTTCGCCTGGGCCAGCTACCCGCTGCTGCGCTTCGTCTTTCCCTCCGATCCAGTCTGCCTGCTGGCCCTGTTCTTTCTCTTTGTCTTCGGCGTCTATGCCTGCCACGTCACCGGCCGGCGGCTGGGGGTGGTGGACCACGGCTCCATCGTCTGGGACGAAATCGTCCCCTTCTGGGGCGTGCTGATGTTCTGTCCGCCGGCCCTGATGCCCTCGCCCCACGGCTACTACTTCTCCCTGGACGGTTTGCTCTGGCAGACAGCGGCCTTCTTCCTGTTCCGCCTGTTCGACATCATCAAGCTGCCGCCGGCGGGCTTTTTCGACCGCCAGGTGAAGAACGGCTTCGGCGTGATGATGGACGACCTGATGGCCGCCGGCCATACCGTCCTCGTCCTGGCCCTGCTCAAGCGCCTGCTGGGCTGATGCCGGCCATGGACCCGCGCCTGGCCGACCTTTCCGCCCGGGTCGGAGCCGCCCTGGCGGCCCGGGGACTGACCCTGGCCACGGCCGAATCCTGCACCGGCGGCTGGGTGGCCCAGGTGCTGACCCACACCGCCGGCAGTTCGGCCTGGTTCGAGCGGGGCTTCGTCACCTATTCCAACGAGGCCAAGCAGGAAATGCTCGGCGTCCCCGTCGCCACCCTGGAAAACCACGGCGCGGTGAGCCTGGAAACCGCCGCCGCCATGGCCCTGGGCGCGCTGCAAAACTCCAAGGCTTTGATTTCACTGTCGATTACCGGCATCGCCGGGCCGACGGGTGGCTCACCGGGTAAGCCAGTGGGTACCGTATGCTTCTCTTGGTGCTTCCGGGGCGAAGCGCCCCGGAATCGTCGCCGACGCTTCGGCGGTGACCGGGAAACCGTTCGCTATCAAGCACTTGTCTTCGCCCTCGAACAACTGCTGGCGCTCCTTGCCAAAAAGCCCTAGCGGGGCGGCAAGAAGCGTGCCATTCATGCCATAATCGGCCCAATCATTGAAAGGACACTCCATGGACGACAACAAGGCAAAGGCCCTCCAGGCCGCCCTGGCCCAGATCGAAAAACAATTCGGCAAGGGCTCCATCATGAAGATGGGCGAAGGCCAGATCGAAAACGATATCCAGGCGGTTTCCACCGGCTCCCTGGGCCTGGACATCGCCCTGGGCATCGGCGGCCTGCCCCGTGGCCGCGTCGTCGAAATCTACGGCCCGGAATCCTCCGGCAAGACCACCCTGTGTTTGCAGGTGGTGGCTGAAGTTCAAAAACTGGGCGGCGTGGCCGCCTACATCGACGCGGAAAACGCCCTCGACCCGGTCTATGCCGGCAAGCTGGGCGTCAACGTGCCCGACCTGCTGATCTCCCAGCCCGACACCGGCGAGCAGGGCCTGGAAATCGCCGACATGCTGGTGCGTTCCGGCGGCGTGGACCTGATCGTGATCGACTCCGTCGCCGCCCTGACGCCCAAGGCCGAAATCGAGGGTGAAATGGGCGACCAGCTGCCCGGCCTGCAAGCCCGCCTGATGTCCCAAGCCCTGCGCAAGCTCACCGCCAACATCAAGCGCACCAACACCCTGGTCATCTTCATCAACCAGATCCGCATGAAGATCGGCGTCATGTTCGGCAACCCGGAAACCACCACCGGCGGCAACGCCCTCAAGTTCTACGCTTCCGTGCGCATGGACATCCGCCGCACCGGCGCCATCAAGAAGGGCGAGGAAGTGATCGGCAACGAAACCCGCGTCAAGGTGGTGAAGAACAAGGTGGCCCCTCCCTTCCGCGAAGCCCACTTCGACATCCTCTACGGCGAGGGCATCTCCCGCGAGGGCGAAGTGGTGGAACTGGGCGTGGAAAACAAGATCGTCGAGAAGTCCGGCGCCTGGTATTCCTACAACGGCGAGAAGATCGGCCAGGGCAAGGACAACGCCCGCGAATACCTGCGGGAACATCCCGAGATCGCCGTGGAAATCGAGAACAAGGTGCGCGCAGCACTGGGCGTCAATGCAATCCCCACCGCGAACAGCGAAGACTAAGGAACCCCTGAGCGTCGGCGAGCTGAAGGCCAAGGCCGTTCGGCTCCTGGCGCGCCGGGAACACAGCCGCGCCGAACTGCTGCGCAAGCTGTCCCCCCACGGCAACCCCGAGGACATTGAAACCGTGCTGGCCGATCTGCAACGCCACAACCTGCAATCCGACGCCCGCTTCGCCGAAAGCTACGTGCGTAGCCTGGGCGAGCGCTTCGGCGTCGCCAAGCTGCGCCACACCCTGCGCGGCAAGGGCATCGCCACCGAGGTGGTGGAGGCGGAACTGGGCAAGGCCGACCTGGCGGACGATAGCGAGCGGGCCCGGGCCGTGTGGGCCAAGAAATTCGCAGCGGCACCGACGGACGCCAAGGAATGGGCCCGCCAAGCCCGCTTCCTCCAGTCCCGGGGCTTTGCCACGGACGTCATCCGCCGCGTGTTGAAGGAACTGGACGCATGTTGAGCGACACCTCCACCCTGCCGCCGGTCCGGCTTTCCGCCAGCAACCTGCGCAAGAAATACAAGTCCCGCACCGTGGTCAAGGACGTGTCCTTCGACGTGGGCAGCGGCGAAGTGGTGGGCCTGCTGGGCCCCAACGGCGCCGGCAAGACCACCTGTTTCTACATGATCGTCGGCCTGGTTTCCGCCGACGGCGGCGAGATTGGCCTGGAAAGCCCGGGCGCCCGCGACCGGCTGACCCACATGCCGATCCACCGCCGCGCCCACCTGGGCCTGTCCTACCTGCCCCAGGAGAACTCGGTGTTCCGCCGCCTCACCGTGGCCGAGAACATCCGCGCCGTGCTCGAATTGCAAAATCTCACGCCCCAGCAGATCGAGGGCCACCTGGACGAACTGCTGCAAGAACTGCACATCTCCCACATCAAGGACAGTCCGGCCATCGCCCTTTCCGGTGGCGAACGGCGCCGGGTGGAAATCGCCCGGGCCCTGGCCACCAGTCCCCGCTTCATCCTGCTGGACGAACCCTTTGCCGGCGTTGACCCCATCGCCGTGCTGGATATTCAAAAGATCATCGGCTTCCTCAAGGCGCGCAACATCGGCGTGCTGATCACCGACCACAACGTGCGGGAAACCCTGGGCATCTGCGACCGCGCCACCATCATCAACGAGGGCGAGGTGCTGACTTCGGGCACGCCGGAGGAAATCATTCATAATGAAAACGTACGCCGTGTCTATCTCGGAGAAAATTTCCGCATGTAGGGCCCAGGGCCCGGCGGCAGCACAACGATGAAACAATCGCTTCAGCTCAGAGTTTCCCAACACCTGGCGCTCACGCCCCAGTTGCAGCAGTCCATCAAGCTGCTGCAACTATCCACCTTGGAGCTCAACCAGGAAATCGAGCAGTTCCTCCAGGACAATCCCCTGTTGGAACGGGATGAGCCCGCCAGCGACATGAGCAGCTACACCCCCGGTGGCGACGCCTTGCAAACCCCGCAAACCGTCACCACGCCGGCCGAGAGCGAAACCACCCCGGCCAGCGACAACAACGATGAACTGAGCTGGGGCAACGACTTCGGCACCCCGGGCAGCGGCAACAGCAACCGCGACCCCAACGACGACAACGACACCGATGCCGGTGAAATCCAGGCGGCCGCCACCAGCCTCGGCGACCACCTGCTGACCCAGCTGGCCATGACCCAACTGCCGCCCCGGGACCGCGCCCTGGTGGCCTTCCTGATCGAAGCCCTGGACGACGACGGCTACCTGGCCCAACCCTTGGAAGAGCTGGTGGACGTATTGCCGGAGGAACTGGGGGATGACCCGGAGGAGCTGCTGGAGGAACTCCAGATCGCCCTGCGTCACGTGCAGAATTTCGACCCCACCGGCGTCGGCGCCCGCAGCCCGCGCGAATGCCTGCTGCTGCAATTGGCCGTGATGCCCAAGACGCCGGTGCATGAACTGGCCACGGCCATCGTCGCCGGCCACCTGGAGCAACTGGCGGCCCGCGACTTCGCCCGCATCAAGAAGGCCCTGGGTTGCAACGACGACGCCCTGCGCGACGCCCAGAACATGATCAAGGGCCTCAACCCCCGTCCCGGCGCCCAGTACGCGGCCCTGGACACCCGCTACGTCACCCCCGACGTGATGGTGCGCAAATACCGGGGACGCTGGACCGCCAACCTGAACTCCGACGCCATGCCGCGCCTGCGCATCAACCGGCTCTACGCCGAGCTGCTGCGGCAGAACCGGGGCAGCGCCTCCTCCGGCCTGTCCGGCCAGTTGCAGGAAGCCAAGTGGCTGATCAAGAACGTGCAGCAACGCTTCGACACCATCCTCCGGGTCAGCCAGGCCATCGTGGACCGGCAGCGGGCCTTCTTCGACCACGGCGAGGTGGCGATGCGTCCCCTCACCCTGCGCGAGATCGCCGACACCCTGGGCCTGCACGAGTCCACCATCTCCCGGGTCACCACGCAAAAGTACCTTGCCAGCCCCCGGGGCGTGTACGAACTCAAATACTTTTTCGGCAGTCACGTGTCCACCGACACCGGCGGCGCCGCATCGAGCACCGCCATCCGCGCCCTGATCAAGCAGCTGGTCGGGGCCGAGGACGGGCAAAAACCCCTTTCCGATGCGCGAATTGCAGAAATCCTCGGTGAACAGGGTATCGTGGTGGCGCGGCGGACCGTCGCCAAGTACCGCGAGTCCTTGAACATACCGCCGGTCAACCTCAGAAAGACTATCTAAAGAGAGAAGGAGGCATCATGAATCTCAACATCACCGGTCATCATGTGGAAGTCACCCCCGCGATCCGTGAATACGTTAGCGGCAAAGTGGAAAAGGTCATCCGCCACTTCGACCACGTCACCAGCACCCACGTCATTCTCTCCGTGGACAAGACCAAGCAGAAGGCTGAAATCACCCTGCACGTGAAGGGCAAGGACATCCACGCCGACGCCGTGGGCGAGAACCTCTACGCCTCCATCGACGCGATGGTGGACAAGCTGGACCGGCAAGTGGTCAAGCACAAGGAAAAGGTCACCGACCACAACCACGACAAGCGCGCCACCGGCGCCGCCAATCCCGCCGAATAAGCCGGCCCTGCCCGGGAATGCCGAAGTCCCCCCGGATCGCCGGCATTCCCGATCCGTCCCGCCACGGCGGGGTTCTTCAGGGGTTGTCCATCCACCCATGAATCAGATCGCCAAAATCCTGCCCCTCGACAATGTCGTGGCGGACCTGGAAGCCAGCAGCAAAAAAAGGGCATTCGAACAGGCCGGCCTGCTGTTCGAGAACAACCACGGCATCGCCCGCGCCACGGTTTACGACGCCCTGTTCGACCGGGAAAAACTCGGCTCCACCGGCCTCGGCCAGGGCATCGCCATTCCCCACGGTCGCATCAAGGGCCTCAAGGAAGCCCGCGGCGCCTTCCTGCGCCTGGCGGCGCCGGTACCCTACGAGGCTCCCGACGGCCAGCCGGTGAACCTGATGTTCGTCCTCCTGGTACCCGAGGCGGCCACGGAAAAGCATTTGCAACTGCTGTCCGAACTGGCCCAGATGTTTTCCGACAAGGCCTTCCGCGAAGGCCTGCTCTCCGCCCCCGACAACGCGGCCCTGCACGGCCTGTTCCAGCAATGGCACGCAAGCTGACGGTCGCCGACCTCTACGCGGCCCAGGGCGAATTCCTCACCCTGAGCCACATCTGCGGCGACATCGGCCGCAGCATCGCCACGCCCCGGGACGACATTTCCCCGGCGGACATCGTCGGCCACTTGAACCTGATCCACCCGGAGCGCATCCAGGTGTTCGGCATCCCCGAACTGGTCTGGGCGGCCAAGCAGCCGGAAGACAAGCTGCGCCACCAGATCCACGAAATCATGCAGGCCCCCTGCCCCGCCGTCATCGTCGCCGACAACTGCGGCGTGCCCGACGTGCTGCGCCAGGAATGTGAAGCCACCAACACTCCGCTGCTGGTGTCGCCCCAGTCCGCCGCCGTGGTGATCGACGTGCTGCGCCTGCACCTGTCCCGGGTCTTCGCCGAAACCATCGCCCTGCACGGCGTGTTCATGGACGTGCTGGGCCTGGGCGTTCTGCTCACCGGCGACTCCGGCGTGGGCAAGAGCGAGCTGGCCCTGGAACTGCTGACCCGGGGCCACGGCCTGGTGGCCGACGACGTGGTGGAAGTCTCGCGCATCCCTCCCGATGTGCTGGAAGGCCGCTGCCCCGAACTGTTGCAGGACTTCATCGAAGTGCGCGGCCTGGGTTTGCTCAACATCCGCACCGTGTTCGGCGAAACCGCCTGCCGGCGCAAGATGCGCCTGCGCCTGATCTGCTACCTGCAAAAGCCCCAGCCCGGCGTGCCCCAGGCGGCGCGGCTGCCGCTGGATGCCCAGACGGAAACGGTGCTCGGCGTGCCGGTGCGCAAGGTCACCATCCCCGTCGCCGCCGGCCGCAACCTGGCGGTGCTGGTGGAAACCGCCGTGCGTTCGACCATCCTCAAGCTGCGCGGCATCGACTGCATGCAGGAATTCCTCGACCGCCAGCACAAGGCCCTGGCGGGTGACATGAACTAGGCTGCCCGCCAGCCGCCCCGGTTTTCACGATTGCCGTTCCACTCAACCACTGAAGGAGACGCATCCATGAAGAAAATCGCCCTCGCCCTGATCACCGCCACCCTCGCCCTCGGCAGCGTCAACGCCCTGGCCGCCTCCGAGGCCCAGAAGGCCCAGCAGGAAAGGATGAAGTCCTGCAATGCAGACGCCAAGGCCAAGAACCTGTCCGGCCCCGCCCGCAAGGATTTCATGAAGTCCTGTCTGAGCGGCGGCGAAGCCGCCCCGGGTGCCGCCGCCCCCAACGCCCAATGCGAGGAAAAAGCCATGGGCAAGAACGGCAAGCCCCTGGCCGGCGCCGCCAAGGGCGCTTTCATGAAGAAGTGCCAGGCCGAAGCTGCCGCCGCGAAATAAACGGCACGCCGCCAACAAAAAAGGCCGGGAGTCCCCGGCCTTTTTTATTGCCCGTGCAACACAGGAGTCATTCGTCGTCCATCGCCATCAGCGGGATCACGCCAGGGGCCACGGGCATTTCCTGGTCGAACACCACGTCGCCCTCGGCATCGGGAATGCCGGTGGTCTTCAGATTCTTGAAGTCGAACAATTGGTGGTCCATCAGGTGGGAGGGCGTGACCCGGCCCAGGGCGGCGAACATGTTCTTGATGCGGCCGGGGAAACGCTTGTCCCAATCATTGAGCATCTCCTTCACCACCTGCCGTTGCAGGTTCTCCTGGCTGCCGCAGAGGTTGCAGGGAATGATGGGGAACTGCTGCACCTCGGCCCAGCGCTCCATGTCCTTCTCGCTGCAATAGGCCAGGGGGCGGATCACCATGAACTCGCCGTTGTCGGACACCAGCTTGGGCGGCATGGCCTTCATGCGGCCGCCGAAGAACATGTTGAGAAACAGGGTTTGCAGAATGTCGTCCCGGTGGTGGCCCAGGGCAATCTTGTTGGCGCCCAGTTCCCGTGCCACCCGGTAGAGGATGCCGCGGCGCAGGCGGGAACAGAGGGAGCAGGTGGTCTGGCCCTCGGGGATCACCTTCTTGACGATGGAATAGGTGTCCTGCTCCTCGATGTGGAAGGGCACGCCGATCCGCTTCAGATAGGCGGGCAGCACCTCCTCGGGGAAGCCCGGCTGCTTCTGGTCCAGGTTCACCGCCACGATCTCGAAGTTGATCGGTGCGTGGTCGCGCAGGTGCAGCAGGATGTTGAGCAAGCCGTAGGAGTCCTTGCCGCCGGACAGGCAGACCATCACCTTGTCGCCGTCCTCGATCATGTTGAAGTCGGCGATGGCCTGGCCCACCTGGCGGCGCAGACGCTTGCCCAGCTTGTTGGCCTCGCGCTTCTCCTTTTCCTGGGCGGGAGTGAGGGCGGGCTTGTCGCCGGTGCTGGTGTCGGCAAGGGTTTCGATGGCGGCGTCGGTCATGGCGGATTACTCGGGGATATCGGGTAGGGACAGGTGGGCGGAACGACCGCCATCCACGTGGATGACCTGGCCGGTGATGTAGGGGGCGTCGAACAGCAGGAAGGCCACGGTGCGGGCCACGTCGTCGGCGTTGCCGGGACGTTGCAGCAGGGTGCTGGCGACGATGGCGGCCTGGGTGAAGGCGGAGAACTCGGCGTCGCCCTCGGGCCACTCCACCGGACCGGGGGCCACCGCATTGACCCGGGCCTGGGGCGCCAGTTCCACCGCCAGGGCCCGGGTCAGGCCCAGCAGGCCGGCCTTGGCCGCCGTGTAGGTAGCGTAGCCCCGGTCCGGCTGGTTGGCGTGGATGTCGGTGATGTTCACGATGCTGCCGCCGCTGGCGCGCAGGGCCGGGGCGGCCGCCTGTGACAGGAACAGCGGCCCCTTCAGGTTGCTGCCCATCAACTCGTTCCAGTCGGCTTCGCCGATGCGGCCCAGGGGCGTGGGGAAAAAACTGGAGGCGTTGTTCACCAGCCCGTCGAGACGACCGAAGGTGGCCAGGGTCTTGTCCACCAGGGCGGCCAGGGCGACACAGTCGTCGAGGCTGGCCTGGGCGGTGGCGGCGGAACCCGGCCGCAGGCCGTTGAGTTCGGCCGCCAGGGCCTCGGCCTCGGCCGCCGAGCTGCGGTAATGCAGCATCAGCCGCGCCCCATCGCGATGGAGACGGCGGGCGATGGCGGCACCGACGCGACGGGCGGCGCCGGTGACGAGCACGACAGGAGCGGTTGCGGATGGAGCCACGATGGAGGGCGAAAAATGGTCAGGGGTGGGCAAAGGCGGCATTTTACCCGGCCCCTTCGCCCCCTCCTAGCAGTCATGCGGTCTTCCCCGCTCCGGTGGGAAGCCAGTGACGTTGAGTGCCCAAGACGCTGGGTCCCCGCCTACGCGGGGACGACGCTGGGAGCATTGCCGCCCGCCCCCTAGCCCCTAGCCTCCAGTCCCTGGCCCCTATTAACGTCCCAGCAGGCGATTGAGCACCAGGGCGGCAGCGGCAAAGCCGAAACCGGCGGTGACCGCCACCGAGGAACCGTAGCCGGCGCAGTTGAGGCCCTGGGGCGCCGGCGCGTGCTGTTCACCCGGCACCTCGCACGCCTCGCCGGCCTGAGGGCGGATGATCTGTTCGTCGGAATAGACGCAGGGCAGGCCGAACTTCTTTTTCGGATCGCGGGGGAAACCGTAATCCTTGCGCAGGCTGGCCCGCAGCTTGGAAGCCAGGGCGTCCTGGGTGGTGCGGGAAAGATCGTCCACCTTGACCCGGGTCGGATCGATGCGGCCGCCGGCACCGCCGGTGGTCACCAGCCATTGCCCATGGCGGCGACAATGGGCGGCCAGGGCGGCCTTGGCCCGCACCTGGTCGATGGCGTCGATCACGCCGTCGCAGATGGGCACCAGGTCGGCAATGTTGTCCGGGGTGATGAAGTCGTCCACCTGGCTCACCGCGCAGGCCGGGTTGATCGCGGCCACCCGCTCGGCCATGGCCTGCACCTTGGCCTTGCCCAGGTTGTCCTCCACCGCGTGGAGCTGGCGGTTCATATTGCTCTCGGCAACGTGGTCCAGGTCCACCAGGGTCAGCCGGCCCACGCCGGACCGGGCCAGGGCCTCCACCGCCCAGGAACCCACGCCGCCCAGGCCGATGACGCAAACGTGGGCCGCTTGCAGCCGGGCCAGGGCGTCGGGGCCGTAGAGCCGCGCCATGCCGCCGAAACGACGCTGGTAATCGGGGGAATCAGTCATGGCCGGCATTGTATGATGCCGCGCCATGGAATCCCGACTCCCCGCCCCCTCCGCCGACGCCCAGGCCGCCAGCCAGCGCCTCGTCCAGCACATCGCCGACGAGATCCGCCAGACCGGCGGCTGGATCTCCTTCGCCCGCTACTGGGAACTGGCCCTCTACACCCCGGGCCTCGGCTACTACGCCGGCGGCGCGCAGAAGTTCGGCAGCGCCGCCGAGGGGGGCGACTTCGTCACCGCGCCGGAACTCACGCCCCTCTTCGGCCAGGCCCTGGCGCGCCAAGTGGCGCAGATCACCACCGCTTCCGCGCCGGTGGTGCTGGAAGCCGGCGCCGGCAGCGGCAAGCTGGCCGCCGACCTGCTGCTGGCCCTGGCCGCCCTGGACCAGGCGCCGACGCGCTACCTGATCCTGGAACTGTCCGGCGAACTGCGGGCCCGGCAGCGGGACACCATCGCCCGCCTGGCACCGGATCATCTGGCGCGGGTGCAGTGGCTCGATGCCCTGCCGCACACCTTTTCCGGCTGCGTCGTCGGCAACGAAGTGCTGGACGCCATGCCGGTGCACCGCCTGCACTGGCACGAAGAAATGGGCTTACAGGAAATCGGCGTGACCCTGGCCGCCGACGGCACCTTCGCCGAAACGGAACGCCCCGCCGGCGATGCCCTGCGCCGGAGCGTGGCCGACATCGTCGTGCCCCTCGGCTATCGCGGCGAAGTGAGCCTCGCCGTCCGCGCCTGGATGGGCGAATGGGGACGCCGCATCGAACAGGGCGGCCTGCTGCTGATCGACTACGGCCTGCCCCGCCACGAGCTCTACCATGCCCAGCGGGACGGTGGCACCGTGCGCTGCCACTACCAGCACCGCAGCCACGACGATCCCTACTGGTATCCCGGTCTGTCGGACATCACCGCCCACGTGGACTTCACCGCCGTGGCCGAGGCCGGCTTCGGTGCCGGGCTGGACGTGCTGGGCTACACCACCCAGGCCAGCTTCCTCATGAACTGCGGCATCGCCGACCTGCTCGCCCAACGCCAGCGCGAGGACAACCCCGCCGGCGCGGTGAAGGCCAGCGGCGCGCTACAACTGCTGATGTCCCCCAACGAAATGGGCGAACTGTTCAAGGTCATCGCCCTGGGCCGCGGCATCGCCGGCCCGCTGCTGGGCTTCAGTCGCGGGGACAAGACGCATACGCTGTGAGTCTGAAAGACTTTCGATCAAGCGACATACATATGGTCTAAGTTTGTATCCAAGATTTTTTACTGGAATATCACCATGGGCACTTCGTCAATCTTATAAAGAACGATACAAATCGAATGCCGAATGAATCAGTACCCGTCATTTTCACGCCTGACGATGAGCCCTACCTTGGCCGGCAATTGCTATTTCACTTTGATCAGCTCATTAGCTCAGTGCTGAAGTTAAATACAGCAACCGCCCCAACCTCTCACGGCCGTCACCTTACAGACCATCAAGAAATGGCCTGTCAAGTAATAGCGCAATCCCTCAGCATTGCGCTGTCCATCCGAGAACTAATTCGTCAAGGCTATCTTTTTGGCGGACATGTTCTTCTTCGCCCTCTTGTTGAGAGGCAAACGATTCTTTTCTATCTTCATCTACACCCTGAAGAGATAGAAAAGTGGAAACGCGGATGGCATCAAGGCGATGCCCCAGGACTTGCAAAAATGATTGAAGAGATTCAAAAAAAACTACAACGCGAAGAAATCATTAGCGGCAAAAAAATAACTGCGGCAATGAACAGTCTCATGCATGCAAAACCGGACTCCGCTCAATGGAACCTTGTCCCCCTCGGAACAGACGCTGCGGGACATGCTGTTTCAAAAATTCTCAACCGTCCTGATCTCTGTGACGAGCTTTGCGCAGAAGTGATTCCAGTTCTTGCGATTATCCAAGCAATGATCTCCGCTTACTTCCCCGTTGAAGAATAACGAAAAGCCAAAAGGGAAAGGGATTCTCTTTAACAATCGCGCTTCATCACTCTGACCATCCTCACTCCAAAAACCCCATCGTCTTCCGCGTCGCGCCCCGCAGGCCGCTGCGGGCCGGTTCCAGATCCTCCGCACGCAATACGTCCCGGCCCGCCAGCTTGGCGTTGCCAAAGGCGGCCATCAGGCGCTTGCGCATGTCCCGTGGCGGCACGCTGGCCAGGGCCTCCATCACGGCGGAGGGCGGCTCCTCGCTGAAACCCCAGTCATGGTCGGCGAGGATTTCCCGGTAGAGGCGGCAGGCGATGCGGTAGGCGGCGTCGCCGTCGGGGCGGGGCACGTCGTAGACGTTCATGCGATTGAGGATGGGCTCGGGCAGGTTGCGCTCGTCGTTGGCGGTGGAAATCCACAGCACGTGGCTGGCATCCATGTCCACCTCGACGTACTCATCGCGGAAGGCCCGCGCCGTGTCCCGCTCCAGTAGACCGTAGAGGGCGCCGAGGGGGTCGTAGCGGCTGTCGCCGCCGGCCTTGTCCACCTCGTCCAGCACCATCACCGGGTTGGCGTATTCGCCGTTGATCAGGGTACTGGCCACCTTGCCCGGCTTGGCGTTGCTCCATTGGCTCGAGGCGCCGGACAGAATCCAGCCGGCGGTGAGGGAACTCATGGGCACGAACTCGTAGCCGGTGCCCAGGGCGTCGGCCAGGCAGCGGGCGAAATGGGTCTTGCCGATACCCGGCTCGCCCAACAGCAGCATGGGCGTGAACTGCACCGGCTCGTTGCCGGAAACCGCCAGGGCCAAATACTTTTTCAGGTCGTCGATGACTTCGCTGAAGTTGGGGCACTGCTCGTAGAGATTGTCGAGGGCGTCGGGATTGGAAGGCTTGATGGCGTAGCGGTTTCCCCCCAGCTTTTTCATTTTTTCGTAAAAGCTGGCCAGGGCCTCGTTGCGGCTGGGCGGGGTGTCGTCCAGGGCCCGGTCCACGTCGGCCAGGGAATAAATTTGCCGCATGTCGGCAAGGGGGATGTGAAAGTCCGTATCCATGATGCTGCCCTCCTCAAGTCCTGACTGCACAAGGCGCGGATTCGGACCGTCCACCTCGCCCCACAACAGTGTTGTCGGGGTGACGGCCCGGAACTCGCCCTGAGAAAAGTCGAGCATATTTGGTGCCAGCAAGTCATCAAGGGGCGCCGGGCGACGTCGGAGGGCTACCGCCCAAGCCAGGATTGGTGCGGGTCTACGGGGTGGCCAAAGGGGCATTGAACGGCACAACTACAGAGCGACGGCCGCGTCTCGGCGCAGCGGTGTTTGTCGCGAAAGGGAGGAATGCCCCATTGTCGGGCACGGGCCGGGAGCATGCCCCCGGCCGTTGAAGGGCTTAGGCGCCCATGTCCACGGGGAGGGTTTGGCGCCGGCCGCCGAGGATGAACCAGACTAGGCTGGCCGCCTGCAAGGCCAGCAGCATGGCCCAGGCCAGGCGCAGGGCGTCGTCCCGATCCAAGCCCCGGGCCTGCCCCGCGTCCACCACCAGGCCGAAACCCCACTGCAAGGCGAAGCCGCAGACGAACACGCCCAGGTTGAGGCAGGTGTTGGCCCGGCCCGACAGATGGCGGGAATAGCCCTGGGCGTGGGCCGCGTAGGACAGATTGGCGGCGGCGAAGACCAGGCCGAACACGGTCCATAGCAGCACACTGGGGGCGGCATCGACGATCAGGACCAGGCTCACAATCAAGGCCAGGGTGTTGCCCACGGTGATGAAGTGGACGGGGGTGATGCCGCGCCGGGTGCAGCGGGTGATGGTGCTGGCGATGAGGATGTAGCCCGTCATCAGCGCCAGGTTGAGCAGCAGCAGATGGAAGGCGGCATGGTGCTGGCTGGCGTCGTTCACCGTCATCAGCCAGGGCACGGCCCAGAGGCTTTGGATGGCGATGAAGCCGCCGATCATCATGCCGGTCTGGGGGGCGAAGCGCCAGAAGTGGCGACAGGCGAGAATGCGCGCCACGCCCTGCAACTGGGCGGCCAGGCCCTCGCCCGTGGCGCCGCTTTCCCTTTCCGGCGTGCGGCTCACGGCCCAGGCCGCGACCACGGCGAGCAGGGCCAGGCCCCAGAAAATGCCGCGCCAGCCCACCAGGGGCAAGAGGAAACTGAAGGGGGCGCTGGCGGTGAGGGCGCCGAGGCCACCCGCCACCATGATGGAGGAACTGAGGGCGGCCTGCCGCTCCGGCGGAAACCAGAGGGAAAACGCCTTGAAGGCGGCCATCAGGCAGGCGGAAACGCCGAGGCCGATCAGGCCCCGGGCCAGGGCCAACTGGCTCAGGTTGCGGCCCAGGGCGAAGGCGGCGCAGCCGGCGGCGCACAGCAGCAGCAAGGCAGCCTCGACCCGGCGCGGACCGAAGCGGTCCAGGGCCATGCCCAGGGGCAGTTGCACCAGGGCGAAGGCGATCAGGTAGGCGCTGGTGAGCAGCCCCAGGTCGGCGGCGGACAAGCCCAATTCCTGGGACAGGTCGGGGGCGATCACCGCGTTGACGGTGCGCAGCAAATAGGAGATGTAATAGCCCAGGGCGTAGGGCAGAAAGATGCGTTGCCAGGCGTGCAGGCCGGTGGGCGTGTTCATGGGGAGGAATTCAGGCTGGCACGGCGGGCCACAACCAGGCCGCGCCGCGCACGCCGGAGGAATCGCCGTGGCGGTGACGGACCAGCCGGGTCGCCACCGTGTCGGAAAAAATATGGGCGCCCCAAAGGCGGGTCACATTGCGGTAAAGCCGCTCGACGTTGGATAGGCCACCGCCGAGGACGATGACCTCCGGGTCGAGGATGTTGATCACCACCGCCAGGGCCCGGGCCAGGCGAGCTTCATAACGTTGCAGGCTGGCCTCGCAGGCCCCGTCCCCCGCCGTCGCTCCGGCGACGATGGCTTCCGCCGTCAGGTCCTGCCCCGTGACGCGACGATGGTCCGCCGCCAGACCGGGGCCGGAGAGGAAGGTCTCGACGCAACCGTGCCGGCCGCAATAGCAAAGCGGAGAGACGTCCTCGCCGTCGACCGGCAATGGGATATGCCCCCACTCCCCGGCAATGCCGTTGACGCCGGCCACGACCTGGCCGTTGACCACAAGGCCGCCACCCACGCCGGTGCCGAGAATGACGCCGAACACCGTGGCCGCCCCCGCCGCCGCGCCGTCCGTCGCTTCCGACAGGGCGAAGCAGTTGGCGTCGTTGGCCAAGCGCACTTCCCGTTGCAGGCGGTGCGCCAAGTCCTGGCGCAGGGGCCGGCCGATCAGGCAGGTGGAATTGGCATTCTTGATCAGGCCCGTCGCCTGGCTTTCGCAGCCGGGAATGCCGACCCCCACGCTGCCCTGCCGTTGCAAGGCCTGCTCGGCCTCGCGCACCAGGGCGACGATGGCGTCCAGGGTGGCTTGGTAATCGCCCTGGGGCGTGGCCACCCGCTTGCGCCACGCCTCCCGACCGTCCTCGCCCAGGGCCAGCAATTCGATCTTGGTACCGCCCAGATCGACGCCCAGCCTCGGCGCTGGCGCCATCAGACGCCGCCGCCGGCGATGTTTTTCAGCGCCGCGTTGTAGAGGGAGGACACTTCATCGGGACCGGAGGCGCTCATCTTCATGTCCCGCGCCAGGCCGTCCTTGAGGCCGTACACCCAGCCGTGCACCGTCAGTTCCTGTTTGCGCGCCCAGGCATCGCGGACCACGGTGGTCTGGGCCACGTTCACCACCTGCTCGACCACGTTGAGTTCGCACAGGCGGTCGACCCGGTCCTCTTCCGCCGTGCCGGCCAGGATCCAGGCGTGTTTGTCGCGCACGTCCTGGATGTGGCGCAGCCAGTTGTCGATCAGGCCCAGCTTCATGTCCTTGAGGGCAGCCTGGACGCCGCCGCAGCCGTAGTGGCCCACCACCATGACGTGGCGCACCTTGAGCACGTCGATGGCGAATTGCAGCACCGACAGGCAGTTGAGGTCGGAGTGCACCACCACGTTGGCAACGTTGCGATGGACGAACACCTCGCCCGGCAACAGGCCGGTGATCTGGTTGGCCGGGACGCGGGAATCGGAACAACCGATCCACAGGTATTCGGGGTTTTGCAGGGTGGCAAGCTTGGAGAAGAACTGGGGGTCCTCGGCGCTGATGCGCTCGGCCCACTCCCGGTTGTTCTTGAACAGGTGAGACAGATCGGCATTACTCATGGGAAGGGTGACTCTCTTTCTGGGTGTTGCAAAACGGGTGGGTGCGCAGGTCGATGGGCGGGTTTAGGCACCATCGCCGACGTAGGGATTGGTCTGGCGCTCGCGGCCGAAGGTGGAGTTGGGACCGTGGCCGGGAATGAATTCCACCTCGTCGCCGAGGGGAAACAGCTTGCCGCGGATGGCGGCGGCCAGGGTGTCGAAATCGCCGTAGGGCTTGCCCTTGAAGTCGAAGTCGGTGCGGCCCACGGAGCCGGCGAACAGCACGTCGCCCACCACCGCCAGGCCCTTGCCGCGATGGAAGAACACCACGTGGCCCGGCGTGTGGCCGGGGCAGTGGAGCACTTCCAGGGTTTCGTTGCCGAAGCGCACCGTGTCGCCGTCCTGCAACCAGCGGTCCGGCGTGAAGGATGGAAAGACGGGAAAGCCGTAGAGGGCGCACTGCTGGGGCAGGTGGTCGATGAGGAACTTCTCGTCCTGATGGGGGCCCTCGATGGGCACCCCGCCCAGGCGCTGGGCCAGTTCGCCAGCGGCGGAGGCGTGGTCCAGGTGGCCGTGGGTGAGCAGGATGCGCTCCACGGTCAGGCCGTTCTTTTCCACGGTGGCGAGGATGCGCTCGATGTCGCCGCCGGGGTCGATCACCACGGCGTGCTGGGTGGCGTCATCCACCAGGATGGAGCAGTTCTGCTGAAAGGGAGTGACGGGAAGGACGGCGTATTTCATGGGGTAAAGGTCCACCAGGTGACGGCGGCCGCGCCGAGGACGGCGGCGGCCAGGAGGACGCGGCCCCAGGGGAAGGGCTTGTCCGCGTAGGGATCGGTCAGGGCCCGTTCGGCGCCCGGGGGAAGCTGGGCCAGGCCGGTGAGGGAGGTGCCAAAGGGAATGTTGATGCGGGCCCGGGCGTTGATGGCCCAGCCGTTGGCGTCCAGCAGCGGGCCCAGGTTGCGCCCGCGCAGCTTGAAGGCGGCGACGATCATGGCCGGGCCCGACACCGCCAGCATCAAGCCGGCCAAGGCCAGGGGCACCTGCCACCAGGCCAGGCCCAGCAGGCCCGTCACCAGGGACGCCAGGGCGGTGCCCAGGGCGCCCACGGCGAGGCCGATGGCAGCGAAGATGCCGGCGAACTTGCCCACGTCGAAGGCCTGTTGGGCCGGCGCCTTGGCTGGCGCGTCGACTTTCTTGGCCACGCCGGCGGCGGTTTCGGCCAGCTTGGCCTCGACCCCGGCGGCCTTGTTGGCGGCGATCTTCTGCAACTGTTCCGCCACCAGTCGCGCTAGGCGCTTGTAGGGCGACCAGAAAGCCTGGCGCAGACTGATGGGGTGGTCCACGATGCGGACGATGGTGGCGTCCCAATCCCGCCCCCGGCGGTCGTAGAACACGCCGTTGCGACCCACCAGCAATTGGTCGGCGTCGCCGGCGGTGAAGGCGGCGGCGATGGTCATTTTTTCCACGCCCGCCTCGCCCTGGCGCAGGCAGTCGCAATAGACCAGACACATGCGGGACAGGCCGGCCAGGGCGGCGTGCTTGGCCGGGTCGGTCACGGCGACGCACAACTCGGCGCTGCGGCCATCGAGATAGAGGGTGCCCAACTGGAAGGTGGCCCAGGACTTGGTGCCCGGCTGGCGGTTGTAGAAGTCGCGGAAGGCGACGAAATTGTTAGCCAGGGGCAGCAGGTCGCGCACGTAGCGGGCCAGCCGTTCCAGGTCGCGGGCGGCCAGCAGCTCGGCAGGGGGCTCGGTGGCCTGGGCCGGGTCCGCCGCCAGCCAGTCCTGGTAGGGCACGAAGGCGGCCTGGAGGGCGAGCCACTGGCTTTCCGTCAATTCGTTGCGGCCCAGGCCGCCGACCAGGGGCCGCGCCACGGCATCGGCAAAGGCGGCCACGGCGTCGGCCCAGGCCGGGTTGAGGCCGTCCTTCAGGGGCAGCGCGCGGCCCGCCTCGACGCGGGCCAGGGGCAACGCCGCCACGGCATCGGCGGCGCCATGGAGCAGGCCGGTGCCCAAAGCGCGCAGGGTGTCGGGGTCGGGATTGAGGGCCGCCGCGCCCTGGGGGTCGAAGGCGGCCAGGCGGCAGCGGGTGAAGTAGTCGTCGATCTTGGCCCGGACCTCCGTCAGGGCGGCGTGGGCGGCGGGGGTGTCGGCGCCGAGGGGCAGCACGTCGGCGCTTTGGCCCTGGGCCTGCCACTGGGCCTGGAGCCGGGCGCGGCAACGTTCCTCGGCGGCGGCGGCCTCGGCCACGGTGAGCAGGGCGTCCGCCGGTTTGCCCAGTTCCGCCAGCAGCGCAGTACCGGCGGCGGCCAGGGCGGTGCCGGCGGGGTTGTCCGCCAGGGCGGCCAAGGGCAGGCCGGGCAGGGACCGGGCCAGCACTTCCCGATCCGCCAAGCGTTCGGCGGCCCAGGCGATGGCGGCCAGCAGTTCGGCGGCGCGGATGTGGCCATCGCCGTCGCTATCGATCAGGGCCAGGGTACGGGCGTCAAACTCGATGCCGATGGTGGGACAGGAAAGGGCGACCCACAGCTTCTGGTCGAGCCGGTCGAGGGCCAGCAGGTCGGCGGCGCGGTCCAGGCGCACCTGATCGAAGCCGCCGGCGCGGAAGAAGCGCCAAGTATGGGATGTCGCGGTCACGATGGGTCCAGTGGGTGGTCGGGAAGACGAATGCTAGCAGGCTCCCCGGCCAGGGTCGCCATTGTCCTCCCCGCGCGGCACAGGCAGCTTACAACCCTGTCGGGAAAGGGGTTGTCGCCTGCTCCAGGGCCGTCAGCCAGGCCAGGGCCTGGTCCCGCTGTTCGCCGCACATTTCCGCCGAGGGTTGCAGCCCGCCGCAGCAGGCGGGCCGCTCGGGGCGTCCGAACAAGCGGCAGCGCAATTGCTCGTCCAGGTGGCGGCAGGGAACGCCGGCCGGCTTGTCCAGGCTGCTGATGGAGGGCGCGATGCAGCAGGCGCCGCAACCGGGACGACAGTCCATGACGGCCGCCGTCAACGCAGGCCCAGGTCCTTCAGCTTGCGGTAAAGATGGGTGCGCTCCAGGCCGGTCTTGTCGGCGAGGCGGGTCATGTTGCTGCCGTCGATGTTGAGGTGGTATTCGAAGTAGATGCGCTCGAACATTTCCCGCGCCTCGCGCAGGGGCAGCTCCAGCATTTCGGCGGAAAAGCCCGCCGGCGTGGCGTTGCCGCCGTTGGCCGGGGCGATCAGACGATAGACGTCCTCGGCCTCGATCTCCTCCGCCAGGGCGGACAGGGCCAGGGACTTCACCGCCGCCCGCAGCTCGGCGTAGCCGCCGGGCCAGGCGTGCTGGCGCAGGGCGTTCTGGGCTGCCACGGCGAGGCGGCGCGGCGCCACCTGTTCGGCTTCCACCAATTGGTTGAGCAGGTGGCCGGCGATGTCGGGAATCTCGTCGCGCAATTCGGCCAGGGCCGGCAGGCCCAGGCGGCCGGGGAACACCCGGGCCAGCAGGGCCTCGTCCCAACCGTGGGCGGCCAGGGCCGCGGCATCGGCCTCGGTGCCCACCACCAGGTGCAGTTGGTACTTTTCCAGGCGCTCGGCGGCGAACAGCAGGTTCTTGTGCTGCAAGCCCTTCAAGCGGGTCAGTTCCTCGGCGTAGATCACGCCGCCGCCGGCGGCTTCCAGGGTTTCCAGGGACAGGGGATTGGAATCGGCGGCCAGGTCGATCCAGGTCTTGCCCGGGGCAAGCAGGGTGCGGGCGGCCAATTCCACCAGGCCGCCGGGGGCGGAGCGGAGCAGGATGGCGGCACTGCCGGCGGCCACCTGGTCGAGACGCTTCTTCAGGTCCTTGAAGTGGGCGGAACGGGGAAAGGCCGCCAGGGACAGGCCGCCGACGGGACGACGACCGTGGTCCAGGCCCTGCTTCACCGCTGCCAGCAGCTTCTGCATGCCGATGGGTTTTTCCAGGAAATCCACGGCGCCGATCTTGGTGGCCTCGACGGCGGTGTCGATGGTGGCGTGGCCGGACATCATCACCACCGGCATGGTCAGTTGGCCGGAGGCGGACCACTCCTTGAGCAGGCTGACGCCGTCGGTGTCGGGCATCCAGATATCGAGCAGCACCAGGTCCGGTCGCCCTGCCTCGCGGATGCGGCGGGCGGCGGCGGCGTTCTCCGCCAGGAGCACGTCGTGGCCCTCGTCCCGCAGGATTTCGGAAAGCAACTCGCGGATACCGACTTCATCATCAACCACCAGAATTTTCGACATGATTCCTCATCACCTCAGATTGCTTCGTTATTCGCTTCATGCACCAGGGGCAGCTTGATGGCGACTTCCGCCCCCCCGGTTTCCCGGTTGGCGAGCCGGATTTCTCCGTTGTGCTCGTCCACGATCTTCTTGACGATGGCCAACCCCAGGCCGGTGCCCTTGGCCTTGGTGGTGACGTAGGGCTCGAAGGCCCGACTCAGGGTGGTGGGCGGAAAGCCGGGGCCGTTGTCGGCCACGGTCAGCACCGCCTGGGGCCCCTCGCGCCGGGTGTCGATCCGCACCTGGCCGCCACCGCTGTCCACCAGGGCATCCTGGGCGTTGGCCAGCAGGTTGTGGATCACTTGGCGCAACTGGTTGGCGTCGGCCCGCACCAGGGGCAGGTCCGGCGCCAGGTCGGCGTCCACCCGGGCGGCGGCGCTTTCGTACAGGCCCAGCACTTCCCGGATGAGTTCGTTGAGGTCCACCGGCGCCAGGGCCGGCGGCGGCAGACGGGCGTAGTCGCGGAAGTCGTTGACCATGGTCTTCATGGCTTCCACCTGATTGACGATGGTGCGGGTGGCCCGCTCCAGCATGTCCTTCTCGTCCCCGCTCAGGCGCTGGGCCAGCTTCATCTGCAAGCGCTCGGCGGACAGCTGGATCGGCGTCAGGGGATTCTTGATCTCGTGGGCGAGACGCCGCGCCACTTCGCCCCAGGCGGCGGAACGCTGGGCCGAGAGCAATTGGGTGATGTCGTCGAACACCACCACGTAGCCGCCGCTGGGCAGGGTGGAGCCGCGCACCAGCAGGGTCTTGGCCACGCCCTGGGGGAAGGCCAGTTCCAGTTCCCGCTGCCATTCGGCGCCCCGCTCGGCGAAGCCCTGGACCAGGGCCTGGGCGAAGTCCCGTTGACGCGGCCACTCGGCGAGGGGCAGGTCCTCGAAATGGGCCAGGTCGTCCGCCAGGATTTGCACCGCGCCCCGGTTGGCCGCGCGCAGGCGGAATTCCCGGTCGAAGGCCAGCACGCCGGCGGACAGGTTGGCCAGCACGCTTTCCAGATAGGCCCGCGCCGCTTCCAGTTCCGCCCGGTGGCGCTCGGTCTCGCGCCGGGCCTCCGACAACTGGGTGGTCATCTGGTTGAAGGAATGGGTCAGCACGCCCATTTCGTCCCGGGTGCGCACCGTGGCGCGGGGAGTGAAGTCGCCGGCGGCCACGGCCCGGGTGCCCTCGGCCAGGATCAGCAGCGGCTCGGCCAGGCGCCGGGCGAGGAAAAAGGCCAGGGCCACGGCGGAGAACAGGGCCATCAGCAGGGTGATGGTGAGGGTCAGGGTATAGACCCGCTTCAGACTGTCGCGGCCCAGTTGCAGGCCCTGGTAGTCGCGGTAGGCGGACTCGACGCTGTCGGCGCTGCGGGCGATGGCGGCCGGCACCGGCTGGCTCAGTTGCAGATAGCTCTCGCTGCCCAGGCCGCTGATCACCGGCACCAGGACGAACACGGTCATGCCCTGGCTGGCATCCCCTTCCACCCAACTGTTGCCCTGGCTCTGCCGGGCCTGGCGCAGCTGGGCCGTCGTCGGCAGGCTGGGCAACAGTCCCGCCGAATCGGCGCTGCTGCTGTAGGCCAGGACCTTGCCCGCGGCGGAAAACAGGGCCGCCGTCTGCACCCCGCCCTGTTCGCGCAAGCGGTTGAGTTGGGACAGGGCGGCATAGCCGCTGCCGTCGCCCAACTCCAGGGCCATGCCGCGGGCCTTGCCGCGCAGTTCGGCCTGGAGGTTGCCGAGCACGTTGCGACCGAGCTCCAGCCCGCCCTCCAGGGCGCTATCCACCCGCACGTCGAACCAGGAGTCGATGCTGCGCACGGCGAACTGCATGGACACGCCGTACACCAGGACGCCGGGCAACAGGGCCATCAAGGCCAGCATCAACAACAACCGCGTCTTGAGCCGGGAACCGAAGACGCGGCTGCGATACTCGCGCCACAACTGGCGCAATTGCACCGTCACCAAGCCCAGCACGGCCAGAGCGACGACGGCGTTGACCCCCACCAGCAGGGCGTAGTGGCGGGCGAACAAATCGGTGTTGGAGGTGGCCGAGGCCAGCAGGAACAACAGCAGGGTGCCGATCACCGCGGCCACCACGGTCATGGTCAGCCTCATTTGGCCTCCCCGGCGGTGACGGCGTTGACGAAGCCGGCGGCGGCCTGGGGCTGCCAGCGCAAGGTCTTGCTGGCGATTTCCCAATCCCGGTTGGCGAAGGCGTCCAGTTGGAAGGGCTTGGGCAACTGGTTACGGTCGAGGGACAAGCGCACCGCCGCCTGGTAGCTCTCGCCGCTCTTGAGGGCGTTCTTGTCCAGCACCGGCAGGGCGCCGACCCGGCCCAGGGCACGCAGGGCCTCGGCCAGGGTGTCGAAGTTGCGGTAGAGGGTGCCGGTGGCGAGGCGGTACTGACGGGTCAGGTGGTTGTAGGTCAGGCGGTAGGTCAGGGTGTGGCCGGCGACGTGTTCGTTGGCCCAATACCAGCGGTTGCGGGTCAGCTCGAACTCCAGGTTGAAGTAGAGGGCCAGACCCCGATTGACCGCGTCCTCCACCCGGTGGCCGAGATCCACGGTGAACTCGGCGGTCAGGGCGTAGCCGTCGTCGCTGGCCACCAGGCCGGCGCGCTGGGGTTCGATGCCGCCGGCGCTGGCGCTACCGACGCAGGCCAGCCAGACCGCCAGCACGGCCCAGAACCGCAGCAGGGGCCGCAGATCAGGCAGCGTGCTTTTCCAGCAGGGCATAGTAGAAACCGTCATGTTCGGCGTTGGGCATCAAGGGCGTTCCGAGCTGGGCGGGTTCCGGGAACAGGCAGCGGGCGTCCCCATGCCGGGCCAGGAAGGCGGAAATCTGTCGGCCGTTTTCCGCCGGAAACAGGGAACAGGTGCAGTAGAGCATTCTGCCACCCGCTGCCAGCAAGGGCCACAGGGCATCGAGAATTTCGCCCTGGGTTGCGGCAAATCCGTCGGCGTCGCCGGGACGGCGCAACCACTTGGCGTCCGGGTGGCGACGCACCACGCCGCTGGCGGAACAGGGCACGTCGGCCAGGATGCGGTCGAAGGGACGGCCATCCCACCAGTCCGCCGTGCGGCGGCAATCGACCACCTTGACCTCGGCCCGCAAGGCCAGGCGCTCCAGGTTCTCGTCGATGCGCCGGGCCCGTTTTGGATCGGCCTCCAGGGCCAGCAGGTCCGTCGCCCCCCGCTCCAGCACGTGGGCGGTCTTGCCGCCGGGAGCGGCGCAGGCATCCAGCACCCGCATGCCGGGCTGGGCATCCAACAGCAATGCGGCGCGCTGGGCGCCCAGATCCTGCACCGATACCCGGCCCTCGAAGAATCCGGGCAGGCGATCCACGGCGACGGGCTTGGTCAGCAGGATGCCGGCCTCCTCGCCACGGGGTTCGGCGTCGATGCCGGCTTGTCCCAGGCTGGCCAGATAGTCGTCGCGGGAGCCCCGGCGCAGGTTCACCCGCAGGGCCATGGGCGGGTGGCTGTTGCCCGCCGTCAGCACCTGCTGCCAGTCCTGGGGATAAGCCTGCCGCATTTGTTCCAGCCACCAGCGGGGATGCTGCCAGCGAGCCACCTCGTCGCCCTCGGCGGCCGCCGCCAACTCGTCGCGACGACGCAGGGCATTGCGCAACACGGCGTTGACCAGACCGCGCAGATGGCCGCCCGCCATGGCACCGGCGGCTTCCACGGCCTGGTTCACCAGGGTGTGGGTATCGTCGGAACGGCTGTCCAGCAGATGCAGGGTCACCAGCAGCAGACCATGCACTTCCGCCGCCTTCAGTTTTTTCTGTAGCAGTTGCCCGAGCAGGAAGTCGCCCCGGCCGTAGGCGCGCAGGGTGCCGTACACCATGTCCATCACGTTGGCCCGCTGGCTTGGCGCCAATTGGGCCAGGGCCGGCGAGCCGTCCAGGCTGCGGCCACGGCCCACCTCGGCGACGATGCATGCCGCGGCATGGAGGGCGAAGGCCAGGGAATCCTCGGCGAGTCCGGTGACGGAGCGGGAACGGGCGGGACGAGGGGGCAAGAAATCAGGCTTTCGACGAAGGTGGACAGGGCGGATTCTGGGACTTCGCTGCGGGAACTGCAAGCCGGCAACCGGGCCAAGCCGGCCCGCTCCCCGACCGAGAGATCAATCGGGAAGGTAGCCGTGCGAATACGGACTCAGAAAGTGCACTCGCTGCCGCCGTTCTTGCCCACGCCCTGACCATTGCCGTTGTTCTGACGGATGCTGGGTGGCAGGGGTATCGGCTGGACGGCCTGTTGCGGCGGCACCAGCACCGGCGGCGCCGTGGGGGTGGGCACGAAACCGAACTGGCCCGGATTCACCAGGATCTGGCCGGCCGTGTTGGTGACGACGACGGCCCCCGAGGTCACGTCCACGTGCAGGCCGTTGGCCGGCGCCTGCCCCCCCGGCATGGGGACGCCGGCGCAATCGTTCTGGCAGAGCAGGGCACCGAAGTGGGTGCCGCGAATACCGATGGTGGCGGTGGGCGTGGTGAAGGTGACGTTGTCCTTGTTGCGCTTGCCGATCGCGCCGGTCACCGCGCGCAGGCCGCCCTTGACCAGGTTCAGCACCGAGCTGTCGGCGGCGGGCTTGGCCTCGTCGTAGGCGTAGGCTTCCACCTTCAGTTGACTGCCGGGCCGCAGCACCACCTCGCCGCCGTCCACGAACTTGATGCGGGCGTAGGTTTCCTGCTCGGTGGTCAGCAAATCGCCGCTCTGCACCTCCGACTTGACCGACAGCAGCTTGCTGCTGCCGTCGGCGCGCTTGACGGACAAAGTGCCGGACAGGTGGGTGACCACCCCCGCCCCCGCGCCCCAGGCGGCGGCGGAGCACAGGAGCAGGAGCCCCGTCAGCAGCCTAGCTGCACTGGTTCTTGGGTTTCGCTTGGCCATTGTTCTGGTCTTTCGATGTCGCGTTGTTGGTGGAGTCCTGCTTGTCGTCCTTGCCGTCGTTGTCGCCGAAGCTGTCGCCGTTACCGCCGTTACCGCCGCTGCTGCCGCTATTACCACTGCTGACGCTATTGCCGCTATTACCATTGCTGCCGCTGCTGCCCCCCTTCCCCAGGTTGTTCGGGCTGGTGACCGAATTGAGGGTATTGGTGATGGTGCTGGTGACGGTATTGCTGGCAGCGGTGGCGGCGCTGTTGCCGCTCAAGCCATAGACCAGGGACAGGGTGCTGCCGCTGGCGACGGTGCCACTGCCGATAATGCCGGTATAAAAACCGCTGCCGCCGGCCACGGTGTCGGTGGTCTCGCTACCGTCGATGTACACACCACCATCCTTGCGTTGAGGGAAGTTGATGTGGATCGTGGCTCCCTGGGCGCCAGTACCGCCATACACCGTGGATGTACTTTGCTGGCCTGCGGCCTGATCGTTCACATACAGGCTGGAACCGCTGCCCTGTAGGTTGAAATAGACGTCGCCGCCGGCCTGGACCGAGGCGCCGTCGTTGATGCGGATGTTGCCGCTGGCGGTGACGGTGGTCTTGCTGGCGGGATTCACCGTGCCGGAGCCGTTGATGCCCCCCACGAGTTCGGAGCCGGAACCCGTTAGGGTGATGTCGGCGCCCTTGACGGTCAGATCGCCCCCGGATTTCAAGCTGCCCCCACCGCTCAGGCGGATGTTGCCGCTGGCCGTGGCCTTGAGGCTACCGTTGTAGGCATGCAAATAACCGTTGTCGATATTGATGGTGGTCGCATCCACCGTCAGGTCGCCGCCAGTGGTCAGATAGGCGCCGTCGGACACGGTGAGGGTGGCGGCATTCAGTGCCACCTTGTTCAAGGCCGACCAGTTCGCGCTGGTGCCGAAGGTAAGAGTGCCGTCGGTGCCGACCTTCACCAAATTGTCCGTACCGGCGATCTGGATGACACTCACCCGATCCAGGCGTAGGTCACCGGAATTGCGGAAGTCCACGCTGAAGCGGCCATTGCTGCCGAGACCACCCTGGCTGGCGTAGTCCTTGAACAGGATGATGTTGCCGGTATCCGTGCCGAAACCGGAATCATCGGTATTGCGTACCGAGATGCCGCCGTAGGCCGGCGTCGCCGTCACCACTGTGGGCGTGCCCGCGCTGATGTCGTCGACGCCGACAGCGGCCTTTAGCACGCCAGCCACCTTGGAAACATTGGTATCGACGCTGATGGCAATGCCATTGGCGCTACCGCCGTATTGGCTGGTCAGGTAGATCTTGTCGGCCGTGACGTTGGTGTCGCTGCCGTTCTGGTCCAGGATCGCACCATAGGCGGTGATGTAGGCGCCGTAACCGGCGCCGCTGTAGGCGGTCAGAGAACCGAGGCCCACCTTGCCGAAATAGGAACGGACGCGGGCGTCCTGCCCGGCCCTGATGGTGACACCGCTACTCATCAAGATGTCGTTGCTGAGTAGCAAGGAAGACACCGAACTGCTCAGCGCGGACAGGGAGCCGATGAACACGCCGCCACGATTGTTGGTCGTCGCATCGGAGCTGATGTTCACCGCGCCGTTGGCCTGGATGTTCACCGTGGCCGTCCCGCTGAGGGAACCGATGATGACCGGACTGCCGGTACCGCCAATGAGGTCCACGCCACCTTGGGTGGTGATGCGAATATTGGCGCCGTTCTTGCCGCCAATGTAGGCGGCGGTTGCCGGCACGCTGTCCTCGTCCAGGTTCTGACTGCTGCCGCCCTTCATATAGAGGCTGCTGGCAGTGTTGTAGAGATTGATCTGCTGGTTCGATCCGCCGAGGCCGGCGCCGCCGTAGGCCGCCGCGCCGCCGTAAATGGACAGGGAGTTGGCATACACGTAGCGTGTCTTTGTGCTGGCATCGGCCAAGGTGATGGAAGCCTCGTTGCCTTGGCTGACACTACCGCCGCCATTGCCGCCGTAGAGAGTAACGCTGGGCCGATAGGTGCCGCTCGTCTCGGGATGCTCGCCGATCTGTTGGTTGCCCATACCACCATTGATCTCGGCCCGGTTGTTGGCGCCGTAGCTGCCGCCGTACAAGGTCAGCTTGCCGCTGCCGGTGCCCTTGAAGGTGATCGACTGGGAACCGCTACTGGCGTTCTGGCGAATCTCGGCGTAGTTGCCCGTGCCGCTGCCGCTGGTGATGCCGTAACCGCCATCCATGCGCAGCTCGCCGCCGCTGCCGTTGATTTCGATGATCTGGGTGCCGTTGGCCACCACACGGCCATAGTTATTGCTCAGGGAGAACGTGGAAACGTTGTCCATCACGCCGCCGCCGTAGACCCGGATCTGATTGGCAGAGAGGGTCTGGGTGCCGCTCAGGGACTCCACCGTCGCCCCGGTATTGCTGATGGTGCTGCCGCCATAGACCCGAAGCTCGCTGGCGGCCTTGAGCGTCTGGTTGCCGCCGGCCTGGACCAGGGCGGCATGGGTGCTGCTGCCCTTGATCTCCATCTTGCCGCCGGCATTCCAATCCATGACGCCGCTGCTCTTGACGGTGCTGCCGGCAACGGTGATGTCGCTCCCGGCGGCCCAATCCATGGAAGCCGCGTTAACGGTGGCATCACTCACGGTGATCGTCCCGACACCCGTGTTCAAGGCATAGGCGGTAGAACTGCCAAAGCCGCCACCATTCCATCCCGCGCGCACCGTCATTTTCCCCGTCGTGGAAATGCCGCTGTCCGTGCTGCTGTCCGGAGCAAACTCGATGCCTCCACTGGCGTAAAAACCCACATCCCCGACATAACTAATACCTTTCGGCACCGTCAAGCCGCCACTCGAGTTGGCGAGCGTTGCGCCATTCAGGGTGACCCCACCGGTAAATGTGGTCGTGCCAATACCGATGTCCAGCGCCCCCGGACCCGTGATGGTGGTGCCATAAAAAGTTCTCGCCCCGCCATGGACCTCGGTCAGCTTTACCCGGGCGTTATCGGCAATGGAAACCGAGCCATCAACCGTGCCGGCGTTCTGGAGGGAGAGAATCGCGCCCCCATCAACATTCGTTTTCCCTGTGGACGATTGGTTATAAAGCGCCTCGAAGGCGGTACTCGACTTGATGATGACGGTACCGTCATTATTGAAGACGCCGCTATCACCGGTTGACTCGCTATAGATGGCAAAACCCGAGCGATCATTGCTGGTGAACGTCCCCGTGCTCTTGTTGTTGAACGTTGCCGCCTGAGGGTTTGTCGAGGGTATCGGATTCGAATCCCATAAACGAATCTGGGCCTTCCCCCCCAGGGATACGGAGCCGAAGTTATTCCAGGTTTTCCCGCCCAATACGTTGACATTGGTGCGATAGTTAAGCGCGCTATCGCTACCAAAATACAGATCGGTATTGGCCGTGGTCGTGATGCTTCCGCCCGCATTCAAGTCAAGCGTGAGGTTACCCTTGGAACTCATGAAGGTAATTCGGGATGTATCAGCGCCATCACCAAACACGATGTTGTTAACAACATTGAAGGTGAGGCTGCTCGGGCTCGAGTCAGCGTCACGATACGTACCGATATCCACGCCCGCGTTAATCGTCAGATTGTCTGCTTGATAGACAATATTGGCACCATATAACGCATGATTGATGTCGGAATCAGTCAACACCGACCCGGCGTATGAAGCCGTGCCGCTATGGATGATCGTCACGTCTGTCGGATCGAGCAGCCAGGTGCCGCGCTCGCCCTTCGCCGCCAAGGCATTGACCCGCATCCCTGATGCATACAAAGTCTTGTGGCCGGATGTTTCGACAAAGCCGCCGTCGCCGCCGTTCGCGCCCCCTTGGACGGAGACCTTGCCCCAGGCAGTGGTCGTGTCATTGGACCAAAGGATGACTTTGCCACCATCCCCGTTATCGGTGGCATCGGCCTTGATGGTGGCACCCGCGCCAAAATACGTGTTTTCGGCGTTTTGTATCGCGGCGTTTTTGCCCTGATAGTCACCGCCGATCAGCACCGTGCCGCCGCCGGTGCTACCCGACGCATCGATCGTGGCGGCGTCCGTAACCGTGACACGATTGCCGAGCACTTCCACCTGACCACCCTTGGTGCCCGTGGTCACAATCCGCCCATTGCCATCCACGTAGGCGTCCTGACTGGCCTTGAGGAAAACCCGGCCGCCCTCTTTCACCACGCTGCTGGCGTTGAGGGTGCCGCTGTTGCGGACCAGGACGCCGGCCATGCCGATGCGCCCGGCTTCGGCCAGGATGGTGCCCAGGTTGGTGGCGCTGCCCTCGCTGCCGGTGATTTCCACCTTGACTCCCGGCGTGCCGGTGTCCACCAGGGACACGGTCTGGCCGGCGGCAAGAATGGTCTCGCCGTTGGGCGTGACGATGGTGCCCAGGTTCTCCACCTTGGGCGCGATCAGGTACACCGAACCGCCGCTGGGGGTAGTGATGGTGCCTTCGTTCCGCACCGTGCCGGCGCCGGGCGTGGCGTCGAACAGCAGTTTGCCGGCAAGGAAGTTCTCGTTGCTGATGTTCAGGGTGGAGGCAACGAAACTGCCCACGTCGATCTTGGCACCGGCGCCGACCATGATGCCCGCGCTGTTGACGATCCAGACGTTGCCCTTGGAACTGATGGTGCCGGCGATCACCGTCGGATCGACGACCAGCTTGCCATTCACCATCATGCCCACCACCCGGTTCAACACCGAACTGCCGGCGGCCTGGTCGAAGATCAGGGTTTCCCCTTTCAATACCGACAGGGCACCCCAGTTGATGATGGCGCCGTTGCTGTTCACCACTGTCGTGACGTTGCCGTTTTGGCTGTAGGTGGCGGAACCCGCCACCACGTTGAAGTCCACGCCGCCGCCTTGGGCGGCACTGCCGAAGCAAGTGGCCAAGGCCAGGGGGAGCAAGCGCAAGCGACTGCGGATTTGACGGCGGTGCAGGGGATGCACTGGTTTCATGGTGTTCTCGACTCCCACGGGAGTTCTGGGCAAGGGGTTTAGGCGGCGTTCAGCCAAAGGGCCAATTTATTCGCAAAAAGCAAGATGGGGCAATGACTTAGGACACGGGCATCAAAAGCTGTAACTGAGACCGAAATGGGCTCGCCAGGCGGCATCCACATAACCGACGGTAGTGGCGGAGAGGGCGGCGCTATGCAGGATGCGGGCCCAATCGAAGCGGGCGGTGGTGCTTTTGCCCAGGGCGTAGCGCAGGCCGAAACCGGCGCTGGCCAGGGAAATCCGTTCGTTGGGGGTGCCGTTGGCCGGCGCGACGACACCGGTCTCGTTGACGTAGCTGGCGTTGGGGGTCAGGGTGTTGTAACCGTTGGCGACGTCGAGGAAGGTCAGGGCGCGGACGGTGCTGCCGGCGGCCATGTCCCCCAGCAGCGGGGCCAGGTCGGGGGAGTACAATTCCAGGTTGGCGACGAAGCCGCTGTCGGCGGTCAGCACCCGTTCATTGAAGCCCCGCACCGCGCTATAGCCGGTGAGGCTGAACTGGTCCGAGGCCGGCAGGGGGTCGGCGCTGTACTGGCCGCTGACGGCGCCCCGGGCCATGCCGCCCCAGTCGAAGGCGTAGCTGAGGCTGGCGGCGCCCTGGAGGCTGGTGAAGTTGCGCTTGCCCGCCCGGTTGCCGGCGGCGTAAACATAGCGCCAGTATTCCTGCTGCTCGCCCCAGGCCGTGTTGTATTGCAGGCCAAGGCTGACGTCGGCCGACCACTGGGGCTTCTGCCACTGGCCGGAGTAAGTGACGGAGGCCACCCGTTCCAGGGTGGCGACGCAACCGGCGGTGATCAAGGGGGCGCCCGCGGAACGGCAGGGATTGAGCTGGTTCTTCTGGTCGAAACCGAACACCAGGCGCGAGGTGTATTCCCCCTGGCGCGCGAACAAATGGTTCCAGCGCACCGCCGCGACGTCGCCCTTGCCGTTCATGGCCAGCACGCCGCCCGGGGCGATGACGTTGGCCGACATATTGATGGAACTCCAGCCCAGGATCACGTCGAGGCTGTCGCCCAACTCATAAAAGGGCTTGCGGAAACCGACGCTGACCACTTCCAGGTCCACACCCTGGGGTGCATCGGGGGAAGTGATGTAGCCCAGGGTCAGCACCTCGTCGCTGCCGAGCAGGTTGGCGTCCCGATAGGCCATGCCCAGCCGGTATTGGCCGGTCTTATCCTTGTCGCCGGTGTTGTCCAGGGTGAGGATGATCTTTTTCGGATTGTCGTCCTCCACCTGGACGCGGGCGTCCACCTTGCC
Source organism: Denitratisoma sp. agr-D3 (assembly GCF_054658675.1). Taxonomy (NCBI): domain Bacteria; kingdom Pseudomonadati; phylum Pseudomonadota; class Betaproteobacteria; order Nitrosomonadales; family Sterolibacteriaceae; genus Denitratisoma; species Denitratisoma sp. agr-D3. Next base: position 214,395 of record NZ_BAAGIA010000001.1, on the reverse strand, counting down.
CTCTTCGTCGCTGACGGCCAGGGTCACATCCACCTGTTTGGACGGATTTTCGTTGGCCAGTTGCACGTTCTCGGAAATCCGGCGCAGATTGGGTGCTCCCCCTGCCTGTAATTGGGGCAGGGAGCGGCGCAGGTTGGCCTCGTCGAAATAGCGGTTGCCACGTAGGCTGACCTTGCCGATGGCCATTTCCACCACGTTGATCCGCACCACGCCGGCGGTCAGCTCCTGCTCCGGCACGTAGACCTGGACCGTGCCGTAACCCAGGCTGCGGTAGCGGTTCTCCAGGGCCTCCAGGGCCTTCTGGATATCGCCATAGACCTTGCCGCGGCCAACGAAGGGCGCCACCAGGGCGTCCGTTTCCGCCGCCGGCAACAAGGTATTGCCTTCCACCTGGAAGCGGGCGATATCGAAGCGCTCGTCATCGGCCTGGGCCAGGGGCGCCAGCATCGCCATCAACAGTGACAACCAAAACCGTTTGTTATTCTTCATTACCCATCCCTACCGGCCCGGCCGCGACCATCGCGGCGAGCACCGGCCTATTCTCGACAAAGACGTCACACAAGCGTCACACGCCCCGGACGGCATAAGCAATCCGCGGGCCACGGCCTGGATCGCCTAGAGCTTCTCCAGGCCCTCCCTGATCCGCTCCGATTCCTCCATGCGCAACAAGCGGGCGACCTTGCCCGTCAGCTTGTTGGCATCCGCCATCAGGATCTGATGCTTGATTTCCAGCAACTGGGCCGGATGCATGGAGAAATTACGCAAGCCCATGCCCAGCAGCAGCCGGGTCATGCGCGGATCACCGGCCATTTCGCCGCACACCGAGACCGACAGGCCGGCCCGCTGGCCGGTCTGGATCACCAGGGAGATCAGGCGCAACACGGCCGGATGAAGGGGATCGTAAAGATGGGCCACCGCCTCGTCGGTGCGGTCGATGGCCAGGGTGTATTGGATCAGGTCGTTGGTGCCGATGGAAAGAAAATCCAAGCGGCGCAGGAAAGGCCCCAGGGCCAGGGCGGCGGCGGGCACTTCGACCATGCCGCCGATTTCGATGGCTTCGTCGAACTTGATCTTGGCCGCCCGCAACTGGGCCTTGGCCTGGTCGATCAGGACCAGGGCCTGGGCCACCTCGGTGGCATGGGCCAGCATGGGAATCAGCAGGCGCACCTTGCCGAAATGGGAGGCGCGCAGGATGGCGCGCAACTGGGCGAGGAAAATCTGCGGCTCCGCCAGGCAATAACGGATGGCGCGCAGCCCCAGGGCCGGATTGGGCTGGATGCGCTCTGCGCCGCGCAGGGCCTTGGCCTCCTTGTCGGCGCCGATGTCCAGGGTGCGGATGGTGACGGGCTTGCCGCCCATGGCCTTGGTTACGGTCTTGTAGGCCTCGAACTGCTCGTCCTCGTTGGGCAGGTCGTCCCGGTTCATGAACAGGAATTCGGTACGGAACAGGCCGACGCCGTCGGCCTCCACGGCCTTCACCTCGGCCATGTCCTGGGGCAGTTCGATATTGGCCTGGAGGGAAATCTCGACGCCGTCCAGGGTGGCCGCGCGGGCGTTCTTGAGCCGCTTGAACTTGGACCGTTCCAATTCCAGGGCGGTCTTTTTCAGCCGGTATTCCTCGAGGATGCGCTGATCGGGATCGATGATCAGGGCGCCCCGGGTGCCGTCCACGATCAGCAGATCGTCGTCCTGGATCAGGGGCCGGGCGTGGTGCATGCCCACCACGGCGGGGATCGCCAGGCTGCGGGCGACGATGGCGGTGTGGGAGGTGGCGCCGCCCAGATCGGTGACGAAGCCGCCGATACGCATGCTCTTGAACTGGATGGTGTCCGCCGGCGACAAGTCGTGGGCGACGACGATCAGGTCCTCGTCGCGGCCTTCCTTGCCGCGCTTGGCCAATTTGCGCGGCTTGCCGAGCAGGGCCTTGATCACCCGCTCCACCACCTGCACCACGTCCTGCTTGCGTTCCCGCAGATAGGGGTCGTCGAATTCATCGAACTGGGCCACCACCTGTTGCATCTGTTGCACCAGGGCCCACTCGGCATTGCAGCGGCGGTCGCGGATCAGGGCCTTGGACTCTTCCACCAGCATCGGATCGGCCAGGATCATGGTGTGCAGGTCGAGGAAGGCCAGTAGTTCCGAGGGGGAACCGGGGGCATCCGCCTCACCGCGCAGGGCCTCCAACTCGGTCTTGGCCAGGGCAAAGCCCTCTTCCAAACGGGCCACTTCCCCTTCCACGTCCTTGTCCCGCAGCTGGTACTGGGCCACCTCCATGATGGCGTGGGAGACCAGGTGGGCACGGCCGATGGCGATGCCCTGGGAGACGGCGAGACCGAAAATGGAAAAGGTCATGGTGGCGGCGGTCCTATTCGCCTTCGCCGAACTTGTCGGCAATCAGGGCCAGAATGGCGTCCAGGGCTTCCTGGTCGCGCTCGCCGGCGCAGTCGATGGTCACCGTGGCGCCCTTGCCGGCGGCCAGCATCATGACCCCCATGATGCTCTTGGCATTAACCCGGCGACCATTGCGTTCCATCCATACCTCGCAGGGAAAGCTGCCCGCCAACTGGGTCAGTTTGGCCGAGGCGCGGGCGTGCAAGCCCAGTTTGTTCACGATTTCTGCATCTGCTTTTGGCACGAATCCTTCCCCCTGACCCGAAATTGTCCACGTTGACCCCGGGATTTTGCCTGATGGAGGCCGGCTCTGCATGGGCGGCCGGGGTAGAGTGTGAGAATATTCGGGATTTGTTGCATTGCATCAGTCGATAAGAAAAACGGAGACAACATGCCCCTGAGCCCCCCCTCCCCACGGGACCCCATCCATCACCGCGTCGTCGAGTGCCAGGGTTTCCGCCGCGCCGACGGCCTGCTGGAAATCGACGGCCACATCACCGACATCCGTCCCTTCCCCTACTATGGCCACTGGAGCAACGAAGTGGTCACCGGCCAGCCGGTGCATGAAATGTGGCTGCGCCTGACCATCGACGCGACAAAAACCATCGTCGCCGTGGAAGCCGCCCTGGACCACACCCCCTTCCCCACCTGTCCCGACGTGGGCGCCCACTACCAGCGCTTGGTGGGCCTCACCATCGGCCCCGGCATGGGCAAGGACATCTTTGAACGGGTTGGCGGCACCGAGGGCTGTACCCATGTCACCGGCCTGATCCAGGCCATGGCCACCACCCTGTTCCAGGCCATGGCCTCGGAAGCCCAACGGCTGACGCCGGGGGACGAGACCCTGGAGGGGGACGAGCTGCTGCGCAAGCGCATGCGCAAGGTGGGGGACGCCTTCGCCAACTCCGCCGCGCCGGGCTATCCCCTGCTCAACACCTGTTATTCCCATTCCTCCACCAGCCCGGTGGTCAAGCGCCTGGCGCCGGAATACCACCACCCCGAAGGGGAGGACTGACCCGCCGGGCGACGGGGCCGGGGGGGGCCCTACGGGGTCAAGCCCGCCGACTCAGGGCAGCACGTCCACCTTGAGGTCGGGCGGATCGAAGCTGAGCCGGGCGCGGAATGCCGCGGTCACCTGGATGCGGCCGTCCGCCGCCACCCGCAGGGCCTGGCTTACCCCCAGCTTGGCCGCCAGGCGGGGCCAGTCGTCGCCGGCGATGAACAGGGGCTTGCTGGCGGCGTCGGACCACATGCCGGCCTTGGGGCCGGGCGGAATCAGCACAGACAGGGACTCGCTGGCGGTGGCCGGCACGCCGGTACGCGGGTCGATCAAATGGCTGTAGCGGCGGCCATCCAGTTCAAAGTAGCGCTGGTAGTCGCCGGAGGTGCCGATGGCCTCGCCATCCCGCAACTCCAGGGCCGCCAGGGGATTGGTGCTGCGCGGATGCTGCAAGCCCACCCGCCAGGGTTTGCCGCCCTTGCTGCCCAGAGCCATGATGTTGCCGCCAATGTTGACCAGGGCATTATTGACGCCCTGCTGGCGCAACAGGGCGGCCGCCTTGTCCAGGGCTACGCCCTTCAAATAACCGCCGAAGTCGAGGGCGACGGCCCGGTTGCGGCTGCCGATCATGCGGCCATCGATGCGCAGGTCGGCAACGCTGGGATGGGCGGCCTGCAAGGCCTTGAGCTTGGCCGGGTCGGGCAGACGGGGCTTGAAGGTGTCGTCGTGGAAGCCCCACAGCTCCACTAACTTGCCGATGCCCGGGTCGAACAGATATTCGCCCTGGCGGGCGAAATCCGCGGCCTCGGTGACGAAGGCCTCCATTTCCGCCGTCACCTCGCGGGGCTTGCCGGCGGCGATGGCGTCGTTGAGGGCGGTCAGTTCCGAGGGTTGCCAGGCGTGGTAGGTCCGGTGCAGCCGGTCGAATTCCCGCAGCACCGCGTTGGCGGCGGCATCGGCCTTGGCCTCGTCCTCGCCCCAGACCAGCACCTGGACCCGGGTGCCGAAGACGAAGGATTCCTTGCTGACCAGGGGTTCGCGGCCGCAGCCGGCCAGGGCCAGCAGCAGGGCGGCCAGGAACAGGAAACTAGGCCGCATCGGCGATGTCCGCGGGCTGGCTTTCCTCCAGTTCCAGGGAGGCCGCCAACAGGGCCAGGCGGGCGACCACGCCGTAGGCGTAGAAGCGGTTGGGCGGCGCGTCGGGCTCCAGGCAGACGTCGGGCAGGGAACAACAGGTCTCGAAATCCAGGGGCTTGAAAGTCATGCCCGGCGCGTTGAGGTTCTCGTCGATGCCCCGCGCCGTGTTCACCCGGTAGAAGCCGCCCACCACGTAGCGGTCGATCATGTACACCACCGGCTCCGCCGTGCCTTCGTCCACCCGTTCGCAGGTGGGCACGCCTTCCTGGATCAGCACCTGGCTGACTTCCATGCCTTCCTTGATCACCGCCATCTTGTTGCGTTGCTTGCGGTTGAGGCCCTTCACCTCGCTGGCGTCGCGCACGGTCATGATGCCCATGCCGTAGGTGCCGGCGTCGGCCTTGACGATGACGAAGGGGTCAGCGTCCACCTCGTATTCCTTGTAGCGCTGACGCACGCGGTTCAGCACCATGTCCACATTCGCCGCCAGGCATTCCTCGCCGGTGCGCTCGTGGAAGTCCACCCCGTCGCAGACGCCAAACTCGGGATTGATACGCCAGGGATCGATGCCGATGTGGGCGGCGAAGTCCTCGGCCACCCGCTGGTAGGCGGCGAAATGGCGGGATTTGCGCCGGGTGGCCCAGCCCGCGTGGAGGGGCGGGATCACGAACTGCTCGTGCAGGTCCTGCAACAGGGCCGGCACGCCGGCCGACAGGTCGTTGTTGAGCAGCACGGCGCAGGGATCGAAACCGTCCAGGCCGAGGCGGCGACCGCCGTTGCCCAGGCGCTTGAGGGGTTCCAGCACCAGCTGCTGGCCGTCGGGCAGGTCCAGGGTGGTGGGCGCGGTGATGTCCGGCAGCAGGGAACCGATGCGCACGTTGAGCCCGGTGCGGCGCAGGATGGCCGCCAGGCGGGCCACGTTCATCAGGTAGAACTGGTTGCGGGTGTGGTTTTCCGGCACCAGCAGCAGGTTGCGGGCCTCGGGGCAGATTTTCTCGATGGCGGCCATGGTCGCCTGAATGCACAGGGGCAGGAAGGCGGGGTTCAGGTTGTTGAAGCCGCCGGGGAACAAATTGGTGTCCACCGGCGCCAGCTTGAACCCGGCATTACGTAAATCTACCGAGGCGTAAAAAGGTGGGGTGTGCTCGTTCCACTGGCTGCGCAGCCAGTGCTCGATGGCCGTGGCGCTGTCGAGGAATTTCTTTTCCAGCCCCAGCAGGGGACCGGTCAAGGCGGTGGTGAGATGGGGAACCATGGGTTCTCGATAAACCAGTGTTCTGGAGAGCGGCGATGTTACACCAAGGCCCAATACCAACCTGGCCCATGCCGGGGCTGGCAGCGGGTAGAATCCGCCCCTTCGCCCGCCCCTGCGGCGGGCCGCCATCATCCGGGAAATCTACCGTGCTCGTCGCATCCAACATCACCATGCAGTTCGGGGCCAAGCCCCTGTTCGACAACGTCTCCGTCAAGTTCGGCGAAGGCAACCGCTACGGCCTGATCGGCGCCAACGGCGCCGGCAAGTCCACCTTCATGAAGATCCTGGCCGGGGTGCTGGAACCTTCCGCCGGCAACGTCTCCATCGATCCGGGCGAGCGCATGGCCTTTCTGCGCCAGGACCAGTTCGGCTACGAGGACGTGCGGGTGCTGGACGTGGTGCTGATGGGCCACAGCGAGATGTGGGCCTGCATGAGCGAGCGCGACGCTATCTACGCCAATCCCGAAGCCACCGAAGACGACTACATGAAGGCCGCCGAACTGGAAGGCAAGTTCGCCGAGTACGACGGTTACACCGCCGAAGCCCGTGCCGGCGAGCTGCTGCTGGGGGTGGGCATTCCCACCGAACAGCACAACGGCCCCATGCGCGAAGTGGCCCCCGGTTGGAAGCTGCGGGTGCTGCTGTGCCAGGCCCTGTTCGCCAACCCGGACATCCTGCTGCTGGACGAACCCACCAACAACCTGGACATCGACACCATCCGCTGGCTGGAAGACGTGCTGAACCAGCGCGAGTCCACCATGATCATCATTTCCCACGATCGCCACTTCCTCAATCAGGTCTGTACCCACATGGCCGACCTGGACTACGGCACCATCAAGGTGTACGGCGGTAACTACGATGACTTCATGGAAGCCTCGACCATGGCACGGGAACGCCAGCAGGCCGCCAACGCCCGGGCCAAGGAACGTATCGCCGACTTGCAGGACTTCGTCCGCCGCTTCTCCGCCAACAAGTCCAAAGCCCGTCAGGCCACCAGCCGCTTGAAGCTGATCGACAAGATCAAGCCCGAGGACGTGAAGCCTTCCAGCCGTCAGTACCCCTGGATTCGCTTCGAGTACGACGAAAAGGACAAGCTGCACCGTCTGGCGGTGGAACTGGAAAACGTCACCTTCGGCTACGAGAAGGACCAGCCCGTCATCAAGGGCTTTTCCACCGCCATTGAAGCCGGGGATCGCGTCGCCATCATCGGTGAAAACGGCGTCGGTAAAACCACCCTGCTGCGCCTGCTGGCGGGTGCCGACCTGGGCGGTCTGACGCCCAACTTCGGCACCGTGAAGTGGGCGGAAAAAGCCAAACCCGGCTACTTCGCCCAGGACCACACCGAAGACTTCGCCGGGGGCGAAAGCCTCACCGACTGGATCGTGCAGTGGGTGCGGGAAGGCGGCTATGAAGGCGGCGACGTGGAAACCCTGATCCGCGGCACCCTGGGCCGTCTGCTGTTCTCCGGCGACGAAGTGAAGAAGTCGGTGAAGGTGATCTCCGGGGGCGAACAGGGCCGCATGCTGTTCGGCAAGCTCATGCTCCTGCGCCGCAACGTGCTGCTGATGGACGAACCCACCAACCACTTGGACATGGAATCCATCGAATCCCTCAACACCGCCCTGGACAAGTTCCCCGGCACCCTGGTGTTCGTCTCCCACGACCGGGAATTCGTCTCCTCCCTGGCCACCCGCATCATCGAGATCAAGCAGGACCACAGCATCGTCGATTACCGTGGTACCTACGAGGAGTACCTGTCCAGCCGGGGCATCGAGTAAGCCATGGCCTACGTCGTCGCTGCGCCCGAACAACCCTCTCTGCCCGTGCGGGGCACGGCTGACCGTTTTCCGGTACGGCGCATCTTCTGCGTGGGGCGCAACTACGCCGCTCACGCCAAAGAAATGGGCGCTGCCGGAGATAAACCGGCAGGCGGCCCCATGTACTTCACCAAGAGCGCCCACGCCCTGGCCCAGTCCGGCAGCACCCTGCCCTACCCGCCGGGTACCAGCAACTACCACTACGAAGTGGAACTGGTGCTGGCCTTGGGCGGCATCGACGGGACCCCGGTTTTCCGCGTCACGCCGGAACAGGCGACAGCAGCCATCTACGGCTACGCCGTGGGCTTCGACATGACCCGCCGCGATTTGCAGAACGCCGCCAAGGACAAGGGCCACCCCTGGGACCTGGGCAAGGACTGCGAAGGCGGTGCCGTGGTATCGGAGATCGTGCCCTTCGCCGAACTGGGCCTGCTCGACCAGGGCGATATCCGCCTCAGCCGCAACGGCGAATTGAAGCAACAGGGCGACCTGGCCGACATGATCTGGCCCCTGGGCGAAGTCATCAGCCACCTCTCCCACTACTACCACCTGCAAGCTGGCGACCTGATCTTCACCGGCACGCCGGAAGGCGTGGGCCCGGTGCAGGCCGGCGACACCATCATCGGCACCGTGGCTGGCGTGGGTAGCGTATCCCTGACCCTCGGCCCCGCCGAATAAGCAATACAGGCAAGGTAAGCCCGTCATGATTCAGTTACGCCGCCTGGCGTTCTCCCGCGGCGTGGACCGCCTGGTGGAAGGCGCGTCCTTCCAGCTCCATCCCGGTTGGAAGGTGGGCCTCACCGGCGCCAACGGTTGCGGCAAGTCCTCGTTCATGGCCCTGCTGCGGGGCCAGCTCCACGCCGACAGCGGCGACCTGGAAATGCCGCCGAGCTGGGTCATCGCCCACGTGGCGCAGGACACACCGGCCCTGCCCAATACCGCCCAGGATTTCGTGCTCGGTGGCGACGAAGAGTTGGCCCGCATCGAGGCCGACCTGATCGTTGCGGAAGAAAAACACGAGGGCGAAAAGATCGCCCTGCTCCATGGCCGCATCCAGGAAATCGGCGGCTACGCCGCCCGCGCCCGGGCGGCCGAGTTGCTCCATGGTCTCGGCTTCAAGGACGGCGACTTCACCCGCCCGGTGGCCGAGTTTTCCGGCGGCTGGCGCGTGCGCCTGAACCTGGCCCGGGCCCTGATGTGCCGTTCCGATCTGCTGCTGCTGGACGAGCCCACCAACCACCTTGATCTGGACGCCGTGCTCTGGCTGGAAAACTGGCTCAAGAGCTACCCCGGCACCCTGCTGATGATCTCCCACGACCGGGACTTTCTTGATGCCGTGGTGAGCCGCATCGTGCATATCGAGCAGCAGCAGATGACCCTCTACCAGGGCAACTACACCGCCTTCGAGCGCACCCGCATGGAGCGGCTGGCGGGCCAGCAGTCCATGCACGAAAAGCAGCAGCGGGAAATCGCCCACCTGCAAAAGTACGTGGACCGCTTCCGCGCCCAGGCCACCAAGGCCCGTCAGGCCCAAAGCCGGATCAAGGCCCTGGACCGGATGAAGGAAGTGGCGGCCGCCCACGTGGACAGCCCCTTCAGTTTCAGCTTCCTCGAACCGGAAGCATTTTCCGATCCCCTGCTGCAACTGGATCAGGCGGTCATCGGCTACGGTGAAACGCCGTTGCTGAACCGGGTCAGCCTCAGCGTGCGGCCCGGCATGCGCCTGGGCCTGCTCGGGCGCAACGGCGCGGGCAAGTCCACCCTGGTCAAAGCCCTGGTGGGCGACCTGGCCCTGCTCGGCGGCCAGCGCAGCGAAGGCCGCCACCTGCGCATCGGCTACTTTGCCCAGCACCAGCTGGAGCAACTACGCCCCGACGAATCGCCCCTGCAACACCTGCTGCGCCAGGAGCCCCAGAGCCGGGAACAAGATCTGCGCGACTACATCGGCGGCTTCGATTTCCGTGGCGACATGGCCACCACGCCCTGTGCCAATTTTTCCGGTGGCGAGAAAACCCGCCTCGCCCTGGCCCTGCTGATCCGCCAACGCCCCAACCTGCTGCTGCTGGACGAGCCCACCAACCACCTCGACTTGGAAATGCGCGAGGCCCTGACCCTGGCCCTGCAAGAGACCGAGGCTGCCGTGGTGCTGGTCTCCCACGACCGCCACCTGTTGCGCACCACCTGCGACGACCTGTGGCTGGTGGCCGATGGCAAGGCCCAGGCCTTTGACGGCGACCTGGACGACTACGCCCGCTGGCTGGCGGAGCAACGCAATGCGGAAAAAGCCGCCGCCCAATCCCAGGATGCCGACAAAGCCGCCCGCAAGGAGGCCCGGGGCCAGGACCGCGCCCTGAGCCAGGCCCAGAAACAGGCCCTGCTGGCCCAACGCCGGCCCCTGGTGAAGGAACTGGAAAAACTGGAAAAAAACCTGGCCGCCTGGCAAAACGAAAAAACCCAGGTGGACGAACAACTGGCGGACCCGTCCCTGTACACCGCCGCCGATCGGGGTCCCATGGAAACCCTGCTCAAGCGCCAGGCCGAATTGACGGCGCAGGTGGATAGCGCCGAACTACGCTGGCTGGAAATCCAGGAAACCTTGGAGAATCTGGCTTAGCCTGGAAACTTTTTGCCACGGCCACGCTCTTTCCCGATCCTTGCCAATCACCGAACCACGCCATGAACGCCATCGACTGGTCCCTCCTGCTTCCCCCCTTCCTGGCCGGCCTGCTGGTGCTGTCCACCCACGTGCCCCTCGGCCGCAAGGTGCTGGACAAGGGCATCATCTTCATCGACCTGGCCGTGGCCCAGGTGGCGGCCCTGGGCTTCATGGTCGCCACCTTCCTGGCGGAGCGGCTGCCCTTCCACAGCGACATGAGCGAAGCGGTCTTCGGCCAGATCGCCGCCGGCCTGGCCGCCTGCGGCGCGGCACTGCTGCTGACCTGGTCGGGCCGACGTTGGCCGGAAGTGCAGGAAGCCCTGATCGGCCTGCTGTTCGTGGCCGCCGCCTGCGCCGGCATCCTGCTCCTGGCCCACGATCCCCATGGCGGCGAGCACCTCAAGGACTTGCTGGCGGGCCAGATCCTCTGGGTCGGCCTGGGGCAGCTGACGGTCCCCGCCCTGGTCTACGGCCTCCTGCTGCTGGTCTGGCTATTCCTGCGCAAACGGCTGTGGGACGGCGATTTCTATTTGCTGTTCGCCCTGGCCGTCACCGTCTCCGTGCAACTGGTGGGGGTCTTCCTGGTGTTCACCAGCCTGATCGCCCCGGCCATCGCCAGCCGCCGCCTTCGCGGCGGCGCCGCCCTGCTGCGCGGCTACGCCGTCGGCATCGCCGGCTACGCCCTGGGCCTGCTGGCCTCCGCCCTGTGGGACCTGCCCGCCGGGCCGGCCATCGCCGCCTGCCTCTGCCTGCTGGCCCTGACCGGGCTGCGCCGGGAACGCACCTGACCGGGGGCGCCCCCGCCGGGTGGTAAACTCACCCGCTTTACGGGCCGGCCCCGCCGCCTCCCGCACAAGGGTCCCATGAGCATCCAGACCGACAACTTCAGCGCCTCCTTTGCCGAACCGACGCCGGAACGGCTGATCTCCGGCGGCAAGGAATCCAGCCAGGAAGAAGCCCTGGAACGGGCGCTGCGCCCGAAGAAATTGGCCGAGTACGTGGGCCAGCAAAAGATTCGCGGCCAACTGGAAATCTTCATCGAGGCCGCCAAGAAGCGCGGCGAGGCCCTGGACCACGTGCTGCTGTTCGGCCCCCCGGGTCTGGGCAAAACCACCCTGGCCCACATCGTCGCCCACGAAATGGGCGTCAACCTGCGGCAGACTTCCGGTCCGGTGCTGGAACGGGCCGGCGACCTGGCCGCGATCCTGACCAATCTGGAACCCCACGACGTCCTCTTCATCGACGAAATCCATCGGCTCTCGCCGGTGGTGGAGGAAATCCTCTACCCGGCCCTGGAAGATTTCCAGATCGACATCATGATCGGCGAAGGCCCGGCCGCCCGCTCAGTCAAGCTGGACCTGCCGCCCTTCACCCTGGTGGGGGCCACCACCCGCGCCGGCATGTTGACCAACCCCCTGCGCGACCGCTTCGGCATCGTCGCCCGGCTGGAGTTCTACACCCCCGACGAGCTCGCCCACATCGTCCGCCGTTCGGCCCAATTGCTCAATTGCGATGCGGTGGACGACGGCGCCATGGAAATCGCCAAGCGTTCCCGCGGCACGCCCCGCATCGCCAACCGCCTGCTGCGCCGGGTGCGGGATTTTGCCGAGGTCAAGGCCGAAGGCCGCATCACCCGCGAGGTGGCCGACGCCGCCCTGACCATGCTGGACGTGGACCACCTGGGGCTCGACATCATGGACCGCAAGCTGCTGTCCGCCATGCTGGAGAAATTCGGCGGCGGCCCGGTGGGCGTGGACAACCTGGCCGCCGCCATCGGCGAGGCCCGGGACACCATCGAGGACGTGCTGGAGCCCTATCTGATCCAACAGGGCTACCTGCAACGCACACCGCGCGGCCGCGTCGCCACGGCCAGCATCTGGCGCCACTTCGGCCTGGCCAGCCCGAACACGCCGCCCTCCCTGTTCGACGGCGTCGACAAGGGCTGAGATGGGCGTCAGCCACGTCGCCTACTGTTTCGACGGGGCCTACGCCCTGCTCACGGGGGTGTCCCTGACCTCCCTGCTGCACCACAATCCCGGCCCATCCCTGCACATCCATTGCCTGGTGCGGGACGTGGACGCGGTCGAACGGGAGCGGCTGCGCATCACCGCCCAGCGCTATGGCGCGGCCCTCGACTTCATCGACCTGGAACAGGGCCTCCTCGCCGACCTCCCCCTGGACGGCCATCTGACCTCGCCCCTGATCTACGCCCGCCTGCTGCTGCCGCGCCTGTTGCCGGCAAGTCTGGAACGGGTGCTCTATTTGGACTCCGACACCCTGGTGCTGGGCGACATCGGCGCCCTGTTCCGCGTCGACCTGGCCGACCACCCCCTGGCCGCCGTGGCTGATGTCGCCCACGTCCCCATGGGTGCCCGCCTCGGCCTGCCACCCGGCACCTATTTCAATGCCGGCGTCCAACTCATGAACTTGTCCCATTGGCGGCAGCAGACCTTGGGCGAGCGTTGCCTGGACAGCCTGATCCAGCCCGGCGCCGGCGAACGCTTCGCCGCCCTGGACCAGGATGCCCTCAACGCCCAGGTCCAGGGCCGTTACCTGGCCCTACCCGATGACTACAACCTGGCCTTGCACCACAAGGGGGAAGTCACGGTACTGGGCCACCGGCTACGCTCGGCGCCGATCACGGCGCAGACCCGCATCGTCCAGTTCCTCGGTCGGGTCAAACCCCATTGCGACTGGTATGTCGGCCCCGGCCTGACCCAGTTCGAACGCTATCGCAGCGCTTCCGAGTGGCATGACGTCCCCCTGGTCCCGCCCCGTTTCGTCGACGACCTGGTGGACTGGGCCGACAAGCGCTGTACCGAGGGTCGCTACACGGAAGCCGTCGCCCTGCTACGCAAGGGACTGCTAACCCTGGCCGACCGCATCGTGAAGGAAACCCATCCATGAACACCATCGGCCGCCTGTCGCTGCGGGTCTACTACGAGGACACCGACGCCGCCGGCATCGTCTATTACGCCAACTACCTGCGCTTCCTCGAACGCGGCCGCACCGAGTACCTGCGCGCCCTGGGCTACGGCCAGGAAGCCCTGGCCCGCGAAACAGGGCTGGCTTTTGCCGTGCGTTCCCTCAATGCCGAGTACCTGCTTCCGGCTAAATTGGACGATGAACTTATCGTCGCCTCCCGCATCGAAACCCTCGGTCGCGCCCAGGTGGTCTTTGCCCAGCAGGTGCTCCGGGGCGACACCCTGCTGCTGGACGCCAAGGTCAAGGTGGTCTGCATCGACGCCGCCAAAGGCAAAGCCGCCGCCGTGCCCCGGGGCATCCACGAAAAACTCAACGCCGCATTCGCCGCTTCCGCCAAGGTAAATCCATGAACCTGACCCAGGACCTTTCCATCATCGACCTCTTTCTCCAGGCCAGCTTCGCCGTCAAGCTGGTGATGAGCCTGCTGCTGGGCGTTTCCGTCATGTCCTGGTACTGGATCTTCCGTAAATGGTTCGCCATCGGCGAGGCCCGGGGCCGCACCGAGCAGTTCGAGCGCGATTTCTGGAGCGGCGGCGACCTGGCCAACCTATACCAGAGCGCGATCAACGACCGCCATAGCACCGGCGCCCTGGAACGCATCTTCGAAGCCGGCTACCGCGAGTTCACCAAGCTGCGCGGCCAGAAGAGCCTGGACCCCGGCACCGTGGTGGACGGCATCCGCCGCGCCATGCGCGCCACCTACCAGCGCGAACTGGACGACCTGGAAGCCCACCTGTCCTTCCTCGCCTCGGTCGGTTCGGTGTCACCCTACGTCGGCCTGTTCGGCACCGTGTGGGGCATCATGCATGCCTTCCGCGGCCTGTCCAACGTCGCCTCCGCCACCCTCTCCTCCGTCGCCCCCGGCATCGCCGAGGCCCTGGTGGCGACGGCCATCGGCCTGTTCGCCGCGATTCCCGCGGTGATCGCCTACAACCGCTTCGCCCACGACGTGGACCGCCTGGCCGTGCGCTTTGAGAGCTTCATGGAAGAGTTCTCCAACATCCTGCAACGGCAGTTGAGGTAAGGCCATGGCCCGTCGTCAGCGTCGCCTGAAAAGCGACATCAACGTCGTCCCCTACATCGACGTGATGCTGGTGCTGCTGGTGATCTTCATGGTCACCGCACCCATGATCCAACCCAGCAGTGTGGACCTGCCCAGCGTCGGCAAGAGCAACACGCCGCCGGTGGCCCCCCTGGAGGTGGTGATTCGAGCCGACCAGACCCTGGCCCTGCGCGACCGGGCCAAGAACGGCAGCGAAATCACCCTGTCCCGCAGCGACTTGGCGGCCCGGCTCAAGGCCGCCCAGCAGGCCAATCCCGACCAGGCGGTGTTGATCGCCGGTGACAAGAACGTGCGCTACGAAGCCGTGCTCAGTGTCATGGACGAACTGCAACGGCAACAGGTGGGCAAGATCGGCCTGCTGGTGCAACCCAAGGCGGGCGGCAGCGAATGAAGACGGTGAATCCGGCAGCGGACATGCCCCTGGCACCCCAGGAGGCGCCGGGCAAGCGGGCCGCCCTGGTGATGGCCGTGGTGGTCCATGCAGTGCTGCTGGGGTTCCTGATCTATGGCATCCGTTGGCAGACCCAGTCGCCGGAAGCCGAATCGGTGGCGGTGGAACTGGTCCGCGCCGGCCCCGCCGCCAAGGCTGAACCGGCCCCGCCGCAACCCAAGGCCGAGCCGGAACCGCCCCCACCGCCGCCCAAGCCGGTGGTCAAGGCCGAGCCAAAACCCGAACCGAAGGCGGAACCCAAGGCCATGGCCAAGCCGGACATCGCCGTGAAGGAAAAGGAAAAGCCGAAAGCCGAGCCGGAAAAGAAGTCCAGCCTGCTGGACAAGTTCCTCAACAAAGAATTCGACCAACTCAACAAGAACAGCAAGAGCGCCTCGGTGGCCTCGGCCCTGGACAAGGAAATCGCCCAATCCAAGGCCACCCAGGCCGCCGCGGCCAATGCCAAGGCGGTGGCGGACTACATGGGCCGCATCCGCGGCAAGATCCGCGGCAACCTGATCCTGCCGCCGGACGTCAAGGGCAACCCCGAAGCCAGTTTCGACGTAGTGCAACTGCCCAGCGGCGAAATCATGTCCGTCAAGCTGCGCAAGTCCTCCGGCAATGCCGCCCTCGACGCCGCCATCGAACGGGCCATCCTCAAATCCAGCCCCCTGCCCAAGCCGGAACGGGGCGAAATCTTCAGTCGCGACCTGGATTTGAAGTTCCGTCCCCTGGACGACTGAAATTTCCGCTTAATCCGTGCCCGCTATAATCGCCGCCCATGAAATCCATTAAAAGCCTGATTGCCACGCTCCTGGTCGGACTTTCCGCCGGGGCCAGTGCCCAACTTTCCATCGAGATCACCGGCGCCGGGGCCAATCGCATCCCCCTCGCCATTCCCGCCTTCGATGGCGAGCGCATCGTCTCCACCGCCCTGGTTTCCGTGGTCCGCGCCGACCTGGAGCGCAGCGGCTTCTTCCGCATGGTGGACCCGGGCACCGCCCCCCTCGGCGAAGCCGCCCCGGTGGCCTACGCTGACTGGCGTGCCAAGGGCGCCGACGCCCTGGTCAGCGGCACGGTGCAAGCCGCCGGCGAGGGCCGCTACGACACCCGCTTCCGCCTCCACGACGTGCCCAAGCAGGCCCTGCTCACCAGCGGCGGCTTTGCCCACAGTTCGGCGCCCTACCAGTTGCGGGCCACGGCCCACCGGGTGGCCGACGCCATTTACGAAAAGCTGACCGGCGAAAAGGGCGTGTTCTCCACCCGCATCGCCTACGTGGTGAAGAGCACCGGCCGCTTCGAGTTGCAGATCGCCGACGCCGACGGTGCCAACCCCCAGACCGCCCTGGCTTCCCGCGAGCCCATCATTTCCCCCACCTGGTCGCCGGACGGCGGCAAGCTGGCCTACGTGTCCTTCGAATCGAAGAAACCCGTGGTTTACGTGCACGACCTGGCCACCGGCCGTCGCCACGTGGCTGCCAACTTCAAGGGCTCCAACTCGGCGCCGGCTTGGTCCCCGGACGGCAAGCGCCTGGCCGTGGTGCTGACCAAGGACGGCGGTTCCCAGCTCTACACTGTCAATGCCGACGGCAGCGGCCTGCTGCGGGTGGGCGGTTCCGGTGGCATCGACACCGAGCCCCAGTTCTCCCCCGACGGCCAGTGGATCTACTTCACCTCCGACCGGGGCGGTAGCCCGCAGATCTACCGCATCGCCGCCAGCGGCGGCGACACCCAGCGGGTCACCTTCAACGGCAGTTACAACGTGACGCCCCGTCTCTCGCCGGATGGCCGCAGCATGGCCTACATTTCCCGCGAGGGCGGCCGCTTCCAGGTGACCCTGATGGACCTGGCCACCAAGCAGACCCAGATCCTGACCGATTCCGCCCGGGACGAATCCCCCAGCTTCGCCCCCAACGGCCGCATGATCCTCTACGCCACCGAAGTCGGCGGCCGGGGCGTGCTGGCCGCCGTGTCCAGCGACGGGCGGGTCAAGCAGCGCCTGACGGTGCAAGCCGCCGACATTCGGGAACCAAGCTGGGGTCCCCTCATCAAATAACCGTCCCACCCAACCCCTTTTCTTCTGACACCGCCCCGGAGATTGCCATGAGTTCCCCCCTGTCGTTCCGTTCCTTGTCCTCCCTGCTGGCCCTGGCCGCCGTGCTGGCCGCTTGTAGCAGCCAGCCCCCCGCCCCCGAACAACTCCCCTCGGGCGTGGAAAGCCGTGATCCCAACGCGGTGACCGGACGAGTGGATGGTATCGACCCCCTGAGCATGGCCGCCCTGAAGGACCCCCGCAGCCCCCTGTCCAAGCGGGAAGTGTTCTTCGACTACGACAGCTTCGTGGTGCGCGAGGAATATCGCCCCCTGATCGCCGCCCACGCCAAGTTCCTGGTGGCCAACCCCAAGGTCAAGATGCTGATCCAGGGCAACGCCGATGATCGCGGCAGCCGCGAATACAACCTGGCCCTGGGCCAGAAGCGGGGCGAGGCCCTGAAGAAGGCCCTGCTGCTGCTGGGCGCCCGGGAAGAACAGATCGAGTCCGTCAGCCTGGGCGAGGAAAAGCCCCGTTGCGAGGAGCAGACCGAGTCCTGCTGGGCCCAGAACCGGCGTGACGACATGCTCTACAGCGGCGAGTTCTAAGCTATGAAGCGCCTCCTCCCCGCCGCCCTACTGTTGGTGCTGAGCCAGGCCCAGGCCGGTCTGTTCGACGACGACGTAGCCCGGCAACGCATCGACGGCTTGCAGGCCCAGGTGGGAAGCCTTTCCCAGCGGGTGGAGGACGCGGGGCGCAATCAACTCGATTTCGCCAACCAGATCGAAAGCCTGAAGGCGGAGCTGGCCAAGCTGCGGGGGCAACTGGAAGAACTGAGCTACAACCTGGACGCCACCCAGAAGCGGCAAAAGGACTTCTACGTTGACCTGGACAACCGCCTGCGCCGCTTCGAACAGGGCGCCGCGCCGGCCAAGGCCGAGGTGGCAGCCGATGGCGCCGCGCCCGAGGCGGGGGCCAAGCCCGCCGCGCCGGCGGCCAATCCGGCCAACGAGGGCAAGGATTACGAGACGGCCCTGATGGCGCTCAAGGGTTCCCGTTTCAAGGAAGCCCTGGCCGCCTTCACCGCCTTCATCAAGAACTACCCCAACAGCGCCCAGCAGCCCAGCGCCCACTTCTGGGCCGGCTACGTTTCCGCCCAACTGAAGGACCACGTCCGCGCCGCCGAGTTGTACGGCAAGGTGGCGGCCAACTGGCCCAGCGACGCTCGCGCCCCCGACGCCCTGGCGGAGCAGGCGGCCTCCCTTGAGGCGGCTGGCGACAAGGCCGGCGCGCGCAAGGTCTGGGAAACCCTGGTGGAAAAGTATCCCGGCTCGGATGCGGCGAAACGGGCCCGACCGGGCAGCAAAAAGAAATAAACTCCCCGGGCCGCGTTTGCGGCCCTTTTTCTTTGTGCCATGACCGTTACGCCCTCCCCACTTGCCGCCAAGTTGCGCCTGAGCGAAATCTTCCATTCCCTCCAGGGGGAATCCACCCGGGTCGGCCTGCCCACGGTCTTCGTCCGCCTCACCGGTTGCCCCCTGCGCTGCGTCTGGTGCGATACCAGCCATGCCTTCCACGGCGGCGAAACCACCACCGTGGCGGCCGTGCTGGAGCGGGTGGCGGCCTACCAGTGCGCCACGGTCTGCGTCACTGGCGGCGAGCCCCTGGCCCAAAAGGGCTGCCTCGCCCTGCTGACGGCCCTGTGCGACGCGGGCTACTCGGTGTCCCTGGAAACCAGCGGTGCCCTGGACATCGGTGCCGTGGATCCCCGGGTCAGCCGCATCATGGACTTGAAGGCACCGGACTCGGGAGAGGTGGAAAAGAATCTTTGGTCCAATCTGGACCTGCTGACGCCGCGAGACGAGCTGAAGCTGGTGCTGGCCTCCGAAAACGACTATCGCTGGGCCGTGGCCCAGCTACAGGAGCGGAATCTGGCCCGGCGCTGCACCGTGCTGTTCTCCCCGGTCCAGGGTGCCCTGGCCCCGGCGGACCTCGCCGCCTGGATACTGCGCGACCGGCTGCCGGTCCGCTTTCAACTGCAACTCCACAAAATCCTGTGGGGCAATGAACAAGGAAGATGAAATGAGCGCAAGCAAACCCGCCGTCGTGCTGCTTTCCGGCGGCCTGGACTCCGCCACGGTGGTGGCCCTGGCCCGGGAACAGGGCTTCGACGTCTACTGCCTGTCGGTGGAATACGGCCAGCGTCACCACGCCGAACTGGCCGCTGCGGCCCGGGTGGCCGCCGCCCTGGGCGCCAAGCAGCACCGGGTGCTGCACATGGACATGAACCAGTTCGGCGGCTCCGCCCTGACCGATGCCTCCATCGCCGTGCCCACGGACGGCGTGCAACCCGGCATTCCCATCACCTACGTGCCGGCGCGCAACACCATCATGCTTTCCCTGGCCATGGCCTGGGCCGAGGTACTGGATGCCGCCGACATTTTCGTCGGCGTCAACGCGGTGGATTATTCCGGTTACCCCGACTGCCGCCCGGAGTTCATCAAGGCCTTCGAGACCATGGCCAACCTGGCCACCAAGGCGGCGGTGGAAGGCCGCAAGCTCACCATCCACGCGCCCTTGATGGACATGGGCAAGGGCGACATCATCCGTGCCGGCCAGCGCCTGGGGGTCGATTACGGCCTCACCGTGTCCTGCTACCAGGCCGATGAAGCGGGCCGCGCCTGCGGCCTGTGCGACTCCTGCCGCCTGCGCAAGGAAGGCTTCGCCGCCGCCGGCGTGCCCGATCCGACACGGTACCAGTCACAATGACCGCTCCGGGGCCTTGCCCAGCGGGCCCCAAGCCGGGAAAATTCCCTGACTTGTACGGGGAGCGCCTTTGAAGAATCTTGGCATACGCCAACGGGTACTGCTGATCGCCCTGGTGCCGATGACGGTCATCGCCCTGGCCCTGGTGTCCTATTTCACCCTGCTGCGCTACAGCGACGTGGAGAATGCCCTGGTGCAACGGGGCGGCACCATGGCCCGGCAACTGGCCCCGGCCTCGGTGTATGGCATGTTCTCCGGCAACACCACGGAGTTGAGCCGACTGGCGGAAGCCGTTCTCGCCGAGGCCGACGTCTCCGCCGTTTCCTTCTTCGACCGCAACGGCAAGCTGCTGGCCTCGGCCGGTACCCGCCGCAGCTTCGAGGATCCCTTTTCGTTAACCAACGACTGGCAGGGGCAAACCAGCGACGGCAAGACCCTGTTCTTCCACGTCAAGGTGATCCAGGCCGGCTTTGACCTGGACGATCCCTTCTACGACGGCGGCGGCGCCCGGGGACCGCGCACCCTGGAACTGGGCAGCCTGACCGTCGAAATCAGCCGCAAGCACATCGTCGAGCGCAAGATCGAAATCCTGGTGGTCAGCCTCGTCTCGGTGCTGGCCATGCTATTGGCCACCTCATTCCTCGCCCGCCGCCTGGGGCGGGACATCACCGAACCGGTCATGGCCCTGGAAGCCGCCATGCGTCGGCTGCGGGAAGGCACCTTGTCCACCCGCGTCCCGCTCCATCCGGCGCGCACCCTGCGCGCCCTGGAGGAAGGCATCAATGAAATGGCCGTGGCGCTGGAAGCGGCCAGCCAACGATCGGCGGCGGCCCTGGCCAGCAGCGAGGCCGAGTTGCGCAAGCAGTACGACTTTGCCAGCGCCTTGCTGCAAGCCCAATCCGACGCCCGGGTGGGGATGATGATCCTGCTCGATGGCCGGGTCGTGTTCGCCAACGACGCGGCACTGCACATCCACGGCTATACCCTGGACCAGCTCATCGCCCTGCCCGACGTGCTGCTGCTGCTGCCCGCCTCCGAACGGCAGAAGCAACTGGCCCGGCGCCAGTTGCTGATGGAATCGAAGTGGCCCGGGGAGCGCACGGTGACCGCGATCCTGACCCGCGACGGCGAAATCCGCCACGTGGACATGGTGATGATGCCCCTCAAGAGCGACAGCCATTCGCCGCGCATGGTGGTGATCGAGATCGACATCACCCAACGGATCTTCGACCAGGCCCGGATCGAGGCCGTGAACCTAGAACTCCAGGCCCAGCGCGAGGAGGCGGAACGGGCCAACATGGCCAAGTCGCGCTTCCTCGCCGCCGCCGGCCACGACTTGCGCCAGCCCCTGCATGCCCTCAACCTGTTCGCCGCCGAATTGGAAAGCCGGGTCAGCACGCCGGTGCTACGCCGGCTCTCGCGCCAGATCAACACCGCGGTCGGCTCCCTCGGCGAGCTGCTGGCCGCCCTGCTGGACGTTTCCCGCCTTGACGTCTCGGAACTGAATCCCCACCGCCAGCCGGTCGCCCTGTTCCCTTTGCTGGAAGCCGCCGTGCTCAATCACCAGCGCAGCGCCGACGCCAAACAGTTGCGCCTACAGGTGATGCCGACCCGGCTCTGGGCCGATTCCGATCCCCGTTACCTGACCCGCATCGTCAGCAACCTGGTAGGCAACGCGGTGCGCTACACCCCCAAGGGCCGGGTGCTGGTGGGGGTGCGCTCCCAACAAGGCATGGTGCGGATCGAGGTATGGGACACCGGTATCGGCATCGCCCCCGAACACCTGCCCAGCCTGTTCCAGGAGTTTTACCAGGTGCACAACCCGGAACGGGATGCCAACAAGGGGCTCGGCCTCGGCTTGTCCATCGTGGACCGCTTGTCCAAGGCCCTCGATCATCCGGTCACCGTGCGCAGCACCCCGGGCAAGGGCACGGTGTTCACCGTGACCCTGCCCAAGGCGAAACCCCCCGTGGCGGAAGAGGAAAACGATGCCGCCGGCGAAGGCCCGGGGGTACGCGTGCTGCTCGCCGCCGACGCGGCCACTTGCGGCAGCTTGGGCGCCCTGCTGCGGGGCTGGGGTTACCGGGTTTCCGAGGCCAACGACGAGGCCGGCTTATCCGCCCTATTGCAGGCGGAGGAACAACCGGTCCTGGTGGTGTGCGACGACACCCTGTGTGATGCCCTGTTGGCCGCCCGACGGGGCGGCAGCAGCGACCAGTTCGCCGTGATCATCCTGGGCACGGCACCCGACACCATGACCACCAGCGACCTGCGTCTGGCCGGGCAACTGGGCAAGCCCTTGAAGCCCGCCCGGTTGCGAGCCCTGCTGCGTTCCGTACTGGAGGAATAAGCCGCACCCTGTGCCCGTCATGGCTGGCGGGGGGAGGCAACGGCGGCGCCTAGACCCTCGTGGCGCCGCGCTTAGCGTAGGAGGTACGCTGGGATTCGCTGGGGTATTAGACCCGGCGGGTCTTGTTCACCGCCAGCAGCGCCTGAGAGCGGTTGGTGACGTTGAGCGCCTTGAAGATGGCCGATACGTGGATCTTCACGGTGCCTTCCGTCACGCCCAACAACTCGGCAATCTGGCGGTTGGTCTTGCCCTCGGTCAGCAAATCCAGAACCCGGGCCTGGCCAGGGGTCAGGCTGAAGCGTTCGGCGGCGCTGCGGCCCCGGCCCTTGGTGGCCTGGCCTTCTTGGTACTTCGGCGGCAGGAAGATCTCGCCGGCCAGCACCAGGCGCAGGGCATCCAGCATGGATTCGCTGGTGCTGGCCTTGGGCACGAAACCGGAGGCGCCGCTCTTGAGGGCCCGTTTCACGGTCTCGGGATCGTCCAGGGCGGACAGGATCACCACCGGCACATCGGGGAAGCGCTTGCGCAGGACGCTGAGAAAGGACAAACCGGTCAAACCGGGCAGCATGATGTCGAGCACCATGAGGTCGATATCCGGATGCTGTTCCAGCACCTTGAGCGCGGCATCGGCATCCTCCGCCCCCATGGTCTGCACATCCTTGTCAATACCGCGCAGGGTCTGGAGCAGACCTTCACGCACCAATGCATGATCTTCAACCACCAACAGCTTCAGCACGCTATGCCACCCCCCGGAACTAATGACAAACGACAGATTCGACAGGGGCATAGTCTAACGCCATTCCCCGCTTGAAGAAAGAAAGTCATTTCATCTATTTACGAGTACCATGAGGCTCAAAACCAGGGAGAAATGCCATGAGCGAACCCCATGCTTCCCAGTCCTCCGCCGACCCGCAGGACTTCCTCCGCCAGTTTTGGGCCGGCCTCAATATGCCTCTGCCGGGCATGGTGACGCCGACCTTGGACATCAATGAGTTGGATAAGCGCATCGCCGACCTGAAGGCCGTCGAAGGCTGGCTCAAGATGAACCTCAACATGCTGCAAATGAGCATCCAGGGCCTGGAAATGCAGAAGGTCACCCTGGCCACGATTCAGAGCATGAGCCAGGGCGCCGCCGACGGCAGCGGCAATCCTTTTTCCAATGCGGCCATGAACCCGGCCTTCTGGTCCTGGAACTTCATGGCGGGAGCGAACGAGCCCCCGGTAGCCGCCGAGCAATCCGCGCCCGATGACGCCGCAGCCCCCGAGGCCGGTAAGAAAGGTTCGTCCTGAGGGAATAGGACTGGGGCGGCGCCGACCTACAACTCGGTCAGGAAGCCCTGGGCGTCTTCCAGAAGATTGATCAAGTCCTCCTGGTCCAGCCCGAAGTGGCGGCACACCAGGGGCTTGAACTTGGCCCACTCGGCGTCGTCGCCGGTTCTCATATAAGTGTGGTGTACGTGACCGGCGATATGGCCGATGCCGATCATGGTCAACACCCCTTCCCCAGCGCCGGCGCCCGGATCGTACACCCCGATTTCATGGTGGCGCAGGATGGCCTGGCAGAGGTCGTCGGGCAAGTACCAGGACTTGGCCAGGAAATAGCCCATGGCCGCGTGGTGAGTGCCCAGGGCCTTGTCCTCGACTTCGGTGAATGCTTCGTCATAGGCCTGATTGGCCTGGAGCAGCACCGTTTTGTAGTCGGGATAGCGTTGCATCATCATCGGGATGCCGCAGTCATGGAACAGGCCATAGGTGTAGGCCTCCTCGCGACCGATGCCGCGCAAGCGACCGGCCAGATAGGAGGTGGTCAGGGCCACCTTTTCCGCCGTGTCCCAGAAGCGGTCCATGGCGGGGCCGCCTCCTTCCACGTGGCGAAGTACCAGCCCCATGGCCAGGGTCGCAACCTGTTTCATGCCCAGCAGATCCACCGCCGTCGCCACGTTGGTGGCCTTGCGCCGCAAACCGAAGGCCGGTGAATTCACCGCCTTGAGCATGGCCCCGGCCAAGCCCACGTCAGCCATGATGGCCTGGGCGACCCGGCGCAGGTCGGGGTGCTCCTTGTCCTTTTCCGCCAGCAGCAGATTAACCACCTCGGGACGCGGCGGGATGCTCAGATTGGCCGGTTTGCGGGGAATACCGGGCGCTGTGTTCAGGCTGGCTGGCATGGGGGGGACTTTCCGTTTTGGCTTAACCGCGTACGCGGGGCGGATTTATTTGTGCTTTACCGGGCGTTTCCAATTGGTGATGGAAACCTGCTTGGCGCGGGAGACGGTCAACTGTCCGGGCGGCGCGTCCTTGCTCAAGGTTGTGCCAGCGCCCAGGGTTGCGCCACGACCGACGGTCACCGGCGCGACCAGTTGGGAATCAGAACCGATGAAGGCGTCGTCCTCGATCACGGTCCGGTGCTTGTTGGCACCGTCGTAATTGCAGGTGATGGTGCCGGCGCCGATGTTCACCCGGCTGCCCACGGTGGCATCGCCCACGTAGGCCAAGTGATTGGCCTTGGAGGCCGTGGCGATGGTGCTGTTCTTCACCTCGACGAAGTTGCCGATGTGCACCTGGTCCGCCAAGGTCGTGCCCGGACGCAGCCGGGCATAGGGACCGATGGCGCAGTCAGCGCCGACGCTCGCATCCTCCAAGTGGCTGAAGGCCAGGATACGACTGCCGGCGGCCACCTTGACGTTCTTCAACACGCAATGGGGCCCCACCTGAACCCCCTTGCCGAGTTGCACCGTGCCCTCGAACACGCAGTTCACGTCGATGGCCACATCCTGCTCGCATGCCAATAGGCCGCGCACGTCGATACGGGCGGGGTCGGCGAGCATCACGCCTTCCTCCAACAGTCGGCGAGCAATGTTGGCCTGGTGCACCCGCTCCAATTGGGCCAGTTGTACCTTGCTGTTGACACCCTCCACTTCCCAGGCCGCTTCCGGATGGGCCGCCTTGACCGCCATGCCTTCCGCGGCGGCCATGGCGATGGCGTCCGTCAGGTAGTACTCGCCCTGGGCATTGCGGTTGCCCAATTGCGGCAACCAGCGTTGCAAGGCCTCGGTGGGCGCCACCAGGATGCCCGTGTTCACTTCCTGGATGGCTTTCTCGGCGTCATCCGCATCCTTTTCCTCGACGATGCGCACGATCTGGCCGTGCAGCCGGACGATGCGGCCATAACCGTGAGGATCCGCCATGAAGGTGGTCAGCAGACCCAGGGATCCGCTCCCCGCCACGGCGGCCAATTTGGCCAGGGTATCGCCCTGGATCAGCGGCACGTCGCCGTACAGCACCAGGGTCGGCAGGGCCGGATCCAGCTCGGGCAGGGCTTGTAGCACCGCGTGTCCCGTACCCAACTGGGGCTCCTGACGGACCCAGCGCACATCCGGAGCGGCCAGGGCCTGGGGCACCACCTCGCCGCCATGGCCGTACACCACGCAGATCCGGGCAGCGCCCAGGCCCCTGGCCGTATCCAACACATGGGACAACAGGGCCTTGCCCGCCAGGGGATGGAGCACCTTGGGCAGGTCGGAACGCATGCGCTTGCCCTTGCCGGCGGCCAGGATGACGACGTTGAGGGGATTGGGTGAGGTCATGGGCGAATAAACGAAAAAGGCGTGGCCGGAATTCTATTCCGCCACGCCTTGTATTGGCCGAGCTTGGGACGAATCAGCGGGGCAGGATCGAGCTGCCCATCAGGAACTCGTCCACCGCCCGCGCCGCTTGCCGGCCCTCACGGATGGCCCAGACCACCAGGGATTGGCCGCGACGCATGTCGCCGGCGGCAAAGACCTTGGGCACATTGGTGCTGTAAGCCTTGGCGCTTTCGGTGTCGGCCTTGGCATTGCCGCGTGCGTCCTTCTCCACGCCAAAGGCGTCGAGGATGCCGCCGACGGGGCCGAGGAAGCCCATGGCCAGGAAAACGTGGTCGGCCTTGATCTCGAACTCGGAACCCGGGATCTCGCTCATCTTGCCGTCCTTCCATTCCAGACGCACGGCCTTGACGGCCTTGAGCTTGCCCTTTTCGCCGATGAATTCCTTGGTGGCGATGGACCAGTCGCGCTCGCAGCCCTCGTCATGGGAAGAGGAAGTGCGCAGCTTCAGGGGCCAGTAGGGCCAGGTCAGGGAGCCGTTTTCCTGCTCGGGGGGGCGCGGCATCAGTTCGATCTGGGTGATGCTGGCCGCGCCGTGGCGGTTGGAAGTGCCCACGCAGTCGGAACCGGTGTCGCCACCGCCGATGACCAGCACATGCTTGCCCTTGACGTTGATCGGGTTCTTCTTGCCGCCGTGGACTTCCTTGTTCTGGGGAATCAGGAATTCCAGGGCGAAATGGACACCTTCCAACTCACGACCGGGAATCGGCAGGTCGCGGGGCGCCTCGGCGCCGCCGGCCAGGACCACGGCGTCGAACTGCTTCTTCAACTGCTCGGGGGTCACGGTCTTCTTCGCATCGTTGGCGATGCTGGCGGGCAGCTTGGTGTTGGTGACCAGGGTGTTGGTCACGAAAGTCACGCCTTCCGCCTTCATCTGGGCCATGCGCCAGTCGATCAGACGCTTGTCCAACTTGAAGTCGGGGATGCCGTAGCGCAACAGGCCGCCGATGCGTTCGTTCTTTTCATAGACCGTCACGTCGTGGCCGGCACGGGCCAGTTGCTGGGCCGCCGCCAGGCCGGCAGGGCCGGAACCGACGACCGCCACCTTCTTGCCGGTCTTGACTGCGGCCGGCTGGGGACGCACCCAGCCTTTTTCACCGGCCTTGTCGATGATGGCACGCTCGATGGACTTGATGCCCACCGGGGTCTGGGGAATGTTCAGGGTACAAGCCGCCTCGCAGGGCGCGGGGCAAATGCGGCTGGTGAACTCGGGGAAGTTGTTGGTGGAGTGCAGAACCTGGATCGCCTCTTCCCATTGTCCCCGGTAAACAAGGTCATTCCAGTCGGGAATGATGTTGTTGACCGGGCAACCGTTGTTGCAGAAGGGGATGCCGCAATCCATGCAACGGGCGCCCTGCACCTTGGCCTGTTCATCGCTCAGGTGATGAACGAACTCCTCGTAGCCCTTGAGGCGAACCGCGACGGGTTCGTAGGACTCGGACTGACGTTGGAATTCGAGAAATCCGGTGGGCTTGCCCATTTATGCGGCCTCCAGTTGCTGCTGTTCCGCCTGGTCCTTGAGCACGCGGCGATACTCGTGGGGGAACACTTTGACGAATTTGCCGCGGTAGCTGTTCCAGTCGGCCAGGATGGCCTTGGCCCGTTCGCTGCCACTTTCCTTATGGTGCTGTTCGATGAGGGCCTTGAGCAGGGCCTCGTCGGACTGCTGGCGGTGGTAGGTGTCCAGCGCCTGCTCGGCGGCGGGCAACACCTTTTCCAGGGACACCATGGACAGGTTGGCGCGCTGACCGAAGAAACCGTCCTCGTCCAACACGTAGGCAATGCCGCCGCTCATGCCGGCGGCGAAATTGCGACCGGTCTGACCCAGAACGACGACGGTGCCGCCGGTCATGTACTCGCAACCATGGTCGCCGGTACCCTCGACCACCGCGGTGGCGCCGGAGTTGCGGACGCAGAAGCGCTCGCCGGCCACGCCACGGAAGAACACCTCGCCCTCGGTGGCACCGTAGAGCACGGTGTTGCCGACGATGATGTTTTCGGCGGGATCGCCGCGGAAATCCTTGGAAGGCTTGACGATGATGCGGCCGCCGGAGAGGCCCTTGCCCACGTAGTCGTTGCCTTCGCCGGTCAGTTCCAGGGTGATGCCCTTGGCCAGGAAGGCGCCGAAGCTTTGGCCAGCGATGCCGCTGAGCTTGACGTGGATGGTGTCGGCGGGCAGGCCGGCGTGGCCGTAGCGCTTGGCCACTTCGTGGGAAAGCAGGGTGCCGCAGGTCCGATTGACGTTGGTGATGGCGGTCTCGATGACCACCTTCTCCTTGCGTTCCAGGGCCGGTTGGGCAGCCTTGACCAGCTTGTGGTCGAGGGCGCCGGCAAGGCCGTGGTCCTGGGTCTCGTTGTGGCTGCGGGCCACGCCCTCGGGCGCGGGGGGCATGTAGAAGATCTTGCTGAAGTCGAGGCCCTGGGCCTTCCAGTGTTCAATACCGGCACGGGTGTCGAGCAGATCGGCGCGGCCGACCAGGTCGTCGAACTTGCGGATGCCCAGCTGGGCCATCAGTTCGCGCACTTCCTCGGCAACGAAGAAGAAGTAGTTCACCACGTGCTCGGGCTGGCCGCTGAAACGCTTGCGCAGCTCGGGGTCCTGGGTGGCGACGCCGACCGGACAGGTGTTGAGGTGGCACTTGCGCATCATGATGCAGCCTTCCACCACCAGGGGTGCGGTGGCGAAGCCGAATTCGTCGGCGCCGAGCAGGGCGCCGATCACCACGTCGCGGCCGGTCTTCATCTGACCGTCGGCCTGGACGCGGATACGACCGCGCAGGCGGTTGAGCACCAGGGTCTGCTGGGTTTCGGCCAGCCCCAGTTCCCAGGGGGTACCGGCGTGCTTGACCGAGGACAGGGGAGAGGCACCGGTGCCGCCGTCATGGCCGGCGATCACCACGTGGTCGGCCTTGGCCTTGGAAACGCCGGCAGCCACGGTACCCACGCCCACTTCGGACACCAGCTTGACGGAAATACTGGCAACGGGATTGGCGTTCTTCAGGTCATGGATGAGCTGGGCCAGATCCTCGATGGAATAGATGTCGTGGTGGGGCGGCGGCGAAATCAGGCCGACACCGGGCACGGAATGGCGCAGGAAGCCGATGTACTCGGACACCTTGTGGCCGGGCAATTGGCCGCCTTCGCCGGGCTTGGCGCCCTGGGCCATCTTGATCTGGATCTGGTCGGCGTTGGTCAGGTATTCGGTGGTGACGCCGAAACGGCCGGAAGCCACCTGCTTGATCGCGGAGCGCAGGGAGTCGCCGTCCTTGAGGGGAATGTCGCGCTCGATACGGCTCTTGCCGATCACGTCGGCCAGGGTCTGGCCCTTTTGCACCGGCTTGAAGCGCATCGGATCCTCGCCACCCTCGCCGGTGTTGGACTTGCCGCCGATGCGGTTCATGGCGATGGCCAGGGTGGAGTGGGCCTCGGTGGAGATGGAACCGAGGGACATGGCGCCAGTGGCGAAGCGCTTGACGATTTCCTTGGCGGACTCCACTTCATCCAGGGGCACGGCGGGGCCGGCGGCCTTCAGCTCGAACAGGCCGCGCAGGGTCAGGTGGCGCTTGCTCTGGTCGTTGATGAGCTTGGCGTATTCCTTGTAGGTCTCGTACTTGTTGGAACGCGTCGCGTGTTGCAGCTTGGCGATGGAGTCCGGGGTCCACATGTGCTCTTCGCCACGGATTCGGAAGGCGTATTCGCCCCCGGCATCCAGGTGGTCCGCCAGCACGGGGTCGGCGGAGAAGGCGGCTTGGTGGACGCGTACGGCTTCCTCGGCCACGTCCTTGAGGCCCATGCCTTCCACTTGGGTCGCGGTGCCGGTGAAGTACTTGGCGACGAAGGTGGCGTTGAGGCCGATGGCCTCGAAAATCTGGGAACCGCAGTAGGACTGGTAGGTGGAAATGCCCATCTTGGACATGACCTTGTTGAGACCCTTGCCCACGGCCTTGACGTACTTCTTCTGGGCGTCCTTGGCATCCTTGCCGGAGAAGTCGGCAATGGTTTCCAGGGCCAGCCAGGGGCACACGGCCTCGGCGCCATAACCGGCGAGCAGGGCGAAATGGTGCACCTCGCGCACGGAACCGGAATCCACCACCAGACCGGTGCTGGTGCGCAGTCCCTTCTTGGTCAGGTGGCGATGCACGGCGGCACAGGCCAGCAGGGCGGGGATTGCCACGTGGTGACGGTCCATGCCGCGATCGGACAGGATCAGCACGTTGTAGCCGTCGGCCACGGACTGCTCGGCGGCGGCACAAATGCCCTCGATGGCCGCTTCGATGCCGGCCGCGCCATGGCTGGCGGGATAGACGATGTTCACCACCAGGGACTTGAACTTGCCCTGGGTCAGCTTGTCGATGCCGCGCAAGCGCGCCAGGTCATCGGCCAGCAGCACGGGTTGGTGCACCTCCAGACGGGGCGTCAGGGCCTCGTTGGGGTTGGCGATGCCCATCAGGTTGGGCTTGGGTCCGATGAAGCTGGTCAGGGACATGACGATTTCTTCCCGGATCGGATCGATCGGGGGATTCGTCACCTGGGCGAACAACTGCTTGAAGTAGTTGTAGAGGGGCTTGTTCTTGGCCGACAACACCGGCAAGGCACTGTCGTTGCCCATGGAGCCGGTGGCTTCCTCGCCGTTCTTGGCCATGGGTTCGAGGATGAACTTGACGTCCTCCTGGCTGAAGCCGAAGGCCTGCTGGGTGTCCAGCAGGGATTCCTTGTGCTCCTTGCCGATCTTCGGCGCGGCCAGGTCGGAAAGGAAAATCCGCGACTCGTCCACCCACTTGCCGTAGGGCTCGGAGGTGGCGATCTTGGTCTTGAGTTCGGCGTCGTCGATGATGCGGCCCTGTTCCAGGTCGATCATGAACATCTTGCCCGGTTGCAGACGCCACTTCTTGACGATCTTCTTCTCGGGGAAGGTCAGCACGCCCATTTCGGACGCCATCATCACGATGTCGTCCTCGGTCACCAGATAACGGGCGGGACGCAGGCCGTTGCGGTCCAGGGTGGCGCCGATCTGGCGGCCATCGGTGAAGGCCACGGCGGCGGGGCCGTCCCAGGGCTCCATCACGGCGGCATGGAATTCGTAGAAGGCGCGGCGCTGTTCGTCCATCAGGGTGTTGCTGGCCCAAGCCTCAGGAATCAGCATCATCATGGCGTGGGCCAGGGGATAGCCGCCCGCCACCAGCAGTTCCAGGGCGTTGTCGAAACAGGCCGAATCGGACTGCTCGGCCTTGATCAGGGGCCACAGCTTGTCCAGGTCCTCGCCGAATAGGTCGGAGGCCATGGCCTTTTGCCGGGCCGCCATCCAGTTCACGTTGCCGCGCACGGTGTTGATTTCACCGTTGTGGGCGATCATGCGGAAGGGGTGGGCCAGATCCCAGGTGGGGAAGGTGTTGGTGGAGAAGCGCTGGTGCACCAGGGCCAGGGCCGAGGTGAGGCGCTCGTCCTTGAGGTCGATGAAGTATTCGCCCACCTGCCAGGACAGCAGCATGCCCTTGTACACGATGGTGCGGGAGGACAGGCTAGGGACGTAGAACATGCCCTTGTCCACGATGTTGAGCTTGGCAACGGCATGCTCGACCCGCTTGCGGATGACGAACAGCTTGCGCTCGAAGGCGTCCTGGTCCTTGGTCTGCTCGCCCTTGGCGATGAAGACCTGACGCACCACGGGTTCGATTTCCCGGGCGGCCTCGGCCAGGCCGCTATTGTCGCGGGGCACGTCGCGCCAGCCGAGGAAGGTCTGGCCTTCCTCACAGACGATGCGGGCAATGGCCGACTCACAGGCGGCGCGGCCATTGGCGGACTGGGGTAGGAAGATCATGCCGCAGGCGTAGTCGCCGGCCTTGGGCAGGGCGATGCCCAGCTTCTTGGTTTCTTCGCGGAGGAAGGCATCCGGTAGTTGCAGCAGGATGCCGGCGCCGTCCCCGAGTTTGGGGTCGTAGCCGGTGGCGCCACGGTGTTCCAGGTTTTTCAGGATGGCAAGGCCTTGCTCAACGATGGCATGGCTTTTCTTGTTCTTGATGTGGGCAACAAAACCGACGCCGCAGGCATCGTGCTCGTGGGCGGGGTCGTAAAGACCTTGCCGGCTGGGTAGATCCATCACTTTTTCCTTGAAAAACAAACGTTTCTGCTTGACAGGCCGCGGGCCGTCACAACCGGCAAAAAAGCCGGGGCGCGACGGCTCCCCGGCTTTAGTTCGATTCTTAGGGTGAACGGGCGACTATAACCCCGATCCCCGGTTAACTCAATACTCCGTGACTCACGTCACTATCACCAAAGTGGGCCAAACCAGCCTCTTATGCCCATGAAACCGCGCAATTGGCGGCCATCGGAGTCAAATTTCCCCCACGGCGAAGAGACGGCGATGCTCGCGCATGGCGTAGCGGTCCGTCATACCGGCAATGTAGTCGGCCACAGCCCGGGCCTTGCCGTCGGCCACCATGGGATCGTCCGAGGGACGCGCCGCCATGGCCTGGTATTGGGGCGGCAGCAGGCGCGGATCGGCCATGAAGGCCGAAAACAGGTCGGCGATGATGCGCCGGGCCTTGCTGGTCATGCGCAGCACCTGGTAATGGCGGTACAACTCGTCCCGCAGGAAGGTTTTCAACTGACGATTTTCCTCTTCCATGGCGGGCGAAAAACCGATCAGGACGGGCGCCTGGGCCACGTCCGCCAGGCTCGCCGGTGCCAACTCGGCGATGCGTCGTGCCGATTCGGCCAGGAGGTCCGTCACCTGGGCGTCGATCATGCGGCGGATGGTTTCGTGGATCAGGCGGCGGCCGGCCAAGCCGGGGAACGCCGCCTGGGCCTCCGCCGCGTGGCGCTGAAACAGGCTGATCTCCTGCAATTGTTCAAGCTGAAGCAAGCCGGACCGCAACCCGTCATCCACGTCATGGTTGTTGTAGGCCACCTCGTCCGCCAGGTTGCAGATCTGCGCCTCCAGGGACGGCCGCAACTTGTCGATGAAGCGCTGGCCCAGGGGACCAAGCAGGCGGGCGTTGCGCGGGGAGCAATGCTTGAGGATGCCCTCCCGGGTCTCGTACATCAGGTTCAGACCATCGAAGGCGCCGTAGCGCTCTTCCAGCCGATCCACCGTGCGCAAGGACTGGAGATTATGTTCGAACCCGCCGTAGGGGTTCATGCATTCGTTGAGGGCGTCCTGGCCGGCGTGGCCGAAGGGGGTGTGCCCCAGGTCGTGGGCCAGGGCAATGGCTTCGGTCAGGTCGTCGTTGAGACGCAAGGCGCGGGCCACGGTGCGGGCCAGCTGGGCCACCTCGATGGAGTGGGTGAGGCGAGTGCGGAACAGGTCGCCCTCATGGTTCACGAACACCTGGGTCTTGTATTCCAGGCGGCGGAAGGCGGTGGAGTGGATGATGCGATCCCGGTCCCGCTGGTACTCGCCCCGCGCCTTGGGCCGCGGCTCGGTGATGGACCGGCCCGGACTGCGCTCCTCGTGAACCGCGTAGGGAGCCAGTTCGCTCACGATGCCAGGGGCTCGCAGCAGATGTCGATGGCGGCGAGGATGTCCTCGCGGCTTGCCTCGCCGTAGGTGACGCCCTGGCCGAGGCCCTTGAGCAGCACCAGGCGCAGCTTGCCTGCGAGCACTTTCTTGTCGTGTCCCATCATGTCGAGATAGCGCTCCGCCCCCAGTTGCGGGCCGATCACTGGCAGGCCGGCCCCTTGCAACAGATGCCGCACCCGCGCCACGTCCGCGCTGGCGAGCCAGCCGAGACGACGGGACAATTCCAGCGCCATCACCGTGCCGGCGGCCACGGCTTCGCCGTGCAGCCAGACGCCATAGCCGAGGCCCGTTTCGATGGCGTGGCCAAAGGTGTGCCCCAGGTTGAGCAGAGCGCGGCCGCCGTCCTTGGCGGTTTCCCGTTCGTCGCCGGCCACCACCTCGGCCTTGTTGGCACAGGAGCGCTCGATGGCATAGGCCAGGGCCTCGCCGTCACATGCCCGCAGCGCATCGATGTTGGACTCGATCCAATCGAGGAAGGGCAGGTCGCGGATCAGGCCGTACTTGATCACTTCCGCCAGGCCGGCCGACAGCTCCCGCGACGGCAGGGTTTTCAGGGTGTCCGTGTCGGCCAGCACCAGGCGCGGCTGCCAGAAGGCGCCGATCATGTTCTTGCCCTTGGGGTGGTTGATGCCGGTCTTGCCACCCACCGAGGAATCCACTTGGGACAACAAGGTGGTGGGGATCTGGATGAAGGGCACGCCGCGCTGGTAGGTGGCGGCGGCGTAGCCCGCCATGTCGCCGACCACCCCACCGCCCAAGGCGATCACCGTGGTGGCCCGGTCGCAGCGGGTTTCCAGCATGGCATCGTAGATGCGGTTCAGCGTATCGCCATTCTTGTAGGCCTCGCCGTCGGGCAAGATCACTTCGGTGACGACCACACCGGCGGCGCGCAGGGGCCCGACCAGAGCATCCAAATAGAGCGGCGCCACCGTGTCGTTGCTGACCACGACGGCGCGCTTGGCGGGCAGGCGGTCGAGGATGAGCGCAGCCTGACCGAGCAGCCCGGGGCCGATACAAATGGGGTAACTGCGCTCGCCGAGCGCAACGGTCAGTTTTCGCATGTTCAGGCTTCCAGGGCTTGGAGGATGCGCCGCACCACCTGCGACGCCTGGGTCTGCCCCACTTCGACCACGCAGTGGGCCGCTTCCCGGTAGAGGGGATCGCGCAGGGCAAACAACTGCTGCAATTTTGCCAGACGATCCTCCACTTGGAGCAGCGGCCGCCCCCGATCCATCCGGGTGCGCTCGTAAAGCACTTCCGGCTGGGCGTAGAGATAGACCACCAGACCGCGTTGCCGCAAGTGGCTGCGGTTGTCCGGATCCAGCACAGCACCGCCGCCGGTGGCCAGCACCAGCCCCTGGCGCTGGGTGAGGTCGTCGATGACCTGAGACTCCCTCTTGCGGAAGCCGGCCTCGCCCTCGATTTCAAAAATGGTCGGGATCGGCACCCCGGTCCGGGCTTCGATCTCATGGTCGGCATCGACGAATTCGGCCTTGAGTTTCTTGGCCAGCATGCGACCAACCGTGGTCTTGCCGGCCCCCATCAGGCCCACCAGAAAAATCGATTTCAAGTCGCTGCCTTACTGCAACACCAACTCTTCGCTCACCACCCGGGGGGTGATGAAGACCAGCAGTTCGTTACGGGTTTTGTTTTCGGTCCGGTTCTTGAACAGGAAACCGACGTAGGGGATGTCACCCAGGAAGGGGATGCGCTCCACCGTGTTGCTGTCCACCTGTTTGTACATGCCGCCGACCACCACCGTGCCGCCATTCTCGACGACTACCTGGGTCGCCACCTGGCGCTTGTTGATGGCGAAACCGGCAGACCCGGCGCTCTGGCCGCGGGAATCCATGGTGACGTTGAGCATCATCTGCACCCGGCCGTCCTGCTGGATCTGGGGCGTCACGTCCAGGGTGATGGCGGCATTGATGAAGGTGGTAGTGGTGCCGTTGTTGGCCGACGTAGTGGCGTAGGGAATCTGCTCGCCATGCATCAGGGTGGCCTTTTGCGTGTCCCGGGTCAGGATCTTCGGGCTGGCGATGGTCTTCGACTTGGCATCGCTCTCCACCGCGTCGAGTTCCAGGTTCACGATACGGGTCTGGGAGGAGTTGAACAGGGAGAAGGCCAGGCTGCCAGGCGACGCGCCGGTGCCGGCGCCGAGGGATTGGGAAGTGGAGAAAGTGCCGAAGGTGACATCGGCGGCCGTGTTGCCGATGGTGTAGCCGTACTTGCCACCGGACAACTTGACCCCGAGGGAGCTGAAGAAGGTATCCGCCACTTCCACCAGGCGCGCCTCGATCATGACCTGGCGCATGGGCCGATCCAGGGCGGCGATGCGCTCCCGGATCTTGTTCAGGCGGGTCTTGGTTTCCTCGATGAAGATGGTGTTGGTGGCGTTGTCGAAGGTGATGCTGCCCCGCTCGCTGATGATGGAGGCGTTGGCCGCCGCACCCGCCGTCGCGCCAGGCGCGGCAGCCGGCGGGGTCGTCGCCTGGGCGGCAGTGGCCCCGGTAGCGGCAGCCGCATTGGCGGGACCGGCGTTGGTGGTCAGGCGCTGGACGATTTCGCCGGCGGTGCGATAGCGGATCTTGAAGGTTTCCTGCTGGATCGGTTCGCTGTTGGCCAGGGTCGCGGCCCGTTCCCGCTCGTCCTTGTCGTACTTGACCAGGTCGTCGGCCTTGCCCACCACCACGATGTTGCCATAGCGACGGAAACCCAACCCATACATGCGGGAGATGATGTCGATGGCGGTTTCCACCGAGGTGTTCTCCATCTTGAGACTTTGGATCTCGCCGCTAACACCGGGCATCACCATGAAGTTGAGGCCGGTGATGTCCTGGAAGATGCCGATCATCTGGCTGACGGGCACGGGCTGGGTGAAGTTGAAGCTCACCACCTTGCCCTGGATGTCCTTGGACCCGGCAAGACTGGTGGGATCCTGGATGACCCGGCGTACTTCCAACACCACCGAGGTGTCGATCTGGCGCACGGAGTAATCCCAATCGCCGCGATTGGTCAGCACCACCTCGACACGGCCGCCGCCACGGCTGGTGCTCAGCATAGTCACCGGCGTGCCGAAGTCCCGCACATCGAGTTTTTTCAACAAGCGCGGCTGCACGTCGGCATTGGCAAAGGACAAGAGCAGGTTGTTGCCCTGCTGCTTGACGTCGAGCAAGGCGTTCGGATCCGTCAGGTCCACCTTGATGTTGGCCTGGTCATTGCCGACGGCCTGGAAATCCACATTGGTGATCAGCGGCACGACGGCCCGGACACCGCCGTCCGTGGCGAAACCCACGGCCGGCGAGGCGGTGGCGGGAACGGCGGCAGCGGCATTGGCCGCCACGTCGGCGCCGGTCAGGCTGATGAAAAAGACGTTACCCTCGATGCTGATCCCATGCTGGACCGGCCCGGAAAGGTTCAACACCAGGCGACTGCGGGCCTCGCTCTGCACCACCGCCACGCTCTGCAAGCTGCCGATGCCGGCCTTCTTGGTCGTCACGCCAAGGTTGCTCGTCACCCCGGGGAAGTCGAAGGCGATCCGATAGGGACTGGCGGTGACGAAGGAAGTTGGTGTTGTCTTCAGCGGCCCTTGCAGGGTCACCTTGACCAGGGTCTGGGCGCCCTGCTGGGAAAATTCCACGTTGTCGATTGCATTGGCCGCATCCCCCGCGCCGGCCGCCAAGGCCACCCGGATCGTCATGCAGGCCAGCACCACCAGCGCCTTGCCGTATCTTGCCATCATCATTTCTGTTCTCCCTGCCCGGAGGACGTGAGGCGCACCTCACGATCAACCCAGCTGCCTTTCTCCTGAACGGTTTCCTTGATCAGCATTTCCGCTTCGTTCTTGTCGGTGGCCGGACGGATGGACAGGATGCGTCCGCCGTTCTGCCCGATGTAGTCCCCGGCCTTCACCCGCCGGGGCGCGTCGCTGCCGGCCGACACCACCGCGATCACCTGTTTGCCCAGGGTCATGGTGCCCAACAACCGCACTGTTTCCAGGGGCACCCGGGCCAGGGGGTAGGCGTCCAGGTTCACCGCCTGGCGGCCGCCGTTGCGGCCGGCCTGGGCTGCGCGGGCCTCCTCGGCGAACAGCTTTTCCACCGAGAAAGGCGGGATCAGTTCGCCCGGATCGTAGCTGATGGCCGGCAGGGCCTTGATCTCCGGCAGGGGCGGCACCTTGCCCTTCATGTCCTTGGTGGCCTCGTTCATCCAGGCACGCACGTCCTCCGGCTCGTCCCCCTCGCACCCGGCCAGGAAGACCGCCACCAGCAGGGACAGCCAATACGGGGCTAAGGCGCGCATCACTTGGCCCCTCCCGGCTTGTTGGCCTTCTGTTGCTTCTTCTGGGCCGCCAGTTCCTCGCTATCCAGATAGCGATACGTCATCACCGTGGCGTCCAGGGAGAGCTGGCCCGCCTTCGCATCCTTGGGCTTGAGCTTGATGTTGTTAAGGGTGACGATGCGGGGCAGCCTGGCCAGGTCACCGGCGAACTGCGCCATGTCGTTGTAGCCGCCATTCATCACCACACTGATGGGCATTTCCGCATAGAAGTCCTTGCGGGACTCGCTGCCGGGCTTGAACAGTTCGATCTTCAAGCCCCGGGTCAGGGCGGCTTGGCTGATGTCCACGATCATGGCGTCCATCTCGGCGCGATTGGGCAACTGCTTGAGCATTTCGCCGAAGGAACGGTCGATCTCTTCCTTCTGCTTGCGGTAGGCGTCCAGGTTCACCGCCTGGCGCTTCTTGTCCAACCATTCGTTCTTGAGCTGCTCTTCCCGCTGTTGCCGGGCCGTGAGTTCGTCAAGCTGGGAACTCCAACCGAGGAACCAGGCGAGGAACATCAAGGCGAGGAAAACGCCCGCCAGCACCACGACACGGGGTCCCAGGGGCCATTGCCCCGGGTCCTGCATGTCGAGGGTCTTGAAATCCTCCGCCAGCTGCTTGAAGTCCACGGCGGGCAGGGTCAGATTGGGTTTGGCGAAGGACTTCATGGCTTGCCCCCCGCCGGCTTGTTGCCGGGCTCAGTGCCCGCCGCCGCACGCTCGATAGACATCTTCATTTGGAAACCGTAGATGGGGCGACCGTTGGCCGCCGTCCCGGCGCGGATTTCCAGGGGGGTTACCTGCTGGAACAGGGGCGACTCCTCCAGGTTGCGCATCAGGGTGGACACCCGGGCCTCGGACACCGAATCGCCCACCATGTCGAATTGCATGCCATTCTGGTTGAAGCTAGTGATGCGCACCCCGTCCGGCACCCGACGCAGCAATTCGTCGAAGACATGGACGGTTTCCGCCCGGCTGCCTTGCAAGGTTTCGATCACCTGTTTGCGCTTGAGCAGGGCCTCGGTCTCCTCCTTGAGCTTGGAGATTTCCTCGATCTGCTTCTTCAGGTCGCCGATTTCTTTCTCGATGAAGGCGTTCTTGCCATCCTGGGTCGAGATGTACTGGTTGATCGCACTGAAGCCGAGGAACCAGATAACAGCGGCCACCACCGTCACCAGGCCGAGGAAGGCATAGAACTGCTGGCGCCTCGCCTTGCGCTTCTCCTCCCGGTGGGGCAGTAGGTTGATGCGGATCATTGGTCGAATCTCCGCAAAGCCAGGCCGCAGGCCACCATCAACGCTGGCGCGTCGCCCAGCAGACTCTTGGCCCGCACCTTGGCGGCCAGCTCCATGGCGGCAAAGGGATTGGCCACCAGGCATTCGACTTGGGCATGGCCCTGCACGGCCTCGCTCAAGCCGGGAATGACGGCGCTGCCCCCGGCCAGGACGATGTGATCCACCTGGGTATAGGGCGTGGCGCTAAAAAAGAACTGCATGGCCCGGCTGACTTCCTGGCCCAGGGTATCCATGAAGGGCGCCAGGATTTCACTGGCGTAGTTGTCGGGCAGGTGTTGGTTGCGCTTGGCCGTTTCGGCCTCTTCCTGGGACATGCCGTAGGCGCGCATGATCTCCTGGGTCAGCACATGGCCGCCGAAGGCCTGCTCCCGGTTGTAGATGGGTTGCTGGTTGTGCAGCATGACCACGTTCATCACATTGGCGCCGATGTCGATCAAAGCCACCACCTTGTCCTTGCCGCCGTCGGGCAACTGCTGGCTCACCAGCTCGAAAGCGCTTTGGCTGGCATAGGACTCCACGTCCATCACCAGGGGCTTGAGACCCGCCCCCTCGGCACAGGCCACCCGGTCTTCCACCATTTCCTTGCGGCTGGCGGCCAGCATCACCTCGACCTCGTCGGGGCTGGAGGGGGCCGGACCGATGACCTGGAAATCCAGGTTCACCTCTTCCAGGGCAAAAGGGATGTACTGGTTGGCCTCGGATTCCACCTGGACTTCCATTTCCTGCTCCCGCAGGTTGGCAGGCAGGATGATCTTCTTGGTGATGACCGCCGCCGCCGGCAAGGCCATGGCCACATAGCGGGTCGTGCTGCCCATGCGCTTCCAGGCCTTGCCGATGGCGTCGGCAACCCCTTCCATGTTCATGATCTTGCCGTCCATGACCGCATCCCGAGGCAGGGGCTCGATGGCGTAACGCTCCACCAGGTAGCCGCCCTTTTTCTTTTCCTGGGCGGACAGCTCCAGCATCTTCACCGAGGAAGAACTGATGTCCAGCCCGATCAAGGGACGATCGCCGGGATTAAAGATCGAAAGGTCGATCTGCAAGATGATTTTTCCTTTATAAATTAAATCGTTACGCGCAATAACGATAATTTACTTCAGATGCTAACAACAACTATATCGGCTGTAAAGCCAATTTGTTTAATTAAGTAGTCGTTATCACGGTTTACGCCAAGCGCACTCCTACTTAATGGGGAGAAACGCCGCCGTATAATCCCGCCTCTTTCCCGGCTGGACTCCGCCATGACTGTTCCCTCCCCCCTGCGTTGGCTTCTTTATGGTTTTTTGGCCTTCGCCGGCCTGCTGCTGGTGTGTGCCGCCCTGGTGGGCATTGTCGTGGTGCTGGCCTATCCCCAGCTGCCTTCCCTGGACGTCCTCACCGACTACCGGCCCAAGATTCCCCTGCGCATCTATTCCGCCGACGGCAAGCTGATCGGCGAATTCGGCGAGGAACGGCGCAACGTGGTCCAGATCAAGGAAGTACCGCCGCTGATGGTGCACGCCATCCTCGCGGCGGAGGACGAACGCTTCTACCAGCACCCGGGCATCGACACCCTGGGCGTGCTGCGGGCCGCCTATTCCAACTTCGCCAGCGGCGGCAAGCGTCAGGGCGCCTCCACCATCACCATGCAGGTGGCGCGCAACTTCTTCCTTTCCAGCGAGAAAACCCTGACCCGCAAGGTGTACGAAGCCCTGCTCTCCTTCAAGATCGAGCACAGCCTGTCCAAGGATGAAATCCTCCAGCTCTACATCAACCAGATTTACCTGGGCCAGCGCGCCTACGGCTTCGCCTCCGCCGCCCAGATTTATTTCGGCAAGGCCCTCAAGGAACTGAGCCCGGCCGAGGCCGCCATGCTGGCCGGCCTGCCCAAGGCCCCCTCGGCCTACAACCCGGTGGCCAATCCCAAGCGGGCACGCCTGCGCCAGCTCTACGTGCTGCGCCGCATGAAGGAACTGGGCTTCATCGACGAAGCCCAGTACAAGGCCGCCGAGTCCGAGCCCCTGCACGTCAAGCAGGACGTGAACGACTTCGGCCTCCACGCCGAATACGTGGCCGAAATGGCGCGCCAGATCGCCGTCGAACGCTTCCAGGAGCAGGCCTATTCCGGTGGTTACCAGGTGATCACCACCATCAACGCCGCCGACCAGCAGGCCGCCTACCAATCCCTGCGCCGCGGCGTCCTCGACTACGATCGCCGCCACGGCTATCGCGGCGCCGAGGCCTACGAAAAGATGGACGGCATCAAGTCCGACCAGGACGAAGCCCTGGAAGACCTGCTGTCCGACTACGAAGACGCCGACACCCTGCTGCCGGCCCTGGTGCTGGAAGCCGGCCCGACCCGCTTGCGCGCCTACCTGCGCGGCGGCGAGATCGTCACCCTGAGCGGCGATGCCCTCAAATTCCCGGCGCGGATGATGGACGACAAGGCACCGGCCAACAAGCGCCTGCGGCGCGGCGCGGTGATCCGTCTGTCCAAGGACGACAAGGGCCAATGGCAAGTGGCGCAACTGCCCGAGGTGGAATCCGCCTTCATCGCCGCCAACCCGGTGGACGGCTCGGTGCGGGCGCTGGTGGGCGGTTTCGACTTCAACCGCAACAAGTTCAACCACGTCACCCAGGCCTGGCGCCAGCCCGGCTCCAGCTTCAAGCCCTTCATCTACTCCGCCGCCATCGAAAAGGGCTACACCCCGGCCTCGGTGGTGCCCGACGAGCCCATCGTCATCCCCGCCGGCGAAACCGGCAGCCAGGCCTGGGAGCCCAAGAACTACGACGGCAAGTACGAAGGCCCGATGACCCTGCGCACCGCCATCGCCAAGTCGAAGAACATGGTGTCCATCCGCCTGCTGCGTTCCATCGGCACCCACTACGCCCAGGAATACATCACCCGCTTCGGCTTCGAGGCCGACAAGCATCCGCCCTACCTGACCATGGCCCTGGGCGCCGGCTCGGTCACCCCCTGGCAACAGGCGGCGGCCTACTCCGTGTTCGCCAACGGCGGCTACCGCATCCAGCCCTTCGTGGTGAAACAGATCCTCGACAGCAAGGGCAAGGTGCTGGCCCAGTTCGATCCGCCCGTGGCCGGCGACGAGAACATCCGCGCCATCGACCCGCGCAACGCCTACATCATGGACAGCCTGCTGCACGAAGTCACCCGACGCGGCACCGCCGCCCGGGCACCGGGCATCCTCAAGCGCTATGACATCGCCGGCAAGACCGGCACCACCAACGACTCCATCGACGCCTGGTTCTGCGGCTACCACCCGACCCTGGTGGGCGTGGCCTGGATCGGCTTCGACAAGCCGCGCTCCCTGGGCGGCGGCGAAACCGGCGGCGGCGCGGCGTTGCCGATCTGGATCGGCTTCATGGAAAAGGCCCTCAAGGGCGTGCCCGAAGCCTGGATGGAAGCGCCCGAGGGCTTGGTGTCCATGACCGCCACCGACCCGGAAAGCCAGAAGACCGTGCGCGAAATGATCTACAAGGAAGCCCTGCCCGAGCCTGGCAGCGAGGACCCGGCCAACGGCGAGCGGCCCCAGGTGCCCCTGGCCCCCGTGCAGGACGCCAAGCCCAAGCCTGTCGCCAAACCGGCCGAGGTGGGGGAAAAGAAAAACTGACGCGCCCACGCCCCGGTTCGCCGGGGCGCATGCCCTCAGGCGAGGGTGACGCTGACGCCGGACTGTTCGCCCATGCAGCGGGCCAAGGAAACAAGCAGCCCGTCGCCGCTGCGGGTATCCCGCCACTGGCCGTCTTCGTAACGGAAGTGGTAACCGCCGGAGCGGGCCGCCAGCCAGATTTCCCGCGCCGCGCCGTGACGATTGACGATGATCTTGCTGCCGTTGTCGAACTCGATCTCCAACACGCCGCCGGGCTTCAACTCGAAGTCGAAATCGGGGCCGTCCCCGGCTTGCAGGGCTTCCAGCGCCGCTTCGATGCGGGCCAGCATGGCGTCGGCCTGCTCGGCAAATTCCTGTTCATTCATCGCGTGCTACCATCCTTCGCCACTGTCGACCCGGGTCGACATACTTCGGAAATCCGCAAGATGCGTCCAACCATTCTCGTGCTGACGGCACTCTGCCTGTCCTTCACGCTTGCCGCCTGCGGCCTCAAGGGTCCGCTCTATTTATCCACGCCCACCGGCACACCACCGGCGGCCGCGAAAAAAGCCGAGCCCGCCAAGGGCGGCGATGATAACAAAGCCACCACCGGTAAAAACACCCAGGAATCCAAGCAATGAGCCTCACCCAGTCGCACAACGGAACCCTTCATGTCGAAGGGGTTTCCCTCGCCACCATCGCCGAGAAATTCGGCACCCCCTGCTACGTCTATTCCCGCGCCGCCCTCACCGCCGCCTATCAAGACTACGCCGCCGCCCTGCAAGGCCGCGAATCCCTGGTCTGCTACGCCGTCAAGGCCAACTCCAACCTGGCGGTGCTCAACGTCTTCGCCCGCCTCGGCGCCGGCTTTGACATCGTCTCCGGTGGCGAACTGACCCGGGTCCTGGCCGCGGGCGGCGACGCCTCCAAGGTGGTGTTCTCCGGCGTCGGCAAGCGCCGCGACGAATTGAAGATGGCCCTGGAGGCCGGCATCCACTGCTTCAATGTGGAATCCCCCGCCGAACTGGACCACCTCAATGCCGTCGCCGGTGAAGTGGGCAAGAAGGCCCCCATCTCCCTGCGGGTCAATCCCAACGTGGATCCCAAGACCCATCCCTATATTTCCACTGGCCTGCGCACCGCCAAGTTCGGCGTTGTCTACGAAGACGCCCTGGCCCTCTACCGCAAGGCCGCGTCCCTGCCCAATCTGCAAGTGAAGGGCATCGACTGCCACATCGGTTCCCAGTTGCTGGACCCCGCCCCCGCCGCCGAAGCCGCCGAGAAGGTGCTGGCCCTGGTGGACGCCCTGGCCAAGGACGGCATTGTGATTGAGCACATCGACCTGGGCGGCGGCAAGGGCATCCGCTACCAGGACGAAACCGAACTCTCCGCCGCCGACTACCTGGCCCCCCTGCTCAAGGTGCTGGCCGGGCGCAAGGAAAAGCTGGTGTTCGAACCGGGCCGCTCCCTGGTGGGCAATGCCGGCCTGCTGCTGACCAAGGTGGAAGTACTCAAGCACGGCGAGGAAAAAGACTTCGCCGTGGTGGACGCCGCCATGAACGACCTGGCCCGCCCCGCCCTCTACGACGCCTTCCACGACATCGTTCCGGTGGCGCCCCGTCAAGGCAGCACCCGCAGCTACGAGGTCGTCGGTCCCATTTGCGAATCCGGCGACTTCCTCGGTCACGACCGCGATTTGGCCTTGGCCGAGGGTGACCTACTGGCCATCCTCTCCGCCGGCGCCTACGGCATGACCATGAGCTCCAACTACAACACCCGCCCCCGCGCCGCCGAGGTCATGGTGGACGGCGACCAGGTGCACCTGGTGCGGCAGCGGGAAACCGTGGCCCAGCTCCTGGCCGGCGAATCCCTGCTGCCCTGATCCTGCCGCCTTGATCCTAGCGCTACTCCCCAGCCTTAATACAGAGGCTGGAGGTAGCGGCCCAGGGTTACCGCCTCCCGTTCAAACCAGGCGGCGGCCTCGGCTGGCCAGGGTGTGGCCTGGCTGAAGTCCAGCTCGCGCTCCAGGGTGTCCACGACGAACAGCCGCTCCCATTCCCCGGCTTCATCCTGGAAGCGTTGGGTCACGCGCGCCGCGCCACCCCCTGTCCCGGGCTGCCAGGCAAAGCCTTCATCGGCGAACAGGGATTGTCCGATCCGCCCCGGGCGGGTGGACAGGGTCACGGTAAAACCCGTCGCCAAGGAACCCTTGGCGACCGAGGTTTCAAAGCCGAACAGACTCGCCAGACGTTCCTCTTGCCCTTGGGCCGCCAGGG
This sequence comes from Denitratisoma sp. agr-D3, assembly GCF_054658675.1. NCBI lineage: Bacteria > Pseudomonadati > Pseudomonadota > Betaproteobacteria > Nitrosomonadales > Sterolibacteriaceae > Denitratisoma > Denitratisoma sp. agr-D3. The sequence continues at coordinate 169,870 of NZ_BAAGIA010000001.1, read as the reverse complement.
CCTGGATTTTCAAGGTTGAGGTCGGGGTCGCGGTGGGAAGCTCAGGGGGCGCCTCGGCGCGCCCCAACACCAGGGCTGCATGGTCGCCGCAGACGATCAAGGCGCCACCGCGGTGGCGCACCCGGTCACCACCGACCTGCCGCTCCTCCACCAGACGCAGGCCGATCAAGGGTCCTGGCGCCGAGGGTTGCAAACGCCAGTCCTCCACATAGGCGCCGCTGGGAGCGAATTCCACCATGCAGTTGCCCACCCGCTGCAATAGCGCCGGCTCGGGCCAGCGGTTATGCCATTGCAGGGACGCCTCGGCTGCGTGCCATTGCAAGGCGCGGCCGTCCCAGGTGGATGGCGCAGTCCAGCCTTCATAATCCGCCAACACCCGCAGTTCACTCGCCCGATAGTCCGCCAGGGGCCGCGCCGGCACCTGGTCGGCCGCCACGGGCAAGCGCAGGTCGATGGTGAAGTTGCGGCTTTGCAGCCAGCAGACGTGGGTGTGCACATCCGTCTGACCGTTGGCGAAACTGATGGCATAACGCTTCCAGAAACCCAGCATCCAATCGGGCACGCCGCCCTCGGCGCGGTGGGCATGTGTCGCCAGCAATTCGTTGAGGGTCATGGCCGCCCCTCGCCGACATGGGCCCGGGGACCGAAGGAGGACAGGGCGCGGGCGCCGCTGGGCAGGGCCGCTTCGCCCGCCGCCAGACGCTTTTTCAAATAGCCGAAGGTTTGCAGGGTCTGGGCGTAAAGGTGGTCGCCGCAGACCAGGGAACCATAGGCGCTGACGCTGCCCGCCGGCACCAGGGCCGGCACCGGCGCGATCACGGTGTCGTAGTCGCAGGCGCAGAACAGGGGAAAGGAGTAGCGCTCCTCGCTCACCTTGCGCACCCGATGGGCGGTGGCGACGAAGCGGCCGTTGCTCAACACCTCCATCATGTCGCCGATGTTGATGACGAAGGCGCCGGGCACCACTGGCGCGTCGATCCATTCGCCGGCGCCGTTCATCACCTCCAACCCATCCGCCGTCGGCAGCAGGATGGTGAAGCACTCGTAGTCGGTATGGGCGCCGATGCCGGGCCGGTCCGTCGAGGCGGCGGGGTTGTAGGGATAGTGCACCAGGCGCAACTGGCTGGGAGGCGCGGTCACCCAACGGCTGAAGCTGTCCTCCGGCAGATCCAGGGCCAGGGCAAAGCCGCGGAACAACACCTGCCCCAGGGCCAGCGCCGCGTCGTAATAGGCCTTGACCGTTTCCTTGAAGCCGGGAAATTCCGTCCAGCGATTGGGCCCCAGCATGGGCCGCCGCTCAGCTTGCCCTTGCAGATCGAAGCCCACGTCGTAGGCTTCCTTGAGATCGGCAGCGGCGCCGTAGAACTGCTCCTCCCCTTCCGGCACGTAGCCGCTGTGGTTGTGGGAATGACCGATGTAGTCCGCCATCTTTTGCGCCAGGGGCTGGGCGAAATAGGCCTTGGCACAGGCCACCAGATTCTCGATCAGGGCCGGCGACACACCGTGGCCCACCACATACAGAAAGCCCACCTCCCGCGCGGCGCGGCCCAGGGCCTGGGCGGCTTGCCGCCGTTGATCGAGATCGGGGGAAAACAACAGGGACACATCCACCACCGGCAATTTTTGGAAAGCCGTATGGACGGTGGCGGGGGATGAAACGACTGACATGGACACTCCTCGATGGCCGGACCGAAGGGCCCGTTCCACGGAAGGGCCCTATCGTCCTGATGGTCTGGTCGTCCAGAAATAGCCGCGGCCTCGGGCGTTGAAGCCGCCCCGGATCGTTCCGGGCACGGACCGGGGTGGTCCGCTGTCGCAAGGATTTTTCAGCAACAGCCATGCCAAATCCCCGCCCTTTTGTCCTCGGGCCGGTACTGCCCGCTTCCCGGCCATCCGCCCTCGCCGTTGCATCGCCAGAGAGGCACAACGCCGGTGCAATTTTCACCAAACCGCACCAAAGACGACATCCCCGGCGACGGACAAGACCGCCATGCAAAGGAAATATCCATTCATAAACATATAGTTGTAGCAATCATTCGCGTGGCACCGATCCTGCTAAATAGGCTGCGTGGTATTACGTTTTTTACGTTTAGTAATAATCAACCCCATCATTTCAGTAAGGAGCGCGTCGTGAAATTGCACAACTTCAGCAAGACCGTCCAGCACTGGGCAGCCAAACTGCTCGTCCCCGCCGCCCTGGCCCTCACCACCACCTGTAGCGCCTACGCCGCGCCGCCCCTCAAGGTGGGTTACAGCGATTGGCCGGGCTGGGTGGCCTGGCAGGTGGCCATCGAAAAGGGCTGGATCAAGGAAGCCGGCGTGGACGTGAAGTTCGAATGGTTCGACTACTCCGCCTCCATGGATGCCTTCGCTGCCGGCAAGATCGACGCCGTCACCATGACCAACGGCGACGCCCTGGTCACCGGTTCCGGCGGCGGCAAGAGCGTGATCGTGCTGATCACCGACTACTCCAACGGCAACGACATGATCGTCGCCAAGCCCGGCATCAAGTCCGTGGCCGACCTGAAGGGCAAGAAGGTCGCCGTGGAACAGGGCCTGGTGGATCACCTGCTGCTGCTCAACGGTTTGAAGAAGGCCGGCCTCAAGGAGTCCGACGTCACCATCGTGAACGCCAAGACCAATGAAATGCCCCAGATGCTCACCGGCAAGGACATCGCCGCCGTGGGTGCCTGGCAACCCATTTCCGGCGAGGCCATGAAGGCCGTGCCGGGGTCCAAGCCCATCTACACCTCCGCCGACGAACCGGGCCTGATCTACGACGTGCTGGCCGTGAATCCCGCCAGCGTCAAGGCCCGCCGCGCCGATTGGCAAAAGCTGGTGAAGGTCTGGGACAAGGTGGTGGCCTACATCGAAGACCCCAAGACCCAACCCGACGCGGTGAAGATCATGGCCGCCCGTTCCGGCGTGACCCCGGCCGAGTATCTGCCCATGCTCAAGGGCACCCGCCTGCTGAGCCTGGAAGAAGGCAAGAAGGTGTACGTCAAGGGTGACGGCTTCAAGACCCTCTACGGTTCCACCAAGATCGTCGATGCCTTCAACGTCGCCAACAAGGTCTACAAGAAGCCGGAGAACGTAGACGGCTACCTGGACGCCTCCTTCACCAACGCCAAGTAACGAACGCCCCGTCACCGATCAGGATAGCCCGACATGAACGCCCTCAGCCTCTGGATGAATCACCCGGCCAACGCCCGCAGGAAACGCAGCCTGCTGACGCTGGGGTCGTTCCTGTTGCCGCTCCTGGTCTGGTGCGTGGTGAGCTACGTGCCCTTCGTCTGGCATCCGAAAGTGATGATCGAGGACGTCGGCGGCGTGGACTACTTCCAACCCGGCATGCTGGTGGACCGGGATGAATTCGACCAGCAACTCAGCGACATGAAAACCCAGGGCCAGGCCCTTCCCAGCGGCGTGCCCGCCAACCCCATCTACCTGCCGGCGCCCCACCAGGTGCTCAAGGCCTTCTACACCGGCTTCACCACCGCGCCGGAACAGAAGGACGCCCCCTGGCTGCACGAAAGCCTGTGGCACAGCATCCAGATCATCTTCTGGGGCTTCGTCCTCTCCTCCCTGATCGGTGTCCCCCTCGGCATCCTCTGCGGCACTTACGCCAGCCTGGGCCGACTGCACGAACCCTTCATCGAATTCTTCCGCTACCTGCCCGCGCCCGCCTTCGGCGCCCTGGCGGTGGCCGTGCTGGGCATCTATGACGGCCCCAAGATCGCCATCATCGTCATCGGCACCTTCTTCCAGCAGGTGCTGATCATCGCCAACACCACCCGCAAGCTGGAGGCCACCCTGATCGAGGCCGCCCGCACCCTGGGCACCAAGGGCCTGCGCCTGATCACCCGGGTGGTGATCCCCGGCATCCTGCCCGACCTCTACCGCGACCAGCGCATCCTGCTGGGCTGGGCCTGGACCTACCTGATCGTGGCCGAACTGATCGGCACCAGCTCCGGCATCACCTGGTTCATCACCCAGCAGGCCCGCTACCAGCACTTCGACAACGTCTATGCCGCCATCGTCATCATCGGCGTCATCGGCTTCGGCAGCGACCTGCTGCTGGAACGCCTGGGGCGCAAGCTCTTCCCCTGGGACCGCAGCCGTACGGCCTAAACGCGAGGCAAAGACATGAGCACCAATCCCGACATCACCCTGCCCAGCTACCTGGACCAATCCCCCGCCGTACGGGAACGCTTCTCCCGCATCTACGAACGGGAGACCATCCTCGAAGTCAAAAACCTCGGCAAGCGCTACGCCACGCCCCAGGGCGAAACCGAAGCCCTGCGCGACATCAACTTCAAGGTCCATCGCCGCGAATTCGTCTGCGTCATCGGCCCCTCCGGCTGTGGCAAGTCCACCCTGATCCGCATCCTCGCCGGCCTGGAGAACCACACCAGCGGCGACGTGCTGCTGGACGGCAAGCCCGTTACCGGTCCCGGCCGTGACCGGGGCATGGTGTTCCAGGGCTATTCCCTGTTCCCCTGGCTCACGGTCAAGCGCAATGTCATGTTCGGCCCCGAGATGAGCGGCCACACCCGCAACGTGGCCGAGAACCAGGCCCGCCAATGGCTCGACCTGGTGGGCCTGACCAAGTTCGCCGACGCCTATCCCCACCAGCTTTCCGGCGGCATGCGCCAGCGCGTCGCCATCGCCCGCGCCCTGGTGAACGAGCCCCGCATCCTGTTGATGGACGAACCCTTCGGTGCCCTCGATGCCCAGACCCGGGCCAAGATGCAAAGCCATCTGCTCGACATCTGGAAGAACCTGGACATCACCATCCTCTTCATCACCCACGATCTCGATGAAGCGGTCTATCTGGCCGACCGCATCCTGGTGCTCAAGCCCCACCCCGGCGAAGTGCAGGAAGTGATCGAAGTGCCCGTGCCCCGGCCCCGTTCCGCCGGCCAATTCGGCAGCGCCGAATTCCGCGCCACCAAGGCCCGCATCGAAACCTTGATCCACCCCCCCGTGGCGCAAGAAACCGCCAGCGAGGAAGCTGCCCTGGGCAAGGCGCCCATGATTCGTTTCACCAACGTTGCGGACAACGTGGAGTAAGCCATGCTCTGGAACGACCTGACCTGGCAAGAACTCCCTGGCGTGTTGGCCGCTTGCGGCAACGCCGCCATCCTGCCCGTGGGCGCCACCGAACAGCACGGCCCTCACCTGGGCTGCGGCGTCGACACCGTGATCGCCGACAAGCTCTGCGCCGCCGTGGCGGAAAAGACCCGCGTGCCCATGCTGCCTCCCCTGCCCTACGGCTGCTCTCTGGGCCACAGTCGGCGCTGGCCCGGCACCATCGCCGTCACGCCCGTAGTGCTCATCGAGTTCGTCAAACAGATCGGCGACTGGGCCTACCACAGCGGCGTGCGCCGCCTGTTCATCGTCAATGCCCATGTCACCAACGCCGCGCCCTTGCGTTGCGCCCTGGAAATGCTGCGGGCCGAACACGACGACCTGATGGTTGCCGTGATCAACACCGCCAGCCTCAGCGCCCGGGTCAAACAGTTCCACGCCGCCGACGGCGACGACTGGCACGCCAACGACGCCGAAACCTCCCTCATGCTGGCCATCGCCCCCGAGGGCGTGCGCCCGGACAAGCTGACGGAAGCCGACGATCCCGACCGCACCGGCTGCTGCGTCTTCGCCCACCCGGTGAACCGTACCAGTCTCAACGGCGTCACCGGCCAGCCCAGCCTCGCCACCGCCGCCAAGGGCGAACAGTGGTTCCAGTGGCTGGTGGACGACCTTGCCGAACTCATTACCCGGGGCAGCCATGAAATGCCGCCCCTGGACTTTTCCTATTTCAGTCAGGCCTGACGCAATCCCAACCCAACCCTCCACCCCAACCTTCTTTAATCAAGGATTCATCATGACCAGCAAGGAAGACATCGCCCGTCTGCAAAAGGAACTCGCAGACAAAGGGGTCAAATACTGCATCGGCGCCTACGTGGACATCCACGGCGTGCCCAAGGCCAAGGTCGTTCCCATCCACCACCTGGGCCACATGGCCAAGGGTTCCGAGCGCTACACCGGCTACGCCCTGGACGGTCTGGGCCAGGCCCCCAACGACGACGAGCTGACCTCCATCCCCGACTTCAGCCGCCTGATCCAGTTGCCCTGGGAACCCAAGATCGCCTGGATCCCCGCCGACAACCATTTCCAGGGCAAGCCCTACGCCCTCAACACCCGGGTCGCCCTGCAAAACCAGTTGGCCGAGGCGGCCAAGCTGGGCTTCGGCATGAACCTGGGCATCGAGTGCGAAATCTTCCTGCTCAAGCAGCATGAAGACGGCAGCCTGTCGGTGCCCGATGCCGAGGACAAGCTGACCAAGCCCTGCTACGACGTGCGCGGCTTCACCAACAGCTTCGGCTGGCTGGACAAGATGGCCAGCGCCATCAACGGCCTGGGCTGGGATCTGTATTCCTTCGACCACGAGGATGCCAATGGCCAGTTCGAGTTCGACTTCCAATACGCCGACGCCCTGACCACCTGCGACCGCCTCACCTTCTTCCGCTTCATGGCCAAGCACTACGCCAAGGAAGAAGGCCTGCTGGCCACCATGATGCCCAAGCCCTTCGCCGACAAGACCGGCAACGGCGCCCACTTCAACATGTCCCTCTACGACCTGAAGAATGGCAGCAACCTGTTCGCCTGCGACCCTAAGGACGACCCCAACGGCATCGGCCTGACCAAGCTAGGCTACCAGTTCGTCGCCGGCATCCTCAAGCACGGCCGCGCCCTCTGCGCCGTGTTCGCCCCCACGGTGAACAGCTACAAGCGCTTGGTGCGTCGCGGTGCCATGAGCTACTTCTCCTGGGCGCCGGTGTTCAACTCCTACGGCTCCAACAATCGCACCAACTCGGTTCGCATTCCTGCCGGCGGCGGTCGTTGCGAATCCCGTAACGCCGACGGCGCGGTGAATCCCTACCTGGCCGCCACCCTGGTGCTGGCTGCCGGCCTGGAAGGCATCCGCGAAGGTCTCGATCCTGGCAAGCCCAACGAGGACAACCTGTACGAAATCGGCGATGCCGAACGTCGGGCCCGGGGCATCGACTTCCTGCCCCAGACCTTGCAAGAAGCCGTGGCCGCTTTCGCCGCCGACCCCCTGGTGGAACAGGTGCTGGGCAAGGAACTGCGGGACGAGTTCATCCGCTACAAGGGCGAGGAATGGGAGGCCTACCACTTGACCGTGAGCAAGTGGGAGACGGACCGCTATTCCTACATGTTCTAAACAGCCATGAATCCATCTGCTGCGCCCCCCAATCCCGCGCCTGCGATGCTCACCGTACCCCTTGTACGGTTGCGCTTCTCGGCCCGGCCTTGGGGTTCTCGCGACGATGGCTTCAAGCCTGTCATCTAATCGGGAGGGGCCCATCATGGCCGACGAAGAAAAAAACAACGGCAACGTCAGCCGCATCAGCATCTCCCTACCTCCGGCCCTGCTCGACGAGCTGGACCGGATGGTGGAGAGCCGCGGCTACGGCAGCCGTTCCCAGGCCATCGGCGACATGGTCAATTACCAGTTGGCGGAACACAAGCGCAAGCTGGGCAACGACGTCATGGTGGGCACCATCACCCTGCTCTACGACCGCTCCACCCGGGGCCTGCAAAAGAACCTGGCCGACATCCAGTACAAGCACATCGACGAGGTGATCAGTTCCCTCCACGTCCATCTGAGCCACAACCAGATGATGGAGGTGATCCTGATCCAGGGCCACGCCCAAAAGTTGCAGGACATCGCCAACGACATGATCACCCAGCGCGGCGTCATCACCGGCCAATTGCAGCTCCTGGCCGCCATCATCCCGCCCCTGCTGGCACCGGAAACCGATTGAGGAATCACCATGAACACCAACCTTCACGATGAAGCCGTGGACGCCATCGAACACTGGCGCCGTTTCGCCCCGGAACTGGCCGGGGAGGACGTGCTGTTCTCCGAACTGGTGCCCGGCGGCGGCCACTGGTCCTACGCCCTGCCCCGGGGCACCACCCTGCGCATGACGGCCCTGGAAGACGGCGCCAATCTTTCCGTGGTGCTCTACTCCGCCAAGGAAAAGCTCGAGCGCTACAACATGCCCGATTCCCTCAAGGCCCAACACACCGCCCACTACAGCAAGGGCCATGTGCTGATGAGCGACATGGGGCGTTCCCTCGCCTCCATCACCGACGACACCGTGGGCTGGCACGACCCCCTGGGCCTGCTGCTGGACGATCTCCGCATGGCCGAGAAGTACGGCGAGCACCGCTACCAGCAATCCCGCAACGGCATGTATCGCTCCGGCCGCGCCGGATTGCTGATCGAGATCGGCAAGTACGGTCTGTCCAAGCGCGATCTGGTGGCGCCGGTGAATTTCTTCTCCAAGGTCACGGTGGACGGGGAAGGCCGCTTCGCCTTCGTTCCCAACCACAGCAAGGCCGGCGACCACGTGGACCTGCGCCTGGACATGGACGTGATCCTGGCCTTTTCCACCGCGCCCCATCCCCTGGACCCGTCGCCCAGCTACAACGGCAAGAAGGTGGGCCTCGCCCTGTGGCGCTCCGGCGTCGCCCCCAAGGACGACTTCTGCCGCGCCTTCCGCCCCGAGAACGCCCGGGCCCTGCACAACAGCGACATGCTCTATTTGGTTTGAGGAGATCGCCATGACCCACCCAAACACTGCCACTGCCATCCGCATTCAGGAAAGCACGCTCAAGCCCGAGGCTGCGATCCTCAATCACACCCTGCCCGCCGGAGAACCTTACCTGCTGGCTTTCGACAAGGGACAGACCCTGCGCATCGTGGACCTGGAAGGCAACCAGGCCGTGGACGTGATCTTCTACAACGCCGAAGACCCGGCCGAACACTACAGCGCCACGGAAACCCTGCTGCGCCAGGGGGGCATCTACCTCACCACCGACTCGGTGCTCTACAGCGACGAAGGCAATCCCATGCTCACCATCGTCGCCGACACCTGCGGTCGCCACGACACCCTGGGGGGCGCCTGCGCCGCCGAAAGCAACACCGTGCGCTACGCCCTGCAAAAGAAGTTCATGCACTCCTGCCGCGACAACTACCTGATCGCCTTGCAGGAGGCCGACCTGGGTTTGGACAAGGCCGACCTGGTGCCCAACGTCAATTTCTTCATGAACGTGCCCGTCACTGCCGACGGCCAGCTCACCTTTGCCGACGGCGTCTCCGCCCCCGGCAAATACGTGGAGCTGCGGGCAGAGATGGACATCCTGATGCTGGTCTCCAATTGCCCCCAGCTCAACAATCCCTGCAACGCCTACAACCCAACGCCGGCACAGTTCCTGTTGTGGGACCCGGTGTGACTTGATTTTCAACAACGGCCTACGGACGACCGGGGTCGATAACAATAATTCGCGGGACGTCCCGCCACTGGTGCAGCCATGTTCAAAAAAGTCCTGATTGCCAATCGCGGTGCCATCGCCTGTCGCATCCAGCGCACCCTGAAAAAACTCGGTATCGCCTCGGTGGCGGTGTACTCCGAAGCCGACGCCCAGGCCCGCCATGTGCTGGAGGCCGACGAAGCCTATCTGCTGGGCCCCGCCCCCGCTGCCGAGAGCTACCTCAAGGCCGACAAGATTCTGGCCATCGCCAAGCAATGCGGCGCTGAAGCCATTCACCCCGGCTACGGTTTCCTCTCCGAAAACCCGGACTTCGCCGACGCCTGCGAAGCGGCGGGCATTGCCTTCATCGGCCCCAACGGTGGGCAAATGCGGGCCTTCGGCCTCAAGCACACGGCGCGGGGATTGGCTGAACAGAATGACGTGCCCCTGCTGCCCGGCTCCGGCCTGCTGGCGGACGCGGGCCATGCGGCAGCCGAAGCCAAGCGCATCGGCTACCCGGTGATGCTGAAGAGCACCGCCGGTGGCGGCGGCATCGGCATGCGCCTGATCTGGAGCGAGGACGAACTCACCGACGCCTACGCCGCCGTGGACCGGCTGGCCCGGGCCAATTTCAAGGAAGCGGGCATCTACCTGGAAAAGTATGTGGAGCAGGCCCGCCACATCGAAGTGCAATTGTTCGGCGATGGGCAAGGCAAGGTCATCGCCCTGGGCGAGCGGGATTGCTCGGTGCAACGACGCAACCAGAAAGTGGTGGAAGAAACCCCCGCCCCCGGCCTGACCAAGGCCCAGCGCCAGCGCCTGCTGGAGGTGGCGGTGAAGCTGGGCAAGGCGGTGAACTACCGCTCCGCCGGGACCGTGGAATTCGTCTACGACGCCAGCAACGGCGAGTTCTACTTCCTTGAGGTGAACACCCGGCTCCAGGTGGAGCACGGCGTCACCGAAGAAGTCACCGGGGTGGATCTGGTGGAATGGATGGTACGACTGGCTGCCAATGACCTGCCCGATCTGGATAGCTTCACCATCCAACCCAAGGGCGCCGCCATCCAGGTGCGGCTCTACGCCGAAGATCCCAACAAAAACTTTCAGCCCTCCGCCGGGTTGCTGACGGCGGTGGACTTTCCCGACCGATCAAAGTCACCGTCATTCCCGCGCATGCGGGAATCCAGCGACTTTGATCCAGCAGTTGAAACGCCCCTGGGTCCCCGCCTGCGCGGGGACGACAAACATCTGATCCGCGTGGACGGCTGGGTGGAAGCGGGCACCGTGGTGCCCCCCAACTACGACCCCATGCTGGCCAAGCTGATTGCCTACGGCCCCAACCGGGAGGCTGCCCGCAAGAAGCTCATCGCTGCCCTCAGTGCCAGCACCGTGGCGGGCATTGAAACCAACCGGGCCTATCTGGCCCAGGTGCTGGCCACGCCGGAATTCGTCGCGGGCAAGCAGACCACCCGCATGCTCAACAGCTTCCACTATCAGCCCAGCACCATCGACGTGCTGGAGCCCGGCGTGCAATCCACCATTCAGGACTGGCCCGGCCGCCAGGGCTATTGGGACATCGGCGTACCGCCCTCCGGCCCCATGGATGCCCTGTCCCATCGCCTCGCCAACCGGCTGGTGGGCAATGCCGAACAGGCCGCTGCCCTGGAACTCACCGCCGCCGGTCCGAGCCTCAAGTTCAACTGCGATGCCGTCATCGCCCTCACCGGCGCCGCCATGGTCGCCAGCCTCGACGGCCAACCCTTCCCGGCTTGGCAGGCCCGGCCCGTGAAGGCGGGCAGCGTGCTCAAGCTGGGCACCATCCAGGGGGCCGGGCTGCGGGCCTATCTGGCGGTGCAGGGCGGCTTTCAGGTGCCCGACTACCTGGGCTCCAAATCCACCTTCACCCTGGGCCAGTTCGGCGGCCACGGCGGCCGCACCCTGCGCAGCGGCGACGTGCTGCCCATCGTCGCGGCCCACCCGGACAATCTCGCCAGCGCGAGCAAACGAAAAGCATTGCCCGTCAAGCTGCACACCCCAGTGACGCACGAGTGGGAAATCGGCGTGCTCTACGGCCCCCACGGCGCGCCGGACTTTTTTACCGACGAAGACATCGCCACCTTCTTCGCCACCGATTGGGAAGTGCACTACAACTCGTCCCGCACCGGCGTGCGCTTGATCGGCCCGCGCCCCCAGTGGGCGCGCACGGACGGCGGCGAAGCGGGCTTGCACCCCTCCAACATTCACGACAACGCCTATGCCATCGGCGCGGTGGACTTCACCGGCGACATGCCGGTGATCCTCGGCCCCGACGGCCCCAGTCTGGGCGGCTTTGTCTGCCCCGTGACCATCGTCCAGGCCGAGCTGTGGAAGATGGGCCAGCTCAAACCCGGCGACCGGGTGCGCTTCAAGCGCCTGACCCGGCAACAGGCCAACGCTTTGCAGGCCCAGCAGGACGCCGCCATTGCCCAACTGGATGCCCCCGCCCACGCCAAGCTGGCGCGACAACAAGCACCCCTGATCAGCCCGGTGCTGCGCCATCTGGAAGTGCAGGGCGAAAAACCCGATCTGGTGATCCGCCAGTCCGGCGACGCCAACCTGCTGATCGAAATGGGCCCCCTGGTACTGGACCTGGAATTGCGCTTCCGCATCCAGGCCCTGATGCAGTCCATCCAGGCCGCCGTCGCGGCGAAGAAGATCAAGGGCATCCTCGACCTGACCCCGGGCATCCGCTCCCTGCAAGTGCACTTTGATTCCCGGGTGGTGGACCAGGACCAACTGATCAAGAAGATCGTCGCCCTGGAAGAATCCCTGCCGCCCCTGGACGACATGGAAGTACCCTCCCGCATCGTGCACCTGCCCCTGTCCTGGGACGACCCGGCCACCAAGCTGGCCATCGAGAAGTACATGCAGTCGGTTCGCCCCGACGCCCCCTGGTGTCCGAGTAACATCGAGTTCATCCGCCGCATCAACGGCCTGGCCAGTATCGAGGACGTGTACAAGGTGGTGTTCGACGCCAGCTATCTGGTCATGGGCCTGGGCGACGTGTATCTGGGCGCCCCCGTGGCGACGCCCCTGGACCCGCGCCATCGCCTCGTCACCACCAAGTACAACCCGGCCCGCACCTGGACGCCAGAAAACGCCGTGGGCATCGGCGGCGCCTATCTCTGCGTGTACGGCATGGAAGGCCCCGGCGGCTACCAGTTCGTCGGCCGCACGGTGCAGATGTGGAATCGCCACAAGCAGACCGCCGACTTCACCCAACCCTGGCTGCTGCGCTTCTTCGACCAGATCCGCTTCTACCCCGTGGGCCAGGAGGAACTGCTCAAGCTGCGGCAGGATTTTGTCGCCGGTCAGTTCCGCCTCAAGATCGAACCCACCCGCTTCAAGCTCAAGGACTATCGCCGTTTCCTGGCCGACAACGCCCAGGACATCGCCGCTTTCAAACAGGGCCAGCAAGCCGCCTTTGAGGCTGAGCGGGAACGCTGGAAAGCCGCCGGGCAGGACGTGGTGGCCAGCGACGACACCGTGGCCGACGCCGGCACCGACAGCGAACTGGACCTCCCCGCCAATGGCCGCGCCGTCGCCACCCATGTGGCAGGCAGCGTGTGGAAGATCGAAGCCCAGGTGGGCGACACGGTGAAAGAAGGCCAGGTGCTGGTAATCGTCGAGTCCATGAAGATGGAAATCCCCCTCACCGCGCCGTGCAGCGGCAAGCTGACCCATGTGTTCTGCAAGGAAGGCGCCGGAGTCAGCGCGGGGCAGGATTTACTGGTGATTGTGGAAAACGACTAGCCCGGCATCGCCTGCCTTCGAGTTTGCCAGCCCCGTGCTCGCCGATGGACTCAAGACGAACAGTGCCCCGTCAACGTACCGTTCGTCCTGAGCGTAGCGCCGAAGGCGCGAAGTCGAAGGGCCGGATGCACCTCTTAGATTGAAAGCGCAAAACATGAACACACTCAGCCTCGACCTCGCCACCCTCCGCGCCGCCTATGCCGCCGGAACCCTCACACCCCTGCAACTGGCGGAGGACATCATCGCCCGCACGGCGGAGGACCCCAATACCGTCTGGATACAGCGTTTGAGCGACGACGCCATCCGCGCCCACGCTCGCGCCCTGATGGACAAAGACCCGGCCAGCCTGCCCCTCTACGGCATTCCCTTCGCCATCAAGGACAACATCGATCTGGCGGGCGTGCCCACCACTGCGGGCTGCCGGGAATACGCCTACACCCCCGACAAGAGCGCCTTCGTCGTTCAGCAACTGATCGACGCCGGTGCCATTCCCGTGGGCAAGACCAATCTGGACCAGTTCGCCACCGGCCTCAACGGCACTCGCTCCCCCTACGGCGCCTGCCGCAACAGCTTTAACCCCGACGTCATCTCCGGCGGCTCCAGCTCCGGCTCCGCCGTGGCCGTGGCCAAGGGCTACGTCAGCTTCGCCCTGGGCACCGACACAGCGGGCTCGGGCCGGGTGCCCGCTGCCTTCAACAATCTGGTGGGTCACAAGCCCAGCCTGGGCTGGATTTCATCCACCGGTCTGGTGCCCGCCTGCCGCACCCTGGACACCATTTCCGTCTTCGCCCTTAGCGCCGCCGACGCCGAAACCATCATGACCGTGGCCGCCGCCTTCGACCCCAGCGACGCCTACGCCCGCAAGGTGGAAGGTCACGGCTTCGACTTCGGCAGCGCCACCGCCTTCAAGCTTGGCGTGCCCAAGGCCGAGCAACTGGCCTTCTTCGGCAATGCCGACGCCGAGCGCCTGTTCAAGGAATCCATCGCCCGTCTGCAAAGCCTGGGCGCGCAAGTGGTGGAAGTGGACCTGCAACCCTTCCTCGACACCGCCAAGCTGCTCTACGAAGGCCCCTGGGTGGCCGAGCGCTACGCCGCCATCCGCGAATTCTTCGAGGCCCAGCCCGATGCACCACTGCCGGTGATCCAGACCATCGTCGGCGGCGCGAAGAAATGGAGCGCCGCCGATGCCTACGCCTACGGCTACAAACTCAAAGCCGCCAAGCGTCGCTGCGACACCGTTTGGGCCGAGGTGGACTGCATCGTCACCCCCACGGCGGGCACCATTTACACCGTGGCCGAAATGGAAGCCAACCCCATCCAGCTCAATTCCAACCTGGGCTACTACACCAACTTCATGAACCTGCTGGACTACGCCGCCACCGCCGTGCCCTCCGGTTTCCAAACCGATGGCCTGCCCTTCGGCATCACCCTCTTCGCCCCTGCTTTCCAAGATGGGCCACTGCTGCGGCTGGCAGGCAAGATGCAAAAAGCACTGAACGCCCCTCTGGGCGCCACCGGCCTACCCTTGTCCGAGGTCGGCGCAGACAAGGGCCACGCCCAACTCCCCAGCGGCCAAGTCCACGTGGCCGTCTGCGGCGCCCACCTCTCCAGCCTGCCCCTCAATTGGCAACTCACCAGCCGGGGTGGCCGCTTGGTGAAGGAAGTGAAATCCGCCCCCGACTACAAGTTCTACGCCCTCCCCGGCGGCCCACCCCACCGACCCGGCATGGTCCGTGTCGCCCCTGGCAGCGGCGGTGCCATCACCATGGAAATCTGGGAACTCCCCGTCAAGGAATTCGGCAGCTTCGTCGCCGGTATTCCTGCCCCCCTGGGCATCGGCACGGTGAAGCTGGAAGGCGGCGGTTCAGTGCTGGGCTTTGTCTGCGAGGCCATCGCAGCGGAGGGCGCTGAGGACATTACCCATCTGGGTGCCTGGCGCGCCTATCGGCCCAAGTAAACGACATTGGGCTCACGAGGAGCCCGATGTTCACACTTGGCAGTACTGACTACGAAAGAATCAGGCAACCACCTTGGGGACGATGTCCTTGGTGTACTTCTCGAAACTCTGCACCTGATTTTCAGCTTCTTCAGCAGACACCTCGTAAACCTCTTGCACGGTTTTCAGCAGGTTTTCCCGCTTGCCGGCAATGGCGTCCAGGTGGGCGTTGGTGATCTTGCCCCAACGGACCTTCAGCTTGCCTTGAAACTCTTTCCAGTTGCTTTCTGCGTTTTCCCAGGTCATGGCCATGTCGAACTCCTTGTGCTGTGAATTCGCTGGGCACGATTGCCCGGCGAGCATCCCTCGTTGTTTCGCATGCTCGCCATCGACCACTGCCGACCGGCAATACCTCACGCAAACTAAAGACGTGGGGCCAGACTAGCGGCCGGGAACCAGGCCGTCCGTGCGCTGGCTAACTTAGGGCGCAAATAAAGTTACCTGCCCCTTCGGCGGGGCCTGTTTCCTGCTTAGTCAGGATAAAGGGGGCCGGAACCCGCCAAGCCCTGCGCCCCATCTCTCGCCCTCGCGCCCTTGCCGCATCTCTCCTGTTGCCATCCACCCTACCGGAGCATGCCATGGCCCATCCCCCGCCACCACCGCCCCTGAGTCAGAACCGCCTGCTCGCCCAGGTCTCCGGGGATACGGCGCGACGACTGTTGCCACAACTGGAATACATCGCCCTACCCCTGGGCCAGGTGCTTCAGGAATTGGGCAGTCCGGTACGGGCTGTCTACTTCCCGACATCCGCCATCGTCTCTTTGCTCCACATCATGCAGAACGGCGCCTCATCGGAGGTGGCCACCGTGGGCCGGGAGGGCATGATCGGCACGGCGCTAGTACTGGACCGGGACGAATCGGCCAACCGGGTGGTGGTGCAAAGCGCCGGACACGGCTACCGCTTGCCGGGCTACGCCCTGCGCGACGCCTGCCAGCAGGATGTGGCATTCCAGCGGCAACTGCTCCATTACGTACAACTGGTCCTGAGCCAAACGGCCCAAACCGCCATCTGCAACCGGCACCACTCCCTGGAGCAACAGTTCTGTCGTTGGCTACTGCACTGCGCCGACCGCCTGGGCAGTGGCGAACTGGTGCTGACCCAGGAACTGATTGCCAACCTGCTGGGGGCACGACGGGAAAGCATCTCGGAAGTCGCCAGCAATGCCCAGCGGGCTGGTTTGATTCGCTACCACCGGGGCAAGATTACGCTGCTGGACAGGGAAGGCTTGGCCGCCCGGGCTTGCGAATGCTATGCCGTGGTCAAGCAGAGCTTGGGGCTGGACTGAAGGGACATTGAGGCCAGAGAGACACGATGCCGAAGTTAATCTCCCTAGGATATTCGGCGTCGGGGAGGAGAACGTACTTGGCGGGGTGAGGGCGGCTACTGACCCGGATGAGACGTACGTCGGCCTGATCTCACGCTCGCAAAGCAGACCTTCGGCCCCTCCGCACAGGCACCCGTTGGAGGCCCCGCAGCGAGGGGCACACATTGGCAAGCATCGGACGCGCTGGCTACCCGACGGCTTACCCGATGGTCGCCGGCGCGCTCCACCGTCAGTGCTGTCATGCAGCCGGAGAATCTCCTGAAGAAGTGGCCTTCGCCGTAGCGGGCGCCTTTGCGCTGGTGACCTTCTTGGAGGAGTGCACTGAAAGCACGTTGCACACGAAGCGCTCACCGGCGTTTCGAGCACTGATCGCGGTCAGCACGTACTGCGTGAAGAACAGACCTGCTGCGACACAGAGTGCTTTCGTGCCTACGTCAGCGACGTACAGCCCGAGCGGCGCCAGCACCATTAGCGGCAGCGACAGCGCGGCCATGTCGCGGTACATCAAGAAGTCTTTCTGCGCGTACGCGACCTCCGGAACCCTCTCGACCTGCTTGTACAGCTTGTACCACTTCGAGTTCTGTTCCTTCGGCCCCTCTGCCCAGGCACCAACGTTCTTCTTGAGCTGCGCCATGTCTACGCGATGGTCGGCCGGACCGTACTTGGTAAACGCTTCGCAGCCTGGGAGCCAGCCATAGGGCCTCCAGTACACGAGCATCGCCTTGAAGTTCGATGACAGCACGTTCATGAGTAAGAGCACGACGATTGGCAACACCGCGGCTACGAGCGCGCGGTAGAGCCCGAGCTGTGTAGTCGTGGCACTCGCAATCAAATCCGGCGCAACGAAGAGCGCCAGGACGATCGCATCCGCCGTCGACAGCGCTACGTGCCACGCGAAGTTCTGTGACTTCAAGGAGCGTTCGGCGCCCTTCATCCTCGGTACTCGGTGTCGATGGTGTAGTAGGTCCCGTCAACGTCGAAGACGATGTACCCGTCGCGCCGAGTGGTCAGTACGTGCCGATCTTTCATGGTTGTGCGCACCTTGACACCCTTCGCAGAGATGACCTTGCGGTAATCGGGCACCGTCTCCTGCGTCTCATGTTCCTTCGCCTTGTCCGAGATGACGACACACGACGGCGTGAAGTACGCGAAGATTTCTTCGCAGTACCCGTTGTACCGGCCATGATGGGACGCCATCAACACGTCGGTACCAGCCAACTCGGCACAGAAGTCACCGCGCTTGAGCAGTTCGAGCCAGCCGGCACGCTCCATGTCGCCAGGGAACAGCATCTTGAAGTTCCCGTACTTGATAAACACTACAAGGCTGAGGTTGTTCGTGTCGGTGAACTGACCGGGACCGGTGCCGTACGAGTTCCAGAATGACCTATACGTGATGCCGCCCATGCCCTGGTCGAACGGTACCACGGGCGGGCCGCCCGAGTACGTCCCACAAGCGTTCACGTACCATTGCGCGTCGCTTGTCAGTGGTCCGCCAGCGCGCTTCATGGCCCACATTTGGTCGCTCGTGTACGACGGGTTTCGGATAAGCGTGTCGACGTAGATGCCGGCGTCTTCCAAGCCTTTCAGGTCGCTCATGTGGTCCTGATCGGCGTTTGTGATGAACAGGTAGTCCAACACGTCACGGCCGAGGCGTTTGATGCTGGTGCTCGGCTTGAAGTCAGCCGACGATCCCGAGTCGATCATGGCGAGCCGGCCTCCCTGTTCTTGTCCAAGGCCAGACCTGATGACGTGCTGCAGCATCACGCAGCACCCGTGTTCCACGTCTTCGACCCGAATTCGCATGAACCCTGCCATAACTCTACCTCCCTGCTTGCATTCTCCCATGGAACAGTCGTACACCAAGGCGGCACACGTGCGAGACGCGCGACTGGCCGCGAGCGTTGGCGCCTAGAAGCGGGCGACGCAACGCCCCAACCGCGATACCGCGCCTCTGCCGCCTGAGCGGCTCGATGTGGCGCCGTTCGAGATTGCGATTGCGGTGTTCGCGGCAAATACCTCAGGGCAACCTTAAAGCTGCCGGTGATGAGCGGCTGCAATTGGCCGTTAGCTGCCAGCGAGAAAGTTGTGCAACTAAAGGTCGTTGACTTCTTTCGACCCCAACACCACCCCATGCAACAAAGCCCCACCCAGAATCGCCGCCAGGGCAATCAGTAGTTCCCCACTCCCCGCCCCCACACCCGCCAGGGCTGGGCCGGGGCATATGCCGCAGATACCCCAGCCCAGACCGAACAGCACGCCGCCCAGGGCGCGGCGGCGGGAGAGGGTGAAGGGACGGGTTTGGAAGGTTTCGCCGCCGAGGGGGCGCTTCATCCAGCGCGGGGCAAGCTGATAGACCAGCAGGGTCACGGCCACTGCGGCACCTAGCACCAGCAGCAGGCCCAGGTTTTGGAAGGTGAGGAAGGCCAGCACGGACTCGGGCCGGATCATGGTGGCCCAGGCGAGGCCGAGGCCGAACAGCAGGCCGCTGGCGAAGGTGGCGAGGGCGGTGAAGGCTGGCCGCTTCATGTCACCACCCCGCCCATTGAAAAGCCCAGGCCGTGGCGATGCCGGTGCTCAGGAAGATGAGCACCATGAGCAGGGAGCCCAGGGACAGGGAGGCCATGCCGCAGATGCCGTGGCCCGAGGT
Source organism: Denitratisoma sp. agr-D3 (assembly GCF_054658675.1). Taxonomy (NCBI): domain Bacteria; kingdom Pseudomonadati; phylum Pseudomonadota; class Betaproteobacteria; order Nitrosomonadales; family Sterolibacteriaceae; genus Denitratisoma; species Denitratisoma sp. agr-D3. Next base: position 150,762 of record NZ_BAAGIA010000001.1, on the reverse strand, counting down.
GCAGCCGCCGCCGAGGCGGGCGCCGAAGCCGATCAGCAAGCCGCCGACGATGAGCTTCCATTGGGGCAGTTCGGTGGGGGTCAGGGGCAGACCAAGGTGGGCATAGAGCGCGCCGCCCGCCACCACGCCGAGGGCGTAGATCAGGCGCCAGTGGCGGCTTTGCAGAAACGCGGTTTGGCGGAAGAAACGGGAAGGCAGTAGCCAGGACCAGACGGTGCTGAAGCCAGTACTGAGGCCGCCGGTGCGGCCCGTGGTGAGGTAGAGCAAGGCGACGCCGAGGCCGATCAACAGGCCGCCGATCAGGTACTGGCTCAAGCCGAGGGGAAAGTACGCGTTCATGGCATGTCGCCAGGGCTCAGCGCTGACGGCACCATTCCATGCCGTGGTTGCCGCCCTTGTAGTCGGGTTCGAAATAGAACTTGGTGAAACGCCACTTGCCCTCCTTGTTCTTGGCAAAGCGGGCGGTGCCGGTGCCGTAGTCCTTCTCGGCCGGATCGGTGTTGGCGAAATAAATCGCCATGCGGTCCCCTTCCGCGGCGGCATGGCCCGGGTAGGCACCGAAGCCCGGCACCTCAAGCTTGAATAGGTAGGCACCGTGGCTGGCGGTGCTGTGTTCCTTGACCCGGGTCAGGGTGACGATGCCGGTGTAGGGGCCTTCCTGCTGGTCGCTGCCCTTGCAGTCGTAGACGCCGCTGTAGTCGGGCGCGGCGTGGGCCAGCCCGGCACCCAGCAGGACGAGGGCGATGCCGATGCGGCGCTTCATGGCGACGACGCTCATTTGGCCTTGCCCGGTTCCGCGCCGGTCATCTGCTTGGAGGTGACGGTGATGGAGACCGTGCTGCCGCCCAGGGAAGAAGGCTCGATCTGGATCAGGGCCACTCGGTCGCCGCGTTGAAAGGTTTGCACGCTGGTCTGGGCCTGGACGGCGGTGATGGCGACCCAGCCGTAGTTGGCCATGCCCGTGTAGAAGTGGTTGAACACCTGCACCGGCGGCTGGTCGGTCTTGAGCACGATGCGCCCCAGCCATTTGTCGCTGGCGCCCATGATCAGGGACTTTTCGGTATCCAGCTTGGCGCCGGCGGGCACCGCGATGTCGGACACCTGCAAGGTGTTGCTGGCGGCGACCGCGCCGTTCTTGTCAGGACTGCTGGCGCCCACCAGGGGCTGGCCCGTGGCGCAAGCGCCCAGGGCGAAGACGATGGACGACAACAAGATCACACGACGGGCGGGGCGGAAGAAGTTCATGGCGGACTCCGTGGGTCGAGGCGACAAGGGTGGGAAAAGGATCGACTCATTCTAGTGGCGGCGGGTTCCCCCGGATGGCGCAATACCGGGGAATTCTGCCGGGTCTTCCCCATCTGTTCCTGGCCGCCGGCCATGGGGTCGGGCCGGCGATCAGGCCAGGTGGGGCGCCATGACTCCCTGCAACCAGGTCATGAATGCCTGCACCCGCTTCGGCAAATGCCGCCGGTTGGGCACCAGGAGGGAAACGGGCATGGGCAGGGGACGGTATTTGGGCAACACCTCCAGCGCCAGGCCGTCGTCAATCAGGCCCTGATTGCCCACGCGGGGAATCTGCACCAGGCCGAGACCCGCCAGGCAGGCGCTGCGATAGGCGGTGGAATTGTTCACCGTGACCTGCCCGGACATGGGAATGAAGCGGGTTTCCCCGCCATCGGCATACTCGAAGCCTGGGCTCTTTTCTCCCGGCGCCGTCGCGTAGTGCACCAACTGGTGCTTGCCCAGGTCGGCCAGCCGGCGCGGCACGCCGTGGCGGGCCAGGTAGTCCGGGCTGGCACAGTTCATCATGGGGAAATGACCGAGGGGACGGGCCACCAGGGTGGAGTCGCTCAGCTTGCCGACGCGCAACACGCAGTCGAACCCTTCCTGGACCAGGTCCACCCGCCGGTCGGTGCTGCCGATAGCGACCTCCAGGCGCGGATGGGCCTGGAGGAATTCGGGCAAGCGGGGAATGACGATGTGGTCGGCCACGCCCAGGGGCATGTCCACCCGCAGCCGTCCCTCCAGGGTTTCGCTGCCCTGTTGGAACAGGCCCTCCAACTCGTCCATTTCCTCCAGCAAGGACTTGCAGCGCTCGTAGCAGAGCAGGCCGTCGTGGGTGGTCTGCACGCTCCGCGTGGTTCTTTGCAGCAAGCGGGTGCCGAACAGGTTTTCCAGTTGTTTGATGGCTTCGGACACGCTGGCCTTGGGCAGGCCCAATTGGTCGGCGGCCTGGGTGAAGCTGGCCAGTTCCGCCACCCGGACGAAAACCTTCATGGCTTCGAGCTTGTTCATGGCGCCTCGCTGACTGTTCGATTCATACGAACAGTCTAACCCGTTCTGGCGGCTTTATCCCCTGGCGGCACGCGTCTAGTCTTGCCTCCGTCGTCAGACATTCCGATCCACCCCACCACGCACGGGAGACTCACCATGAACAGCAAGATTGCCCTCATTACCGGCGCCAGTCGCGGCCTTGGCCGCAACGCGGCCCTGCACCTCGCCCGCCAGGGCCGGGACATCATCCTGACCTACCGCAGCCGCCGCGACGAGGCGGAAGCAGTGGTCGAAGAAATCGAACAATTAGGCCGCAACGCCGCCGCCCTGCCCCTGGACGTGGGCGATAGCGCCAGCTTCGCCGGTTTTGCCGAGCAGATCCGCACCCTGCTGGCCGAGCGCTGGCAGCGGAGCAGCTTCGACTTTTTGGTGAACAACGCCGGCATCGGCATCCACACGCCTTTTACGGAGACCAGCGAAGCCCAGTTCGACCAATTGATGAACATCCACCTCAAGGGCGCCTTCTTTCTGACCCAGCACCTGTTGCCCCTGATCGCCGACGGCGGCGCGATTCTCAACGTATCCACCGGCCTGGCCCGCTTCACCGTGCCCGGCTACGCGGCCTACGCCACCATGAAGGGCGGCGTCGAAGTGCTGACCCGCTATTTGGCCAAGGAGTTGGGGCCACGGGGCATTCGGGTCAACGTGATCGCCCCCGGGGCCATCGAAACGGATTTCGGCGGTGGCCGGTTGCGGCAGGATCGCGCGTTGAACGACTTCATCTCAGCGCAAACCGCCCTGGGTCGGACCGGGCAGCCGGATGACATCGGCGGTGCCATCGCCGCCCTGCTCGCCGACGACTGCCGCTGGGTCAACGCCCAGCGCGTCGAGGCGTCCGGCGGCATGTTCCTCTAGGCGCCGGATGGGTCAGTCGATTTCGCCGTCGTCCGTCAGGCCCGGCGGTTCGGCGGCCGTCCATTCCACTAACAGGCGATAGCCCACGGCCAGCAGGGCGGGGCCGAGAAAGACGCCGATCACGCCAAAGGCCAGCACGCCGCCCAGCACGCCGAGAAAGACGATGGCGAAGGGCAGCTTGGCGCCGCGGCTGATGATGAAGGGCTTGATCACGTTGTCCACGGTGCTGACGACGAAAAATCCCCAGGCGGCGACGAAGGCGGCCCAGCCGGGTTCGCCCTGCTGGAACAGCCAGAGGGCGGCGCCGCCCCAGACCAGGGGCGGACCCACCGGCACCACGGAGAGGAAGAAGGTGGCGGCCCCCAGCAGCACCGCGCCGGGCACGCCGGCGATGACGAAGCCGACGGCGGCGAGCACGCCCTGGGCCAGGGCGGTACCGAGGATGCCGTAGATCACGCCGCTGACGGTGCCCTGGGCGATGCCCAGCAGGTGCTTGGCCCGGGCGCCGGCCAGGTGTTCGAGGGCGATGCGCAGGCGCCGCGCCACGGCTTCGCCTTGCAGGAAGAAAAAGAAGGCGAGGAATACCGAGAGACCGATGTCCACCGCCCCCTTGGCGACGATGCGGCCGCTGCTCAGGGCAGCGGCCTGCACCGAGGGGGCGAGCTTTTCCAGTTCGCCCACCAGGCGCTGGCCGTCGTGGGCGAACTGCTGCCAATAGGCGTGCAGGGTGTGGCCCACCAGGGGCAGTTGCGCCAACCAATCGGGGGCATCGGGCAGGCCTTCCTCGGCGAGGGCGGTGGCGGCCCGGCCCAGCTCGGCGACGTTGTCCACCAGCGCCAGGGCCACGGCGACCACGGGCACCAGCAGGGCCAGGGACACCAACAAGGTCATCAGCGAGGAGGTCAGCAGACGTCGCCCGCCGAACAGGCGGTCCAACCAGAGCAGGGCCGGCCAACTGGTGCTGGCGAGAATGGCGGCCCAGGCCACGGCGGTGAGAAAGGGCCACAGGACCAACACGCAACCGGCCCCGAGCAGGGTCAGGGCGACGGCGGCGAGGATCTGGTCGGAACGGGGCTGTTGCATGGCGACGGCGGCACGGAATGGGATGGCCCATTATGGCGCGGCGATGGCGACGGTACGGCGACGAAAAGCAGCCAAAAGCGCCCCATTCGCTCCAGGCCCTAGAATCGCCCCATGCCCTCCGTTGCCGACACCGTTCAACGCCTGTTCCAAGACAGCAACCGCCTACGCGCCGAGGGCCAGCCCGAGGCGGCGGAGGACGCCCTGCGCCAGGCCCTGGCGCTGGCCCCCGACCAAGCAGAGGTGCACGCCAATCTGGCCCTGCTGCTGGAGGACCGGGGCGCCCTGGCGGAGGCGGAAAGCCACTACCGCCGCGCCCTGGCGCTGAAGCCGGAGCAGAGTCAAATCTTGCTCAATTTCGGCGCCATGCTGGCCGGCCAGAAACGCTTTGCCGAGGCGGAGGACGGCTACCGCCGGGCCTTGGCGATCACGCCGGATTCGCCGGCGGTCCTGTCCAACCTGGGCGTGCTGCTGGCGAGTCTTAAGCGCGAAGCCGAGGCGGAGCAATGCTATCGCCGCGCCCTGGCCCTGGCGCCGGACCACCGCAAGTCCGCCTTCAATCTGGCCTACCTGCTGCTGCGCCAGGGTCGCTACGAAGAAGGCTGGCAACGCCTGGAAAGCCGCGACTGGTACGCCCCTCTGGAGGATTACCTGACCTGCCCGCGTTGGCGCGGCGAGGCCCTGGCCGGCAAGTCGCTGCTGATCGGCTTCGAGGCCGGCCACGGCGACATGATCCAGCTCTGCCGTTACGCCGCCCTGGTCAAGGCCCGGGGCGCGCGCCAGGTCTCAGTGCTGTGCCATCCCGGTCTGGTGTCCCTGTTCGCGCGCATGCCGGCAGTGGATGAAGCCCTGGCCGTGGACGCCCCCTTCCCCGCCAGCGGCTGGGATTTCTGGGCGCCGCCCTTGAGCCTGCCGGGCTTGTTCCAGACACGGCTCGACACCATTCCCGCCGCGCTGCCCTATCTCAACGCCGACCCGGCGCGCATCGGCCATTGGGCCGAGGTCCTGGGGCCGCGCCGCGAAGCCTTGCGCGTGGGCCTGGTGTGGCAGGGCAATCCCCGTTTCGAAAACGATGCCGAACGTTCCCTGGCGTCCCTCGCTCTGTTGGCGCCTCTGGCCGATGTGGCGGGCATCCGCTGGATCAGCCTGCAAAAGGGGCGGGGCGAGGCAGAAGCGGCGCAGCCGCCGGCAGGCTGGGCCATCGACGAATGGGGCAGCCGCTGCGTGGACTTCGCCGACACCGCCGCCCTGGTGATGAATCTGGATCTGGTGATCGCGGTGGACACCGCCGTGGCCCACCTCAGCGGCGCCCTGGGCAAGTCCTGCTGGCTGCTGCTGCCGGACTACCAGACCGACTGGCGCTGGCTCAAGGAGCGGGAAGACACGCCCTGGTATCCGGGCGTGATGCGACTGTTCCGCCAACCCGCCGGCGGCGGCTGGGGGCCGGTGATCGAGCGGGTGAAGAACGCCTTACAGGCCCTGGTGCGCAGCACGCAACCCTGAGCATCATCCCGCAGCGGCTGCGGGATGGCCCATTACATCTTGCCGTAGGTCTCCAGCCAGCGGGCGTCCATGTGTTCCTGGCAAGTGCAGGGAGCGTGCAGGACCGGACGGTCGGCGTCGCTGCAACCCGGCAGGCATTCGATTCGCGCCGAGGGATTGGGGCTGTAGAAAAAGGGAACGGAATAGCGCTCGCCGCCGGAGACGCTGTTGCGCACCCGATGGAAATTGGAGCGGTAGATGTCGTTGGTCCATTTCTGGATCAAGTCGCCCAGATTGATGACGTAGCTGCCGGGAATGGGCGGCGCCGCCAACCAGGCGCCGGTCACGTCCTGCACCTCCAAGCCGCCCGCATCGTCCTGCAACAGCAGGGTCAGGCCGCCCCAGTCGGTATGGGCGCCCGCGCCGATCTGGTTGAAGGCGGCCGAATCGGGATGGGGCGGATATTTGATCAGACGCAGGTTAGCCATGGGCTCGCTGAAGCTGTCGTCGAAATGATGTTCCGGCAAGTCCAGGGAAAGGGCCAGCAGGCGCATCAGATGCAGGCCGAGTCCCTTGAGGGCGCGGTGGTAGGCCAGCATTTGCGTGCGGAATCCGGGCAGGGCAGCGGGCCACTGGTTGTGGCCAAAGCCCCGCACGCCGGCCTGGGCCAGGGGATGGTTATCGGGTAGTTCCTCGCCGCAGTAATAGCTTTCCTTCAGGTCCGGGGGCGAATCGGCATCGAGGGACTGACCCGCCATGGGCTCGTAGCCGGAGCGGGAATGGGAGTTGTAGAGATCGCAGGCCATTTTCTCCGCCAGGCTCTGGTCGAAGAAACGCCGCGACCAAAGGAACTGGTCCTGGATCAAGGTTTCCGGAATGCCGTGGCCGGTCACGTAAAAGAACCCCGTATCCAGGCTGGCCGTCCGTATTTGCCGAGCGACCGCGCGGCGCGCCTCGATGTCGCCGGAAAAACTGGGGCCGAGATCGATCAGGGGAATGGTTTCGGCCTTGCGGGGAGCGGTATAGAGCACCATGTCTGTGTCCTTGAGGAGCGGAGGGGATGCCTCTCTTGTGGAAAGGCAGGGAAATCGGTTAATGGAGACGACGTTCTTTTTCTGCCGGCAGGAAGGCGGGAGTGAACAATTCCTTGGGATCCGGCCGCTGCTTGAGGGCGAAGACTTCGGTGATGTCCGTCACCTGCTGGGCGAACTGGGCCTCGTCGATGGCGCCCAGGCCATGGGCCCGGGTGCCGGGGGTGACGATGGCGGGGAACATGTCCTTGAGCCGCTCCAGCTCCAGGGCTTCGTTGATCAAGGCATCCTTTTCCTTGAGGGCGCGAATCGCCTCGGCGGGATTGCTCAGGGCATCCTGCAAGGCCCGATTGACGGCCCGCACCACGCCGGCCACGGCCTTGGGATTTTTCTCGATCATGGCCCGCGAGGCGAGCACGGCATTGCCATAGAGCTTGACGCCATAGTCGGCATAGTGGAACCGCATCACCTCCGCCGCGGGCACGCCGCGACTGGTGTACTCGGTGCTGGAATTGAGGAAGCCGGTGGAAGCCTGGGCGCTGCCGTTGAGCACCAGGGTGGCCCGCAACGCGGGATCGGCGCTGACCCATTTGACGCTGTCCGCCGGAATGCCGAGGGCCTTGGCCAATACCGGCCAGGTCTTGCGTGCCGCGTCGAAGGTGGCGCCGGAAATGGTGTTGCCCACCAGGTCCTTGGGCGACTTGATGCCGTTCTTTTTCGGCGCGAAGAGCGCAAAGGGCGCCCGGTCATAAACCATGTAAACCGCCTGGGGGGCCTGGCCGGCAGGCACGCCGGCGGCGAATTCGATCAGGGTGTTGATGTCGCCGAACCCCATGTCGTAGGCCCCCGTGGCCAGTCGCTGAATGGTGCCGCTGGAACCGGCGCCGGCGTCGATGCTGACATCCAGCCCTTCCTGAGTGAAATAGCCTTTCTGCTTGGCCAGGACGAAAACCGACTGGGGACCTTCGAAGCGCCAATCGAGGGTGAAGCGCACCTTGGTCAACTCCGCCAAGGCGGCGGGACTGATGGTCAGCAACCCCAGCACCAGGGCCGACAAGGCGGAAGTTTTTTTGATGAGGATCATGGGATTCTCCGTTGAGGAATAAGCGTCGTTTGGGGTAAGTCAGTCATGGCGCAGCAGGTCCCGCAAGGCCTCGTCGAGCAGGGGGGCGAGTCGATGGGGCGCCGCCACATGGGGGGCATGGCCGGTGGCGATGGAGACCCGGCGGGCACCGGGACAAAGCGCCTGCATGCGCCGTTGCAGCGGCAGGATGACCGATCGATCCTCCAGGGCCTCCACATACAGACGGGGCACGCGCCCCCAACGCTCGGGACTGAGCTGCGCCACCAAGGCGCGCCCTTCCTCGGGCTGCGCCACCAGCCTGGCGGCGCCAGCGGCCGCGACGGCGTCGGGACAATCGTGGAAAAAGATTTCCTTGGCCGCCGCCTCGGGAACGCTGCTCAGGCTGCGGTCGGCGGACCACGCCAGATAGCGGCCTATTCCCGCCGCCTCGGGGTATTCCGCCAAGGCTTCCTGTACCAATTGGCCAAAGCCCATGCCGCTGGGCAGCATCATGCCCGCCAGGTACACCAGGGCGGCAACCTTGTCGGGGCGCGCTTCGGCCAGTTGGGAGGCCACGACGCCGCCGCCGCTATGCCCCACCACCACCACGGGGCCGGGCTGACGATCCAGCCAGTCAGCCGCATGGCGCACATAGCAATCCAGGTTGACGGCCTCGGCCGGGGTGTCGTCATTGCCGTTGCCGGGAAGGTCTATCGCGTGACAGGTCCAACCCAGGGGGCGCAAGCACTCCGCCAGGGAGGTCCATACCCAGGCGCCTTGCCAGGCACCATGAATGAGCAAAAGAGGGGGAAGCGAAGTCGGGACGGACATGGCACACAAGGTTCCGGGCTAAAGCGATGGCGCCACTTTAGGCCGACCTGGGTGTTGCCTGATAGCAGAGAATAAGCAGCGTACCGATCTAAAAAAAGCATCAGATACGGCCGCTGCCAAAACTCACGGCGCGGCGAGGGCCTCGCCGGATTGCCGTCGGCGCAATTCCGCTTCGACGATGCGGATGAAAGCGTCCAATGCCGGCGGCAAGGTCCGCCCGGCACGGACGTAGGCGCCCAGATCGGACGGCGCGAGTTGCCGATCCGATAGGCGACGGAGGCAAAGCCGGCCCTCGGCCAGCTCCCGCTCGAGGCCGATGCAGGTCTGAAAGGCGATGCCCAGCTTGCGCTCGGCGAGCCGCTTCATCAGCTCGATGGAATTGGAGGTCGTCACGATCTCGACCTGGCCCCGGTAGCGTTGCAACAGGGGCTGCAACAAAGTGTGCAGGGACAACTCGGAACTTGCCAGGATCAGGGGGGAGGACAAGCATTCCTTGAAACTGATCGGCTTGTTGCCGGCCAAGGGATGGTCCGCCGCCAACACCGCGCCAATGGAGAACCGCCCCTGGGCCAGACATTGGAGTGCGCCGGTCGCCGGCAGGGAGTAGCCCAGGGCCACGTCGGCATCGCCGCTTTCCACCGCAGCGCTCATGGACGCCGATCCCATGGAGCGGGTTTCCACCCGCACGCCGGGATAGGTTTCATGCATGCGCGCCAGCACCGCCGGCAGCAAATCGGAAGTGACGCCTTCCACGGCCACCACGTTCACTTCGCCGCGGCGGATGCCGCGCAAGGCTTCCAGCTCCCCTTCGACCCGGCGGGCATCCTGGAGCACCGAGATCACGTGTTGCGCCACGATCTCACCGGCGGCGGTCAACCGCAGGCCGGCGGAAAGCCGCTCAAACAAAGGCGTCCCCAACTGCCCTTCCAGTTCCAGCAATTGCCGATTCACCGCCGAGGAGGCCACGTGCAATTGCCGCGCCGCCTCGCGGATGGAACCACAACGGCGGATCATGTCGAAATATTGCAATGCCTTGGCGTGGAGGCGCACAACGGACTCCTGATGCGGACTAAGTGGTTGGCCTGACCTATCCCGGCCGGCGACAGACTGGCGCCACGGGACTAGCCGCCCTTCTTCCTGGCACGGGGATGAGTCGCGTCGTACACCGCGGCCAGGTGTTGGAAATCGAGGTGGGTGTAGATCTGGGTGGTGCTGATGGAGGCATGACCCAGCATTTCCTGCACGGCGCGCAGGTCGCCGGAGGATTGCAGGACGTGGCTGGCGAAGGAGTGGCGCAGCATGTGGGGATGCACATGCACCGCCACGCCCCGGGCCTTGGCCCACTGGTCGAGGCGGCGGGCGATGGAACCGGGCGAGAGGCGGCGGCCGAAGCGGTTGACGAACAGGGCGCTTTCCTCGGGCAGGGCCAACTGGGGACGCAGGGCCAGCCAGCGCACCAGGGCCTGGCGGGCTTTTTCGCCGAGGGGCACGGTGCGGGTCTTGGCCCGCTTGCCGGTGACGGTGACTTCGCCTTGCGCCAGGTCCAGCCCGAGCCGATGGTCGAGGCCGGCCAATTCGGCCAGGCGCAGGCCGGAGGAATAGAACAGCTCGAACATGGCCAGGTCGCGGTGTTCCAGCAGGCTGTCGGCCTCGCCCTCGAGCAGGGCGCTCACCTGCTCCACCGCCAGGGCCTTGGGCAAGCGACGCGGTGCCTTGGGCGGACGCACGCCGTCCACCGGATTGCGCGCCACGTCACCGCGCCGGGCCAGCCAACGATAGAAGGCACGCCAGGCGGACAGGGTGCGGGCGATGGATTTGGCGCCCAGGCCCTTGCCGTGCAGCTGCATGGCGAAGCGGCGGATTTGGGCGTATTGCAGACCGACGAGGGCCTGGCCGGCGGCCAGGGCCTGGAGTTGCTGTAGGTCGCGGCGGTAGGCGGTCAGGGTGTGGCCGCTGAGGCGGCGCTGGTGGTCCAGCTCCTCGAGGAAGCGGACCACCGTGGGATCGGGCTCGGCGCCGGGCGCCTGGACCGATCCGCTGGCCACGGTCAGCCCACCACCCGCAACAGGGCGGCGGAGGCCATGTCGCCGATGCGGGACAGGTAGAGGGTGCCCATGTCGGGGTAGAAGCGCTCCACTTCCTCGCTGGCCAGCACCAGCAGGCCGAAACAGGCGCCGCCGTCGTGGCCGTGCTCGCGCAGGGGCACCTGGGCGATGGAGCGGATGTGCTCGCCCCGATCGCCGAACCAGGCCACGGCTTCCTGTCCGGCGGAAAAACCGCAGTAGGGATTCATCATGCCGCCGGCGAAGGCCTTGAGGGTGTCGGGCACTTCGGCGAACTCCGTGGCGGCGGCATCCTGGCCGCTACCCACGCCCCAGATGCGTACCGCCACGTGGGGCACGGCGAAGGCGCCCTCCAGGTGGGCGTAGAGATGGCGCACGGCATCGGCCAGGGTGCTGGCGCCCATCAGGGCCACCGCCAGACGGTGCACCTTCTCGGCGATGGCGTCGTTCTGTTCGCCAAAGCGCAGCAGCTCGCCCATCTTGCCTTCCAACAGGGCCACCTTCTCCCGCAGCACCGCCACCTGACGATCCGCCAGGGAAGCGGCGGCACCGCCATGGGGATTGGGCAGGCGCAAATTGACCAGTATGTCGCCGTATTGCTCGAAAAATTCGGGATGGGTCTTGAGATAGATGGCGACTTCTTCAGCGTTCATAAAGGCTCCGGGAAAGGCGGTCGGCAAGAAAGATCAAAGGTTGTCGGGAAGGTCGATCACCGCATCGAACACGGTGACGGCGGGGCCGGTCATCAGCACCGGCTGGCCGGGACCGGCCCAGGCGATGGACAGTTCGCCACCACGGGTGGTGACGCGCACCGGCGAGTCCAGCAGGCCGCGCCGGATGCCGGCCACCACGGCGGCGCAGGCGCCGGTGCCGCAGGCCAGGGTTTCGCCGGCACCGCGCTCATAAACCCGGAGGCGGATGGCGTGGCGGTCCGCCACCTGCATGAAGCCCGCATTCACCCGCTGGGGAAAACGGGGATGGTGTTCGATGACGGGGCCGTCCTCGGCGACGGGGAAGGCATCCACGTCGTCCACCACCTGCACCGCGTGGGGATTGCCCATGGACACGGCGCTGATGGTGACGGTCTTGCCGTTCACCTCCAGGGGCTGCTCGGCGGCATCGGTGTCGGAGACGAAGGGAATCTCGGCGGGGGCAAAACGCGGCACGCCCATGTCCACCGTCACCTGGCCGTCGTCGGTGAGGCGCGGGGCGATGATGCCGGACTTGGTCTCGACCTTGATTTCCTTTTTGTCGCTCAGGCCCTGGTTGGCGACGAAGCGGGCAAAGCAGCGGGCGCCGTTGCCGCACTGCTCCACTTCGCTGCCGTCGGCGTTGAAGATGCGATAGCGGAAATCCACGTCGGGGCGGCTGGGCCGCTCGACGATGAGCATCTGGTCGAAGCCCACGCCGAAGTGACGATCGCCGAGGAAACGGGCCTTGGCCTCGGTGGGAATAAAGCGTTGACGCACGGCGTCGATGACGACGAAGTCATTGCCGAGGCCGTGCATTTTGGTGAATTTGAGTTTCATGCCGACAAACCTTTACCGCAGGGTGCGGAGAAAATCTTAAAACGCTTACGGCTCCGAGGCCGGAAGTCATCCGTCGCCCCCGCCCTCAGGGTGGGGGATGGGGGGTGGGCGATCCATTTATCCGCAAGGATTATTGGCATGCGCTTGCTCATGCCAATAATCCTTGGTCGCGTTTGGTGCAACGATCCATGACAACGGTGATGCCGGCGGCCTGGGCCTTGCGGGCGGCGGCTTCGTCGATCACACCGTCCTGCAACCAGAGCCGCTTCACGCCGAGGCGGATACAGTCGTCCACGATGCCCGCCACGGCGGAGGGTTCGCGGAACACATTCACCAGGTCCGGTACTTCGGGCAGGTCGGCGAGACGGGCGTAGGCCTTTTCCCCCAGGCCGTCACTGATGCCGGGACGCACGGGAATGATGCGGTAACCCCGCGCCTGCAAGTCGGCCGCCACGTAATGGGAAGGGCGTTCCGGCTTGGGCGAATAGCCGACCACGGCCACGGTCTTGACCGTGCGCAGCAGTTGGCGAATCTCGTCCAGGGACGGATTGGTGAACGGGGTGGCGAGCATCGGGCTATGGTAACCCGCTGTTTTTGCGTCGGTACGGGAAGAGGGGGCTCAATAAACCCCTTTTTCCCCGGCAGGACGGGTTTTGAAGCGCTTGTGGGACCACAGGTATTGGGCCAGGTCGGCGCCGCCATCGGCCATGAGGGCCTGTTCGATTTCCCGGTTCATGCGGGCCGCGTCGACGCTGGCGTCGGCCGTGGGGAAGTCGGCCCAGGGTGCGCCGATGGTGGTCGTGTAGCCATTGGCCCGGCGCCGGGTGGTGACGGTCAGCACCTGGGCGCCGGTCAGCTTGGCCAGCCGCGACACGGCAGTGATTGTGGCGGCGGGCATGCCGAAGAACGGCACGAACACGGCGTCGCGGGGACCGTAGTCGAGGTCGGGCAGGTAATAGAAGGGCAGGCCGGCACGGATGGCGCCGACGATGGAGCGCAGCCCGTCCTGGCGGGACAACAGCTTCTGCCGGCCGAAGCGGGTCCGCCCCCGCAGCACGGCGGCGTCGAAGGCGGGGTTCTTCACCCGGGAATACATGGTGACCATGTCCTGCTCCAGGCAGAGCCGGGTCCAGCCCATGTCGAGGCCGACGAAATGGGGCGCCAACAGCATCATCGGCCGTCCCTCCAACTCCGCCAGATGGTGTTGCCCCTCGAGCTGGATCAAGCGCTTGAGGCGTCGGGGGGATGACCACCAGAGCAGATTGCGCTCCAGGGCGGTCTGGGCGAAGGCGACGAAATGGGCCTGGGCCAGGCGGCGGCGCTCGGCCTCGCTGCGCTGGGGAAAACAGAGGCGCAGATTGGTCATGGTGGCCCGCCGCCGTTCCCGGTTGGCGGCCCACAGCAAAAGACCGAAGGCCCGCCCCATAGCCCCCAACAGGGGGAAGGGCAGCCAGTGCAGCAGCCACATCAACGCAATGGCAAGGCGCCCCATCATGGCTTGGCCCTCACTTCGGCCCACCGTGCGGGGACAAAGCATTGGGCGGCGGCATGCCCGGGTCAGTGGCATCCCCCGCGGGTGGCAAGGGCGCGCCGCTGGGACGCTTGTAGCGGTTGTAGCCCCAGGCGTACTGCTCGGGACATTGTCGGATCAATCCCTCAAGTGCGCGGTTGATGGCGGCGGCTTTTTGTTCGGCGTCCCCCGTCAGGGCGTCGGGCAGCGGGAACAGTTTCAGGTGGTAGCCACGCCCACCGGCAAGGCGCTCGGCATAGGCCAGCAGCACGGTGGCGCCGGTATCGGCCAAGCGCGGCGCCAGGGTCATGGTGTAGGCCGGGCGGCCGAAAAAAGGCACCCAGACGCCTTCGCCGCTGCCAGGTACCTGGTCGGGCAGCATGCCGACGGCCTCGCCCTGCTTGAGGGCCTTGAGTAGGCTGCGCACGCCGGACAGATCCGCCGGCGCCAGCTTGAGATTGGCGCCCCGCCCGCCCTCGACCAAGGCCACCAGGGAAGCGCGCTTGGGCTTGCGGTACAGCACGGTCATGGGCCGGTGGTTGGCGTAGTACTGGGCGGTGATCTCGAAACAGCCCAGATGGGGCGTCAGGAACAGGATGCCCTTGCCGGCCGCCCAGGCCTCTTCCACCAGGGACCAGTTGTCCACCTTGACCACCTTGGCCACCACTTCCGCCTGGGGCCGTAGCCAAAGCCAGGGCAATTCGAACAATCCCTGGCCCGTGGCGGCGGCCACCGCCAGGGGGGAAGTGGTCCGCACCAGGTCCGCCGGCAGGTTGGCCCGCAGACGCTGCCGGTAAGCACCCGACACGGCGTAATACCCCCAGCCCGCCAAAGCACCGAGGGCGTGGAGCAGGGGCAAAGGAAAACGGGACAGCAGATGGAACAAAAAACTCATGGCGGGTCGAGATCAAGCGGGCGGGGCGCATTGTCCGCCATCTACGCAGCGGGGAAAAGGGAATAAAACCGCCCTTCGCCATCGCCTCGATCGGGATATCCCTTGGCTTACGGGGTTTATTAGTGTCGCAAACGCTGCTAGCATTGCCGTGTTCCGCCGAGTTAACCATGACAACTTGCGAGGCGGAGAAGGTCCAAAATTCCTGTTCGCAGGACCGTTGGACTGAAAAACAAATCTCGCTAAAGCGTCGACTGCTCTGTCTCCCCGGGGCCGGTCGAACGACCGAGCAAGGGGAATTTCTCAGGAGCAGTTCAAATGTCCGAATACTTCTTCACTTCCGAGTCCGTCTCCGAAGGCCACCCTGACAAGGTGGCCGACCAGATTTCCGACGCGATCCTCGACGCCATCCTGACCCAGGACAAGTACGCCCGGGTCGCCGCCGAAACTCTGTGCAACACCGGCCTCGTTGTCCTCGCTGGCGAGATCACCACCCACGCCAACGTGGACTACATCCAGGTGGCCCGCGACACCATCAAGGGCATCGGCTACGACAACACCGAATACGGCATCGACTACAAGGGTTGCGCCGTGCTGGTGGCCTACGACAAGCAGTCCCCCGACATCGCCCAAGGCGTGGATCGCGCCTCCGACGACTACCTGAACCAGGGCGCCGGCGACCAGGGCCTGATGTTCGGTTACGCCTGCGACGAAACCCCCAGCCTGATGCCGCTGCCCATCTACCTGTCCCACCGTCTGGTGGAGCGTCAGTCCCATCTGCGCAAGAACGGCATCCTGCCCTGGCTGCGCCCCGACGCCAAGTCCCAGGTCACCGTCAAGTACAAGGACGGCAAGGCCGACGCCATCGACGCCATCGTGCTGTCCACCCAACACTCCCCCGACATCAGCCTGGAAGCCATCCGCGAGGCCGTGATCGAGGAAATCATCAAGCCCGTGCTGCCCAAGGAACTGATCAAGGGCGACATCAAGTACTTCGTGAACCCCACCGGCCGTTTTGTCATCGGCGGTCCCCAAGGCGACTGCGGCCTGACCGGGCGCAAGATCATCGTGGACACCTACGGCGGTGCCGCCCCCCACGGCGGCGGCGCCTTCTCCGGCAAGGATCCCTCCAAGGTGGACCGCTCCGCCGCCTACGCCGGTCGTTACGTGGCGAAGAACATCGTTGCCGCTGGCCTGGCCAGCAAGTGCCTGGTGCAGATTTCCTACGCCATCGGCGTGGCCCAACCCACCTCCGTCTGGGTCACCACCCAGGGCACCGGCAAGATCAGCGACGAGAAGATCGCCGAACTGGTGAAGCGCCACTTCGACCTGCGCCCCAAGGGTATCGTGCAAATGCTGGATCTGCTGCGTCCGGTCTATCAAAAGACCGCCGCCTACGGCCACTTCGGCCGAGAAGACGCCGACTTCAGCTGGGAAAGTACGGACAAAGCGGCGGCGCTTCGTGCCGACGCTGGCCTTTGAGCGTAGCGAAAAGGCAGCCGCAATAGCGGCGGGGCGTCCGTACTTCGAGGAGGACCAATCGGTCCGACTCAAAATAAATACCGAAAAGGCAGCCGCACTCCGTGCGGATGCCAGCCTGTAAGCGCAGCGCACAGACCGCTTCGTCGCCCCGGTAACCAAAGTCACAAAGGAGGCCAGTACCCCTGGCCTCCTTTCTTTTGCCTCCGTATATTAGATATATCTGAAATACGGAGTCCGCAATGTCCAGCAAATCCTTCCAACAAATCACCACCGACCTCAACAAGGGGCTGGCTATCTTCCGCGCCGCCCAACCGGAGACCATGGCCGGCTTCTCCGCCATGGCCAAGGCCGCCATGGCGCCCGGCGTCCTGTCCGCTCTCGACAAAGAATTGATCGCCCTGGCCATCGGCGTCGCCGCCCGCTGCGACGGCTGCATCGGCTTCCACGTCAAAACCCTGATCAAGCTGGGGGCAAGCAAGGCCCAACTCGACGAAACCCTGGCCGTGGCGGTTTACATGGGCGGCGGCCCCTCCCTGATGTACGCCGCCGAGGCCACCCGGGCCTGGGAGGAATTCAGCGCTTCGTGAACCGGGGCGGCCCCGCTATAATGCCGCCCATTCCGAGGAGCGCTGCAAGGGCTGTTTTCACCTCATCCCCTAGGCTCGGATTTTCAAACGGCGCTCACCTAACCCGTGCCGGGGCAAGGTGAGCCGCGCCAATCAAGCGATGCTCAGGTTTCCTTCCCGTCACCGACCAAGGAGCCCACCATGAGCAACTTCCAAGACTACGTTATCGCCGACATCGGCCTGGCCGACTGGGGCCGCAAGGAAATCAAGATCGCCGAGACCGAAATGCCCGGTCTGATGGCCATCCGCGAAGAATTCGCCAAGACCCAACCCCTCAAGGGCGCCCGCATCACCGGCTCCCTGCACATGACCATCCAGACCGCCGTGCTGATCGAAACCCTGACTGCCCTGGGTGCCGAAGTGCGTTGGGCCTCCTGCAACATCTTCTCTACCCAGGATCACGCTGCTGCCGCCATCGCCGCCGCCAAGATTCCCGTGTTCGCCGTCAAGGGCGAAACCCTCACCGAGTACTGGGACTACACCCACCGCATCTTCGAATGGGCCGACGGCGGTTACTCCAACATGATCCTCGACGACGGCGGCGACGCCACCCTGCTGCTGCACCTGGGCGCCAAGGCCGAGAAGGACATTTCCGTGCTGGCCAAGCCCGGTTCCGAAGAAGAAACCATCCTCTTCGCCGCCATCAAGGCCAAGCTGGCCACGGACCCCACCTGGTACTCCGTGCGTCTGGCCCAGATCAAGGGCGTGACCGAGGAAACCACCACCGGTGTGCATCGTCTGTACCAAATGCATCAACGCGGTGATCTCAAGTTCCCCGCCATCAACGTGAACGATTCTGTCACCAAGTCCAAGTTCGACAATCTCTACGGCTGCCGTGAATCCCTGGTGGACGGCATCAAGCGCGCCACCGATGTGATGGTGGCCGGCAAGATCGCCGTGGTCTGCGGCTACGGTGACGTGGGCAAAGGCTCCGCCCAGGCCCTGCGCGCCCTGTCCGCCCAAGTGTGGGTGACGGAAATCGACCCCATCTGCGCCCTGCAAGCCGCCATGGAAGGCTATCGCGTCGTCACTATGGAATACGCCGCCGACAAGGCCGACATCTTCGTCACCACCACCGGCAACTTCCATGTCATCACCCATGACCACATGGTGAAGATGAAGAACAACGCCATCGTCTGCAACATCGGCCACTTCGACAACGAAATCGACGTCGCCTCCCTGGAAAAGTACCAGTGGGAAGAGATCAAGCCCCAGGTGGATCACGTGATCTTCCCCGACGGCAAGCGCATCATCCTGCTGGCCAAGGGCCGTCTGGTGAACCTGGGCTGCGCCACCGGCCACCCCAGCTACGTGATGTCTTCCAGCTTCGCCAACCAGACCATCGCCCAGATCGAGCTGTTCACCAAGACCGCCGACTACCCCGTGGGCGTGTACACCCTGCCCAAGCACCTGGATGAGAAGGTGGCCCGTCTGCAATTGAAGACCCTCAACGTGCAGCTCACCACCCTGACCCAGCAGCAAGCCGACTACATCGGCGTGCCCGTGGAAGGCCCCTACAAGGCCGACCACTACCGCTACTAAGCAGCTCGCGGGCGGAACGCGCCGTGTCCATGAATTCTTTTCATGCCCGAAAACCGAAAGGGAAAACGGCACCCCATGAAAAGAAGCCAGGACCGGCGCTGACGCCGCCCCATGCCCACGGCCATCAGGTCCGGGCCGATGTCTTGCTGGTGAAGCTCGGTCTGGCCGCCTCCCGTAGCGCTGCCCAGGCCCTGATCGATGCGGGACAGGTCACTGCGCAACTGCACGGCCGGGACGAGCCCGTCGCCAAGCCGTCCCAATTGCTGCCCGAACACACTCCCTTGCGGATCCACGGCCCTGTCGCCGAAAAGGAAAATCCATGAGCCACGATTTCGAACTGTCCATCGAGTTCTTCCCGCCCCAGACGGCGGAGGGCATGGACAAGCTGCGCATCACCCGCGACAAGCTGGCGGTCCTCAAGCCCACCTTCTTCTCCGTGACCTACGGCGCCGGCGGCTCCACCCAGGAGCGCACCTTCGAGGCCGTGTTCGACACCCAGGACGCCGGCGTTGCCGGTGGCTATGACGCCGCGCCCCATCTCTCCTGCGTCGGTTCCAGCAAGGACAGCATTCGCGCCATTCTCCGGCGCTACCAGGATCGCGGCATTCGCCGCATCGTCGCCCTGCGCGGCGACCTGCCTTCCGGCACCGGCGATCCCGGCGAATTGCGCTACGCCAACGAACTGGTGGAATTCATCCGCGCCGAAACCGGGGATCATTTCCATATTGAAGTCGCCGCCTATCCTGAATGGCATCCCCAGGCCCGCAGCCCCCGGGACGACCTGCTGGCCTTCAAGCGCAAGGTGGATGCCGGCGCCGATTCCGCCATCACCCAATACTTTTTCAACGCCGACGCCTACGAGCATTTCGTCGCCGAGTGTCAGGCCCTGGGCATCACCACGCCCATCGTGCCGGGCATCATGCCCATTGCCAGCTTCTCCAAGCTGGCCCGCTTCTCTGATGCCTGCGGTGCCGAACTGCCGCGCTGGATGCGCAAGAAGTTCGAGGGCTTCGGCGACGACGTCGACTCGGTCAAAGCCTTCGGTCTCGACGTGGTGACCGAACTCTGCGAGCGCCTGCTCAAGGCCGGCGCCCCGGGGCTGCATTTCTACTCCATGAACCAGGCCGAACTGACCAGCGAAATCGTCTCCCGCCTGCGGGGCTGAGCCCCGTTCCGCTCTCTGCCGCCCGCCGCCAAAGGCGGGTAAGCTTCGTCCCTTTGCATCGCTAAGGTTCATGCCATGGAACAGTATCGCGGCACCACCATCCTGTCCGTCCGTCGCGGCAACCACGTTGCCCTCGGCGGCGACGGCCAGGTAACGCTGGGCAACATCGTCATCAAAAGCACCGCCCGCAAGGTGCGCACCCTCTACAACGGTCAGATCCTGGCCGGCTTCGCCGGCGGCACCGCCGACGCCTTCACCCTGTTTGAACGCTTCGAGGCCAAGCTGGACAAACACCAGGGCAACCTGCTGCGTTCCGCCGTGGAACTGGCCAAGGACTGGCGCACGGACCGCATGCTGCGCCGCCTGGAAGCCATGCTGGCGGTGGCCGACCGGGAGAACTCCCTGGTCATCACCGGCAACGGCGACGTGCTGGAACCGGAGTACGGCATCGTCGCCATCGGCAGCGGCGGCGCCTACGCCCAGTCCGCCGCCCGCGCCCTGCTGGAAAACACCGAGCTGGCCCCGGCCGAGATCGTCAAGAAATCCCTCTCCATTGCTGGCGACCTCTGCATCTACAGCAACCAGAACCACATCATCGAAACCCTGGAATAAGCCATGACCCAGATGACGCCCGCCGAGATCGTTTCGGAACTGGACAAGCACATCGTCGGCCAGGCCGCAGCCAAGAAGGCCGTGGCCATCGCCCTGCGCAACCGCTGGCGTCGATCCCAGGTGGCCGAGCCCCTGCGCCACGAGATCACGCCGAAGAACATCCTGATGATCGGCCCCACCGGCGTCGGCAAGACCGAGATCGCCCGCCGCCTGGCGCGGCTGGCCAACGCCCCCTTCATCAAAGTGGAGGCGACCAAGTTCACCGAGGTGGGCTACGTGGGTCGGGATGTGGACACCATCATCCGCGACCTGACGGAAACCGCCCTCAAGGAAGCCCGCGAAGCGGCCATGAAGGCCCAGCGCAGCCGGGCCGAGGACGCCGCCGAGGACCGCATCCTCGACGTGCTGCTGCCTCCTGCGCGCACCGTGGGCTTTGGCGAGGCCGAGCCCACAGCCGATTCCACCACTCGTCAGAAATTCCGCAAGAAACTGCGGGAAGGCGAACTGGACGACAAGGAAATCGACATCGACGTGGCCCTGGCACCGCCCCAGATGGAAATCTTCGCACCGCCGGGCATGGAAGAACTGACCAACCAGATTCAGGGCATGTTCCAGGGCATGAGCCAGGATCGCAAGAAGACCCGCAAGCTCAAGATCAAGGACGCCCTCAAGGTACTGACCGACGAGGAAGCCGCCCGCATGATCAACGACGAGGAAGTGAAGACCGCCGCCCTGCGTAACGTGGAGCAGAATGGCATCGTCTTCCTCGACGAGATCGACAAGATCGCCTCCCGCAGCGACAGCCAGGGCGCCGACGTGTCGCGCCAGGGCGTGCAGCGGGATCTACTGCCCCTGGTGGAGGGCACCACCGTGTCCACCAAGTACGGCATGATCAAGACCGACCACATCCTGTTCATCGCCAGCGGCGCCTTCCACCTGTCCAAGCCTTCGGACCTGATTCCCGAATTGCAGGGTCGCCTGCCCATCCGGGTGGAGCTGGACTCCCTCTCGGTGGAAGACTTCGAGTGCATCCTGACCCAGACCGACGCCTGCCTCACCCGCCAGTACCAGGCCCTGCTGGCCACTGAGGGCGTCACCCTGGAATTCGCCCCTGACGGCATCCAGCGCCTGGCGGAAATCGCCTATCAGGTGAACGAGAAGACCGAGAACATCGGCGCCCGCCGCCTGCACACGGTGATGGAAAAACTGCTGGAGGAAATTTCCTTCAACGCCGGCAAGGGCGGTGCTACCGTCGTCACCATCGACGCGGCCACGGTCAACGAGCGCCTCGGCGCCCTGGCCAAGGACGAAGACCTGTCCCGCTACGTGCTCTAAATCGACGCCATGTTCGACAGCCTGTCTTCCTTCCTCGCCCACTGGGCCATCACCGCCCTGGCCCTGTGGGTGGCGAGCCACGTCTTCCGCGGCCTGCGCTTCACCAACCTGTCGGCCCTGCTCGTCTCGGCCCTGCTGCTGGGCCTTGCCAACACCGTGGTGCGGCCCCTGCTGATCGTGCTCACCCTGCCCCTGACCTTCGTCACCTTCGGCTTCTTCCTGCTGGTGATCAATGCCCTCATGGTGCAACTGGTGGCAGCCCTGGTGGACGGCTTCAAGGTGGAAGGCTTCTGGACGGCCTTCTTCGCCGCCATCTTCATCGCCGCCCTGAGTTTTCTCCTCGGCCTGGTGCTGCCCGGCGAAACCCCGGTCATGACGCTGCCCGCCGCAGGCACCTGGTTGTAGTCCATGGACTTGTCCCTGCGCATCGTCGCCATCCTTTTCCCCATGTTCGCCCTGACGGGCCTGGGTTATTGGTACGGCCGCCGCCACGCTCCCGACATGCTCGCCGCCAACCGGCTCAACATGGACATCTTCGTCCCCGCCCTGATCTTCTCCGGCCTTTCCGGCCGCAGCTACGACCTGGCCAGTTACGGCACCCTGGCCCTCGCCATGGTGCTGCTGATTCTCGGCACCGGCGCCGTGGCCTGGTTGCTGGCCCGCGCCACCGGCCAGCAACCCCTGACCCTGGCCCTGCCGCTGATGTTCAACAACAGCGTGAACCTCGGTGTCCCGCTGGCGGTCCTGGCCTTCGGCCCGGACATCTTGCCCTACACCATTGTCCTTTTCGTGGTGTCCACCGGATTGCACTTTTCTCTGGGCATCTGGCTGCTGGACCACAAGACCAAACTTGCCAACGTCTGGCGCATTCCCGCCGTGCTGGCCGCCATCGCCGGTTTCGTCCTGGCGGAGCTGGGTCTTCCCCTCTGGCCGCCCCTGGCAATGGCCATCAAGATGCTGGGGGACATTTCCATTCCCCTCGCCCTGTTCGCCCTGGGCGTGCGCATGACCGAAGCCGGCCTCGGCCATTGGCGTGACGGCCTGCTCGGCGCCGTGGCACGCCCCGTGGCCGGCATGCTCATCGCGTGGGTCCTCGCCCGTCTGCTCGGCTTGCACGGGCGTCAGGCCGACCTGTTGCTGGTATACGGCGCCCTCCCCCCGGCGGTGATCAACTACGTCTTCGCCGAACGCTACCGGCAGGAGCCGGACAAAATGGCCGCCATCGTCCTGGTGGGCAACCTGGCCGCCGTCATCACATTGCCCGTCGTACTGGCCATCGTTCTATAAGCTCCGACATGCGACAACATGTCGCAGCCGGATGGGTGGCAGCCTCCGTAATATCCCGCGCTTTGTCTGCCGACGCACGTACAACGCCCTGCCATGGATATTGCGATCAAACCCCTGCCCGCCCTGCTTTCCCTGCTCTGTTTATCCGTCGCCCATGCGGAGTCCGCCTCGACCCTTGGAACAGTGCTGGTCAGCGCCAGCAGAAGCGAAACACCCTTGAAGGAAATGCCCTTGCACACCACGGTGATCAGCCGCGAGGACATCGACAAATCCCCCGCCCAGACCCTGGACCAACTGTTGCGCAACGTGCCCGGCATGAACTTCACCGGGGTCCCCGCCGCTATTTCCGACCCGACCGGCCATCAAACGAAAATGCGCGGCATGGGCAACGCCAAGGTGCTGGTGCTGCTGGACGGCATCCCGATCCACGATCCGTTCTACCTGACCACCCAGTGGTACAAGGTGCCGCTATCCAACATCGAGCGGGTGGAAATCATCCGTGGCGGGAACTCCAGCCTGTGGGGCAACATGGCGACCGCCGGGGTGGTCAACATCGTGTCCAAGCGGGTTCGGGACAATGGCGGCGAACTGTCCATCAGCTTCGGCACCCAGGGCACCAGCAACCTGGCGCTGAGCAAGAATTTCACTGTCTCCGAGGCCTTGAGCTTCAACCTGGCCGTGGACAACTATCGCACCGACGGCTACCAGACCATCCCCAAGGAATACCTCTGGCGCTATCCGCAAAAAACCGCGCCCAAGGCCAACGACAGCAACATCCAACTGACCACCTTCTTTCGTCCTTCGGCAGACTTGAATGGCTATCTGCGCCTGGGCTATCACATCCAGGACCAGGACCTGGGCTACCAGTACAACAACAATCAGCAGCAGAACCCCGACATCGCCGGCGGCTTCACCCAGTCCCTCGGCGCGGGACGCAGCCTTTCAGCCAGTGCCTGGGCCCAATACGTCCGTTTTGAAAAATACAACGGCAACAGTTGTTACCTGGTCGGTGCCAACGACTGCCGCAATAGCAGCAGCAGTACATTGACCGCGGCGAATACAAGCAGCCCCGTGGTGCAGTTCTATAGCCAATACGGCTCCCAACGCTACCGGGAACAAGGTGGAGCCATTACCTTGTCTCAGGCCCAGGCGGGTCGCTGGACCGGCTACCAACTGGGTGTGGATTACCGTCGCCTCTCCGCGACAGACGCGGAAAAGTTCTACGCCAATCCGGGTTCCGCATCCGCTCCCCAGGGGAATCTCAACAGCAGTACCTACGGGGAAGGGGTGCAGGTTTTCCAAGGCCTGTTCGCGCAAACCAAATACCTGCCCATCGACGAACTCGAAGTAACCCTGAGCGGCCGCTACGATGTATGGAACAACACCCATCGCATCAACACGCGGACCACGGCGGCAGGCGTCACCACCGGGGGCGCTCAGCCGGACACGGACAAGACGGCCTTCAATCCCAGCGTCTCGGCAAGGCTCGACGTGACCGACGAGATTGCTCTGCGCGGCGCCGTTTACAAAGCTTTCCGTGCCCCCGGCTTCAACAACACGACCCGGACCTATGGCACCAACACCCCCACCATCGCCAATCCAGAACTGGGCCCAGAGAACCTGACTGGCCTGGAGTTCGGTTCCGACTTTAGCCACGGCGACGTGAGCCTCGGCGCAACCTACTTCCTTTACCGCATCAAAAACATGATCTCCACCTTCCGGGTGAGCAGCTACGCCACGGCGCCGGCCCTGGTCCAGGCCATCTGTTCCAACGGCGGGGCGAACCTTACCAATTGCGGCGGCTCCGCGAACTTCTATACCAACGACCAGGACGGCGAATCCCATGGGGTCGAATTGGTCGGCAATTGGAAGTTCGCCAGCAACCTGAACTTCGACGCCAGCTACACCGCCACGCAAACCTTCCTGACCCGGCGCGGCTCCGTGGTCACCGATCCCCTGGGTGTGCAATTGACCGGTGTTCCCAAAACCACCGCCTCGTTGGGCGCGACCTGGAAACCCATGGACCGCTTGCGCGCCTATGTAGAAGTCCGCTACATCGGCCCCATCATGATCGACACCACCAGCAACAACAACACCATGCGGGCGCAGCAAGGCGGCAACACCGTGGTCAACCTCAGTACCTCCTATGCCTGGGACAAGAACACCGATCTTTTCCTCAGCGCGGTGAATCTTTTCAATCGCAGCTACTCGGAAAACAGCTATACCTATAATCAGCCCTATAACCGTACCCTTTCCAGCCCTCTGGCCATGACGGCCGGGATCAAGCTGCGCTTTTAACGATCTCCCTCACGAACCCCTTCGATGATTCCACGCTTGCTCACCGGCCTGATGGCCCCCATCCTGGCACTGGCGCTGGCCTTCCCCGGCCTCGCCCATGAGGGACACGGAACGACGAGTGATCGCGGCGCCATGGCCAAACAGGGCAAAAGCAGCTTGGCGATCGGCGTCGGGGTTGCACCTGATGGTCGCTTATGGGTGGTCGGCGTCGACGACGCGGGGCGCTTGTTCATGCGCGGCAGCGACGACCTGGGGCGTCACTGGCAGCCCGCCAGGGTGCTGGACACCGGCAGCGACAGCATTTCCGCCGACGGGGAAAACCATCCCAAAATTGCCTTCGGCAATCAGGGCCAAGTGGTGATTTCCTATACCAAGCCCCTAGCTAAGCCTTACACCGGCGAAATCCGCCTGCTGCGCTCCACGGATGGCGGTGAAAACTTCTCGCCGCCAGTCACCGTCCACAGCGACCGCCGGATGATCACCCACCGTTTTGAATCCATCCTCTTCGATGCCCAAGGCACGCTACATACCGTTTGGATCGATAAGCGCGACCAGGTAGACGCAGGGGCCGCCGGGTATCGCGGCGCAGCCATTTACCGCAATGAGTCGCGGGATGGCGGCGGCCATTTCGGTGCCGATATCAAGGTGGCCGACCATAGCTGTGAATGCTGCCGGATCGCCCTTGCGAGAACCGCCGACGGCCAGGTTGCCGCCCTCTGGCGACACGTGTTTCCGCCCAACATCCGCGATCATGCCTTTGCCCTCCTCGGCGAAGGAAATACCGTGGTGCGCGCCACCCAGGACGATTGGAAGATTGACGCCTGCCCCCACCACGGCCCCGGTCTGGCCCTGGCCCAGAACGGCGACTACCACGCGGTTTGGTATGGGGACCGCAACAACCGTCCGGCGGTGCGTTATGGTCGGCTACTCGCCGACGGTCGCCCGGATGGGCCGGTTCAGGAACTCCCCGACCCCCGCGCCGAACACGCCGACATCGCGACCCTGGGTGGGCAGGTAGTGATTGTCTGGCGCAGCTATGACGGCACGGCCACCCATCTTTCCGCCTGGCTGTCCGACGATGACGGTGCCCATTTCCGCCTGCGTGAACTGGCCACCACGGCGGAGGACAACGACCATCCGCGCATGGTCGTCACCCCAGCCGGCATACGCGTCCTGTGGCGTACCACCAGTGATATTCATGTTTATGCGCCTATCCCTTAGCCGCAGACTCTTGATGGCAGTCTTCTGCCTGCTCACGCTGGCGACTGCCGCCGAGGCGGGACCAGCGGCGCCCGTGATCCAGGAATTCACACCCCAAACTTGGGAGCAACTGCTGCGCACCCTGCCACGCCCAGCCGCCGTTGTTTTTTCCACCACGGACTGCACCCATTGCCCGGCCATCATCGACAGTCTTGCCCAGGCGATCCGCCACCAACCACGACCCCGCAGGCCCATGCTGGCGGTGGTGATGATGGATGAGCTGCGACCGGCGGACATCGACCACTTGCCCCATCTGCGCAAAGCGGACAAGCTCTATGTCTTCGCCGGCAATGAAATGGCCATCCGCTATGCTGTACAGCCGGAATGGCGAGGCATGACCCCCTTTACCGCCCTACTGCCGGCGATGGGTACGCCGCGCTTCCAACTGGGGGCTCTGCCCCCCGCCGATCTGGCGGCGTTTTTGCAAGGACGCTAGCCACCACGCCGATCCGCGCCCCGCTCGCTGGCCCAGAGCGGATCGCTCTTCAGCTAACCGTGAAATAGCCCCGGGGCAAGGGCCCCGTCACCGGCAACTCCGAATTCAACACCCCCTCGCGGCGAAAACGGCTGATGACGCGCGCCACGGTTTCCGTGCTCAGGGCGGTGATCTCCGCCATCTCCTTGCGTCCCGGCAGGTACACCCGCGCGGTCTGCGTATCCTGGGTGGGAATGGCGAGCAGATTAATCAGGCGCTTGACCCGGGCCATCGCTTCGCCGCAGCGCAGGGCGACCAGTTCCGCGGTGCGTTGCTCCGCCTTGGCCAGAATCCGCAGGATGGACTCGTGGGCGGAGGACTCCTCCCGCCCCGGCCAGGGGCTGACCACGCAGGGCGACAGGGGCACGGCGGTAAAGCTGTAGCGGCCGAACACCATCACCTCCGCCCCGATCACGTCGCCCGGCACCGCCAGACTGGCAAAGCGACTGTCGCCGCTATCCTCGCCGGGCCGGTCCAGTCGGACCGAGCCGGAAACCACGCGCCAGGCCTGGCCGCTGTCGCCGGCCCGGTAGATCGTTTTTCCCTTGGCGATGGCATTGAGTTCAATCTCAAGTTGACGTCCCATTGTTTTCTCCCGTCCCCCGCCCGGAATCCATCCGAGCGGGGGACGCTAGCGGTTAAGTTTCGTTCTTGCGGTCTTCCTGCGACTCAAGCCACATGGCGTTGACCACGGCGAAGAGAACGGCAAAGGCGGTGCCCAGCACCCAACTGAAATACCACATGGTGTTTCTCCTTCGATTCAATAAGTGGAGTGATCGTTGGCCCGGATGTAGGCCACGGTGACCTTGCCCCGCATCACGCGGTAGGCCCAGCTCGTGTAGACGATGATGATGGGGGTCATGACCAGGGCCACCCAGAACATGATGCCCAGGGTGCGTTGGCTGGACACGCAATCCCACACCGTCAGGCTGCTGCGAGGATCGGTACTGGAAGGCAGGACGAAGGGGAAGAGGGACACACCGGCGGTGAAGATGACGCCCAGGTGAGCCACGCCGCTGCTGATGAAGGCGAGGCCGAACTTCCGGCGCAGGCCGAACACCACCGCCACAAGGCTACCCAGCACACCCAGGGCCGGGATCGCGAGCAGGGGCGGATAGCTGCGATAGTTGTTCAGCCAGGCACCTACGCTGCGCACGACGGTCTTGTCCAGGGGGTTGAGGGCGGCACCCGTATCCACCGTCGAGGTGATGACGTAGCCGTCGATGCCGGCAACGAATACCCCCGCCACCAGGAAAGCGGCCACCATGACGACGGAAGCCGACACCGCCGCCTTGCGCGCCCGCAACATCAGCTCGCCCTCGGTACGCAGCGCCAGGTAGTAGCCGCCGTGGCTGAGCAACAGGGTGAAGCTCACCACGCCGCACAACACCGTGAACACATTGAAGAGTTGCCAGAAGCTGCCGGTGTAATGGGGCAGCAGGTTCTCGTCAAAGTGGAAGGGGGCACCGAGCATGACGTTGCCGAAGGCGACGCCGAACACCAGGGCCGGCACCGCGCCGCCTATGAACAGGCCCCAATCCCAGGCCTTGCGCCAACGGGGATCAGCGACCTTGCTGCGGTAGTCAAACCCCACCGGGCGGAAGAACAAGGCCCAAAGGACCGCCAGCAGGGCGAAGTAGAAGCCCGAGAAGGCCGTGGCATAGATCAGCGGCCAGGCGGCGAAAATGGCTCCACCGGCGGTGATGAACCACACCTGGTTGCCATCCCAGTGGGGGCCGACGGTGTTGATGATGGCGCGGCGTTCGTCATCGTTCCTGCCGACAAAGGGCAGCAGGATGCCGACGCCCATGTCGTGGCCGTCCATGATGGAAAAGCCGAGGAGCAGAACGCCCACCAGCAGCCACCAGATCACCTTCAGGGTGGTGTAGTCGTGCAAATAGGCCAGCATGTCAGATCTCCTTTGTGCGCAAGGCGGCGGCCGGCGTGGCGCCGAGGGTGGCGCTGCTGCCGGGGCCGGACTGTTCGTGGTGATATTGGCCGGTGCCGAGACTGGATGGCCCCAAGCGGGCGTACTTGAACATCAGGTACAACTCGGCCACCAGCAGCACGGTGTAAAAGCCGAGAAAGCCGCCCAGGGACAGGATCAGTTCGCCGGCAGAAAGGGCAGAGGTAGATAAATGGGTCGGCAGCACACCGTGGATGGTCCAGGGCTGCCGACCGTACTCGGCGACGAACCAGCCCATTTCGCAGGCGATCCAGGGCAGGGGAATGCTCCACACGGCCCACTTGAGCAGCCAGGGCTTGGCAGCGAAGCTGCCCTTGGCGGCATGCCAGAAGGCCAGCACGAACAGGGTGAGGAAGGACACTCCCAACGCCACCATGATGCGGAAGGTCCAGAACATGGGCGCCACTGCTGGAATGGCGTCGTCCACCGCCTGGGCGATCTGGGCCGGCGTGGCCTGGCTGACGTCGGCCACGTACTTCTTCAACAACAAACCGTAGCCCAGGTCGCCTTGATGGGCCTTGAACTCCGCCAGGCGTTCCGGGCTCTGCGGCTCCGCGCGCAGGGCCTCCAGGGCCTTCACCGCGAGCACGCCGTTCTCGATGCGTTTGGCGATCTTCACCTCCAGCTCATCGATCCCCGGCAGGGTCTTGTCGGTGCTGCGGGTGCCGATCAGGCCGAGCACGTAGGGGATCTTGATCTCGGCGTGGGTGGTGCGATTCTTCTCGTCGGGAATGCCGAACAAGATCAACCCGGCGGGGGCCGCTTCGGTCTTCCACATGGCTTCCATGGCCGCCATCTTGGTTTCCTGGGTTTCGGCGGCGGAGTAGCCGGACTCGTCCCCCAGCACGATCACCGACAGGGCGGCAGCCAGGCCAAAAGACGCGGCGATGCGGAAGGAACGGCGGGCGAACGCCGTGTCGCGTCCCTTGAGCAGATACCAGGCGCTGATGCCGAGGACGAAACCGGCACCGGTGACATAGCCCGCGCTCACGGTATGGACGAACTTGGACTGGGCGACCGGATTGAAGATCAGGTCCCAGAAACTCGTCATCTCCATGCGCATGGTCACGGGATTGAACTCCGCCCCGATCGGGTTCTGCATCCAGCCGTTGGCGATCAGGATCAGCACCGCTGACAGGTTCGAGCCGATGGCGGTGAGATAGGTCACCGAAAGGTGGCCCACCTTGGACAAGCGGTCCCAGCCGAAGAAGAACAAACCGACCATGGTGGATTCCAGGAAGAAGGCCACCAAGCCCTCGATCGCCAGGGGCGCGCCGAAGATGTCCCCCACGTAATGGGAGTAGTAGGCCCAGTTGGTACCGAACTGGAACTCCATGGTCAAGCCGGTGGTGACCCCAAGGGCGAAGTTGATGCCGAACAACTTGCCCCAGAATCGGGTCATGTCCCGGTAGATGGTCTTTCCGGTCATGACGTAAACCGTTTCCATGATGGCCAGCAGGAAGGAAAGCCCCAGGGTCAGGGGCACGAACAAAAAGTGGTACAGCGCGGTGGCGGCAAATTGCAACCGCGACAAATCGACAACGGATTCGCTAATCATGGTCTCTCCAAGGTGGATTGACGGGAAGCGGAATCGGGGACTGGCGCGGTCTTCGCACCCAATCGCTGGGTGAGCCGCTCCGCCACGTCCGTCTTGGCTGGCGGGTGGCTGAAGAAGCAGACCTTGATCACGACGATCAAGACCAGCTTGAGCACCAGGGCCCAGGCGATTTCACGGCGCAGGGCGCGGGGCGTGCGCCGGTCGCTCACAAGCTCCGGACGATGACATGGGGCCATCTCGATTCCTTTTCCAATGACGCTCGCCGTCCCGGCCGACACAGGAGCAGGGACACACGAGCAAACGGGGCACCGCGCACGGAACCCATGAGGGGGCGCGCCACGGCGAAGGACTGACGACTCAGGCCAAGGGGGGTGCCTGGGCGGGCGGAGAATGCCAGGAATGGAAAAGGGGAAGGTGCCGGGAACCCGACCCCAGGGCCGGCGGCGTCAACACCTGCGGCGGCGTGAAGTCCACCACCGCCACCGTGGCCAACAATTGGGCATCTTGGCCGGGCAGGCAGTAGTTGCAATGGCCGTGCAGGCCGGCTTCCGAGGTTTTCCCCGTGGGCTGGCCCTCGGCGTTCACGACGATCCGCTTGGCACCCATGGCGGTGCAGATCTCGATCACGTGCTCGCCCCGGGCTGCCGATACCCCATAGGAAATCGTGGGCGTCAGCGCCCCTAGCAATGCGGCAAGCAGTGCCAGGCGCGATGCCAGCAGGAAGAAGGTGCGGCGCAAGATCGTCAAGGGCGTGGGAACCGGGAAAACGGGCGGATGCTAGTCAGTGGAACAGAAATGCAGTTGACCTGCCTCAATGCTACCCGCGAAAACCCGCTCCCTGCCCTGGCCTGCGACGATAGGTCACAGCACCTCCTGCGACAACGTGTCGCATTTTTATTGCGACATCCAGTCAATATGATCGGCGGTTTTCTTGGAGGAAAATCGTGCGCAAGACCAGACTCGCACTCGCCATGGCGATGCTTCCCCTCTCCTCGCCCCCCCTGTGGGCCGCGGAAACCCAACTGCCGGAAGTGCAGGTGAAGGACCGTCAGGAACAGACCAGCCCGCTGAAATCGTCCCTGGCCGACACGGCCTCGCTGCTGGAAGACACGGTGGGAGTCTCGTCTTACACCGCCGGCGGCGTTTCCAGCCTGCCGGTGATCCATGGCATGGCGGACGACCGCTTGCGCATCAAGGTGGACGGCATGGACTTGATCGCCTCCTGTCCCAACCACATGAACTCCCCCCTGTCCTACATCGACCCGAGCAATGTGGGCAGCATCCAGGTTTACTCCGGCATCTCGCCAGTGTCCCTGGGCGGCGACAGCATCGGCGGCACCATCATCGTGAACTCGCCGACACCGGTATTCGCCGCGCCGGGCCAGGGCACCCTGACCCAGGGCGAAGTCGGCGCCTTTTACCGCAGCAACGGCAACGCCCGTGGCGCCCATCTCAACGCCACCTACGCCACCGAGTCCATCAGCTTGAGCTATGCCGGCTCCACCGCCGAGGCGGACAACTACAAAGCGGCACAGAATTTCAAGAGCAGCACGGCTACCGGCCGCACAGGCCATACCCTTGCCCTGGACGAAGTGGGCTCCACCGCCTATAAGACGCGCAACCACGCCCTGACCCTGGCCCTCAAGGGAAACGACAACCTGATCGAGGCCAAGGTCGGCTACCAGGACATTCCCTACGAGCTGTATCCGAACCAACGCATGGACATGCTGGACAACAACCAGCACTCCTTCAACCTGAAGTACCAGGGAAAATTCGGCTGGGGAAAACTAGAAGCCCGTGCCTACCGCGAGACCGTCAGCCACTACATGAACTTCGGCGCGGACAAGCAACTCATCTATGGCACCGCCGTCAACGGTATGCCGATGAATACCGAGGGGGAAACTACGGGTGCCCTAGTCAAGGCAGATGTTGATCTTTCCTCCAAGGACTTACTTCGTTTGGGTGCCGAATATCAACGTTACCGCCTCAAGGATTGGTGGCCGCCCTCAGGAACTGGCAGCATGTCTCCCGGCAACTTCTTCAATATCAATAATGGCCAACGGAATCGCGCTGCATTGTTCGGTGAATGGGAGGCTCGTCTTTCGCCGCAATGGACTGCATTACTGGGGGTACGCTACGAGCAGGTCACTATGAATACGGGTGATGCCCGCGGTTATGATCCGACCATCAACGTCTCCGGCATGATGAGCACTTACGAAAAAAGAGACGGCGATGCCTTTAATGCTGCCAACCACAAGAAAACCGACAACAACTGGGACTTGAGCGCCTTAACCAAATACATGCCAAGCGAGGGACTGGATATCGACTTCGGTTTCGCCCGCAAGGTACGTTCCCCCAACCTCTATGAACGCTACACCTGGTCCACCTGGCCCATGGCGGCGGTCATGAACAACACCGTCGGCGATGGCAACGGCTATGTGGGGGACATCAACCTCAAGCCCGAGAAGGCCCATACGCTTTCCGCCACCTTCGACTGGCATGCGGCTGATCGGAACTGGGAGTTCAAGGTGACCCCCTACTTCACCCGGGTCACCGACTATATCGACGCCGTGCAATGGGATAGCGCCAACAATCAACGGGCAACCACAAAAACCACTTCACAATACTCGGTGTTGAAGTACGTCAACCAAACGGCACGCCTCTATGGGCTGGATATCTCCGGTCGGGCGCCGATTGCTTCGTCGACCGCCTGGGGTGATCTGGGCTTCCAAGGCATGCTGGCCTACACCAACGGCAAAAACCTGGATACCAACGACGAGCTGTACAACATCATGCCGCTCAACACCAAGCTGGCCCTGACCCAGAAGTTTGAAAACTGGGACAACCGGATGGAACTGGTGGGAGTGATGGGTAAGAAGGATGTCTCCGATGCCCGGAATGAAATCCGCACCGGCGGCTACAGCCTGGTCCACTTGCGCGGCAGCTACTCCTGGCAGAAGGTCCGTCTGGACTTCGGCGTGGAAAATCTCTTCGATCGCCACTACCAGCTTCCCTTGGGCGGCGCTTACGTCGGTCAGGGTATGACCATGAGCATGACTGGCGTGGCTTGGGGCATTGCCGTCCCCGGTCCGGCCCGTTCCCTCTACACGGCGCTGACGGTCAAGTTCTAAGTTGTCCGTCCCATGACGAGCATCGCGCCGCGATGCTCGTCATGGCTTCGGCTAGCGCCTAGTCACCATATTGATGACCGTGGCCAGGGCGTTTGAAAAAAACAAAGCCGCCATATTTGGCGGCTTTGTTTTTGCTCATTCATTCCCGCACCGGCCGCTTGGACAGTTTGCGCTGCAAGGTGCGTCGGTGCATCTTGAGGGCGCGGGCGGTGGCGGAAATGTTGCCGCCTTGTTCCGTCAGCACCCGCTGGATATGTTCCCATTCCAAACGATCCACGGGCAGCGGGTCGCCGGCCAGGGGAATGTCGGCCCGGCCCTCAATGCGGCCGAAGGCCGCCAGCACCTGATCGGCATCCACGGGCTTGGTCAGGTAGTGGATGGCGCCTAGCTTGATGGCTTCCACCGCCGTGGCGATGCTGGCGTAACCGGTGAGCATGACGATACGGGTCTGGGGGTCCAGGGCCAGCAAAGACTCGATCAACATCAGCCCCGAATCCTGGGCCAGCTTCAGGTCCAACAACACCAGTTCGGGGCCATGCTCCTGGGCCAAGGCCAGGGCCTGGGCACCATCCGCCGCCTCCAGCACTTCGTAACCGCGCCGGACCATGGCGCGGGCCATCACCTGGCGGAATACCGGATCATCGTCCACCAAGAGGATGGAGGGGCGTAATTCGTTCATGGTTGATCGAGCAAGGGCAAGAGGACGCGGGTGCAGGCACCGCCGCCGTCCCGATTGAAAATCTCCACCCGGCCGCCAAGACGCTCGACGGTGGCGTTGGAAAGAAAGAAACCGATGCCCATGCCGCCGCTGCTGCCCTTGCTGCTGATGAAGGGATCGCCCAGGCGCTCGGCGATGCCGGCATCGATGCCGGGCCCCCGGTCCAGGATGTCGATGCAACACCCATCGCGCCCCCCTTCCGACCATGGGGACAGCCGCAGCGCCAATCCCTGCTTGCGGGCGTCGGCGGCATTTTCCAAAAGGTTGAGCAGGGCCTGGACCAGGGTGGGGTCATCGCTCACCCGGCCGGTATCGGCCCCATCCTCCTCCACCGCCACCGGCGCGTCGGGCTGCAACAAGCGCCACTGGTCGAGCACCCGATGCAACAGCTGTCTCGGCGCGATGGGGGAGTGTCCTTGACGGTCCTGGGCGTCGGCTACCATGCGAGCCAGGATGTCCTTACATAAATCCACCTGGCCGCGCAGCAGGGTCAGGTCGTCTTTCAGGGCCGGGTTGTCGCCATGCTGCCATTGCAGATCGTGGATCACCACCGCCATGGTGGCCAGGGGCGTGCCCAATTGATGGGCGGCACCGGCGGCCAAGGTGCCCAGGGCCAACAACTGTTCCTGGCGCAGGGTGTGTTCCCGCGCCTTGGCCAGGGCTTGCTCCCGCGCCCGCAGCACGGCAGCCAGGCGGGTGACGAAGACGGCAACGATCACGGCACTGAGCAGGAAGTTGATCCACATGCCCACCACATGAAGGGAGAAACCGTTGTCGTGGTTGAGTAGGCTGCGATCCAAACCGGTGACGGTACAGATGAAATCGTTCAAGCCTTCCAGGGGCAAGGCGGGCGAGGGCAAGGGCTGGTGCCACAACATCAGGACCGAGTAGGCGATGGCCGTCAACCCAGCCATGGCCCAGACCCACGCCAGGGGAAGCAGGGTGGCGGTAATGGTGAGGGGCACCAGCAGCAGGGAGGAAAAGGGATTGCTCGAACCGCCGCTCTGGTACAGCAGCAGGCCAAGGGCCAGCACGTCCAGGCAAATCTGCGCGAACACTTCGCCCTGGGTCACCGGCCAGGCCAGGGTCAGACGCCAATGACTGAATAGGTTGATGGCCGCCAGCAGCGCGCACACCGCAAACAGTCCCTCCAATGACAAGGGCACGCCGAGACCCAGCACCGCCACCAGGATGGCCAGGCATTGGCCGGCGATTTCCGTCCAGCGCAACTGGAGCAGACGGGTCATTTGCAGGGCGGGAGCGGTCAGTTGCACGGGCGGGGGAAGAGGGAACGTCGCGAAGGACGACGGCGCATTTTACGGCCTGCGCAAAAGGCCGTGCCAAGAGGGCGGCAGGTGCGACAAATTGTCGCGCGGCATTTTGCCCAATGGACGGCAGGGCCTTGTTTATCTAGCATTAACTCCGCGATTGCAATGCCTCCGCCCGGCCTGGACCTCCCTCCTTGCCGGGCATTTTTCTTTGTCCTCGTCGATAATGGTTCCCTGTTTTTCCATCGAGGACCATTTACATGAAAACCCTGCTCTGTAGCTTGTTGCTTGTCGCCAGTCTGCCCGCCCTT
This sequence comes from Denitratisoma sp. agr-D3, assembly GCF_054658675.1. Classification (NCBI taxonomy): domain Bacteria; kingdom Pseudomonadati; phylum Pseudomonadota; class Betaproteobacteria; order Nitrosomonadales; family Sterolibacteriaceae; genus Denitratisoma; species Denitratisoma sp. agr-D3. The sequence continues at coordinate 115,058 of NZ_BAAGIA010000001.1, read as the reverse complement.
GCCGCCGACCTGGACGTCAAAACCCCCTGGGTCCGTTCCACCGTTGAAGGTCAGCCCGCCACCGGCGCCTTCATGGAATTGACCAGCCCCGCTGGCGCCACCCTGGTGGGTGCCGCCAGCCCCGTGGCCGGTACCGTGGAATTGCATGAAATGAAGATGGACAACGGCGTCATGAAAATGCGCGCCCTGCCCCAGCTGGAAGTCCCCGCCGGCAAGGCCGTTTCCCTGGCCCCCGGCGGCCTGCACGTGATGCTGATGGATCTCAAGTCGACCCTCAAGCCGGGCAGCAGCGTGCCGATCACCCTCAAGTTCAAGAATGCTCAGGGCAAGGTCCAGCAAGTGGAAGTCAAGGCCGAGGTGCGGGACATGACGGCTCCCGCCGCCCGACCCATGGACCACGAAAAGATGCACGACGCCATGCAGCAACACATGCAGGGCGGACAAAAGTAAGGGGAAAGCCAACAACCTTGGCGGGCAAGCAGCCCGCCAAGGCGGCTCAAACAGCGAAGTACTGGCGGTACCAGGCGACGAAGCGGGCCACCCCGGTCCCCACGTCCGTGCTGGGCGCAAAGCCGACCGCGGCTTCAAGCAGACGGGTGTCGGCGCAGGTGGCGGGCACATCGCCGTCCTGCAAGGGCAGGTAGTTCTTCTCGGCCGCCTTGCCCAGGGCCTGCTCCATGGTGTTGATGAACACCATCAGATCCACCGGCTGGTGATTACCGATGTTGAACAGGCGATAGGGCACGTTGCTGCGGGCCGGATCGGGTGCGCTGCTATCGAAGGTGGGATCGGCCTCCGGCAGTTGGTCCACCACACGCAACACGCCCTCGACGATGTCGTCGATATAGGTGAAGTCCCGCTGCATCTTGCCGTGGTTGTAGATGTCGATGGCGCGGCCGGCAAGGATGGCCTCGGTGAACTTCCAGTAGGCCATGTCGGGCCTGCCCCAGGGTCCGTACACCGTGAAGAAGCGCAAGCCCGTGGTGGGCAGGCCGTAGAGATGGCTGTAGGTGTGGGCCATCAGCTCGTTGGCCTTCTTGGTGGCGGCATACAGGCTGACGGGATGGTCGACGCTGTCGTGTTCGGAAAAGGGCAGCTTGGTGTTGCCGCCATAGACGCTGGAACTGCTGGCATAGACCAGGTGGGCCACGCCGTTGTGGCGGCAACCTTCCAGCACGTTCACGAATCCGATCAGGTTGCTGTCGGCGTAGGCGTGGGGATTCTTCAGGGAATAGCGCACGCCGGCCTGGGCCGCCAGATGGATCACCCGCTCGGGCCGCTCCTGGGCGAACAGGTCGGCCATGCCGGCCCGGTCGGCGATGTCGAGTCGATGGAAGGCGAAGCCCGGTGCCGGACGCAGGCGGTCCAGGCGGGCTTCCTTCAGGGCCACGTCGTAATAGTCGTTCAGGTTGTCCACGCCGACCACCAGGTCGCCCCTGGCCAGCAGGCGCTCGCAGACGTGCATGCCGATGAAGCCGGCGGCGCCGGTGACGAGAATTTTCATGGCTCAACAGAATGGGAAAAGGAAGGGACGACGTCCCGGAAACCCGCCTCGGAACGCCGAATCGGGCGGCATTCTCGCATAGTCGTCCGGTTCATGGCCGGCGGCGGAAAACCAGGTCCCACACCCCGTGACCGAGACGGACGCCGCGCTGCTCGAACTTGGTCAAGGGACGATAGTCGGGCCGGGGCGCGTAATCCGCCGCGGTGTTTGCCAACAGGGGCTCCGCTCCCAGCACCGCCAGCATCTGCTGGGCGTAGTCCTCCCAGTCCGTGGCACAGTGAAGATAGCCACCGGGTGCCAGGCGCCGGGCCAGCTCGTGCACGAAGGGCCCCTGGAGCAGGCGCCGTTTGTTGTGGCGCTTCTTGTGCCAGGGATCGGGGAAAAAGACATGGATGCCCGCCAGGCTATCCAGGGGAATCATGTCCCGCACCACCTCCACGGCATCGTGCTGCACCACCCGTTGATTGGTGAGGTTGCGGGTGGCGATTTCCTTGAGCAGGGCGCCGACGCCCGGGGTGTGCACCTCGATGCCGATGTAGTCGTGCTGGGGATGGGCGGCGGCGATGGCGGCCGTGGTCTCGCCCATGCCGCAACCGATTTCCATGAAGACCGGGGCGTTGCGACCGAACACGGTGGGCAGGTCGAGCAATTGCGGGCGATGGGGCAGACCCCACTTGGGCATCTCGGCGTCGTAAAAACGCCGCTGGGCCTCGGAAACCCGGCTCTGGCGCAGGACGAAGCTGCGGATCGGGCGGTGGGGCGGCTCGCTGGCCGGGCTCGTGTCGGCGTCGGGCGCCTGCTTGTCGTGGTCGGTCATGGTTGTCCTTCGTTGTCCGGCGTGGCCCCGCTTGCGGTGGACGCGGATTCCGCTTCGGCGGGCGTCGCGATTGCGTCGGCGGGCTCCACCCAAATGGCGCCGGGGAAGTCCGGGTCGCCTTTTTCTATGGCGGCCCGACGGGCGGCGTAAAACTTTTCCAGGTCGTAGCGTTCCTGCTGCAAGGCCCGGGGCAGGGATGCGCAGGCCGCCGCCAGCAGTTCGGGCGGCGTGTCCAGGGTCGGCTTCAGCAACAGGGCCGCCGAGATGGCCTCGGCGGATGCCCGCTCGCGCTTGAAGTAGTGGCGGGCCAGATCCCGCTCGGCGGCGTGGATGCGTGCCTGCTGCCGCTCCAGCCACGCCACGTAGGCCTCCGCTGCGGTCGTGTCGCCCCGTTCCTGGCAGGCCAGGCCCAGCAGCCGCACGCCATGGAAGATGCCCCACACCAGTTGCTGGGCCAGTAATTGGGGATTGGCAAAAACGTAGCCGCTGGGCTGACCCGACGTCTCATCGCGGACTACCGGCCGGGGCGGCAACTCCCTGGCCAAGGCCGGTGCGGCCAGGCAAAGCAGGAGCAGGGAAAGCGCCCGCCCCCTCACGAACCGATCAGCCCGCCGGTGGGGGAGCTGGGGGAGGCGGTGTAATACTTCTTCGCCATGCGGCCCGCCAGATAAGCCTCCCGTCCGGCTTCCACGGCCTTCTTCATGGCACCGGCCATCAGCACCGGGTCCTGGGCCAGGGCGATGGCGGTATTCATCAGCACACCGTCGCAGCCCAATTCCATGGCGATGGCGGCGTCGGAGGCAGTGCCCACGCCGGCGTCCACCAACACCGGCACCTTGGCCTGGTCGATGATCAGCTTGAGGTTCCACGGATTGAGAATGCCCATGCCAGAACCGATCAGGCTGGCCAGGGGCATCACGGCGACGCAACCCAGGTCTTCCAGCATGCGCGCCTGGATCGGGTCGTCGGCGCAATAGACCATGACCTTGAAACCGTCCTTGACCAGAATCTCGGCGGCCTTCAGGGTTTCCGGCATGTTGGGGAACAGGGTATGGCTGTCGCCCAGCACCTCCAGCTTCACCAGATCGTGGCCGTCCAACAGTTCCCGCGCCAGGCGCAGGGTGCGCACCGCTTCCTCGGCGCTATAGCAGCCGGCGGTGTTGGGCAGGTAGGTGAACTCGCTGGGCGGCAGGGCGTCGAGCAGGGAAGGCTGACCCGGTTCCTGGCCGATGTTGGTGCGGCGAATGGCGACGGTGACGATGCTGGCGCCGGAGGCGATCACGGCCTCCCGGGTCTGGGTGAAATCCTTGTATTTGCCGGTGCCCACCAAAAGGCGGGAAGCGTAGGTCTGGCCGGCAATGGTGAGGGTGTCCTGGCTCATGGCTTGGTTCTGTCAACAAAAAGGGGGTCCGGCATCCGGCCGGACGGGAATCGGTCCGGCGTCAACCGCCGCCCACGGCCACCACGATCTCCAGCCGATCGCCGTCGTGCAGCGAGGTGGCGGCATGCTGGGACTTGGGCACGATCTCGCCGTTGCGCTCCACGGCAACGCGCTTGCCGACCAGGGACAACTGGCTGAGCAAATCGGCGACCGTCAGGGGAGCGACGAATGGGCGGGTTTCGCCGTTGACGCGGAGGAAAATCATGGCGGCGATTTTATCAGGCGCGACGCCATCCCTCCCACGCCCGTTTGCTGGGCCCTCAGTCCGGCACCACCAGCGGGTCCAGCCGATGGCGCCGGGCCGCCGTCAGCAAGCGGCCATCCTTCTTGACGCTGCTCATGAAATATTCGACCCGGGCGTACCAGCGATCGTCTCCGGGCTGGACGGCCCAGGCGTAAGGCGTCACGTGATAGGACGCCGGCGGGGAAATCAGGCGTGCCCAGTCCGTCAGTTCCAGCATGCGCAGGCTGTAGGGATAGTCGGTCATGAACACGTCGGCGCGGCCAGCCTCCACCTCCTGCTCCCGGGCGAAATGGGAATCCACCACCAGCAGGCTGGCGTGCTTCAGGCGTTCCCGCATCAAGGCTTCGTGCAAAGTACCCTTGGTGACCGCGACCACGTTCCCCTTGCGGTCAATATCCCCCCATTCCCGAATGCGGTTATTGCCGCGGCTGGCCACGGCGTACACATCGCTGCGCAAATGGGGCCGGGTAAACCGCAGCTTCTCCGCCCGGGCCGGGGTGATGCCGATGGCGAACATGGCCACGTCGCAGCGGTCCTGACCGAGGTCATCCGCCAGCTTGGCGAAGGAGGAATCCACGAACCTCACCGCTACCCCCAGGTCCCGGGCCAGTTCCCTGGCCAGGTCCGCATCGATGCCCGACACCACGCCGCTGCGGGGATTGCGATAGGAAACACTATAGTAATCAGGCCAGATGCAGACCCGCACTTCCCGGCTGACGCGAATCCGCTCCAAGTGCCCGCCCTCGTCGGCCTGGGCCGAAAGGCAAATACCCAGCATGGCCATGACGACCAGCCGCGCGCAATGCCCGCCGGCCAGAAGGACGGCCCTGGCCGCCCCGATTGTTCGCAACATGAAGAACCCCGGCAAAAAGCCCACCACGGCAGCCGCAAACGGCGACACCATGGACCAAGCTTAGGATATATAACGAAAGTTATCCAAGATTAATGCCTGGTGGATTTTTTGGCGACCCCGCATGCGTCACATTGCCAGGAAATCCATGACTGCACGGCGCCGCACTTCCTTCCGCGTCCGGTTACGCATAGAATCCGTGCCTCGATTGCGGGTGTAGTTCAATGGTAGAACGGAAGCTTCCCAAGCTTCATACGAGGGTTCGATTCCCTTCACCCGCTCCAATCGCCCTTCCCAGCCCGTTTCCACTCTGCCGCCCCACCCCGGTTGGCCTCATTGCCCGTGCGTTTGACAGGGTTAGGGGGGCTACCTATAATCCGCCCTCCTTTTTCTGGGGGTCGGTAGCTCAGTCGGTAGAGCAGCGGACTTTTAATCCGTTGGTCGCGAGTTCGAGTCTCGCCCGACCCACCAAGTCAGGAAATTGGCGCAAGTTTCAGCTATAATGTGCGCCTTCGCTTTTGGGCTGTTAGCTCAGTTGGTAGAGCAGCGGACTCTTAATCCGTAGGTCGAGTGTTCGAATCACTCACAGCCCACCAAAATCCAAACGGCTCTCCCTCGGGAGGGCCGTTTTCATTTCCGCCCCCCTCCCCTATTTCCATTTGCCGCACAGCAGCGCCAGGACGGATATCGTCCGCCGCTCCCCCGGCAAATGCCCTGGTGACGGTCGGCAGCGACACGCTGCGCCGCACCAATCCTGGGACAGAAGCCCACACCACCGTTGCCGTGCTATAGAAACAGTCAGCGGGCTCGCTGGGACGCTGCTAATATCATGACTTATATAAGACCAGACGATAGTCATAGCATGACAAATGCAGGTCAGAAACAAATACACGAGGAGACAATTCAATGAGCACCCCACCCAGAGGAGACGCATCCTTATTGCGATGGCTCCTGTCACCCCTCACCCTGGGCCTGTTGGCCGGGGGAGGCGCCATTCTGCTGTGCCGCCTAGCCGGTGCCGGGCTCGGACCCGAGGCCTGGGGCGGCGCGGCGCTGCTGGCCGTGTTGGTGGGATTGGCGGTGCGCGCCCAATACAAGCTGACCCTGGTGGGCCCCGGTGACCGTCTGCGCCAGACCATCAGCGCCACCTACGCCGACGGCGACCTGACCCGCCGCGCGCCCCTGGAGGGCCCCCTGGCGCCAGTGGCGGAGGAATACAACAAACTGATGTTCGCCCTGCAAGGCATCATCGGCCGGGTGATCTTCAACTCCCACCAAGTGGATTCGGTGGCGAAAAAACTCATCGAGGAAGCCCAGGTCACCGTCTCCGGTTCCGAGCAACAGAACTCCGCCGCCAGCGCCGCCGCCACGGCGGCAACCAGCATGGCCGACGGCGTTTCCGAGGTGGCGGTCAACACCGAGGAAACCGCCAATATCGCCGAGGCCGCGCGGGTCCATTCCTCCCGCGGCGCCGAGATCGTCCAGCAGGCCTCCGCCGAGATCCGCCGCCTGGCCGAGCTGGTGGAAAACTCCGCCAGCGTGGTGTCCGCCCTGGGCGAACGCTCGGAAGCCATTTCCGCCATCGTCCAGACCATCCGCGAGATCGCCGACCAGACCAACCTGCTGGCCCTGAACGCCGCCATCGAAGCCGCCCGGGCCGGGGAACAAGGCCGGGGTTTCGCCGTCGTCGCCGACGAAGTACGCAAGCTGGCGGAACGCACCACTGCCGCCACGGCGGAAATCGGCGGCATGATTTCCTCGATCCAGAGCGAGACCAAGAGCGCCATTTCCACCATCCGCGAGGGATCGGTCCAGGCCCGCCACGGCGCGGTGCTGACCGAGCAGGCGGCGGAGGCTCTGATCGAGATCAATCGGGGCGCCGACGAAACCCTGTCCAAGGTACGGGCCATCGCCGAGACCATGACGGAACAAAGTCATCAGGCCCAGCACATCGCCGACCAGGCCAACGACATCATTTCCCTGGCCGACCGCAACGCCCAGGGTGCGCGGGACACCCTGGCGGAAGCCAAGCAACTGGACGTGCTGGCCACCAACCTGGACGAAATCGGCCAGGTGTTCAAGCTGGGTGCCGCAGGCGAGGAAGCCCTGCGCATCCACGCCTCCATGCCCCAGGCGGTGGTGGCCATGGCAGCGGACATCACGCGCATTCTTGAGCAGGCGGTGGACAGCCGCCAGATCAGCCTCGACGACCTGTTCGACACCAATTACGTGCCCGTCCCCAATACCCGGCCACAGAAATACAACACCAAGTACGACGCCCTCACCGACCGGATCTTCCCGCCGGTGCAGGAATCCTGGCTGGAAAAGGTGCCGGGCTGCGTCTTCGCCATCTCCACCGACATCAACGCCTACGTCCCCACCCACAACAAGCGCTTCGCCGATGCCCCCACCGGCAACGACAAGGTGGACATGGTCAAGAGTCGCAGCAAGCGCCTCTACGGCGACAACGCGACCCTGAAACGGGCCAGCGTCAACACCCTGCCTTACCTCAGCCAAACCTATCGCCGCGACACCGGCGAGGTCATGCACTGCATTTCCGCCCCCGTATTCATCAAGGGCCGCCACTGGGGCGCGGTCAACATCGCCTACCTGGCCTGACGCCAAGCTCGGCCACCGCCTCCGTTTCCCCGGAGGCGGTCGGGGCGCGGTGGTAAACTGCGCTTTTGCTCACGCCATCACCATATTTCAGGAGTCACCATGATTCAGGGTTCCATCGTCGCCATCGTCACCCCCATGGCCGAGGACGGTAGTCTCGACCTCGCCGCCATGCGCAACCTGGTGGATTGGCACGTCGCGGAAGGCACCGACGCCATCGTCGTCGTCGGCACCACGGGCGAATCGCCCACGGTGAATGTGGAAGAACACTGCGCCCTGATCGAAACCGTGGTCAAACAAGCCGCCGGCCGCATCCCCGTCATTGCCGGCACCGGCGCCAACTCCACCAGCGAGGCCATCGAACTGGCCGAGTTCGCCAAGAAGGCCGGCGCCGACGCCCATCTGTCCGTGGTGCCCTATTACAACAAGCCCACCCAGGAAGGTCAGTACCGCCACTTCAAGGCCATCGCCGAGAAGGTGGAACTGCCCATGATCCTCTACAACGTGCCCGGCCGAACCGTCGCCGACATGCACAACGACACCGCCATCCGCCTGGCCGCCGTGCCCAACGTGATCGGCATCAAGGACGCCACCGGCGACATCAACCGGGGCACCGATCTGTTGCTGCGCGCCCCCGCCGACTTCGCCGTCTACAGTGGCGACGATCCCACCGCCGCCGCATTGATGCTGTTCGGCGGCAAGGGCTGCATCTCCATCACCGCCAACATCGCCCCCAAGCTGATGCATGAGATGTGCGCCGCCGCCATCGCCCGCGAGGTGGACAAGGCCGTGCAACTCAACTTCAAGCTGCTGCCCCTGCACCGGGCCGTGCTAGCCGAGCCCAACCCCATTCCCGCCAAGTGGGCATTGAACAAGATGGGCAAGATCCCCGCCGGTCTGCGCCTGCCCCTGGTGCCCATGACCGACGCCGCCGTCGGCACCGTCACCAGCGCCCTGGCCCACGCCGGCATCAAGATCTGACGTCAACAACGTACGCCCCAGACGACAAAGCCCGGCAATGCCGGGCTTTGTTTTTGGCCAAGGGGATGGGCCGCCCAAGGGGATGCCGCCACGACTAGGCCAGGCGCACTTCCTCCAGGGCCTGGCGGTGATAAAGGGCCGCCAAGATATCCCGTGGCCGCAGCAGGCCGACGAACTTGCCCCGCCCATCCACCACCGGCAGATCGGCCTGACCCGTCCCTGCCAGCAACAGACTGGCAGCCTGGGACAGATCGTCGTCCTCGCGCACCGTCGTGAACCGTTCGGTCATGATCTGGCCCGCCACCTCTGCCTTGGCGGAATTCGGCCCCGGCGTCGGCAACAGGAAACGCCGCAAACGCTCGGCCAGTGGCGCCTCGCCCACGGGCACGTGGCGCATCAGGCCTTCCAGCGTGACCAGGCCGATCATGCGCCCGGCCCGGTCCAACACCGGCAAGGCAGCTCCCGCCTCGCCCTGGAACAAGCGCCACAGGGTGTCAAGTTCGGTGGCGAACTCGACGCAAACCACCTCCCGCTCCATCAGGTCGCCGCAGGTCTGGTGATGGCGGCGGCGAAAGGCGTTCTCCGCGGCATGACCGAACACCGTCACCAGGTCGGACTCGGTGATGTCCAGATAACTGTCCACCCGGGCCAGGGCCACCGCCAGATCCTGGTGGTCGATCACCGTCGGCGGCGCACTCTCCGCCTCGCGGCGAAATACCGGCCTGGCCGGCTGCGGCGCCGCGCACTGGGGATACTGGCGGCGCCCGACGATATTGTTGAGCATCATCGCCGCCAAGAGCAGGCCCAGCACATTGAACGCCACCGCGCCCATGGCCTCCCAACCGGCGTGTTGACTGGCCATCACGATGGCCAGGGCGCCACCCGGCGGATGCAGGCACCGCAGCGCCGCCATGGCCCAGATGGCGATGGCCACTGCGCAGGGAATGGCCAGCCAGGAAGGGTGCAGCCAGCGGCCGCAGGCGATGCCGGCCGCGGCCGACAGCAACAGGCCGCCGGCAACGGACCAGGGCTGACCCAGGGGGCTGTGGGGCAGGCAGAAGAGAATGACGGCGGAAGCCCCTGCCGGTGCCAACAGGCGCCGGGTCTCGGCATCCACCGGCACCACCGTCAACAGGGCCTGCATCAACAGCAGGCCGAACAGGCCGGCCAGGGCGGAACGCCAACGCTCCCGCGCCGAGAGGGGCGCCGCGTCGGCGATCAGGTAGCTACGGGCGAAACGGGCAAGGGCGTGGGCTGGGGCGATCATGGACAATCCTGAAAACGGACCGCGCCCTGGCGCGGCCCCGGCCCGCATTATGGCCGGTCCAGCGCCGATCCTACTTCTCGACGAAGGCCCGTTCGATCACGTAGTCACCGGGAACGCCGATGCGGGGTGACACCTGGAAGCCACGCTTGTCCAGCAGGGCGCAACTGTCCTCCAGCATGGCCGGGCTGCCGCAGATCATCACCCGGTCCACCGCCGGATCCAGGGGCGGCAGACCGATGTCGGCGAACAGCTTGCCGCTTTCGATCAAATCGGTCAGGCGGCCCTGGTGGCGGAAGGGCTCCCGGGTCACGGTGGGGTAATAGATCAACTTGTCGCGCACCTCTTCACCGAAAAACTCGTTGTGCGGCAACTCGTGCTCGATGAAGTCGGCGTAGGCCACCTCGCTCACGGTGCGCACGCCATGGATCAGCACGATCTTGTCGAAACGCTCGTAGGCCTCCGGGTCCTGGATCACGCTCATGAAGGGCGCCAGGCCGGTGCCGGTGGCGAACAGATAGAGGTGCTTGCCGGGACGCAGGTCGTGCAACACCAGGGTGCCCGTGGGCTTGCGGCTGACCTTGATCTCCTGGCCCGGTTGCAGATGTTGCAGGCGGGAAGTCAGCGGACCGTTGGGCACCTTGATGCTGAAGAACTCCAGGTGCTCCGCGTAGTTGGCGCTGGCGATGCTGTAGGCCCGCAACAGGGGCCGGCCCGCCACTTCCAGCCCGATCATGACGAACTGGCCGTTCTCGAAGCGCAGGCCCGGATCGCGGGTAGTGCGGAAGCTGAACAGGTTGTCGTTCCAGTGATGGACGCTGAGGACGGTTTCGGTGTTGAGGTTGCTCATGGCACGCTCCAGGGATGACAGGCCGATTGTAGGAAGCCCCGGTTTATCCGTAAAATGGGTAATCTTGAATTAATTATTCACCTGATTGAATATAAGCCGGATATGAAATTCAGCCTGCGCCAAGCCGAGATCTTTGCCACCGTCGCCCGCCTGGGCAGCGTCACCCGTGCGGCAGAAACCCTGTCTCTGTCTCAGTCGGCCACCAGTACCGCCCTGGCCGAGTTCGAGCGGCTCTATGACTGCCGCCTGTTCGACCGCATCGGCAAGGCCTTGCGCCTCAACTCGGCGGGGGAGCAATTGCTGCCCAAGGTGGTGGAATTGCTGGACCGGGCCGCCGAAGTGGAGGACATTCTCTCCGGCCGGGCCGGCCTCGGTCCCCTGCACATCGGCGCGACGCTGACCATCGGCAACTACCTGGCCACCCTGATCGTGGCCGACCTGCTGCAAAAGCACGGCGAGGCCCGCATCCAACTGACGGTGCACAACACCGCCGCCATCATCGAGCAGGTGGCCGGCTACAGTCTGGACATCGGCCTAGTGGAAGGCGCCTGCCACCATCCGGACCTCCACGTCGAGCCCTGGGTGGACGACGAGCTGGTGGTGTTCTGCCCACCGTCCCATCCCTTCGCCCGCAAGCGCAAGATCGATCTGACAGCGCTGATGGCCGAGCCCTGGATCCTGCGCGAACAGGGCTCCGGTACCCGCGCCCTGTTCGACCAGGCGGTGCATCAACTGGGCCTCGAACCCCGGGTACGGCTCGAACTGGAACATACCGAGGCCATCAAGCGCGCCGTCGAGTCGGGCCTGGGCCTCGGCTGTCTGTCCCGCCTGTCCCTGCGCGAGGCCTTCCGCCGCGGCAGCCTGGTGCCGATCAAGACGCCGGAATTGTCGCTGCACCGCCGCTTTCAATTCGTCTGGCACAAGGACAAGTACCACACCGCCGCCCTGCGCGAATTCGTCGCCGCCTGCCGCGCCATGACCGCCGGTGCCAGCCGCAGCGACCAGATTCCCCTGCCCTACATTCCGTGAGCGAAGCACGCACCTACCAGTTGCTGATCGAAGTGACGCGACCGCTGACCGTGGTCGTCGGCAGCCTCGGCCCCTGCCGCTTCCCGGCGGGGCGCTACATTTACACCGGCTCGGCCAAGCGCAATCTGCAGGCCCGTATCGCCCGCCATCTGCGCCAGGACAAGAAACTGCACTGGCACATCGACTACCTGCTGACCCAGCCCGGGGTGCGGGTGGCCGGGGTACGGCGCTACGCCGACGCCGAGTGCGACCTCAACCGCCGCACCCCCGGCATCCCGCTCCTGCCGGGGTTCGGCGCCAGCGACTGCAAGGCCGGGTGTGGCAGCCACCTCAAATTCATCGACGCGGACGCCACCCGGACGGCATGAAACCCGGGAAAGGACCTAAAATCGGCCCATGAGCGCCCATGCCGACCCCTTGCCCCTCGAAGATCGCGTGCGAGAACAGCAGTCCGCCCTGCTCTTCGCCAATGTGGGCATCTCGCAGTTGGTCAGCATCGTCAACGCCTCCATCCTCGCCGGCGCCACGGTGCTCATGTCCGGTCTCAGCCCCACCGTCATCACCTGGCACCTGCTCACCTTGCTGGTGGCCCTGTTGCGCTGGGGCATCGCCCAGCGCTACCGGCAGGATCCCGCGCGGCGGACGAACGCGGCGAAATGGACCCGCTACTTCCTCTGGGGCAGCATCGCCGCCGGCCTGACCTGGGGCCTGGGCGGCGCCATCCTCTCCTACCATGCCGAGCAAACCCAGCGCTTCTTCACCGGCCTGGTCATCCTCGGCATGGTGGCCGGCGCCGTGCCCCTGCTCTCGCCCCGGCTGGAAACCTTTCGCGGCTACGCCTACCCCGCCGTGCTGTTCCCCTGCGTCTTCAGCTTTGTCGAAGGGGGCAGCGGTCTGGTCTGGCTGTACGGCTTCCTGGCCATCGTCTTCCTCACCGCCATGGACCGCAGTGCCACCCTGTCCCACCAGAACCTGATCGAATCGATCCGCCTGCGCATCCAGGCCGAGGAACACGCCGCCGACCTGGAACAGGCCCGCGCCGCCGCCGAGGCCGCCTCTGTCGCCAAGAGCCGCCTGCTGGCCAACATGAGCCACGAACTGCGCACCCCCCTCAACGGCGTGCTCGGTTTCGGCACCCTGCTGGAAAGCACTGAACTCTCCGAGGAACAGAAGGAATACGTGGCCATGCTGCGCCTTTCCGGCGAGCAGTTGTTGCAACTGATCACCGACGTGCTGGACCTGTCGCAACTGGAGGCGGGCATGGTCAAGGTCGCGGCGGAGCCCGTGCAGCTCATCGCCCTGCTCGACCACCTGCTGGAACGCCATCAGGCCAAGGCGAAGCAAAAGGGTCTGCGCCTCAACCTGTCCTGGGACTCCGCCCTGGCGTCCGACCTGGTCGGCGACCAGGGCAAGTTGCAACAACTGTTGGGCCACCTCACCGACAACGCCATCAAGTTCACCGAGCGCGGCCAGGTGGACGTCGCCCTCAAGGTGCTGGAAACCACCCCCTCCGCGCAACGCATCGCCTTTTCCGTCAACGATAGCGGCATCGGCATTGCGCCCGAGCGGCAAGCCGAGATATTCCAGATCTTCACCCAGGCCGACGACTCCTCCACCCGCCGCTACGGCGGCTCCGGCCTGGGCCTTGCCATTTGTCGCAAACTGGTGGATCTGCTCGGCGGCGAAATCCGCGTGGACAGCCAACCCGGCCAAGGCAGCCGGTTTACCTTTATCCTCAGTCTGCAACGCCATCAAGGAAGCATCGCGCCATGACCCTCACCGAACTCCGCTACATCGTCGCCCTGGCCCGCGAACGCCATTTCGGCCGCGCCGCCGACAAGTGCGCCGTGTCCCAGCCCACCCTGTCCGTGGCCGTGAAAAAACTTGAGGACGAACTGGGCATCGCCCTGTTCGAGCGTGCCCCCAACGAAGTGCGCGTCACCGAAATCGGCGGCCGCATCGTCTCCCAGGCCGAGAAGGTGCTGGCCGAGGCGTCCCGCGTCGCCGAACTGGCCACCGCCGGCAAGGATCCCCTGGCCGGCCCCCTGCGGGTGGGCTGCATCTACACCATCGGTCCCTACCTGCTGCCCAAGCTGGTGCCCCTGCTCAAGGAGCGGGCACCCACCATGCCCCTGATCATCGAGGAAAACTTCACCCACCGTCTGCTGGAAAAAGTGAAAAATGGCGAGTTGGACATCGCCGTTCTGGCCCTGCCGGTGGAAGAACCGGGCCTGGTGGCCCAGCCGGTGTACGACGAACAATTGCGCGTGCTGCTCCCCGTCGGCCACGAACTGACCAAGCTCAAGTCCATCGATCCCGCCGTCCTGCTGGAAAGCCAGCTGCTCATGCTCGGCCCCGGCAACTGTTTCCGCGACCAAGTGCTGGACCTGTGCACCCGGGCCAACAACGAAGCCGGCCAGTCCTCCCACATCCTGGAGGGCAGTTCCCTGGAAACCATCCGCCACATGGTGGCCTCCGGCGTCGGCGTCACCGTCATGCCCGCCTCGGCGGTGGACGGCATCACCGCCCGCGATCCCCTGCTGCGGGTACGACCCTTCACCGACCCCACCCCCACCCGACGCGTCGGTCTGATCTGGCGCGCCAGCTACCCGCGCCACAAGGCCATCGACGTGGTGCGCAAGGCCCTGCTCGACTGCAAGCTGCCGGGTACCAAGCTGGCAAAATAAACCGCCACACCAGACGCACCCTTGCCCAGGCCGCTGCCCATCGCAGCGGCCTTTTCATTGGGCCATGAGCGGCCACGGGACAAACCCGCCGACTTACTGGACAATGGCGCTTCATCCATTCAAGGAAAGGCTCGGGGGCGTTCCGCCCCTGCTATGGGAAGCAACGCCCTCTTGCTGCTGGTGGCCCTGCTGCTGGTGGCCCTCAACGGTTTTTTCGTGGCCGCCGAATTCGGCCTGGTCAAACTCCGCCAAACCCGCGTCAAGGCCATCGCCGAGGCCCACGGCCTGCGCGGCCGCATCCTGCGCAAGGTGCACGGCCAACTCGACGCCTACCTCTCCGCCTGCCAACTCGGCATCACCCTCGCCTCCCTGGGCCTGGGCTGGATCGGCGAACCCGCCTTCGCCGAACTGCTCTCGCCGCTGCTGACCCTGCTCGGCATCGACAACCCGGAACTGGTGCACGGCATCTCCTTCTTCTTCGCCTTCTTCACCATCTCCTTCCTCCACATCGTCGTCGGCGAACTGGCGCCCAAATCCCTCGCCATCCGCCAGCCGGAGACCGTCGGCCTGTGGACCGCCGCGCCCCTCTACGCCTTCTACTGGCTCATGTACCCCGCCATCTGGGTGCTCAACACCAGCGCCGCCCGGGTGTTGCGCCTGCTCGGTCTGGCTGGGTCCGGTGATGGTCACGGCCACGATGCCAACTACTCCGCCGACGAACTCAAGCTCATCCTGCGCAGCAGCCGCGCCTCCAGCCACCTGACCAAGGACGAATGGAACGTGCTGGCCCATTCCCTGGACTTCAGCGAACTCAACGTAGCCGACCTGATGCGGCCCTTCAGCGAAGTCGTTTTCCTCTCCGCCGCCCACAGCATGGAAGAAAACCTGGCCATCGTCAGTCGCCACCGCTACAGCCGCTACCCCTACCTGGACCAGGACGGCAACGTGCTCGGCGTACTCCACCTCAAGACCCTGCTCTTGGCCCGGCTGCGGGACGAAGCCGAGGACGACCTGACCGCCCTGCTCACCCCCATCAAACTCATCGATCCGGACCTGCCGGCGCGGGAACTGTTTCGCCAGTTCCGCCACGGCGCCCCCCACTTCGCCGTGGTCGGCCGCAAGGGCGTTCCCCCCGTGGGCTTCCTCACCTTGGATAACCTGCTGGGTGCCCTGGTGGGCGAAATCCGCGACGAATTCCGCCAGACCCACAACGACTGGGCGCGCCTGGAAGACGGCAGCCTCATGGGCAAGGGCAGCCTGCCGGTGTTCACCCTGGAACGGGCCCTGGGTGTGGAACTGGAAACCGAAAGCGCCGACTCCGTGGGCGGCCTGATCATGGAAAAACTCGGCAGCCTGCCCAAGGAAGGCGACCGCATTGAATTCGATCAGTTCGACATCGTGGTGAAGAAGATGAACGGGCCGCGGATACTTTGGTTGCGGGTGATGCCAAAGCAGGAAGTGCATTCGAGATGAACTACTTGCCGTATCCGGCCAGAAGCAACCACAGGCAATAATCATTGACAGAGCCATAGCATCAACGTGCTTCCGATATATTGGAGATGCTGTGTTGGCTAGCAGGGCACTAAATGACTGAAAACAATGAACCTAGTTTTTTGCCAATTTCAATCTCTATACGGCCTTCTAAGTCCGTTTAGACACTCCTAAGCCCCCCCGAGCGCTATGCCACTCGATCATTACGTATCGCAAGTTCATCTCAAGAATTTTTATTCGCCCCTGCTTGGCAATTTGATGTTCGCTCTACGCAAAACGGACATGCGAGCGTTCACCCCGGATGCTCAATCTGTATGTCGCATCGAGAAAGGGAGTACCAACAGCTATCTACTTGAGCCGCGCGCAATTGAGGATTTTCTAAGAGATATAGAACCAAGGTACAACGAGGCAGTAAAAAATGTCGTTGAGGCAGATATAAGGCCGCAAACGATCTACGTTCTCGCCGGATTCATAGCCTATGTTCTTAGCTGCTCACCGGCGGGGATGCGAATCCAATCTGGGCCATTGAAAGGTGTAGTTGAGGAAACAACTCGCATGCTTGACGCCAAAGGAGAGATCAGTGCTCCGCCCCCTGCCCTAGGAGCAACGTCACTTGCTGATCTCTTGGGGAATGGCAAGGTTCGTGTAGAAATTGACCCCAAGTACCCACAAGCCATCGGTATCGCCTCGATACTCCAGAACACTAATACCTTTGGTAATTTTGCATGGGAAATTCTGGTGAATGAAACTGATAGCCTTTTCTTTACCAGTGATTTCCCAATTGCAATCGAGCCGACAGCTGACTTACGAATTATCAATAGAATCGTCCCGCTTACCCCTAGGCTAGCTATGCGCTTGCATCCAGATATTGCGGCGGGAACGAGTGCTGTTGATTTCTCCTTTAAAGGATTTCGCCGAAGAATTCGCCGTATCTCTCGGGAAGAAGTAGTAAGGATCAATACACTGCTTGTTCGATGTGCAGAGAGTACGGTGTTCTTTTCAAAAAACGAAGACTGGGTTGAACGATTTGTTCGCAAGAACTCGTCCTTTCGCATAGAAAGCCGAACTCAGCGCATTCCCTACCAGAGTGGTTCTCTTCTGTTCAGCTCATTGAGAATTGAGCCAACATAAATCTCTCGGCGCTTTACCCCTTCGCGTGAGTCGCCTGGACGACAAGATTCACAGATACTTCCCCTCCTCGTTTCTGAGCGTTCACATCCTCAACCTACTTACTTCCATTTAGAGTCAGCATCTATTGTTTATTCTCTAACAAAAGGCGCCATGTCGTTAGAAACGATTAGACACTTAGAATAGTGCGGTCATACCATCAGATTGCACAGCCTCTCATACCCTGGATTCTCCTCTATTCCGCCCCCTTGCCAAGCCCCACGCCCCACTGTAGGCTGCCGCAATTATCTATTCACATTTCAATTCACCGCCATGGCCTCCCAAGACGACATGCTTCGCCGCCTGCTCGCAGTCGGGCCGGTCACTACCAAGCAACTGATTGAATCCACTAGATTAAGTCAGCCGACGATCTCCCGCGCCTTGGCCACCCTGGGGGAGGCGGTAGTTCGCATCGGCGCCTCCCGATCTATTCAGTACACCCTGCGCGACGAAGGCCGGGGTTTGCCGAACATAGCGGTTTACCGGGTGGACGGCGAAGGCCGGGTGAGCCTGCTTGGCTTTCTCGTCCCGGTGCGCCCGGAAGGTTTCGTGATGCGCGCCGTGGATGGCAGCACCCTATACAGCGAGGGTCTGCCCTGGTGGTTGCTGGACATGCGGCCCCAAGGGTATCTGGGCCGGGCCTACGCGTCCCGCCATGGCGCGGCGCTGGGCCTGCCGGCGCGGCTTGTGGATTGGAGCGACAGCCATGCCCTGCGCGCCCTGTTGGCACAGGGCGACGACCCAGTGGGCAATCTTTTATTGGGCGACTTGGCCCGGGATCGCTTTCTGGCCCAGGCCGTACCCACTCCCTTGCCCAGCAAAGGCAAGGGCAAGGCCTACGCCCGCCTCGCCGATGAGGCAGCCCGGGGTGAGGCGGCAGGCTCCTCGGCAGGGGGAGAACAACCGAAGTTCACCGCCTATGCCGACACCGATGACGGCCCGCGCCACCTCATCGTCAAGTTCAGCGAGGCCATGGACAGCCCCATCAGCGAACGCTGGCGCGATTTGTTGCGGGTGGAACATCTGGCCCTGGAAACCCTGCGCGCAGGGGGCATTGCCGCCGCCCGGAGCTGGGTGGTGGATCATGCTGGCCGCCGCTTCCTGGAGGTGGAACGCTTCGACCGTAGCGGCGCCCTGGGTCGGCATGGCCTCTTCAGTCTGACGGCCCTGGATGCGGAGTTTGTCGGCTCGGGCGCCAATCACTGGCCCTCGGCGACCCAGCGCCTTGTCGCGGAGAAGTTGGTCCTACCCCAGGCGGCGGCGGATGCAGCCCTGCTGTGGGCCTTCGGCACCCTGATCGGCAACAGCGACATGCATGGCGGCAACCTGTCCTTCACCACCGACCAGGGCCGGCCCTACGCCCTGGCGCCGGCCTACGACATGACGGCCATGGCGTTCGCTCCCCGCGCCAGCGGCGGCATGGCGGATACCCTGCCGGCGGCGGTCATCCAGGGCACGGTGGACAATGAAACCTGGCGGCGGGCTCATGGCCTGGCGATAGACCTCCTGGCCCGGCTCAGGGTGACTGACCTGAGCCCCCGCTTCGGTCCCTGCCTGAGCGCCTTGGAAAGCCATCTCGGCACAGCCGGCCAGAAGATTGCTCGCCTGGGCTGAGGACGCACCTCTCTGAAACGACAAGGCCCGCAATCGCGGGCCTTGTCTTTGGTGCGGTGTGCGCTGGCCAACTAGCCCAAATACGCCGCCAGCACCCGCTCGTCCTGCTTCAGTTCCGCCGGGGTACCCGCGACGGCGATGCGGCCCCGTTCCATCACGTAGGCGTAGTCGGCCACTTCCAGGGCGCTCTTGGCGAACTGTTCCACCAGCAGCAGGGTGATGCCGGCTTCCTTGAGGCGGCGGATGATGGCGAACACTTCCTGCACGATCACCGGGGCAAGGCCCATGGAGGGCTCATCCAGCAGCACCACCTTGGGTTGCGCCATGAGGGCGCGACCGATGGCGAGCATTTGCTGTTCGCCGCCGGAGAGGGTGCCGGACTGCTGATGGCGCCGCTCTTCCAGGCGGGGGAAGAGTTCGTACACCTTCTTCAAATCGGCGGCAGCCTTGTCGCGGAAGCCGAGGAAGCGCGGCAGGCGACGGTAGGCGCCGAGCAGCAGGTTGTCTTCCACGGTGAGGGGACCGAACACCTTGCGTCCCTCGGGGGAGTGGGCCAGGCCGAGGCGGGCGATGCGCGACGCGGGCAGGCCGGCGACGGCCTCGCCGTCCACCGTGACTCTGCCCTGGCTGGGCTTCACCATGCCGGAAATGGCGCGCATGGTGGTGGTCTTGCCGGCGCCGTTGGCGCCGATCAGGGCCACCACGGCGCCGGCCTTGACTTCGAGATTCACGCCATTGAGGACTTCGGCGCCGCCGTAGCCGGCGTGGAGGTTTTCGACTTTGAGCATGATCGTTTCCTTCAGGCCGCCGCGGGGGCGGGGGCGTGGTCGTTTTCCTCGGCGGCCATGGCGCCCAGGTAGGCTTCCACCACCTTGGGGTCGCGCTTGACGACCTCGGGGTCGCCCTCGGCGATGATGCGGCCGCCGTCCAGCACGGTCACCGTGTCGCACAGCTCGGACACCACGTCCATGTGGTGCTCGATCAGGATCATGGTGATGCCGCGACCGTGCACGCGCTTGATGATCTTCACCAGTTCCTGGGCGTCGGGGTGGGCCAGGCCGGCGGCGGGTTCGTCGAGGATCAGCAGGCGCGGCTTGCGGGCCAGGGCGCGAGCGATTTCAAGGAAGCGCTGGGCGCCGTAGGTGAGGTCCTTGGCCTTGGTCCGGGCCTGGTCGGCCAGACCCACCAGTTGCAGCAGGGCCAGGGCGTCGGCCTGGGCCTTGCGCTCCTCGTGGCGGGCGAAGCCCATCAGCACCAGTTGCCAGGGCATGCGGTAGGTGTCGCGCAGGGCCACCATCACGTTGTCGAGGGCGGTCAGTTCACCGAACAGTTGCAGGTTCTGGAAGGTACGGGCGATGCCGGCACCGGCAACGCGGAACAGGTTGCCCTTGGGCAGGGGCTGGCCGTCGAGCAGGATGTCGCCGTCGCTGGGGGCGTAGAGGCCGGAAATCACGTTCACGGCGGTGGACTTGCCGGAACCGTTGGGACCAATCAGGCCGTGGATGTGGCCGCTGCGCACGGTGATGGAAACGCCATCCACCGCCTTGACCCCGCCGAAGTAACGTTTGAGTTCCTTCAGCTCGAGCAGGGTCTGTTCGCTCAGAGGCTGTTGCGGCAGCACGTCGTCCAGGGCCGTCGCATCGGGCAGGGGCGCGGGAGGCACGCGGAACAGCCGCGCCAGGGCGCCGGCGGCGTAACCCATGAGACCTTCGGGCAGGCCAACCACGACCGAGAACAGCATCAGGGCGAAGATTGCCTTGCGCCAGTCCTCGGTGTTGCTGACGACGAAGCTACCCACCGCCAACAGGCCCATGGCCGCCACCGGCGCCAGCAACTGGAAGGAGGTGGCGCGCTCCCGCAGCCAGGTGCGGCCGGCGGCGAACAGGGCCACCAACAGACCGGCAACGGAAAACAGTTGGAACAGACTGCGGTTGGACAGTAGGTTGGGCAGCAGCACGATCAGGGCGGCGCCGACGCAGGCACCCCACAGGCTCTTGCGCCCCCCCAGCACCACGCCCAACAGCAGGATCACCATGAGTTCATAGACGAAGCTCTGGGGTTGCAAGTACTGGAAGTTGAAGGCGTAAAGGCCGCCGGCCAGGCCGCCCAGGCCGGAGCCGAAAGCGAAGGCGATGACCTTGTGGCGGTAGGTGCCGACGCCCATGGCGTCGGTGGCGATGGGGCTGTCGCGCAGGGCCTCGAAGGCGCGTCCCCATTGGGAGGACAGCAGGTTGCGCATGCCGAACCAGACCAGGGCCATCAAGCCCAGGCACAGCCAGTAGAAGCCGTCGGCGTTCAGGGTGATGCCGAACAGGGGCGGCCGGTTCAATTGCAGACCCTCGGCGCCCTTGGTCAAGCCTTCCCATTCGTTGAGCACGGTAGTGGTGAGGGCGAGGAAGGACAGGGTGGCCAGGGCGAACTGGGGGCCTTCCAGGCGCAAGGCCGGCAGGGCCAGGATGGAGCCGATCACCATGCAGAGCAGGAAGGCCGCCGCCAGGGCCGGCAGCAGGCCGACGTCGAGTTTCATCACCAACAGCGCCGCCGTGTAGGCGCCGATGCCGAGGAAGGCCGCCTGGGCCAGGTTCACCTGTCCTAGATAGCCGACAGTGACGTCGAGGCCGATGAGCAGGATGCCGTAGATGGCGAGCAGGGTCAGCAGGCCGAGAGCAAAGGGATTGGTGACCAGCAGCGGAATGGCCGCCAGTACCAGCAACGCCAGAAGTTCGGCGCCGCGGATCAGGAGAAAGCGTTTCATGATGTCAAACCTTCCGAATGCTGGCTTTGCCGAAGATGCCGTTGGGCCGCAGGGCCAGGGCCAGGATCAGCAGCACCAGACCGGGCGCTTCGCGCCAGCCGCTGCCCAGGTAGAGACTGGCCAGGTTTTCCAGGCCGCCCAGGGCGAGGCCCACCAGCACCACGCCGAAGCCGGATTCGAGACCGGCCACCACGGCCACCGAGAAGGCCTTGAGGATCAAGGCCGAGGCCATGGTGGGACCGACGGTGGTGATGGGGGAAACGAGAATGCCGGCCAGGGCCGCCACGGCGCCGGACAGGGCGTAGGACAACATCACCGTGCGGGTGGAGGAAATGCCCATCAGCTCGGCGGCGTCGCGGTCGGCGGAAACGGCCTCGAAGGCCTTGCCGAGCAGGGTGCGACGCTTGAACAGTTCGATCAGGCCCATGATGCCGAGCACGCCGATGGCGACGGAAATTTCCAGGGGCGTGATGTCCACGCCGAGGAAGTGGATCGGGTCAGCGGAAATGGGCGTGGGGAAGGGCTTGTCGTCCCGGCCCCAGATGTTTTCAGCGGAAGAAAAACCGAGCAGGCCGAGGATGATGGTGAGCAGGATCCAGCCCTCGCTCTTTTGTTCCAGGGCGAGGCGCACGCCGGCCCGCTCCACCACCAGTCCCAGCAGGGCGCCGAACAGCAGGCCGCCGGGAATCATCAACCAATAGGGTGCGCCCCAGTCGAGCAGGGTCAGACTGAAGAACGCGGAAAGCATCACCAGCTCGCCTTGACCGAAATTGATGGTCTTGCTGGTGGCAAACGTCAGTTGGAAGCCGTAGGCGATGAGGGCATACACCAGCCCCATCAGGGCGCCGCTGACGACGATCTGGGCGACGACGGAAAAATCCATGGGAAAACCTCTTAGACACGGCGGGGACGGACATCCGCCCCCGCCGGATTGAGCGGCGTGCCGCCTTACTTCTTGACCTTCTTGCCGCCTTCGGCCTTGGCCAGGCGGGCCCGGTCGGCTTCGTTGGCGAACACCACGCGGCCGTCCTTGACCATGCCCATCACCGTCTGTTCGCGACGGAAGGCTTCATGAGTGGTGTCGTCGGCGGGATCCCACTTGCTGAAGGGCTTGTTCCAGGTGGCGATCACGCCGGGCACGGGGTCCTTCAGGTCTTCCAGCGCTTCCTTGATCTTCTTCGGATCGGTGCTGGCGGCCTGCTTGACGGCGGCGGCGAAGATCAGCACGGCGTCATAGCCCTGAGCGGCGGAAACCGGGGAGGGAATGCGCTGCACGCTGTAGGCCTTGTGATAGGCGTCGATGAAGGCCTTGGCCTTGGGCGTCACCGGTTCCTCGATGAAGGTCTGGGGCATCAGGGTGCCGTTGCCGTTCTTGCCGGCGTTGTCGATGTAGTTGGCCATGGACAGGGTCCAGCCGCCGATCAGGGGAACCTTGTAACCGATCTTGGCCATGCCGTTGGCGACGGCGGCCAGCTCGGGTCCGATACCCCAGATCAGCACGGCCTGGGCACCGGCGGACTTGGCGTGGAGCAACTGGGCGGTCATGTCCTTGTCGCCGATATTGAATTTCTCGGTGGCGACCACTTCCAGCTTGTTGCCCTGCTTGGCGATCTGGTCCACCAGATCGTTGCGACCGGACACGCCATAGTTGGTGGCGTCGTGCAGGATGGCGACCTTGGTGTATTTGCGGTTGATCGCCTCTTCCACCACCATCGCGGCTTGGATGCCGTCATGGGCGGCGAAGCGGAAGATGGACAGCTCCTTGTTCTTGGGGTCCTTCCATTGGGTCATGGAAGCGGAGCCGGCGGCGGGGGTGATGATCTTGACGATGCCCTTTTCTTGCAGGTGCTTGTCGCCAGCCAGCACGACGCCGGTGTTCACCGAGCCGATGACGCCGGACAGGCCGTCCATGGCGGCCAGTTCCTGGGCGATCAGGGCGCCACGGTCGTTCTTGGCTTCGTCGTCCCGTTCGATGATCTCGATCTTCAGCTTCTTGCCGGCCACGTCGATGCCGCCCTGGCCATTGAGGGTGTTGATGGCCAGCTTGGCGCCGTCGCGCATGGACACGCCCATGGGCGCGGAACCGCCGCTGAAGGGGCCGGTCAGGGCGATCTTGACGGTGTCGGCCGCCAGGGCTGTGGTGCTACCGAGCATGGCGACCAATAGGCCGCCGATGAGCGTCTTCTTCACGGTGTCTCCTCCGTTTAGTTGTGGGTTGAAGCTTTAAGTCTAAGCTAGTCCGGCATGCTATGCGCGACGATCGGTGCTGTCATCCGTAAAACTACGCATCGTCCCTTGGCGTCCCACGGCGGCGGCGATTACACTGCCGGCCAAACAAACGAACGCCGCCGGCCCCGCCGGAAAACCAGGAGGAGACCCATGCTCAGGCTTCAGTACCGAATTTTTCTGCTCACGGTACTGCCCATGCTGGCCGTCATCGCCGCCCTGGCCTGGGTGGTGAACCACCAGGCCGACCTGCTGGCCGACCGCCAGGCCGAATTGATCGAGGAACGCTTCATGGCCCAGCGCCGGGCCGAGCTGACCAACTACGTGCACATGGCGGTGACCGCCATCGACCACCTCAACGACGACAACGGCGGCGGCCAGGACGCCCGCGCCCGGGCCAAGGCCCTGCTCAAGGACATGAACTACGGCGACGACGGCTACTTCTTCGTCTACGACTACGCCGGCAACAACCTGGTCCATCCGCGCCAGCCGGAACTGGTGGGCAAGAACCTTTGGGAATTCCGCGACCCCCAGGGCCTGCCGGTGATCCAGGGCCTGATCGGCCAAGCCAAGCGGGGTGGCGGCTATCTCAGCTATTTGTGGGCGCAGCCATCCAACCAGCAGATCGCCGGCAAGCTCGGCTACGTGGTGCCGGTCAAGCGCTGGGGCTGGGTGCTGGGCACCGGCCTGTACGTGGACGACGTGGAACGCACCATCGGCAAGGTACGCGACGACGTGGCCGCCAACATCCGTTCCACCATGGTCACCCTGGCCGGCCTGGCCGTGGTGGCGGTGCTGCTGGTGTTCACCGGCGGGCTGATGCTCAACGTGCGCGAGCACCGCCTGGCCGACAGCAAGCAGAAGGAGCTAACCCAGCGCATCGTCACCTTGCAGGAAGAGGAACGGTCCCGGGTGGCGCGGGAACTCCACGACGGCATCAGCCAATTGCTGGTGTCCATCAAGTTCCAGTTCGAACTGGCGGAGCACAAGCTGCAAAGCGGCGAAGGCGCACCCCTGGAGGATTTGCGCAAGGGCCTGCACAATCTGGGCGGCGCCATCGCCGAGGTGCGACGCATCTCCCACGATCTGCGCCCCACCCTGCTCGACGATCTGGGCCTGGTGGTGGCCCTGGAACACCTGCTCACCGACTGCGCCGCCCGCACCGGCATCATGGTCAATCTGCGCTTCGATCCGGTGCCCGACCCGCTGCCGGAAAACACCGCCCTCACCCTGTTCCGCATCATGCAGGAAGCCCTGACCAACATCGAGCGCCACGCCCACGCCAGCCAGGTGGAGGCCAACCTGGAAGCCGGTGCGGACAAACTCCGCCTGGTGATCAGCGACAACGGCGTCGGCTTCAACACCGACCGCCTCGGCCAGGGCGGCCACGGCATCGGCCTGCGCAACATGCGGGAACGGATCGAGTACCTGGGAGGCAGCTTCCAGGTGGAATCGGAACCGGGCCACACCCGCCTCACCATCACCCTGCCCTCGGTCATGCCGTCATGAACACTTCCCGCGACCCCATCAAATTGCTCCTGGTGGACGATCACCCCCTGGTACGCGACGGCCTGCGCGCCCGTCTCGACGCCACCCATCATCTCTGCGTGGTGGGCGAGGCGGGCAGCGGCGAAGAGGCCCTGGACCTGGCCCAGCGGCTGCAACCGGACCTGGTGCTGGTGGACGTGAGCATGAAGGGCATGAACGGCATCGAGTTCACCCTGCGCCTCAAGGAGCGCCTGCCGGCCATGAAAACCATGATCCTCAGCATGTACGACAAGGCCGAGTACGTGGCCAGCGCCATCCGCGCCGGCGCCAGCGGCTACGTGCTCAAGGACAGCCCAGTCACCGACATCATCGCCGCCATCGACGCCATCGCCGAGGGCGGCAGCCAGTTCGACCCCGCCCTGCTGGCGGCCCTCGACCAGCCCGCCACGGACAAGGACCCAATCACCAGCCGCGAGCGGGAAATCCTGCTGCTGCTGGCCCAGGGCCTGTCCAACAAGCGCATCGCCCAGCAACTGGACATCAGCGTGCGCACCGTGGAAACCCATCGCCTTAGCCTGCGCCGCAAGCTGGGCATCACCACCCCGGCCGGCTTCGTCAAATACGCCATGGACCAGGGCTGGATGTAGCCCGGCGGTCCCGGGCTCAGCGCGGGGCCGGGCGCACCAGGGCCAGCACTTCCGCCGCCACCGCCGCCGGCGTCTTGCCGCGACTGTCCACGGTGAAGTCGGCGTGGCGCCGATACAGGGCTTCCCGTTCGCGGAACAGGTCCTCGAAGCTCTGCTCGGGGCGCTTGAGGATGCCCCGTTCGCTATGGTCGCCGATGCGTTGCAGCACGGTCGCCAGGTCGCAATAGAGATAGACCAGGGGCAGCCGCGCCCGCAGCCATTCCATGCCCGCCTCGCTATAGACCGCGCTGCCGCCAGTGGCAATCACCGCGGCGAAATCCCGGATGCCGGTCAGGGCTTGCTCCTCGGCCTGACGCAGGCCGGCCAGGCCTTCGCCGTCGATGGTGGCTTGCAGGGGCCGGCCGGTCGCGGCGACGATCAACTGGTCGGTATCGACGAAGGGCAGGCCGAGCCGCTCGGCCAGTTGATGACCGATGGTGCTCTTGCCAGCGCCGGGCATGCCGATCAGGGCGAGACCGGGGATGGCGGTAATCGAAGAAACAGGACGGGTCACGGTGCGCGTTGGAAATGGGTATATCCGCAATACTACCTGCCGTTACAGCCACACCCCACGCCCTAGCGCCGCCATTGCTAACATGGCCGCCATGCCCACCTACCTGCGCGCCCTCGACTCCCGCAATTACCGGCTGTATTTCATCGGCCAGCTGATTTCCCTGGCCGGTACCTGGATGCAGCAGATCGCCATGAGCTGGCTGGCCTACCGCCTCTCCAATTCGGCCCTGGTGCTGGGCCTGATCGGCTTTGCCAGCCAGATTCCCATCCTGCTGCTGGCGCCCCTTGGCGGCGTCTGGATCGACCGCCTCGACCGGCGCCGCCTGCTGTTGTGGACCCAGGCCCTGGCCCTGGTCCAGGCCCTCCTTCTGTCCCTGCTGGCCTGGCGACTTTGGGTGACGCCGGCGCTGATGGTGGTGCTGGCCTTTTTCCTCGGCTGCATCAACGCCATGGACATGCCGGCGCGGCAGGCCATCGCCGCCCAATTGGTGGACGACCCCGAACACCTGCCCAACGCCATCGCCCTCAATTCCTTCCTGATGAACGCCTCCCGCTTCGTCGGTCCGGCCCTGGCGGGCTTCGTCGTCGCCACCGCCGGCGAGGCCCTGTGTTTCCTGTTCAATGCCTTTTCCTATCTGGCGGTGCTGGCGGCCCTGGCGGCCATGCGCCTGCCGGCCCGTCATGCCGACACCCGCCACGCCCCGGCCCTGGACGCCCTGATGGAGGGCTGGCGCTATGTGCGCGGCCATCGTCAGATCCGCCACGTGCTGCTGCTGGTGGCCTGCGTCAGTTTTTGCGCCACGCCCTACGCGGTCATGATGCCGCTCTTCGCCCGGGAGATCTTCGGCGGCGACGCCGGCACCTATGGTCTGCTGATCGGCAGCGCCGGCGCCGGCTCGATGCTGGCCAGCATCTTCCTCGCCACCCGCGACGATGTGGGCGACCTGGGCCGCCTGATCGGCCGTGCCGCGCCCATCAGCGGACTATGTCTGGCCCTGTTCGTCCTCACCCCGAACTACTATCTGGCCCTGCCGGTGCTGGCCTGCCTCGGCTGCGCCATCATCTTCACCATCGCCGGCAGCAACACCCTGATCCAGACCCGGGTGGACGACCGTTACCGGGGCCGGGTGATGGCGATCTTTTCCATGGCCTTCCTCGGCGTCGCCCCCATCGGCAGCCTGATCGTGGGCAGCCTGGTGCATCATCTGGGCATTCGTCCGGTGCTGGTGACCTGCGGCCTGCTGACCCTGCTCGCCGGCCTGGCCTACGCCCGCGCCGTTGCCCGCAGCCCTTCCCCCACCGCCTGAATCGCCGCCCGCCATGGATGCCAACCAACTCGCCCTCACCCTGCAACAGGACGCCCTCTGGATCGTCTTCCTCAACGTGCTGTTGCAACAGATCGGCCTGCCGGTGCCAGCGGTGCCCACCCTCTTGCTGGCCGGCAGCCTGGCGGCGACACCGGGACACTTCGGCAAGCTGCTGGCCGTCGCCGTGGCCGCCTCGGTAATCGCCGATTGGGTCTGGTACCGGGCCGGCCAGTTGTTCGGCTATCGGGTGCTGTCGGGCCTTTGCCGCCTGTCCATCAATCCCGGTTCCTGCGTCAGCCAAACCGAGGCCCGCTTCCTGCGCTGGGGCTTGAAGTCCCTGGTGGTGGCCAAGTTCCTGCCGGGTTTCGCCATCGTTGCGCCCCCCATCGCCGGCGCCCTGCGCCTGGGCCTGTCCCGCTTCCTGCTCGCCGCCGGCGTCGGCGCCGGACTATGGGCCGGACTCGCCCTGGCGGTGGGTCTGCTCTTCCGCGACCGGGTGCAACAAGTGGTGGCCCTGCTCAGCGCCCAAGGGGAAACAGCGGCCCTGGCCGCCCTGGTGCTGGTGGGATTGTGGCTGGCCTGGAAGTTCTGGCAGAAATACCGCTTCCGCCAAACCTGCGACCTGCCCCACATCGCCGTCGAAGAGCTGATGCTACTGCGCCGCAGCGGCCAGCCCCTGCTCTTGCTCGACCTGCGCGGCGCCACCATGGTGAGGGAAACCGGCCCCATTGAAGGCGGCACCGTGGCCGAGCACGACCGCCTGCTGGACGCCGTGGGCACCTGGCCCAAGGAGCAGGCCATCGTCACCCTCTGCGCCTGTCCCGAGGATGCGGGCGCCATTCAGGCCGCCCATCGACTGCGGAAGGCGGGCTACCTGTCGGTGCGTCCCCTGCGCGGCGGCTACGAGGCCTGGGTGCAGGCCGGCAACTGACGAAACGAAAACGTATGCAGCAAAGACAAAGGCCCGCATCTGCGGGCCTTTGTCTTTGTTACAGCGCCGGTTTTATTCCAGCACCACCAGCAGGTCCTTCGGGTCCACCCGGTCGCCGGGGGAGACCAGCACCTTGGCCACGGTGGCGTCCCGGTCGGCGGTGATGGCGGTTTCCATCTTCATGGCTTCGATGGAGACCAGGGGGCTGCCCTTGCTGACCTTCTGGCCGGGCTTCACCGCCACGGTGGCGACGGCACCGGGCATGGGCGCGGCCACGTGGTTGGCATTGCCTTCCTCGGCCTTGGGGCGGGACTTCTTGGCGGACTCCAGGCCGGCCCGGGCCACACGCATCGGACGTGGCTGACCGTTCAACTCGAAGAAGAGCCGCACTTCGCCTTCGTCCGCCACTTCGGTCTGGCCGGTGAGGCGCACCACCAGGGTCTTGCCCTTGTCGATCTCGACGGCCATCTCGTCCTTCTCGGAGAGGCCGTAGAAGAACACGGGGGTGGGCAGTACCGACACGTCGCCGTACTTGCGCTGGTGGTCGGCGTAGTCGGCGAAGACCTTGGGATACATCAGGTAGCTGGCCAGGTCGGTGTCGTTCACCTGGTGGCCCACCGCCTTTTCGGCCTTGGCCCGTTCCGCTTCCAGGTCCACGCTGGGCAGGTGGGCGCCGACGCGGCCCTCGATGGGCTGCTGACCCTTGAGGATCTTGGCTTGCAATGCCTTGGGGAAACCATCGGCGGGATAACCCAGTTCGCCGCGCATCATGGACACCACGGAGTCGGGGAAGGAGATTTCCTTCTCGGGGTTCTGCACATCCTCGGGGGTCAGGTCGTTGGCCACCATGAACAGGGCCAGGTCCCCCACCACCTTGGAGGAGGGCGTCACCTTGACGATGTCGCCGAACAATTGATTCACGTCGGCGTAGGCCTGGGCCACTTCGTTCCAGCGGTGTTCCAGACCCATGGAGCGGGCCTGTTCGCGCAGGTTGGTGTACTGGCCGCCGGGCATTTCGTGGCGGTATACGTCGGAAGTGCCGGAGCGGATGTCGGCTTCGAAGGGGCTGTAAAACTGACGCACGCCTTCCCAATAGCGAGCGAAGGGGGCGATGCGGCCATAGGTGAGGCCGGAGTCCCGTTCCGTATGTTCCAGGCCGGCGATGATGGCGCCCAGGCTGGGTTGGGAGGTGAGGCCGCTCATGGAGTCCATGGCGCCGTCCACCGCATCCACGCCGGCTTCCACGGCGGCCAGCACGCTGGCCACCGCGCCGCCGCTGGTGTCGTGGGTGTGGAAGTGGATGGGCAGGCCCACCTCTTCCCGCAGGGCCTTGACCAGGGCCTTGGCCGCGGCGGGACGGCAGACGCCGGCCATGTCCTTGAGACCGATGACGTGGGCGCCGGCTTTCTCCAGTTGCTTGGCCATGTCCACGTAGTACTTGAGGTTGTACTTGGGGCGGGCCGGGTCGAACAAGTCGCCGGTGTAGCAGATGGTGCCCTCACAGACGGCACCGGCTTCGATCACCGCATCCATGGCGACGCGCATGTTCTCCACCCAGTTGAGGGAGTCGAAGACGCGGAACACATCCATGCCGTTGGCGGCGGCCTGCTGCACGAAGTAGCGCACCACGTTGTCGGCGTAGTTGGTGTAACCCACGGCGTTGGACGCCCGCAGCAACATCTGGAAAAGCACGTTGGGCACGGCTTCCCGCAGTTGCTGCAGACGGGCCCAGGGGTCTTCCTTGAGGAAGCGCATGGACACGTCGAAGGTGGCGCCGCCCCAGCATTCCAGGGAGAACAGTTCCGGCAGCAGGCGGGCGTACTGGGGCGCTACGGCCACCATGTCCGCCGTCCGCATGCGGGTGGCGAACAGCGACTGGTGGGCGTCGCGCATGGTGGTGTCGGTCAGCAGAATGCGCTTTTCGTTGCGCATCCACTGGGCGAACTTCTCCGGCCCCAGTTCCTTCAGTTTGTCGCGGCTACCGGCGGGGGGCGGTGCGCAGACATCCACCTTGGGCAGCAGGGGGCGGGACAGGGGGTGGGTCGGCTTGGCGCGACCCTTCATTTCCGGATTGCCGTTCACCACCACGTCGCCGACGAACTTGAGCAGGCGGGTAGCCCGGTCGCGGCGGGGTTTGAAGGTGAACAACTCCGGTGTGGTGTCAATGAAGCGGGTGGTGCATTCGCCGTTCTTGAACAGGGGATGGGCGATGACGTTCTCGACGAAGGCCAGGTTGGAGGACACACCGCGGATGCGGAATTCCCGCAAGGCGCGGTCCATGCGACGGATGGCTTCCTCGGGGTCGTGACCGCGGGCGGTGATCTTCACCAGCAGGGAATCGTAGAAGGGGGTGATGACGGCGCCGGTATAGGCGGTACCCGCGTCAAGGCGAATGCCGGCACCGGCGGCGCTGCGATAGGCGGTCAGCTTGCCGTAGTCGGGAGTGAAGCCCTTCTCCGGGTCCTCGGTGGTGATGCGGCATTGCAGGGCATGGCCAGACAGACGGATGTCGGCTTGCTTGGGCAGGAAATCGTTCTTGCCGATTTCAGCACCCTCGGTGACCTTGATCTGGGCCTTGACGATGTCGATGCCGGTCACTTCTTCGGTGACGGTATGTTCTACCTGAATGCGGGGGTTCACTTCGATGAAGTAGAACTTGCCGGAATCGGCGTCCATCAGGAATTCCACGGTACCGGCATGGGTGTAGTTCACCCCGGCGGCCAGTTTGAGGGCGGAGTCGCACAGTTCTTGGCGCTGGGCGTCGTTCAGATAGGGTGCAGGGGCGCGCTCGACTACCTTCTGGTTGCGCCGTTGGACAGAACAGTCCCGTTCGAACAGGTGCACCAGATTGCCGTGGGTGTCGCCCATGACCTGCACTTCTACGTGGCGGGCGCGGACCACCATCTTTTCCAGATAGACCTCGTCGTTGCCGAAGGCCGCGGCGGCCTCGCGGCGGGCTACCTGGATGGCGGGCAGCAGTTCATCTTCGTTGTTGATAGCGCGCATGCCGCGACCACCGCCGCCCCAGCTGGCCTTGAGCATGATGGGGTAGCCCACTTTCGCGGCTTGCTTGCGGCACTCCTCATCGTCATAGGGCAGGGCGCCGGTGGCCGGCACCACGGGCACGCCAACCCGCTCCGCCAGGGCGCGGGCGGCCACTTTGTTGCCCAGTTCCCGCATCACGTCGGACTTGGGGCCGATGAAGGCGATGCCAGCCTCGGCACAGGCATCGGCGAAGTCCGGATTCTCGGAAAGGAAACCGTAGCCGGGATGGATGGCGTCCACCTTGGCCAGCTTGGCAACGCGGATGATGTCGGCGATGTCCAGATAGGCGCCGATGGGCTTCTTGCCGTCGCCTACCAGATAGCTTTCGTCCGCCTTGAAACGGTGCAGGGCGAAACGGTCCTCGTTGGAGTAGATGCCCACGGTGCGAATGCCCAGCTCGCTCGCCGCCCGCATCACGCGGATGGCGATTTCGCTGCGGTTCGCGACAAGAATGCTGCGGATGGTCTTCATCAATGGTTTCCTTATTACCTGGTGACGCCCCTGGGGGCCGCCATGCTATGCAAAACACGCCCCCACGATCCAATGCCAATTGGGACGACTTTTCATACCGACAAGGTATAGCCCCGCCTTTTGTACCCGGCGGGGCGGACAGCGGGCCCTACTTCGCCAACACGCTCATTTCGCACCCCACCCGCACATTGCCCCACAAGCGGCCGCCCACCTGGATCGGCATGGCCAGATCGCAGAGGATTTCGCCCGTGTCGCGGCGATAGGTGCGCACCAACAGAGGCAGGGTATTGCGCGCGGCCCGCAGCTCGCCGGGGTTCTCGAACTTGCGGCAGGTCCGGTTGCCCACCAGATCCTGGGCGTCGTCGCCGGTCAAGGGGCGGGAGAACTTTAGATTGTGGGCGGACAGATAGCCATCCGTATTAACACCGACGGCATAGGCAGCCGGGAAACTGGCCATGCAGTGCTCCATATACCCCTGGCAACGGCGGGTGTATTCCTCGCCCCAGGACACCTTGTACTTGGGCGGCACGGTCTTGCCGAAGGGGATGTAATTGTGGTCGAAGACGTTGATGCCGCCCTTGGCCATGGCCTCCAGTTCGGCCTGGATGCCGTCGCGCAGGGTGCGGACGATGTCCACGGTGCGGTCGAAGCTGCCCTTGCCGATCTTGAAGCGGGACACCAATTCCAGCACCCCTTCCGTCGCCTGGGAGAGTTCGCCGGTGCGCTTTTCCGAGTTCCGCATGTGGGCGGCGACGGCGGCGGAAAGGTCATGGACCCGGGTCACGTTCTCGTGCACCGAGTTGTTGGTGGCGGACAACTGCTCCATGGCCGAGGCGATGTTGAGCAACTGGGCGCTGGTACGCTCGAAATCCCCCACCATCACCTCGAACTGGGCGGCGGAACGTCCCACCACGTCCTGGGTCTGCTGCACGTCGGCGTTGATGGCCTCGTTCTCGGCCCGGGTGTTGCTCACCAGTTCCAGCATGGAACCGATGTTGCCGGTGATCTCGGCCGAGGCGGTATTGACCCGCTCCGCCAGCTTGCGCACCTCGTCGGCGACCACGGCAAAACCGCGTCCGGCCTCGCCGGCCCGGGCGGCCTCGATGGCGGCGTTGAGGGCCAGCAGATTGGTCTGCTCGGCCACCTCGCGGATCAGGGCGGCGATCTGGTTGATGCTCTGGGAGCGTTGGGAAAGGTCGTCCACCGTCAGGTTGAAATGGAGCACCTTGTCGCCGACGCTACCGATCTTGCTGGCAATGGCGCGCATCTCTTCCAGGGAAACCCGGGCGCTTGCCAGGTTGCTGGCGGTGGAATCGGAAATGATCTGGGTGCTGCGGGATACGCCGTCGATGGCACGGGTGGCCTCGCCGCTGGCGGTGAACACCAGGTCCGTCAGATCGCCCTGCTGCTGGGCGCTGCTGCCGCTGTCGTCCACGATGGACTTGACCTGCACGGCTTCGCTGGCGATGGTGATGCTGGCCTGACGCACCTCGCTGATGATCTGGCGCATCTTTTCGGCGAAGCGGTTGTAGCTCTCGGCCAGGCTGCGGAATTCGTCCCAGGTGATGAGGGGCAGGTCGCGGGAGAAGTCCCCCTCGCCCCGGGCGATTTCATTGAAGATGGCGGTGATGGTGCGCACCGGGCGGACCACCAGGTGTCGCATGTAGGCCACCTGGGCCAGGCTCCAGACCAGGACGAACAAGGTCAGTCCGATCATGGCGTAAAGGCCGGTATCCAGGGAGCTGGAAAGTTGTTGCGCCAGGGCGGGGTCGGTGCCGGCGGCAAGGGATTCGATGCGGCTTTTCTGGCTGAGATAGATCAGCAGATAGCCCAGGTTGAAAAAGGAAAGCAGCAGGAAGCTGCACAGCTTCTTGGTCAGGGAGTTCCAGAAGGTCTTCTCCGACCACTCGTACAAGGCGAGGAAATTATTCATAGTGCCGTCCCATCAAGGGAACCAGACAGAAAACCGCCCGGCCCCGGAAGGGGGGCGGGCGGGGAAGGTCGTGGCCTTGCCTTAGTGCACCAGCATGCCGGTGAACACGTAGGCCTGGAGCATCGTGATGACGCCGACCAGGGCGGCGAAGCCCAGGCTGTGCTTCACGGTGAAGCGGAACAGGTCGGACTCCTTGCCCACCAGACCCACGGCGGCGCAGGCGACGGCCATGGACTGGGGAGAGATCATCTTGCCGGTCACGCCGCCGGTGGTGTTGGCTGCCACCAGCAGGGTGTCGTTAACGCCGATCTGCTGCGCGGTGGTGGCTTGCAGGGAGCAGAACAGGGCGTTGGACGAGGTGTCGGAACCGGTGAGGAACACGCCCAGCCAACCCAGGAAGGGGGAGAAGAAGGGGAACAGCGCACCGGTGCCGGCCAGCAGCAGGGCCAGGGTAGCGGACAGGCCGGAGTAGTTGGCGACGAAGGCGAACGCCAGCACCATGCCGATGGAGTAGATGGGACGCTTGAGTTCCACCACGGTCTCACCCAGGGCCTTGATGCCGTCGGCGGGCTTCATCTTCAGCACCAGCATCGAGATGATGGCAGCCAGGAAGATGGCGGTGCCGGTGGCGGACAGCAGGTCCAGCTTGTACAGGGCCTCGTAGGGCTTCACCGCGGTGACGATGGGCGGCACCTTGGACACCAGCTTGTCCAACATGGGCACGGAGAACTTGATGATGGTGCCTTCCAGGGCGCCGGCCTTGGCGAACAGCGCCTTGAAGGGCTTGATGCTCCAGATGGTGACCATGATGGTGAGGATGACGAAGGGGGACCAGGCCTTGATGATCTGGCCGGCAGTGTGCTTGTCGTCCTCGCCGGCTTCGGGATGGTGTTGCTTGTCGAAGCGGAAGATGTTCTTGGGCTTCCAGAACTTGAGGAAGGTGGCCAGGCAGATCAGGCTCACCAGGGCGGAAGTGATGTCGGGCAGTTCTGGGCCGATGAAGTTGGCGGTGAAGAACTGGGTGATAGCGAAGCTGACGCCGGCCACCAGGATGGCGGGCCAGGTTTCCTTCACGCCCTTGACGCCGTCCATGATCAGCACCAGCCAGAAGGGCACGATGACGGACAACAGGGGCAGCTGACGGCCGGCCATCTGGCCGATCTTGAAGGGGTCGATGCCGGTCACCTGACCGCCGACGATGATGGGAATGCCCATGGCGCCGAAGGCCACCGGTGCGGTGTTGGCGATCAGGCAGAGGCCGGCGGCGTAGAGGGGGTTGAAGCCCAGGCCCACCAGCAGCGCGGCGGTGATGGCCACGGGAGCGCCGAAGCCGGCTGCGCCTTCAAGGAAGGCGCCGAAGGAGAAGCCCACCAGCAACATCTGCAAGCGCTGATCCTCGGTGATGGACACCACCGACGCGCGGATGATCTCGAACTGGCCGGTCTTCACGGTGATCTTGTAAAGGAACACGGCGGCGATGATGATCCAGGCGATGGGCCAGAGGCCGTAGGCGAAGCCGAAGCCCGCGGAGGCGAAGGCCATTTCCACCGGCATCTTGTAGAAGAAGATGGCGACGGCCAGGGCGATGGCGACGGTGATGGTGCCCGCGATATGCCCCTTCATGCGCAAAACGGTCAGCGCGAAGAAGAAGAAGGCGATGGGCAGGACGGCGACCAGCGAGGACAACCAGAGGTTGCCCGCAGGGTCATAGACTTGCAGCCAGGGTTGCATGGGTGTTGTCTCCTTGAGGATAGGACGTTGTTGGTACTACGGGTTAAACGCAAGAATCCTGGGGACGGCTGCACTGCTCCAGCAGCCAGGCGATGGAACGGTAGGGACGGCCGGTCTCGGCGCTGAGCCCCACTTCGCAGGTCCGGTTGGAGGAAACGCCGCAACCGCAGTGGTCGGGCAGGGCCTCGTGGATGTGGCGCAGGGCGTGGCGGTTCAGCTCTGGCACGGCAAAGCCCCGGTCGCCGCCGAAGCCGCAGCACTTCACCTCGGCGGGCACGACGACTTCCTCGGCGCAGGCGGCGGTGAGCTTGCGCAGCAGGGCCTCCTCGCCCTGGCGGCGGGCGCTGCAATTGAGGTGCAGGGCCACGGCGCCCGGCTGTTTGACGATGCGCAGGCGCGGCAGCAGCGCCGCTTCGGCGAACTCGGGGAAATCGAGGACGCGGATCTTGTCCTTGAGCTTTTCCTTCATGCGGGCGGCGCAGGGGCTGGCGTCCATTACCACCGGCAGCTTGCCGTTGTCGCTGGCGGCCAGCAGGGCGGCTTCCAGCTTGGCGGAGGAAGCGTCGGCAGCCTCGGTCTGGCCCTTGCTGGCCAGGGCCTGGCCGCAACACAGGCCATCGTAGTTTTCCGGCAAGCGCGGCGCGTAGCCGGCCCGTTGCAGCAGGGTCAGCACGGTGTCGGGCAGGCTGGTGCTGCCGTCCTCCGCCAGCACGCGACCGGCGCAGGTAGGGAAATAGACCACGGGGTCGGCGGACTTGGATAAATGGGCTCCGTTCGGGCTGAGGTATCGAAGCCCCGGTGTAGTATCAGTTCGCTCGCCCTTCGATACGTGGAACGTACCCTGCCCTGAGCTTGCCGAAGGGTCAGGGCGAACGGCAACCAGAGAAGCTTCGACTTTGGCGGCCTGGGGCATGTCGTGGCGCCAACTGCCGCCGCTGACGCGGCTGACGAAGCCCTCGCCGACGATCTCCGACGCCAGTTGGCCGGCCTTGAGGGCGGTGCGGGCCAGGCCGGTCAGGGTGCCGAAATGATCCACGGAAAAGTTGCCGACGGCCTTGGCCACCGCGCCCTGGCGCTGGCCGCGCAGGTCGCGGATCAGTTCGCCGGTGTCGATGCCCACCGGGCAGGCGGTGGAGCACAGGCCGCAGGCGGCGCAGGTGTCCATGCCCATGTACACGTAGTCGTCGCCCACGCTGCCGGCGGCCTCGCCGGCACGGTCGCGGCGGGACAGCTCGCGCCAGGAGGTGATGCGCTGGCGCGGCGACAGGGTCAGTTTGTGGGAAGGGCACTGGGGTTCGCAGAAGCCGCATTCGATGCACTTGTCCACCACTGGGGCGGCGGCGGGCAGGGGCTTGAGGTTTTCCAGGTGGGCGTGGGGATTGGCGTTGATGATGACGCCGGGATTGAGCATGCCCTTGGGGTCGAACAGAGCCTTGATGCGACGCATCAGGTCGGTGGCCTCGCGGCCCCACTCCAGCTCGACGAAGGGCGCCATGTTGCGGCCCGTACCGTGCTCGGCCTTGAGCGAGCCTTCGTACTTGCCGGCCACCAGCTGCGCCACGTCGTCCATGAAGCGGCTGTAGCGGGCCACCTCGGCGTCGTTGCCGAAGTCCTGGGTGAACACGAAGTGCAGGTTGCCCTCCAGGGCATGGCCGAAAATGATGGCCTCGGTGTAATCGTGCTTGACGAACAGGGCCTGCAAATCCAGGGTGGCTTCCGCCAGACGCTCGACGGGGAAGGCCACGTCCTCGATGATGACGGTGGTGCCGGTTTCGCGCACGGCGCCGACGCTGGGGAAGGTGCCCTTGCGCACGTTCCAGAACACCTCGCACTCGGCGGGGTCAGTGGAGAAGCGCGGCGCTTCCACGGTGGGGAAGGCGGCCAGGGCGCCCACCACGGTGGCCATCAGGAACTGCAGGCGCTCGGCGTTCTCTTCCCGCACCTCGATCAGCAGGGCCGAAGCGCCGCCGCCCAGGGTCTTGATGATGGCGGGCAGGCCGGCCTTGTTCTCCACGGAACGAAGGGAGGCTCGGTCGAGGATTTCCACGGCGGACACGGGGAGCTTCTTCAACTCGATCACCGCTTCGCAGGCGGAGGCGATGTCGGGGAAGAAGACCAGGGCGCTGGCCTTGTGGGCGTGGTCCACCACGGTGTGATAGCTGATGCGGGAAAGGAAGCCCAGGGTGCCCTCGGAGCCGATCATCAGGTGGGCCAGGATGTCCACCGGGTCCTCGAAATCCACCAGGGCGTTGAGGCTGTAGCCGGTAGTGTTCTTGATCTTGTACTTGCGCTTGATCAGGGCCGCCAGGTCGGCGTTGTCGCGGGCGCTGCGGGCGATGGCGTCCACCTCGGCCAGCAGGGCGCCGTGGCTGACGCGGAAGGCGGCAATGCTGGCCGGATCCTCGGTGTCCAGCACGGTGCCGTCGGCGAACACCACGCGCAGGCCGAGCAGGGTGCGATAGCTGTTCTGGGCCGTGCCGCAGCACATGCCCGAGGCGTTGTTGGCGGCGATGCCACCAATCTTGCAGGTGGCGATGGAAGCGGGATCGGGGCCGATCTTGCGACCCAGGGGCGCCAGGCGGCGATTGACTTCACCGCCGATGATGCCGGGGCCGAGACGCACGCTCTGGGCATCGGCGGCGATGTCGCAGGTGGCGAAACCTTCGCCGATCAGCACCAGGATGCCGTCGGTCACGGCCTGGCCGGACAGGCTGGTGCCGGCGGCGCGGAAGGTCAGGTGCATGTCGAAGCGACGGGCGATGGCCAGCACCGCCAGCACTTCGGCTTCGTTTTCGACCACGGCCACCACCTGGGGCACCAGGCGGTAGAAGCTGGCATCGGTGCCCCAGGCCAGGCGACGCAGTTCGTCGGTGATGACTTGGGACGCAGGGAGGGCCTTCCGCAGGGCGGAAATCATTTCACTCATGACGGTTCCTACTCAGTGATTCTGGCGTTGCGACCGGCTGGCCATCAGGTCGTGGAGGCTTCTGCGCGCCGGTTTCAGCGGTGTGCGGAAGCGGGTCCAGCCCATTTGTTTTTTCGGGGCGAAGGCGCGTAGGCGCGTCGCCAGCCAACGGAAAATTCGGTGCAAGGCGGGGTGGGCGTAAGTGCCGGTCCAGAACTGCCAGACCAGTTGTTCGCCCATGGTGTAGTTGGCACCTTGGCCCTGAAGCCGGTGCTCCACCGCCTCGCCGGGATTGCGCTGGGCCTCGGTGCGCAGGCGCACCAGCATTTGCGGAATGGGGATGCGTACCGGGCAGACTTCGGCGCAGGCGCCGCACAGGCTGGAGGCCGTAGGCAGGTCGCGGGTGTCGTCGAGGCCCAGCAGATGGGGGGAAATGATCTGGCCGATGGGACCGGGATAAACGGTGCCGTAGGCATGGCCGCCGAGGCGGGCGTACACCGGACAGTGGTTCATGCAGGCGCCGCAGCGAATGCATTGCAGGGTGGCGCGCAACTCCTCGTCGGCGAAGGCCTGGGTGCGGCCGTTGTCCAGCAGCACCAGGTGCACTTCGCGGGGACCGTCCAACTCGCCGCCGCGGCGCGGTGCGGAAATCAGGTTGAAGTAGGTGGTGATGGCCTGGCCAGTGGCGGAACGGGTGAGCAGGCTGGAGAGGGGAATCACGTGCTCCAGCTTTTCCACCACCTTCTCGATGCCCATGATGGCGATGTGCGTGTCGGGAATGGTGGTGCTGAGACGGCCGTTGCCCTCGTTTTCCACCAGCCACAGGGTGCCGGTTTCGGCGATGGCGAAGTTCACGCCGGAGAGGCCGACGTCGGCGTCCACGAACATCTGGCGCAGGGTCTTGCGGCCGATCTGGATCAGCTCGTCCACATCCTCGGTGTAGGGCGTGTCGGGAATTTCTTCGTGGAACAGCTCGGCGATGTCGCCCTTGGTCTTGTGGATGGCCGGCATCACGATGTGGGACGGCTTCTCGTGGGCCAGCTGGACCACGTATTCGCCCATGTCGGACTCGACGCAGGTGATGCCCCGTTCGCCCAGGTAATCGTTGAGTTCGATCTCCTCGCTGGCCATGGACTTGCCCTTGATCACCGACTTGGCATGGCGCCGCTGGGCGATGCCGTGGATGATGGCGTTGGCTTCCTCGGCGGTTTCCGCCCAGTGCACCTGGACGCCATTGGCGGTCAGTTGGCTTTCCAGTTTTTCCAGCAGGGTCGGCAGATGGCGCAGGGCGTGCTGGCGGATGGCCTCGCCCAGGTCACGCAAGCGTTGCAGTTCATCGTCGTCGGGAAACTGGGCGCTGCGCTTGCCGCGCAGGAAATCCATGGCGCCACGGAAGTTCTGGCGCAGCTTGGCATCCTCCAGGGCGGCGCGGGAGCGGGCCTTGAAGTCCACGGAGGGATGGTAGTGCAAGGGCTGTGTCGTGACTGGGGCGTTCATGCCGCACCGCCTTCTTGCACGATCACCACCAGCATCTGCTTGGGCCCGTGGGCGCCGTAGGCCAGGGTCTGCTGGATATCGGAAGTCTTGGACGGCCCGGACACCATGATCAGGTTGGTGGGCAGGCCGGCGGCCCAGGATTCGTCGCGGGCGGCGTCGAACAGGTGGTTGTGGATGTCGGCCTGGCGCACCAGGGCCACGTGCAGGGGCGGCACCAGGGACAGGCTGCGGGGCTGGGACGGCGAGGACTTCAGCACCAGGGCGCCGGTGGCGGCGATGGCGCTGTCGGCCACGGTGAAGCCGGCATCCACCCGGTCGAACAACTCCTGTTTCCAGGTCTCGATGGGACGGTCGAAGGAAATCAGGGTCAGGTCCTTGGCGACGGCGGCCAGTTGGCGGGCCTCGGCGGAGGTGGTGTCGAGCACCAGGCGCTGGGCACCCAGCGCGGCCAGGCGTTCCACCACCAGGCGCGGCCAGGCGCCTTCGTCGGTCACGATGACCTCGGCGTGGGCGGCCTCAAGCAAGCTGGCGAGGCGCGCCACGCGCTCTGGGCCATCCAGGGTTGCGGGACCGTGGGCGGCGTAGTAGTCGGCCACGGCGGGCACCGGCGCGGCCGCGATGGCGCCGGCATCGGGCAGGGCCTGGCGCAGTTTGGCCAGGATGTTGGCGCGGGCGCTCATGCCTCGCCTCCGCACATCCGGCGGGCGACGAAGCTGGCCAGGTGCTCCACCTTGATCGGCTTGCCCTGGTGCTCGGCAGCATGGCCGATGTTGAGCAGGCAGCCGCAATCGGCGGAAACCAGTTGCTCGCAGCCCGTATCGCGCACGCTGGCGGACTTGTCGGCCACCATGGCGCCGGAGATTTCGGGATGCTTGAGGGAGAACACGCCACCGAAACCGCAGCATTCGGATTCGTTCTTGTGCTCCACCAATTCAACGCCGGGCAGGGCCTTGAGCAGGGCCAGGCCGTGGTCGCGGGTGCCCATCTCGCGTCGGGCGGAACAGGAGGTGTGCAGGGCGACCTTGATCGGCGCGGCCTTGAACTTGGAAAAATCCAGCTTGAGCACTTCCACCAGGAACTCGGTCAGTTCGAAGGTGTTCTCCGCCAGCTGGCGGGCGCGGGGGCCGAGCACGGGATCCTTGGCAAACAGCTTGGGCCAGTGGTGGCGCATCATGCCGGCACAGGAACCGGAGGGCACGACGATGGGCCAGTCCTCCTTGAACAAAGCCATCTGGGCGGCGGCCACGGTACGGGCCGACTCCTCGTTGCCGCTGGTGTAGGCGGGCTGACCGCAGCAACTTTGACCCATGGGGAAGTCCACGGCGACCCCGGCCTGCTCCAGCAAACGCAAGGCGTCCATGCCGGCCTCGGGCACGAAAAGGTCGATCAGGCAGGTGCCGAACAGGTAGGCCTGTCGCGGCGCCGCCGGATAGCAGCGGGCTTCCATGATGGTGTTGTCTCCTTGGTGTCGATCCCGTCGCGGGCACTCGGCCCGGCGGAAATTGACGGGCATGATGAAGAAATCTAGACTGCTGCTCAAACTGGCCTGACCAATTTTTTATTTCGACCTGAATCTTCCTTGCCGCAAGGGTTTACCCAAATCGCCCATGACAATTCGACAGAACCGCAGCATTGTTGATGCAGTGCAAAAACGCCTGGAAACACGGCTGGTGGACGGCAGCTGGGCGCCCGGCAGCCGAATTCCGGCGGAACGCACCCTGGCCGAGGAGATGAACGTATCCCGGGCGACGGTGCGGGAAGCCATCTCCCGCCTGCGCGCCCGGGACATGCTGGTAAGCCGCCAGGGCAGCGGCGTCTACGTCACCGACCGGCTTCAGGCGGGCCTCGCCTCGCCCTGGCGCCAACTGTTGGCGGACCACCCCGAGCTGCGTTGGGACACCCTGGAATTCCGTCTCGAACTGGAATGCGCCACCGCCCACTTCGCCGCCCAACGGGCGACCCGGGCCGATTTGAAGAACATCGGCGACGTGGTCAAGCGCCTCACCACCGCCTACAAGGACGACGATCGCAAGGAGGAGGCGCGGGCCGACGCCGACTTCCACGAGGCCATCGCCGAGGCTTCCCAC
Source organism: Denitratisoma sp. agr-D3 (assembly GCF_054658675.1). Taxonomy (NCBI): domain Bacteria; kingdom Pseudomonadati; phylum Pseudomonadota; class Betaproteobacteria; order Nitrosomonadales; family Sterolibacteriaceae; genus Denitratisoma; species Denitratisoma sp. agr-D3. The sequence goes on along the minus strand of NZ_BAAGIA010000001.1, from coordinate 72,928 downwards.
AACAGCATGTTCCGCTTCCTCCACGCCGGCCTGATCCGCATGCTGCGGGAACACATCGCCCTCAACCTGCATCGCATGCATGACCTGGAGGGGGCCATGGCCATCAATCTGATGGAACAGCACCTCGCCATCTGGGAGGCCATCAAGGGTCGTAAGCCGGAGGAGGCCCGTGCCGCCATGCGGCGCCACATCGAATTCACCTGGGGTGAATTACGCCAACGGGAAAGCAACGCGTCGAAGCGATGACCCGCGGGACCTAGGCCGAATAACCCACCACCGCGAAGAAATGGCAGACACTTCCGGCCATGACGAACAAGTGCCAAATAAAGTGGCCGAAGCGAATCCGCGCATCGGTGATAAAAAACACGACGCCAACGGTATAGGCCACCCCTCCCGCCACCAACCAGGCGATGCCAGCGCCGGAGACCCTCTCTAGCAGGGGCACGGCGGCGATCAGCACCAGCCAACCCATCAACAGATACAGACCGGTGGACAACCAAGGATGGCGCAGGCGGTCGAAGGCCTTGAGCAACACCCCCGTGACCGCCATGGCCCAGACCAAGCCGAACAAGGTCCAACCCCAAGCACCATGCAGCACCCCCAGGGCGAAGGGGGTATAGCTCCCGGCGATGAACAGATAGATGGCGCTGTGGTCAAACTTGCCCCATAGCCGCTTGGCCCAGCCCGGAGGCAGGGCATGGTAAAGACAGGAAGCCAGGTAAAGCAGGATCATGGTGACCACGAAGACGCTGGAGCCAACGATATCCGCGGCATCGCCCCGGCGCACTGCAAAAACGATGGCCACCGGGGCCGCCGCAACGGCAGCCAGCAGCCCCAGGCCGTGGCTCAGGCTATTGGCGACTTCTTCTGGAAAAGATTGGGGACGGTCATTCATCGGGTCATGGTCTCCCTTGCAAGAGGGAACGCGGCAAGGGGCATTTCCCTGATCCATCCTGCGCCTATCGTAGGGTTTACGCAAGGGGACGTCGAGCGGGCCCCCGGCAAAGTCCTATCTGAAACAGGGCCTTTCTCTTCGGCGCGGACAGGGCCGATCTTTTACAATAGCGTTCTTTGCTTCACGGCCTCACATCATGACCGCCCGCCTGCGCGAAATTCCCTACAACTACACCTCCTTCTCCGATCGGGAGATCGTCATCCGTCTGCTCGGCAAACCCGCTTGGGATGCCTTGGCCGAATTACGCGGTCAGCGCGTCACGGGCCGTTCCGCGCGGATGCTGTACGAGGTGCTGGGGGACATCTGGGTAGTGCAGCGCAACCCCTACCTGGAGGACGACCTGCTGGCCAACCCGGACCGGCGCGACGCCCTGGTGGGCGCCCTGCGTCATCGCCTGGCCGAGATCGAAAAGCGCCGCGCCGGCAACGAGGCCGTGGCCCAACTGCTGGCCGCCGCCGAGAAGGCCGTGGCCCGCTTCGAACAGCACTTCATCGACACCCTGAGCCTGCGCAAGAAGGTGATGCGCGTGCTGGCCAAGCACACGCGCAAGGACAACATCTGCTTTGACGGCCTGGCCCGGGTCTCCCACGTCACCGATGCCACCGACTGGCGCGTCGAGTACCCCTTCGTGGTGCTCACCCCCGATACCGAAGCCGAGATCGCCCCCCTGGTGCGGGGCTGCATCGAGCTCGGCCTGACCATCATTCCCCGTGGCGGCGGCACCGGCTACACCGGCGGCGCCGTGCCCCTCACCCCCCAGTCCGTGGTGATCAACACCGAAAAGCTGATCGACCTGGGCGAAGTGGAAATGCAGACCCTGCCCGGCGTGGATCGTCCCTACGCCACCGTGCGCACCGGCGCCGGCGTGGTGACCAAGCGGGTGATGGACCGGGCCGAGGACTCCGATCTGGTCTTCGCCTGCGATCCCACCTCCGCCGAAGCCTCCTGCGTGGGCGGCAACATCGCCATGAACGCCGGTGGCAAGAAGGCCGTGTTGTGGGGCACCGCCCTGGACAACCTGGCCTCCTGGCGCATGGTCACCCCCGACGGCCACTGGCTGGACGTGGAGCGGATCAACCACAACCTGGGCAAGATCCACGATCAGGAAACCGTGAGCTTCCGCCTGCGCACCAGCGACGACAACGGCAAGCTGCTCAAGGAAGAAACCCTGACCCTGCCCGGCCGCCTGTTCCGCAAGACCGGCCTGGGTAAGGACGTCACCGACAAGTTCCTCGGCGGCGTACCCGGCGTGCAGAAGGAAGGCTGCGACGGCATCATCACTTCCGCCGTCTGGATCCTGCACAAGATGCCCCCCGTGGCGCGCACCGTCTGCCTGGAGTTCTTCGGCCAGGTGCGCGAATCCGTGCCCGCCATCGTCGAGATCACCGACTATCTGAAAACCCGTCCCGGCGGCGCCATTCTGGCCGGCCTGGAACACCTGGACGAGCGCTACGTGCGCGCCGTGGGCTATGCCACCAAGGCCAAGCGCCACGGTCGGCCCAAGATGGTGTTGATCGGCGACATCGTCGGCGACAACGAAGATGCCGTGATGGCCGCCACCTCGGAAGTGGTGCGGATGGCCAACGCCCGGGGCGGCGAGGGCTTCATCGCCGTCAGCCCGGAAACCCGCAAGAAGTTCTGGCTCGACCGTTCCCGCACCGCCGCCATCTCGCGCCACACCAATGCCTTCAAGGTGAACGAGGACGTGGTGATCCCCCTGCCGCGCATGGGCGACTACTGCGACGGCATCGAGCGCATCAACATCGAACTGTCCATTCAGAACAAGCTGGAACTCTGCGCCCGCCTCAAGGAACTGCTGGAGGGCGACCTGCCCCTGCGCAGCGGCGACGCCGCCCTGGACAAGGACGTGCTGCTCGGCGACCGCCGCCAGTCCGCCCTGGACTACGTGGAAGCGGTGCGTTTGCGTTGGGAGTGGCTGTTGGAAAACCTGGACCTGCCCCTGGCCGAGGCCGAATCCCGCTTCGCCTCCTACGGCGTGGTGGCTGGCGAGCTGACCAACAAGGCTGCCAACCCCATCCTCTTCCACCGCTTGCAGGACTACTCGGTCCGCGTCTCCTGGAAGACCGAACTGCGCGCACGCCTGGCCAAGATTTTCGACGGCGTGGTGTACGCCCCGGTGCTGGAAAAGATCGACGCCCTGCACAAGGAAGTGCTGCGCGGACGGGTCTTCGTCGCCCTGCACATGCACGCCGGCGACGGCAACGTGCACACCAACATCCCGGTGAACTCCGACCATTACCAGATGCTGCAAACCGCCTACAAGGCGGTGGATCGCATCATGGGCATTGCCAAGCAACTGGACGGCGTCATCTCCGGCGAGCACGGCATCGGCATCACCAAGCTGGAATTCCTCAGAGAGGAAGAAATCGGCCCCTTCCGCGCCTACAAGAACAAGGTGGACCCCAACGGCCACTTCAACCGGGGCAAGCTGATGCCCGGCGGCGACCTGTCCAACGCCTACACGCCGTCCTTCGCCCTGCTCGGCGTCGAGTCCCTGATCATGGAGCAATCCGAGATCGGCAAGATCTCCGACTCCATCAAGAACTGCCTGCGTTGCGGCAAGTGCAAGCCCGTCTGCTCCACCCACGTGCCCCGGGCCAACCTGCTCTACTCGCCGCGCAACAAGATCCTCGGCACCGGCCTGCTGGTGGAAGCCTTCCTCTATGAAGAGCAGACCCGGCGCGGCATCAGCCTGCAACACTTCGACGAGTTCAACGACGTGGCGGACCACTGCACCATCTGCCACCGCTGCGTGAAACCCTGTCCGGTGGACATCGACTTCGGCGACGTCTCCGTGGCCATGCGCAACTTCCTGCGGGAACAGGGCAAGAAGAACTTCATCCCGGCCAAGGCCCTGACCATGGCCTTCCTCACCATCAAGGACCCGGCCACCATCAAGGCCATGCGGCTGGGCATCACCGGCGTCGGTTTCAAGCTGCAACGCCTGGGCCACGCCGTCGGCAAGGCCCTGGGCCTGATCCAGGATTCCGTGACGCGGCCGGCGGCCACCCTGGGCAAGCCCACGGTGAAGACCCAGATCATCCACTTCATCAACAAGCCCCTGCCCAAGGGCGTGCCGTCTCGCACCTCGCGCGGCATGCTGGACATCGAGAACGACGAGATCATCCCCGTCATCCGCGACCCGAAAAAGGCGACGGACGATTCCGATGCCGTGTTCTACTTCCCCGGCTGCGGCTCCGAGCGCCTGTTCTCCCAGGTGGGCCTCGCCACCCAGGCCATGCTCTACGAGACCGGCGCCGTCACCGTGCTGCCCCCGGGCTACCTGTGCTGCGGCTATCCGCAGACGGCGGCGGGTGAAGAGGACAAGGGCCAGCAGATCACCACCGACAACCGGGTGCTGTTCCACCGGGTGGCCAACACCCTGAACTATCTGGACATCAAGACGGTGATCGTCTCCTGCGGCACCTGCATGGATCAGTTGCAGAAGTACGAATTCGAGAAGATCTTCCCCGGCTGCCGGCTGCTGGACATCCACGAATACCTGATGGAAAAGGGCCTCAAGCTGGAAGGCGTGACCGGTACCCGCTACATGTACCACGATCCCTGCCACACGCCGATGAAGGTGCACAACCCGCTCAAGGTGGCAAACACCCTGCTGGGCGGCGGCGTGGAACTCAACGACCGCTGTTGCGGCGAGTCCGGCACCCTGGCGGTGACCCGGCCCGACGTATCCACCCAGGTCCGCTTCCGCAAACAGGAGGAACTTGAAAACGGCGCCGCCAGCCTGCGTAAGGATGGCTATACGGGCGACGTGAAGATCCTCACTTCCTGCCCGTCCTGCCTGCAAGGCCTGACCCGCTTCCAGAACGATGCCGGCGGCCTCGACGCCGACTACATCGTGGTGGAAATGGCCAAGCACCTGCTGGGCGAAAACTGGATGGAGAAGTACGTGCAGGCCGCCAACAACGGCGGCATCGAGCGGGTGCTGCTGTAAGCCCGGCGGGCCCTCGCGGCCCGTCCAGGCAAGAAAAAACGGGCCAGGTGGTTTCACCTGGCCCGTTTTGCGTTTTGGCGCGCCCGAGACGATTCGAACGTCCGACCCCTGCCTTCGGAGGGCAGTACTCTATCCAGCTGAGCTACGGGCGCGAAGGGGGCGGATTCTATCGGGTTTCGCCGGGGGAGTCCATGGCGCGGGCACCCGGCTCAAGGGGCCGACCGTGGCGGGATTGGCAGCGGCGCGCGGGGCAGCGGCGGTGGGGCCTGATAAGCTACGGCCCATGAAGATTTATTCCGTCGGCGGCGCGGTCCGCGATGAACTGCTGGGCCTGCCAGTGCAAGACCGGGATTGGGTGGTGGTGGGTGCCACGCCGGAAGCCATGGTGGCGGCCGGCTATCTGCCCGTGGGCAAGGACTTCCCGGTTTTCCTCCACCCGGAAACCAAGGAGGAATACGCCCTGGCCCGCACCGAGCGCAAGACGGCGCCCGGCTACAAGGGCTTCGTCTTCCATACCGACGCCTCGGTCACCCTGGAGGAAGACCTGGTCCGCCGCGACCTGACCATCAACGCCATCGCCAAGGACGAGGCGGGGCATTTCCACGATCCCCACGACGGTCGCCGCGACATCGCCGCCCGGGTGCTGCGTCACGTCTCGCCGGCCTTTGCCGAGGACCCGGTGCGCATCCTGCGCCTGGCCCGCTTCGCCGCCCGCTTCACCGATTTCACCGTCGCGCCGGAAACCACGGCCCTCATGGCACAAATGGTCGCCGCCGGCGAAGTGGACCACCTGGTGGCCGAGCGCATCTGGCAGGAACTGGCCCGGGGGCTGATGGAAAAGCAGCCCTCCCGCATGTTCGAGGTGTTGCGCGCCTGCGGCGCCCTGGCCATTCTGCTGCCGGAGGTGGACGCCCTGTGGGGCGTACCACAACGGGCCGACTACCATCCCGAGATCGACACCGGCGTGCATGTGATGATGGTGATCGACATGGCGGCCCGCCTCGGCCTGCCCCTGGCCGCCCGCTTCGCCGCCCTGACCCACGACCTGGGCAAGGGCACCACCCCCGCCGACGTGCTGCCGCGCCACATCGGCCACGAGCAGCGCAGCGTGGCCCTGCTCGAACCGCTCTGCGAGCGCCTGCGGGTACCGACCGAATGCCGCGAGGTGGCCCGCCTCACCGCGCGCCACCATGGCGAGATTCCCCAGATCGACAAATTGCGGCCGAGCACCGTCGTCAAATTGCTGGAACGCTGCGACGCCCTGCGCCGCCCCGACCGTTTCGGCCTGATCCTGCAAGCCTGCGAGGCCGACTACCGGGGCCGCCTGGGTTGGCAGGACAAGCCCTATCCCGCCGCCACCCGCTGGCGCGCCGCCCTGACCGCGGCCCAGGGCATCGACGCCGGTGCCGTCGCCAAGGCCTGCGCCGAGCCGACCCAGATTCCCGACCGCATCCACCAGGCCCGGGTCGGCGCGGTGGAACAGGTATTGCACGCGGACAAAAACGAACCGTCCGATTAAGACGCGGGATGTCCCCCGCCCCACCCTTTCATCACCGTCGCCCCTTACCGTGAAAACCAACGTCTCCCTGGAAGTCCTCCACCGCAAAGCCGAATCCCCCAGCGGCGATCATCCGCCCCTGCTGTTCATCCACGGCGCCTTCTGCGGCGCCTGGTGCTGGGACGAACACTTCCTGCCCTGGTTCGCCCGCCACGGCTGCGACGCCCACGCCCTGTCCCTCTCGGGCCACGGCGGCAACCCCGACCACGACCACCTGGACAGCCTGTCCATCGCCGACTACGTGCGCGACGTGCGCAGCGTGGTGGAAAGCCTGGACCGCCCGCCCGTGCTCATCGGCCATTCCATGGGCGGCTTCGTCGTGCAGAAATACCTGGAGCAATACAGCGCCCCGGCGGCGGTGCTGATGTGCTCGGTGCCGCCCCAGGGCCTGATGGGCTCGGCGATGAGCATGCTGTTCTCCCGCCCCACCCTGCTCGGCGACCTCAACACCATCATGGCCGGCGGCCAGGCCTCCTACGAAAGCCTGCGGGAAGCGCTGTTCGCCCAGGACATCCCCCTCGACGACCTGATCCGCTTCTACAAGCTGTCACAACCCGAATCCCACCGGGCCATCTGGGACATGATGCTGTTCAGCCTGCCGAGGATTCAGCAGGTCCTAGCCAACATCCAGGGCGGACGGAGCCACCTTTTGGTCCAAGGGGCCGAGTTCGACCATCTGGTGCCCGTCTCCGCCGCCGAAATGACAGCCCGCAGCTATGGCGTGGCACCCCTTATCTATCCCGCCATGGGCCACGGCCTGATGCTGGAAAAAGACTGGGAAAAGGTCGCAAGCGGTATCCTGTCCTGGCTGCATGCCTTGGGACTAGCAACAAAACCATAAAGGAGATACGGACCATGATTGAGCGTAGCGAACAAAGCAGTCGCCCCCTTACGCGAGCAGGGGGTACGGGGTCGATACTTGTCGGGCGGGCACACCCATGATCATCACCTTCCGCTCCCCCGCTTCAGGCGACGTCATCATGTTCGGCGACGTGGCCAAACAAATGATGACCCTGATGGGCAAGGCTGTCACCGACGAAGGCATCGTCACCGTCGAGCAACTGCCGGACGCCATCGCCCGCCTGCGCGCCGCGGTGGAGGAAGACAAGGCCCGCCGCCAGGGACACACCGACGACGACGAAGACACCAAGCCCGGCATGGGCGGCCCCGTCAGTTTGGCCCAGCGGGCAGCACCCCTGCTGGATTTGCTCGACTGGAGTCTGCGCAAACAAAAACCCGTCACCTGGGGCTGAGCTTGGTATTAAGCCCGGCGCACGCCCCCACGGGCGCGCGTTGTGCGCCGCAACAGACGGCCATGGCGCTTTATGCGTGGCAACCAGCTTTACCCCACGAGTGGAAAGCCACTTTCCACTTGGGGCTTAGTTGAGAATTAAACAACCCTCGGAGAAAAAAGGGATTTTCCCGATCCCGCACCAGTGGCACGGTTATTGATCATTCCCCCGACTTATTCCAACAGGAGGGGGCGATGACCGAAACCTTTTACGATGTGCTGCGCCGCCAGGGGATTTCCCGCCGCAGCTTCCTCAAATTCTGTTCCCTGACCGCCACGTCCCTGGGCCTGGGCGCCGCCGCCGCGCCGAAGATCGCCCACGCCCTGGAAACCAAGCCCCGCACCCCGGTGCTGTGGCTGCACGGTCTGGAATGCACCTGCTGCTCCGAATCCTTCATCCGTTCCGCCCACCCGCTGGCCAAGGACGTGGTGTTGTCCATGCTGTCCCTGGACTACGACGACACCCTGATGGCCGCCGCCGGTCACCAGGCCGAGGCCATCCTCGACGAGATCAAGAAGAAGTACAAGGGCAACTACATCGTCGCCGTCGAAGGCAACCCGCCCCTCAATGAAGACGGCATGTACTGTATCCACGGCGGCCGTCCCTTCGTCGAAGTGCTGCGGGAAACCTGCGCCGACGCCAAGGCCATCATCTCCTGGGGCTCCTGCGCCTCCTGGGGCTGCGTCCAGGCCGCCAAGCCCAATCCCACCCGCGCCACGCCGGTGCACAAGGTGATCACCGACAAGCCCATCATCAAGGTGCCCGGCTGCCCGCCCATCGCCGAAGTGATGACCGCCGTCGTCACCTACATGCTGACTTTCGAAAAGATTCCCGAGCTGGACCGCCAGGGTCGTCCCAAGATGTTCTACGGCCAGCGCATCCACGACAAGTGCTACCGCCGCCCCCACTTCGACGCCGGCCAATACGTCGAGCAATGGGACGACGACGGCGCCAAGAAGGGCTACTGCCTCTACAAGATGGGCTGCAAGGGTCCTACCACCTACAACGCCTGCTCCACCACCCGTTGGAACAACGGCGTCTCCTTCCCCATCCAGTCCGGCCACGGTTGTATCGGCTGCTCCGAGGAAGGCTTCTGGGACAAGGGCGGCTTCTACGACCGCGTCACCGACATCAAGCAATTCGGCATTGAATCCAACGCCGACAAGGTGGGCGGCACCGCCGCCGCCATCACCGTCGGCGCCGTGGCTGCCCACGCCGCCGTCACCGCACTGGCCCGGGCCAAGAAGAAGACCGGCATCGACATTCCGCAGGGGGATAAATAATCATGGGCGCAAGCTACGAAACCCAGGGCTTCAAGCTCGACAACTCCGGTAAGCGCGTCGTCGTCGACCCGGTCTGCCGTATCGAAGGCCACCTGCGGGTGGAAGTGAACCTGGACAGCAACAACGTGATCCGCAATGCCGTGTCCACCGGCACCATGTGGCGCGGCCTGGAAGTGATCCTCAAGGGCCGCGACCCCCGCGACGCCTGGGCCTTCACCGAACGCATCTGCGGCGTCTGTACCGGCACCCACGCCCTGACCTCGGTCCGTTCCGTGGAAAACGCGCTGAACATCCAGATCCCCGAGAACGCCAACACCATCCGCAACCTGATGCAACTGAACCTCTACGTTCACGACCATCTGGTGCACTTCTATCACCTGCACGCCCTGGACTGGGTGGACGTGGTGTCCGCCCTCAAGGCCGACCCGAAGAAGACCTCCGAACTGGCCCAGAGCATTTCCAATTGGCCCCTGTCTTCCCCCGGCTACTTCCGCGACCTGCAAAACCGCCTGAAGAAGTTCGTCGAGTCCGGCCAACTGGGCCCCTTCACCAACGGCTACTGGGGCAATCCCGCCTACAAGCTGCCGCCCGAAGCCAACCTGATGGCCGTGGCCCACTACCTGGAAGCCCTCGACTTCCAGAAGGAAATCGTCAAGGTGCACACCATCTTCGGCGGCAAGAACCCCCACCCCAACTGGCTGGTGGGCGGCATGCCCTGCGCCATCAACCTGGACGGCACCGGGGCCGTCGGCGCCATCAACATGGAACGCCTGAACCTGGTGAAGAGCATCATCGACCGCACCAAGGAATTCGTCGAACAGGTCTACATCCCCGACCTGCTGGCCATCGCCTCCTTCTACAAGGGCTGGCTCCACGGCGGCGGTCTGTCCTCCAAGGCCATCCTGTCCTACGGCGACATCCCGCAAAAGGCCAACGACTACACCGCGCCCAACCTGCTGCTGCCCCGTGGCGTCATCCTCGACACCAAGCTGGACAAGATCCACGCGGTCAACCTGGAAGACCCCGAGGAAATCCAGGAATTCGTCACCCACTCCTGGTACAAGTACCAGGACGAAACCAAGGGCCTGCACCCCTGGGACGGCGTCACCGAGCCCAACTACAAGCCCGAGGGCCCCAACTTCAAGGGCACCCGGACCAAGATCGAGGCCCTGGACGAATCCGCCAAGTACTCCTGGCTCAAGGCGCCGCGCTGGAAGGGCCACGCCATGGAAGTGGGCTGCCTGTCCCGCATGGTGCTCGGCTACGCCCAGCCCAAGCAATACCCCTTCATCAAGGACACCATCGACGCCGTGCTGAAGAAGCTCGACGTGCCGGTGACCGCCCTCTTCTCCACCCTGGGCCGTACCGCTGCCCGCGGCATCGAAACCCTGTACTGCGCCGACCTGCAACAACAGCAGTTCGACAAGCTGATCGCCAACCTCAAGGCCGGCGACCTGAACACCGCCAACGTGGACAAGTGGGATCCCTCCACCTGGCCCAAGGAAGCCAAGGGCGTGGGCTTCACCGAAGCGCCCCGTGGCGCCCTCGGCCACTGGATCAAGATCAAGGACGGCAAGATCGACAACTACCAGTGCGTGGTGCCCACCACCTGGAACGGCAGCCCCCGCGATCCCAAGGGCCAGATCGGCGCCTTCGAGGCCAGCTTGATGGACACCCCCCTGGCCAAGGCCGACCAGCCCCTGGAAATCCTGCGCACCCTGCACAGCTTCGACCCCTGCCTGGCGTGCTCCACCCACGTCATGAGCCCGGACGGTCAGGAGATGACCTCGGTGAAGGTGCGCTGAGGCGACTGGCCCTACACGACGACCCTTCGACTCCGCGCCGTCGGCGCTACGCTCAGGGCGAACGGTATTTGGAAACATCCAACGCCGTTCGTCCTGAGCGTAGGGGCAAAGCCCCGAAGTCGAAGGATGAGTGACACACCCCTGCTCGCATCCCGAAGATGCGGAAAGGAAAACACCATGCTTGCAGAACAAGATGCATTTGAAGCAGAGCGGGAAGCCCGGCTGGTCAAGGCGATCTACGTGTATGAGGCCCCCGTGCGCCTCTGGCACTGGGTCAACGCCCTGGCCATCACCGTGCTGTTCATCACCGGCTACCTGATCGGCAATCCCCTGCCCTCCCAACCGGGCGAGGCCAGCGCCAGCTACGTGATGGGCACCATCCGCCTCATCCATTTCACGGCGGCCTACGTCTTCGCCATCGGCTTCCTCGGCCGCATCTACTGGGCCTTCGTCGGCAACCACCACGCCCGCCAGATCTTCATCCTGCCCATCCTCGACAAGGGCTGGTGGGGCGAGATCCTGCACGAGATCAAGTGGTACCTGTTCCTGGTCAAGGAGCCGAAGAAGTACGTGGGCCACAACCCCCTGGCCCAACTGGCCATGTTCCTCTTCTTCACCGTGGGCGCCGTGTACATGATCTGCACCGGCTTCGCCCTCTACGGCGAGGCCCAGGGCATCGACAGCTGGACCTACAAGCTGTTCGGCTGGGTCATCTCCGCCGTCGGCGGCAACAGCCAGCAGGTGCATTCCTGGCACCACATGGGCCTCTGGGTGACCGTGATCTTCGTCATCCTCCACGTCTACGCGGCCATCCGCGAAGACATCATGAGCCGCCAGAGCATGATCTCCACCATGATCTCCGGCTGGCGCATGTTCAAGGACTGACGCTGTCGGACATTACGGGGCGGCCATGACCCACACGCACAACGCAACGGGCGCGGCGCAGGAAGGCAACAAGGCCACCGGCCGCCCCGCCCCCCGGCCCGCAGCGCCGCGCAGTCCCCTCGCCGGACGCCACACCCCGCCCCATCCCGGCGCCTTCCTCGACACCCGTTTCCTCAAGCCCCTCGGTATTTCCCAGGAAGCCCTGGCCGAGGGCCTGGGCATTTCCCGCCGTCGGGTCAACGAACTGGTGCGCGGCCGCCGCGCCATCAGCCCCGACACCGCCATCCGCCTCGGCCGCTATTTCGGCACCGGGCCGGAATTCTGGCTGAGCCTGCAACAGGCCTGGGACAACTACCTGGCCTGGCGCGCCTGGCGCGCCACCCCGCTGCGGGTGCTGCCGCCGGCGGCGGAGTAAGCCCGCTTAGGCACCCCTAGCCCCCAACCGCCGCCCAGGCAGAAATCGGGCGCGCCCCGGGCTTTCTATAGAATTCGCCCATGGAATCCCGTCACGTCCGGGCGAACCGGTCAACGGGCTTCGCCCTCCTTGCCTCCCTGATCCTGCACGCCCTGGTGCTTTGGCTCGGCCCGAGCGAGCCGCCCTACGCCAAAGGCTCGTCGTCCCCCGCCCGGGTCAGCCGCCTCGACGCCACCCTGGCCTCCCCCGCCGCCAAGCCGAGCAAGCCGCAAGCGCAAGCGCGCAAAACGCCGACGCCCCGCGCCCGCGCCAAGGTGCTCACCGCCCCCGGCCCGGGGCCCCGCACCTGGTCCCTGCGGGAGAAGGACGAGATGGACCGCTTCCTCAAGGAACTGAAGCCAACCCCCGCCGCCAGCGGCAAGGAACTGGCCCAGCGCGGCCTGGCCATGGCCCGCGACCTGGGCCGCCAGGGCAGCGACGACGCGGGCGGCGAAGCCCCTGGCGTCAGCACCGGCGGCAAGGGCGTGGACGGCCTCAGCCTGGAACTGTATTTCGACGCCTTCGTGCGCAAGCTCAACCGCAGCGCCGCCTTCGTCAAACGGGAAAACCGCGGCAATGGCCGGCGCAAGGCCCTGGTGCAGATCATCCTCAACGCCGACGGCAGCCTGCAAAGCTACAAGGTGCTGCGGGCGGCGGACCAGGAACTGGAAATCGCCTACATCCGCAGCGTGGTGGAACGGGCCGCCCCCTTCGCCGCCTTCCCGCCGGACATCAAGAACGCCACCAAGTCCCTCACCGTCAACATGTGCATCACCCCCCAAGGCAGCGGCGATGGCTTCGTCCGCATGGGCGGCAGCGAGGCCTGCCGGGATTGACCCCCTGAAAACCTGGGGAAGGCAGATCAAATCACCACCGTTCGGGCTGAGCCTGTCGAAGCCCAGTATCCATGCACCACGCCTTTCGACAGGCCTGTCCTGAGCCGGACAAAGGGCTCAACGCGAACGAACTTATTCAGATATTCCCTAGACCCAATGAACCCGCCTACCTCCCAGCCCCCGCCCCCAAGCCAACAATCCCCTCCACGGCAAAACCCTCGAAGCCATCCTCAAGGAACTGCTGTCCTACTACGGCTGGGACGGCCTCGCCCGCCAGATCGACATCCGCTGCTTCACTCACGACCCCAGCCTGACCTCCAGCCTCAAATTCCTGCGCCGCACCCCCTGGGCGCGGGAGAAGGTCGAAGCCCTCTATCTCCGGCTGCTGGAGCACTAAGCGCCGCGAAGAGGTGAGACCACTGAAATATCCCTAGGGCAGCGGCGCTGCGCTGGCTATCATGCGCATCCTTCAAAGAAGTCGCTGCCATGATCATCCTGAAAAACATCACCTTGCGCCGAGGCGCCAAGGTGGTCCTCGACAACACCTCCGTCACCATTGCCCCCGGCGAGAAAGTCGGCCTGGTGGGCCGCAACGGCGCGGGCAAGTCCTCCCTGTTTGGCCTGCTCAACGGCACCCACCATGAAGACGGCGGCGACTATTCCATTCCCAAACAGTGGCGCATGGCCCAGGTGGCCCAGGACATGCCCGAGACCGAGCAAAGCGCCACCGCCTTCGTCATCGAGGGCGACACCGTGCTGCTGGCCGCCCAGGCCGAAGTGGACGCCGCCGAAGCCAGCGACGACGGCATGCGCATGGCCCACGCCTACATGGAACTCAACGACGCCGGCGCCCACGACGCCGAAGCCCGTGCCCAGGCCCTGATCCTCGGCCTTGGCTTCAAAGTCTCCGAGTTGAACAATCCGGTGAACAGCTTTTCCGGCGGCTGGCGTATGCGCCTGCAACTGGCCCGGGCCCTCATGTGCCCCTCCGACATCCTGCTGCTGGACGAACCCACCAACCACTTGGACCTGGACGCCCTGGTCTGGCTCGAAGCCTGGCTCAAGCGCTACCCCGGCACCCTGATCATGATCAGCCACGACCGGGAATTCCTCGACGCCATCACCCAGGTCACCATCCACATCGACAACGCTCGGCTGGTGCGCTACGGCGGCAACTACAGCACCTTCGAGGATATGCGCGCTGAGCAGATGCTGCTGCAACAGGCCGCCATGGCCAAGCAGCAGGAAAAGATCGCCCACCTGCAAAAGTTCATCGACCGCTTCAAGGCCAAGGCCAGCAAGGCCAAGCAGGCCCAGAGCCGGGTCAAGGCCCTGGAACGTATGGAGAAGATCGCACCCGTCCTGGCCGACGCCGAGTTCAGCTTCGAATTCCAGGAACCCCTCAACCTGCCCAATCCCATGCTGGCCATGTCCAACGCCAGCATCGGCTATCCGCCCCTACCAGATGCGCCGGCAGGCACGCCGCCCACCGTCATCGTGCGCAACATCAACCGCTCGGTGCATGCCGGCCACCGCATCGGCATCCTCGGTGCCAACGGCCAAGGTAAGTCCACCCTGGTCAAAACCATCGCCCGCGCCCTGCAACCCATCAGCGGCGAAGTCACCGAAGGCAAGGGCCTCAACATCGGCTACTTCGCCCAGCAAGAGCTGGACGTGCTGCGCCCGCAAGACACCCCCCTGGAACACATGATCCGCCTTGCCAAGGAAACCATCGCCGCCGGTCGCAGCGGCTACGTGGCCGGGCGGGAGCAGGACCTGCGCAACTACCTGGGCACCTTCAACTTCAGCAACGACATGGTCAAGCAACCCGTGGGCACCATGAGCGGCGGCGAGAAGGCGCGGCTGGTGCTGTGCATGATCGTCTGGCAACGACCCAACCTGCTGTTGCTGGACGAACCCACCAACCACCTGGACCTCTCCACCCGCGAAGCTCTCAGCGTGGCCCTCAACGAATTCGAAGGGACGGTGATGCTGGTCAGCCACGACCGGGCATTGCTGCGGGCGGTGTGTGATGAATTCTGGTTGGTATCCCGGGGCGGCATCGGCCCCTTTGACGGTGACCTAGATGATTATCAGCGGTACTTACTGGAAGAAGCCAAGCGGGCGCGGGAAGCAGCTTGAGAAGGAAAAACGCCAGAGACATGCTCTGGCGTTTTTGTTTGAGGTGGGTGACTGTTATCGATCAGATGCAGCTCTCGATTACTTTTCCCCAAAGTGAGCAATCGGCTGATCTACGGGTATGCTTTCGGCGTTTCCTTGTTCGACCGGTAGCATGACGTAAGCCTGGCCCCTTTAATTCATTTAGCTCGGCATCACAGTTTCACATTCAATCTATCAAAGGTTCGGAAACCCATGGTTCTTCCAGCAGCGCGTGTAGGCGAACGACTTCGAGTCAACGGAAAGTTGATCCCGTTTAGCTTCTGGCCAACAAAGATTGGCGCTAAAGGCAACGCCAGCCTTCAGTCACTTCTCTTTTCGCTTGACCCGTGGGCCATCATCGACCAGACCATTAAGACGTCGTGCCCGGCAGCCGCACGACCGGAGGCTCTCGCGTGCATGAATCAGGCACGCGACTTCTTTGAAGGTGCAATTGATGCCCAGAGAGTGTCGGCGAGACCTTTGACGCTGTATTACTGCTTCATGAATCTTGTGAAGGCCTTCTGCCTAACGAGAGCAACACAACCGACATTTAACAAGGCTCAACATGGCCTATCTGAGATGCTCCGGGCAGGCAACCATGAACTCACTGATGCGTTCCTGCGCGCATTCGTCAGTCCAAATCAACGTGGAGAATTGCAGAACTTTTCTGAATTCATGTCGGCACTTACCGGGAATGCTCTTGTTGGGAATCAGGATTATGATGTGCCGGTCCTTCTGCCCCAGATTCTTCCCGGACACAGACTTTGGTCGTCAGCCGCGAATAAGAAAGAACGCTTCATCGCAGTCCACGATATCCGGCCCTACATCAATAAACACACTCGTGAACTTTGGCTAAATCTCTACTTCATCTCGGATGACCTTTCTCGGATCAGCGTGTCTATTGCAAGGTTCCTCTCTGAGTCGAAACTCGGCCTGTCTTTTGAGCAAGTTGCATGCAATGAAAAAGATAGTTCCGCTAGAGACCTAATCTGCCTTCAACAAGTTGCGCCAATCGTCTGCCCCAACACCAAATATGCGAATTCTCTCCAATCCCTTTTCGACTCGATTCGAAACAACTTATGGGCGACCGTAGCAACCGTACCGCCCTATCGAAGACACTACGTTTACCTCCGCCCCGTAGCAGAGGATGCTCAGACACTGCCTCAGTTGCTGTCCATTTACATATTGTCGTATTACTTGGGATCAATTACGCGATACCGACCACATCACTTTCCCGCAATCAACGACGGGCCCTTCGGACCGAGAATTCAGGACTTCATTTCCGGTCAACCACAGCAGTTTTTGTATCTCCTAGCCTCTGAGTTTGCACACCGCGAGATTGCCAAGCCCTCTATTCTCTGATGGCAATGCCGCTAGTGGTTGATTGCAACCGAGACGGCCTACGATTGCAACTGAATCCGACCCTCAACGTCAGCTTTTGAGTGTTGGGGCAATATGGGTCGCAAGCGGCCCAACACGAAAACGCCAGAGATGACCTCTAACGTTTTTGTTTGAGTGAGTATTCCCTCAGGCCAAGTTGCTCCAAATTCAATGAGTATTTCCTCGTATCCCCGCATGGATCGTCAGCCCCAAGCCCACGCTGCCGAATCGATCTCCCTCCACTACCTGAGCCTGGGGCACCATCCCCTGACAAGCCTCTCGCACCGCCGGAATCGCTGACGTCCCACCGGTCAAAAACAGGGTGGTGATGGTCTTAGCGCTGACGCCGGCCTGCTGCAAACAGTCGCGAATGCTGTCGGCGATTTTCTGGGTGTCGGCGGAGGTGGCCGCTTCAAATTTCTGCCGGGAAAATTCCACGTTCAGGTCTTCATCCACATAGGGCAGGGGCAGGGTGGCGTGGTCGCTGTCCGAGAGGGCGATCTTGGCTTTTTCCACGTCACCGGCCAGGCGGTGGCCGGACTGTTCGCGCACCACCCGTTGCAGGCGGTGCACCAGTTGCGGCTGGGCGGCGCTGTAGTGCATGTCCCGCAGGAAGGTGGCGGCGCTGTTGCCGTTGAGCAGGGCAATGCGGTGCCAGGTGGCTAGGTCGAAATACACCGAGGAAGGCAGTTCGCGCCCCGGGTGGTCCTTGTGGTGGCTCTTGTAGCCCAGGTGGGGCATCACCTGATGCAGGCTCAGTTGTTTGTCGTAGTCGGTGCCGCCGATGTGCACGCCGCTATTAGCCAGCACGTCGGCCTTGCGCTCGGTCTGGCGGTGCCGTTGCGGCGAAACGCGGACGATGGAAATGTCCGAGGTACCACCGCCCAGGTCGGCGATCAGGGCCAGTTCTTCGCGTTGGATGCGGGACTCGTAGTCCAGGGCGGCGGCGATGGGTTCGTACTGGAAGTCCACCTGTTTGAAGCCGCAGTGCCTGGCGATGGCGGCCAGTTGGTCCTGGGCCGCCTGGTCGCGCTGGGCGTCGTTGTCCACGAACCAGACGGGCCGGCCCAGTACTACGGCGTCCACGCTGTGACCGAGGTGGTTTTCCGCCTTGGCTTTGAGCTGGCGCAGGAACAGACCGATGATGTCCTTAAAGGCCATGGCCTTGCCGCCCACGGGGGTGGTTTCGTCGATCAGGCTGCTGCCCAGCACGCTCTTCAGGGCTCGCAGCAGCCGCCCTTCGTAGTGCTGGGTGTAGGCGGCAATGGCCTCCCGGCCGAACTGCACGCATTCCTCTTCCTCGTTGAAAAAGATGGCGCTGGGAATGGTGAGTTGGTCATCTTCCACGGCCACCAGTACCGGCCCCGTGGCGGAGGGGTAGCCCACGGTGGAATTGGAGGTGCCGAAGTCGATGGCGAGGATGGCGTCTGTGGGCTGGGACATTGCGGGGCTGGTGAGGGGCGGTGATGGATCGTTGGGGGCGATGACTGGGCCCTTGCGGGGTCTTCGTCGGGCCCCCAGGCGCGGCGGGGGGCGGATTATAAGCACGGCCCCGACCGGGACAAGGGGTGGAAAGTTGATTTCCACTATAACAGCGACAGTGCATAGCAACCCTGCCCTGGGCCGGCCCCAAGCCCGGCTTAAGTACCTGATTGTTAAAACCTCAAGAACTTTTGCCGGGGTGGCACGGCCCTTGTACTGTTACGCCATCCGTTACAAGGCGTTCTCCATGGAAGATCTGACCCACGACATCCTGATCCTCGGCATCGGCAACCTGCTCTGGGCCGACGAGGGCTTCGGCGTGCGCTGCGCCGAGGTGCTGGCCGCCGAATGGCAACTACCGGACAACGTGCTGGTCATGGACGGCGGCACCCAGGGCCTCTACCTGCTGCCCTACGTGCAGCAGGCCAAGCGCCTGATCGTGTTCGACGCCATCGACTACGGCCTCGAACCCGGCACCATGAAGCGGGTGGAAAACGAGGAAGTGCCCCGTTTCATGGGCGCCAAGAAGATGAGCCTGCACCAGACCGGTTTCCAGGAAGTCATCGCCGCCGCCGAATTCACCGGCCAGTGCCCCGCCGAGATGCTGCTGATCGGCATCCAGCCGGTGGAACTGGAAGACTACGGCGGCAGCCTGCGGCCCCAGATCAAGGCCAAGGTGCCCGAGGCCGTGGCCATTGCCGTGGAGCGCCTGCGCCAGTGGGGCGTGGACATCACCCCCCGCCCGGCGGACGCGCTCCTGCCCGCCAGCGACGACGCCCTGGCCATGGGCCGCTACGAAGCGGGCCGGCCCAGCGCCGAGGAAGCCTGCCGTTTCGGCGACGACCGTTTCCTGCGCATCCGCGAGGATGCCGAACCCGGAGAGAACAGCTGATGTGCCTCGCCATTCCCATGGAAGTGCTGCGGGCCGAGGGCCTGCAAGCCTGGTGCCGCGACCGGGACGGCAGCGAGGTGGTGGTGGACACCCTGCTCACCGGGCCGGTGAACCCCGGCCAGTGGCTGCTGGTGTTCCTCGGCGCCGCCCGGGAGATCGTCAGCGCCGAGGACGCGGCCAAAGTGTCCGGCGCCATCGACGCCCTGGAAGCCGCCCTGGTGGGCGACACGGACCGGATCAACGCGGCCTTTGCCGACCTTATCGACCGGGAGCCCCAGCTCCCCGACTTCCTCAGAAAGGACGCCTGATGGCCCTGCCCTTTAGCGCAACTCCGGACGGCGACCGCCTGCTGGCCCTGTTCCAACGCCATGCCGAGCACCACGGCCACGCGGTGCTGACCGATGCCGCCGGCGCGGATGCCTTCCTCGCCGGCCCCGGCGACCGGGTGCTGCTGCTGGCCGACGACCCGCGCCTGGTGCCGGAAAGCTGGGACGTGGCGGTGATCCTGCCCGATGCGGTCAAACCCGTCGCCGCCAAACTCAGCGTCGGCCTGGCCCTGCCCGCCGTGGCCCGTCCCATCGCCGCCCGCTACGCCATCAACCTCTGGCCGGCCCTGCTCTTCGTCCGCGACGGCCAGTACGTGGGCGCCCTGGAAGGTATGCGCGACTGGGCGGTGTACGCCAAGGAAATTCCCGCCATGCTGGACAAGCCCACCAGCCGCGCGCCGGGCATCGGCATTCCCGTGGCCAGCGCCACTTCCTCCTCCTGCCATTGAGTCGAGACCGTCATGAAACCCTTCCCCATTCCCGTCGTCCCCGTGCTCGGCCCCGGCTCCCAACCGGAAGAAGAGGAACTGCACTACCTCGCCACGCCCGGCGACATGTCGGTGTTCCGCGCCCCCATTCCCCGCCCGCCCGCCTCGCCGGAAGCCCTGGCCGGCGCCCGGGCTCTGTTGGAAAAACTGGTGGCCGACATGGAAGCCAAGGCCTTCGCCGACGCCGACGCCCCCTGCCTGTCCCTGCTGGGCGTGGACGCCCTGGTGGTGGATGAAGTGAACGAACTGCTGGGCCAGGGCGAGGTCAGCGTGCTGGTCAAGGGCGGCCGCACGCTGCGCGTGCAGGAAACCGCCTTTCCTTCCGTCTGGCGCGTCCAGTCCCTGCGGGAGGACGGCAGCCTGGAGCGGGACGACGTGGAAGCCGGCGCCATGCCCAAGGCCGTGCTCGACGCCATCGCCGCCGCGCCGAAGGGCGCCGAGATCAAGGCCGAACCGGCGGGGCTGATGAACGCCCCGGCCCTGGTCAATGAGTTGTTCTCCCAGGCCGCCCAGTACCAGGCCGGCCAGCCCGCCCACGTGATCAACCTGACCCTGCTGCCGGTGACGCCGGAAGACCTGCAATACATGGCCGACTGCCTGGGTTTCGGCACCATCTCCATGCTCTCCCGGGGTTACGGCAACTGCCGCATCACCGCCACGGGCCTGCCCCACACCTGGTGGGTGCAGTACTTCAACAGCATGGACCAGTTGATCCTCAACACCCTGGAAGTGGTGCAGGTGCCCGAAGCCGCCCTGGCCGCCCGGGAGGACTACGAGGACAGCATCGAACGCCTGAAGGAGTGGATCGTCTCCCTCGACGACCTGCTATGAGTTCCTTCGAGCGTACCGCCAACGAGGTCAGCACCGCGCCGGAAAGCCGCTTCGAATGCGGTATCTGCTGGCATGTCTACGACCCGGCCGAGGGCGACCCCCTGAGCCAGACGCCCCCGGGCACGCCCTTCGCCGCCCTGCCGGCCCAGTGGACCTGCCCCGAGTGCGATGCCCCCCGCCACAAATTCATGGTGCTGGCCGATGAGTGACGCCAACCTCGCCGAGGTCGTCAGCGAGCCCCAGGCCCATGCCGCCGGCCAAGCCCTGAGCCAGGCCTTCGGCCGCATCCGCCAGACGCGCATGGCGGGCCTGCCCTTCCTCAACCCCAAGCTCCACGTCGAGGCCGTGGGTTTCCGCCCCTGGCAGCAGCGGGTGCTGGGGGTATTGATCACGCCCTGGGCCATGAACCTGATCGTGCTGCCCGGCAACGACAAGGACTTCCGCGCCCTCGGCGCCGACGTACAGCAGACCTGGGCCTTCCCCTCGGGGGACTACGATTTCATGGGCGGCGAAGAAATGGAATGCGGCCCTTTCCACTTCTGTTCCCTGTTCTCGCCCATGGCCGAGTTCGACGACCAGGCCGGCGCCCGGGCCACCGCCGAGGCCGTGCTGGACGCCCTGTTCGTCGAGGACGAGGCGACCCGCAGCGCCCGCGCCAAGGAACAGCGGGAAGCCGCCCAGCTCAAGGGCGAACAGGCGCCCTTGACGCGCCGGGGCTTCCTCTCCGGTGGCCGCAGCGCCTGAACGGTAAGATATCGCCATGCACGAAATGTCCCTCGCCGAAGGCGTATTGCAATTGATCGAGGACGCGGCCAAGCGCGAGGGCTTCACCCGCGTCACCGGCGTCTGGCTGGAGATCGGCCAACTGGCGGCGGTGGAAACCGAGGCCCTGCGTTTTTGTTTCGACGCCGTCACCCGCAACAGCGTGGCCGAGGGCGCCAAACTGGAAATCGTGGACCTGCCCGGCCAGGGCTGGTGCATGAAGTGTTGCGAGACCGTCGCCATGACCGAGTCCATGGGGGCCTGCCCCAAGTGCGGCAGCCACCAGGTGCAGGTCACCGGGGGGACGGAAATGCGGGTCAAGGAATTGGAAGTGGAATGAGTTTTTCCGAATTTGCCGCAAAACCCCATTCGTACTTCTATACATCAGTACGAACGGCGTTTTGCTACAACGCAGCGTTTCCGTTCGCCCTGATGTATAGAAGGGCGAGGGGAAACGCGGCACCGAAGCGACAGAAATAAGGATTTCCCCATGTGTACAACCTGCGGCTGCGGCCCCGATGAAGTTCATATCGACGGTGAACACCACCATCACGATCATGGCATCGCCTATCGCCCTCGGGGCAAGGGCCACGATCATGGTCACGACCATCCCCACGATCACGGCCATGACCACGCCCACCACAGCCATGCCCCCGGCACCTCCGCCGCCCGCATGGTGCAGATCGAGCAGGACATCCTCTCCAAGAACGACGCCTACGCCAACGGCAACCGCGCCGCGCTGGCGGCAAAAGGCATCTTTGCGCTGAATCTGGTCTCCAGTCCCGGCTCCGGCAAAACCACCCTGCTGTGCAAGACCATCGAACTGCTCAAGGGCCAGCGCACTGTGGCGGTGATCGAAGGCGACCAGCAGACCGACCAGGACGCCGCCCGCATCCGCGCGACAGGCGCGCCAGCGATCCAGATCAACACCGGCAAGGGCTGTCACCTGGACGCCCACATGGTGGGCCACGCCATGGAAAAACTGGATCTGGCCGAGCGCTCGGTACTGATGATCGAGAACGTCGGCAACCTGGTCTGCCCCGCCGCCTTTGACCTGGGCGAGGCCCACAAGGTGGTGATCCTCTCCGTCACCGAGGGCGAGGACAAACCCATCAAGTACCCGGACATGTTCCGCGCCGCCGACCTGATGCTGCTCAACAAGTGCGACCTGCTGCCCTACCTGAATTTCGACGTGGACAAGGCCATCGCCTTCGCCCGCCAGGTGAACCCCGGCCTCAAGGTGATCCGTACTTCCGCCACCAGTGGCGAAGGTATGGAGGAGTGGCTGGGCTGGATTGAGGCCGGTGTGGACAAGGCCAATCAGACGGTGGCCGTGTCTGCCGCCAAACCTGCAGTTAGCTATCGGCAGGTGGGATAGTCATGTCCCCTGCGACAACGCTCAGGAAAAACGTCGACTTCGCTGCTGTCCTTCGACTTCAGCGCTTCGCGCTTACGCTCAGGACGAACGGTGAGTTTTTTTTAGCCCAAAACTTCTCCACCGTTCGTCCTGAGCGTAGCGCAGCGAAGTCGAAGGATGAGTGAACGCACACAGCCCATGATCCAAGCCCGCCACATCCGTGTCAGCGGCCTGGTGCAGGGCGTCGGTTTCCGGCCCTTCGTCTGGCGCCTGGCCAAGGAACTCGACCTCGCCGGCTGGGTGCGCAATGACGCCGCCGGTGTCGAGATCGCCGTGGAAGGCGAAGCCGATCAACTGGACATCCTGTTGCGCCGCCTGGAAGGGGAAGCCCCGGCGCCGGCCCGCATCGACCGGGTGCAGGCCGAGGCCATGCCTTCCGTCGGCAGCCGCGACTTCGTCATCGCCGAAAGCGGTGCGGGGAGCGCATCTCAACCCATGGCCACCGCCATCGGCCACGACACCGGTCTTTGCGCCGACTGCCTACACGAATTGTTCGACCCCGCCGGTCGTCGCTGGCGTCACGCTTTCATCACCTGCACCCACTGCGGCCCGCGCTATACCCTGAGCCGCCGCCTGCCCTACGACCGGGCCAACACCAGCCTGGCGGACTTTCCCCTCTGCCCCGACTGCGCCACGGAATACGGTAATCCCGCCGACCGGCGCTTCCACGCCGAGCCCATCTGCTGTTCCCACTGCGGCCCCCAGTTGCAATACCTCGCCGCCGACGGCGAGGTGCAAGGGGGCGACCCCATCGCCAGCACCTTGGCGGTGCTGCGCGCTGGCGGCATCGTTGCCGTGAAAGGCCTGGGTGGCTTCCATCTGGTCTGCGATGCCCGCAACGCCGTCGCCGTGGCCGAACTGCGCCGACGCAAAAACCGGGAAGAAAAACCCTTCGCCGTGATGGCGGCCAATGTCGCCTCCTTGGCCGCCTACGCTCAATGCAGTGAAGCCGCCGCCGGATATTTGCACTCGCCGGAACGCCCCATCGTTCTGCTGCCCAAAGGTGAACAGGAACTGGTCGGCATCGCCCCCGGCCTGCAATGGTTGGGCGCCATGCTGCCGACCACGCCCATGCAGTGGCTGCTGTTCCATGAAGCCGCCGGTCGGCCCGCCGGCACTGCCTGGCTGGATGAACCCCAGGACCTGCTGCTGGTGATGACCAGCGCCAACCCCGGCGGCGAGCCCCTGGTCATCGACAACACCGAAGCCCTGCAACGCCTGGCGGGCATCGCCGATGGCTACCTGCTCCACGACCGGGCCATCGTCGCCCGGTGTGATGACAGCGTGGTGCGCGCCATGCCTACCGCCGTTCGCCCTGAGCTTGTCGAAGGGCTCAGCACGAAGGGCGCCGAATTTCAGTTCATCCGCCGTGCCCGCGGCTACACCCCCACCCCCATCCCCCTGACCGATGATGGCCCCGCCGTGCTGGCCCTGGGCGCGGGGCTGAAGAACACGGTCTGCTTCACGCGCGGCAAGGAGGCTTTTCTTTCCGCCCACATTGGCGATCTGGACAACGCCGCCACCGTGGCCTTCCTCGAAGAAACCGTGCATCACCTGCGGCACATCCTCCAGGTGACGCCCCAGGCGGTGGCCTGCGATCTGCATCCCGACTTTCCCTCCACCCATCTGGCCCAGGCCCTGGCAGCAGAGTGGCAGGTGCCCCTGGTGCCGGTACAACACCATCACGCCCACATTGCTGCCGTGGTGGCTGAACATGGCGTCAGCGGCCCCGTGCTGGGCCTGGCCCTCGATGGCGTCGGCCTCGGCAGCGACGGCCAAGCCTGGGGCGGCGAACTGTTGCGTCTTGAGGGCAGCGAGTATCAACGTCTCGGCCATCTCGTGCCGCTCCCCCTGCCGGGCGGCGACCGGGCGGCGCGGGAACCCTGGCGCATGGCGGCCGCCGCCTTGCACCGTCTCGGCCGTGCCGACGACATCGCTACCCGCTTTGCCGACCAGCCCCCGGCGGCCCAACTGGCCCAACTCTTGGACAAGGGCCTCAATACGCCGCCCACCTCCAGCCTGGGTCGGGTCTTCGACGCTGCCGCCGCGCTGCTGGGCATCCGTACCGTTGCCAGCTTTGAAGGCCAGGCCGCCATGCTGCTGGAAGGCTGCGCCGCCCGCCACGATGGCACAACCCCACTTTGGTCGGACTGTTGGCGCATCGCGGACAATCAATTGGATTTGCTGCCCTTGCTGGCCCGCCTCGCCGACTGGACCGGCCCGGTGGAAGAGGCTGCCGCCGCCTTCCATCGCACCCTGGCCGCCGCCCTGGCGGCTTGGGTGCGCCAACGGTCTGCCGGGGAAACCACCCTTGCCCTGGGGGGCGGCTGCCTGCTCAACGCCCTGTTGCTTCGCCACCTGCGCGAGGAGCTGCCGACCTCGACCCTGCTCAGCGCCGAGTTGGCGCCGCCCAACGACGGCGGCATCGCCCTGGGCCAGGCCTGGGTCGCCCGAAAAACTTTGATGAAGGATGGACACTGATATGTGCCTCGCCATGCCCGCCCGAGTGGTGGAACTGCTGCCCGACGACAACGCCATTGTGGACCTGGGCGGCGTGCGCAAGGAAATCTCCCTCGCCCTGGTGGAGGACGTCGCCGTGGGGGATTACGTGATCCTTCACGTGGGCTACGCCCTGCAAAAGCTGGATACGGATGAGGCGGAAAAAACCCTGGCCCTGTTCGCCGAGCTGGCCGCCAGCGAATCCCACTTGGGTGAAGGAACGCAGCCATGAAGTACATCGACGAGTTCCGCGACGGCGACGTGGCCGCCGGCCTGGCCAAGGCCATCATTCACAGCACCCGCGCCGACCGGGAGTACCGGCTCATGGAATTTTGCGGCGGCCACACCCACGCCATTTCCCGCTACGGCATTGCCGACCTGCTGCCCAAGAATGTGCGCCTGATCCACGGCCCCGGCTGCCCGGTCTGCGTGCTGCCCATCGGTCGCATCGACCAGGCCATCCGCCTCGCCCGTGACCACGGTGCCATCCTCTGCACCTATGGCGACACCCTGCGGGTACCCGCCTCCGATCATCTTTCCCTGCTCAAGGCCAAGGCCCAGGGCGCTGACATCCGCATGGTCTATTCCACGGCGGACGCCCTGCGCATTGCCCAGGAGCAGCCCGGCAAGGAAGTGGTGTTCCTCGCCATCGGTTTCGAAACCACCACCCCGCCCACGGCGGTGGCGGTGAAGCAGGCCGCCGTGCTGGGGCTGAAAAATTTTTCCATCCTCTGCAACCACGTGCTGACCCCGGCCGCCATGCACGCCATCCTGGCGGTGGAAGGTGGCGTGCAGATCGACGGCTTCGTCGGCCCGGCCCACGTGTCCACGGTCATCGGCAGCCGCCCCTACGAACCCTTTCCCCGCGACTACAAGAAACCCGTGGTGATTGCCGGGTTCGAGCCCCTGGACGTGATGCGCGCCATCCAGATGCTGCTGGTGCAGATCAACGAAGGCCGCAGCGAAGTGGAAAACGAATTCACCCGGGCCGTCACTCCCGAGGGCAACCGCAAGGCCCAGGCCCTGGTCGATGAAGTCTTCATGCTGCGCGACAGCTTCGAATGGCGCGGCCTGGGCACTGTGCCCTTGAGCGCCCTGCGCCTGCGTCCTGAGTTCGATGCCTTCGACGCAGAACAGAAATTCGCCGTGCCCTACGTGGCCGTGCCCGACAACAAAGCCTGCGAATGCCCTGCCATCCTGCGCGGCGAAAAGCGGCCCCAGGACTGCAAGATTTTCGGCACCGTGTGTACCCCCGACAACCCGGTGGGCTCCTGCATGGTCTCCTCCGAAGGCGCCTGCGCCGCCCACTACACCTACGGTCGCTTCCGGGAGGCAGCATGATGGCCTTCTTCGCCTATCTGCTGCGCTGCATGGATGGGTCTTTCTACTGCGGCCACACGGACAATCTGGAACTGCGACTGGCAGAACACCAGACGGGCGCCTGCGGTGGCTATACGGCCAGCCGCTTGCCGGTGGCCTTGGTGTGGTCCCAGGACTTCGCCACCCGGGAAGAGGCCCTGGCCAGCGAGCGGCAAATCAAGGGCTGGAGCCGGGCGAAGAAGGAAGCGCTGATTGCGGGGGATTGGGCGGCGATCAACCGCCTTGGACGGGGAAAGCACAAGCACGAACGGAACCTGAGTACGTTCACTCATCCTTCGACTTCGGAAGCTGCGCTTCCTACGCTCAGGACGAACGGTGGTCCCCTAGTGTCCGATCCGCAAGTCCCAACTGCCTCCTCCGTGCGCCCTGAGTCCTTCGCTGCTTATTCCGTTCGTCTTGAGCGTAGCGAAGCGAAGTCGAAAGATGAACGGAATAAGCCCTCAGGACAGGTTCCGTCTCAAGTGCTGAAGGCGAAGGACGAGTGAATCGAGATACAACCATGACCATCAAACCCAACTACACCCGTCCCCTCGACCTGAAACAAGGCCGCGTAGACCTCTCCCACGGCTCCGGCGGCCGCGCCATGGCACAGTTGATCCAGTCCCTGTTCGCCAAGGAACTGGACAACGAATACCTGGCCCAGGGTGACGACGGCGCGCGACTGCCCGCGGCCACTGGCAAGCTGGTCATGGCCACCGACGGCCATGTGGTGTCGCCCCTGTTCTTTCCCGGCGGCGACATCGGCTGTCTGTCGGTGCACGGCACCCTCAACGACGTGGCCGTCATGGGGGCAACGCCCCTGTATCTCGCCGCCAGCTTTATTCTGGAAGAAGGCTTTCCCCTGGCCGATCTGCAACGCATCGTGCAGTCCATGGCCCAGGCTGCCAAGGAGGCCGGGGTGCCGGTGGTGACGGGGGATACCAAGGTGGTGGAAGCGGGCAAGGCGGATGGCGTGTTCATCACCACCACCGGCGTCGGCGTGTTGCGGGAAGGGGTGGACGTGTCCGGCGCCCATGCCCGGCCCGGCGACGTGGTGCTGGTCTCCGGCCCCATCGGCGATCACGGCATGGCCATCATGTCCCTGCGGGAAAACCTTTCCTTCGACGCCCCCATCGTCTCCGACACCGCCGCGCTCCACGGCCTGATTGCGGCCCTGCTGGATACCGTGCCTTCGGTACGCACCCTGCGCGACGCCACCCGGGGCGGCTTGTCGGCCACCTTGAACGAAATCGCCCAGCAGTCCCAGGTGGGCATCACCATCAACGAAGCCGCTGTGCCGGTGCGCCCCACCGTGGCCGCTGCCTGCGAGCTGCTGGGCCTGGACCCGCTCCACGTGGCCAACGAGGGCAAGCTGGTGGTGGTGTGTCCGGCCGACCAGGCCGACGCCGCCCTGGCCGCCCTCCAGTCCCACCCCTTGGGCCGGGAATCTGCCATCATCGGCACCGTGCTTGCCGACGACCACCGCTTCGTCCAGATGCAAACCCGCTTCGGCGGTCGCCGCATCGTGGACTGGCTGTCGGGCGAACAATTGCCCCGCATCTGCTGACCACATCCCGAGCCGCGCCATGGACACTGCCGTCACCCTGCCCTCCGTCCTCGTCATCGACGACGAGATCCGTTCCCAGGAAGCCCTGCGCCGTACCCTGGACGAGGATTTCATCGTGTTCACCGCCGGTTCCGCCGACGAGGCGCGGCGCATCATGGAGCGGGAGTTCGTCCAGATCCTGCTCTGCGACCAGCGTATGCCCGGTACCTCCGGCGTGGAGTTCCTGCGCGACGTGCGCCAACACTGGCCAGACACGGTGCGCATCATCATCTCCGGCTACACCGACGCCGAGGACATCATCGCCGGCATCAACGAGGCGGGCATCTGGCAATACCTGCTCAAGCCCTGGCAGCCGGAGCAATTGCTGTTGACCCTGAAGGGCGCCGCCGAGTTATGGACCCTGCAACAGGACAACCAGCGCCTGTCCCTGGAATTGCGCGACAGCCCGTCGGCCCTGCGTCAGCGGGTCCAGCACAAGCGCCAGCAGGCCCGCGACCGGGCCGGCTTCGAGCGTCTGGCCCGGGCCGGGGACAGCCCCCTCAACGCCCTCTGCACCTACGCCGAAAAACTGGCCCGCTACGACCTGTCGGTGCTGATCACCGGCGAGTCCGGCACCGGCAAGGAACTGCTGGCGCGGGCCATGCACTACGCCAGCCCCCGCGCCGACAATGCCTTCGTGTTGGAGAACTGCGGCGCCCTGCCAGACCAGTTGTTGGAGTCGGAACTCTTCGGCACCAAGAAGGGGGCCTACACCGGCGCCTTCGAGGACCGCATCGGCCTCTTTCAGCAGGCCGACGGCGGCACGATCTTTCTCGACGAAATCGGCGAGACCTCGCCGGCCTTCCAGGTGAAGTTGCTGCGGGTGTTGCAGGAAGGGGAGATCCGTCCCCTCGGTAGCCCGCGTCCGATCAGCATCGACGTGCGGGTGATCGCCGCCACCAACCGCAACCTGGAAGAAGACGTGCGCCAGGGCCGCTTCCGCGAGGACCTTTTCTACCGTCTTGCCGGTAGCACCCTGCACCTGCCTGCCCTGCGCGAGCGGCCCATGGACATTCCCCTGATCGCCAAGGGGTTGATGGAGCGCAGTGCCGCCCAGTTCGGCAAGACGGTGAAGGGGTTCGACCGGGAAGCCCTGGACTGCATCGTGAACTACCGCTGGCCCGGCAATGTGCGGGAATTGCAGAACGAGGTGCAGCGCATGGTGGCCCTGACGGAAGGCGAGCTGCTGGGTGCCGAACTGCTCAGTCCGCGGGTGGTCCATGCCGCCGCGGAAGAAGCCCAGGCCCGGGATCTGTCCCTGCTGGCGGGCCTCGACGGCAGCCTCAAGGAACGCATGGACCAGTTGGAGGCGCGGGTGGTGAAGGAGGTGCTGGTGCGCCAGCGCTGGAACAAGACCCGGGCCGCCGAGGAGCTGGGGCTGTCCCGGGTCGGCTTGCGTTCCAAACTGGCCCGCTACGGCCTTGAAAGCAAAGAATGATGAAGGGATGAAGGGATCGGCTACCATATGCCTTCCTGCATAGCCGTAATAGCCCCTCCCTCTGTCCATGGTATTAGCCCCCCTGCTGGTCAGGCACAAGCTGCTGGCCACCTTTCTGATTGCCTTGATCGCCCTGACCACCCTGGTGGGACTCCTTGCCCGGGAGGTGTTGCGCGGTAAGGAAACCCTGCTCGAAACCGTGCGCGAGGAAAACATCAACCGGGCACGGGGCCTGGGCCGGGAGGTGTCGCGGGAGTTCGAGAAGATCGACGTGCTGCTGCGCTCGACGGCGGCGGACCTGGACGAGGTCATGGCGCGGCAGGGGGATCCGGCGGTGCGGGAACGGGTCAATCGCAAACTGGCTGAACTGCTGGCTTCGATTCCCGAGGCCCAGAGCTTCCGCGTCGTGGACGCCGAGGGTCGTTTCGTCTTCGATGCCAGCGGCAAGCTGTCCTCCGCCACCATCGCCGACCGCCCCTATTTCCGCGAGCAACAGGAAAAACGCGACGGACTGGTGATCTCCGAGCCCATCTTCGCCCGCATCACCAACAACTGGGTGATGACCCTGAGCCGGCCCATCGTCGCCACCGACGGCCGCTTCCTCGGCCTGGTCCAGGTGGCGCTCAACACCGACTACTTCAACACCCTGTTGAAAAGCAACCAGAACAGCAAGAACGACGTGGTGGCGATTTTTGGCGGGCCGAACCACACCCTGGTGGCACGCCAGCCGGAACTGCCCCGCTTCATCGGCAGCCCCCATCCCGAAGGCCCCCTCCACGACCGCCTGCACTCCGGGGAAACCGAGGCCGCGTTCGAGGCCCCCTCGGCCCTGGACCAGGTACAGCGTTCCATTTCCTTCCACAAGTTGCACGAACAGCGGCTGGTCTTCATCTACGCCCGCACCTTGGACGAGGTGCTGGCCCCTTGGTACGAGAAGGTCCGCCTCTACAGCCTGGGGGTCGGCCTGCTGTTCCTTGCCCTGCTGGCGATTTTCGTTTCCTGGCGGCGCGGCTACCTGTTGGCCCTGCACCGGGCCCAGGCCATGCAGGAACATGCCTTCCTCGAAGCGACGCGGCTGCGCACCCTGATCGACAGCCTGCCGGACCTGATCTGGATCAAGGGGCCGGACCTGCGCTTCCAGGCAGCCAACCTGGCCTTCATCCAGGCCATCGGTCGCGGCCAGCAGGATGTGATCGGCGCCAACGCCGAGAGCCTGTTCCCCCCCGACCTGGCGGCGGAGGTGACGGCCCAGGACCGCCAGGTGCTGAGCCGCAAACAGACCCTGCGCCAGGAACACGCGGTAATGGACCCCAATGGCCGGGAACGGGTGATCGACATGATCCGCGTCCCCATCCTCGGCCAGGGCGGCGCGGCCATCGGCGTGGCCGGCATCGGCCGCGACATCACCGAGCGCAAGGACAGCGAAGCCATCATCCGCCACATGGCGGAGCACGATCCCCTTACCGACCTGCCCAACCGGCTGCTGCTGTCCAAGTACGTGGCGGAGATGATGGCGCAGAACCAGGGCGACACGCCGACGGTGCACATGGCCGTGTTGTTCGTGGACCTGGACGACTTCAAGCGCATCAACGACAGCCTGGGCCACGACGTGGGTGACCACCTGTTGCAGCAGGTGGGCATCCGCCTGCAACAGGCGGTTTTCGAAACCGACATCGTCAGCCGCCACGGCGGCGACGAATTCACCGTGCTGCTGCTCAACAGCGCCAGCGCGGTGAAAACGGCCCAGGTGGCGGAGCGGGTGCTGGCCTCCCTGGCGGCCCCCTTTCTGGTGGACGGCCACGAACTGTCCATGACCGCCAGCGTCGGCGTTGCCCTCTATCCCGAGGACGGCGACGACCTGGCCTCCCTGCTGCGCAACGCCGATACCGCCATGTATTCGGCCAAGGCGGCGGGCCGCAACGCCTACCGTTTCTTCACGGCGGAAATGAACACCTGCATCGCCGAACGCCTGTCCCTGGAAAACAGCTTGCGCAAGGCCCTGGAACGGGACGAGCTGAGCCTGCACTTCCAGCCCCAGGTGGAAATGGACAGCGGCACCCCCGTCGGCTTCGAGGCCCTGGTGCGCTGGCAGCACCCGGAGCGGGGAGCCATTTCCCCGGCCCAGTTCATTCCCGTGGCCGAGGAATCCCGCCTGATCCTGCCCATCGGCGAATGGATCATGCGCGAGGCCTGTCGCGCCGCCAAGGCCTTCCAGGTGGCCTACGGCCGGCCCATGAACATGGCGGTGAATATTTCCGCCGTGCAGTTCCGCCAGGAATCCCTGGTGGGCCTAGTGGCCGAGTGCCTGCGGGAATTCGACCTGGACCCGGCCAATCTGGAACTGGAGCTGACCGAAAGCATCCTGATCCAGGACTTCCACCACGCCCAGGCCATGATGGGCCGGCTCAAGGCCATGGGCGTGCGCCTCGCCATTGACGACTTCGGCACCGGCTATTCCAGCCTGTCCTACCTGCGCAGTCTGCCCTTCGACACCCTGAAGATCGACAAGCGCTTCGTGGACAACCTGGAGCACAACGACGACGACCGGGTCATCGCCGAGACCATCATCGCCATGGGCAACAAGATGAAAATGAGCGTGCTGGCGGAAGGGGTCGAAACCCCGGCCCAGCAGGACATCCTCCATCGCCACCGCTGCGAGTTGGCCCAGGGCTACCTGTTCGCCCGCCCCATGCCCCAGGACCAGGCCCTGGCATGGCTCAAGGCGCGCGAGGCAAGCTGACATGAAGCTGCTCTGGCTCCAGTCCGGCGGCTGCGGTGGCTGCACCCTGTCCTGGCTCGGCAGCGAGGGCGCGCCCCTGTTCGCCACCCTGGCCGACGAGGGCATCGACATCCTTTGGCATCCCAGTCTGTCGGAAGCCTCCGCCGGCGAGGCCCAGGAGTTGCTGCGGCGCTGCGTCACCGGCCTGGAACCGGTAGATATCCTCTGCATCGAGGGCTCCCTGCTGCGCGGCCCCAACGGCACGGGCCGCTTCCACCTGCTGGCCGGCACCGGCATTCCCACCGTGGACTGGGTGCGGCAACTTGCCCAGCGCGCCCGTCACGTGGTGGCGGTGGGCACCTGCGCGGCCTTCGGCGGCGTCACCGCCGCCGGCAGCAATCCCACCGACGCTTGCGGCCTGCAATACGAAGGGGAAACCAAGGGTGGCCTGCTCGGCGCCGACTTCCGCGACGGCAGCGGCCTGCCGGTGATCAACATCGCCGGCTGCCCGACCCATCCCGACTGGGTGACGGAAACCCTGATCGCCCTCAACCGGGGCGAGCTCAAGCAAGAACACCTGGACGCCCTGGGCCGACCGCGCTTCTACGCCGATCATCTGGTGCACCAGGGCTGCGCCCGCAACGAGTACTACGAGTTCAAGGCCAGCGCCGAGCACCCTGCCGAACAGGGCTGCATGATGGAACACCTGGGCTGCAAGGGCACCCAGGCCCACGCCGACTGCAACCTGCGGCCCTGGAACGGCGGCGGCTCCTGCCTCAGCGGCGGCTATCCCTGCATACGCTGCACCGAGCCGGGCTTCGAGGAACCGGGCCATCCCTTCGCCCTCACCCCCAAGGTGGCGGGCATTCCCATCGGTCTGCCGGCGGACATGCCCAAGGCCTGGTTCGTCGCCCTGGCCGCCCTGTCCAAGTCGGCCACACCGGAACGGGTGCGGGAAAACGCCCGGGCCGACCACGTGGTGCGGGCGCCCACGGTCAAGGGACGCAAACCATGAGCCGCCGCATCGTCCTCGGCCCCTTCAACCGCGTCGAAGGCGACCTGGAGGTCAGCCTCGATATCGCCGACGGCATGGTCCGCGCCGCCCAGGTGAACTCGCCCCTCTACCGGGGTTTCGAACAGATCCTCCAGGGCAAGGCGCCGATGGACGCCCTGGCCCTGGTGCCGCGCATCTGCGGCATCTGCTCGGTGGCCCAGTCTGCCGCCGCCGCCCAGGCCCTGGCCGCCGCCATGGACATCGTGCCGCCGAAGAA
This sequence comes from Denitratisoma sp. agr-D3, assembly GCF_054658675.1. NCBI lineage: Bacteria > Pseudomonadati > Pseudomonadota > Betaproteobacteria > Nitrosomonadales > Sterolibacteriaceae > Denitratisoma > Denitratisoma sp. agr-D3. Next base: position 39,254 of record NZ_BAAGIA010000001.1, on the reverse strand, counting down.
CGGTCGCCTGGCCGCCGACCTGACCCTGGGCGCGGAAAACCTGGCCGACCACCTGACCCATTTCTACCTGTTCTTCATGCCCGACTTCGCCCGCGCCGCCTACCGCGACCGGCCCTGGTTCGCCGCCACCGAGGCGCGCTTCAAGGCCCAGGTCGGCAGCGCCGGACAGGAAGTGCTGGCGGCCCGCAGCGCCTTCATGCGCGCCCTGGGCCTGCTGGCGGGCAAGTGGCCCCATACCCTGTCGCTGCAACCGGGCGGTTCCTCCAGTCCCCTGCAAGCTTCCGAAAAAACCCGCCTCTACCGCCACCTGCGGGACTTCCGCCGCTTTTGCGAAACGGTGCTGTTTGGCGACCGCCTCGAGGCCATCGCCGAGTTGGCCGACGAGGCGGATCTCGCCCGCTGGCTGGCGCAACATCGCGACCGTAGCGATTTCGCCCGTTTCCTCGCCCTCGCCGACGACCTGCAACTCCACACCCTGGGCCGCGCCACCGACGTTTTTCTCAGCGTCGGCGCCTATGCCAACGACGGCAATCCCTGGCTGGCGCGGGGCGTCTGGGATGCCCAGGGCCTGTCCCCCCTCGATCCGGACCAGATCAGCGAGGACCTGAGCCACGCCTGGTACGCCGAGGCGGAAGAAGCCCAGTCCCCGGCCAAGGGCAGCACCCTGCCCCAGGCCGACAAGGCCGACGCCTACTCCTGGTGCAAGGCGCCGCGCCTGGCCGGCCGGGTGGTGGAAACCGGCGCCCTGGCCCGGCAGCTGGTGGCGGGCCATCCCCTGGCGCGGGACCTGGTGGCGCGCCACGGCGGCAACGTCAAGAACCGGGTGGTGGCGCGGCTGCTGGAAATCGCCCGGGTGCTGATCGCCATGGAAGGCTGGGCCCAGGCCCTACAACCGGGCGAACCCTATTGCTTCTTCGGCGAACTGCCCGACGAGGCCGACAGCGTCGGCCTGGTGGAAGCGGCCCGGGGCAGCCTGGGCCACTGGCTATCCATCCGCCGCGGCCGCATCCACAACTACCAGATCATCGCCCCCACCACCTGGAACTTCTCCCCCCGCGACAGCGCCGGCACCCCCGGCGCCCTGGAGCAGGCCCTGGCGGGCACGCCGGTGGGCGACGGCGACGACACCCTGCCCAGCGTGCAGCACATTGTGCGATCCTTCGATCCCTGCATGGTGTGCACGGTGCATTGACCGGCGGCAAAGGAAGATTTCCATGGAAAGATTCACCATCTCCCTCGACGAGGACCTGGCCCAACAGTTCGACCAGTTGATCGCCCGGCGCGGCTACAGCAACCGCTCCGAGGCTGTGCGCGACCTACTCCGCGGCCATCTGGAAAAGGAACGCCAGGAGCGGGAGGAGGCCGGCTACTGCGTGGCTTGCCTGTCCTATGTGTACAACCACCACGAGCGCGAACTGGCGGAACGGCTGACGGACATCCAGCACCAGAGCCACGACCTCACCGTGTCCACCCTGCACGCCCACCTGGACCACGAGAACTGCCTGGAGAGCGTCATGCTCAAGGGCCCGACCCAGGCGGTGCGGGCCTTCGCCGAGGCCATGATGGCCGAGCGCGGCGTGCGCCACGGCCAGATCAACCTGATCTCCGTGGACATGGACCAGGGCAGCCATCACCACGCCTACCGCCCCCGGGGCAAGGCCCTGCCCCACCTGCACCTGCGCCCCAAGAGCTGACCGTGAGCCGCGCCGCCAAGACCACGTCCATCGAGGACATCGCCGCCGCCAGCGGCGCGGCGGCGGGGGACCATGTCTGGATGGACGTCATCCAGAAGATGGACGAGGTCTACCACGAGCTGCTGGACTACGAAGTGGCCCTGGAGGAGAAGAACGCGGCCCTGGAGGAATCCCAGCAGTTCATCGTCTCGGTGCTCACCTCCATGTCGGACATCCTCATCGTCTGCAACCGCAGCGGCGTCATCGAGGACGTGAACCCTTCCCTGGTGGCCCTCACCGGCAAGAAGGAAGAAGCCCTGAAGGGTATCGCCCTGGCCGACCTGTTCACCGGCGACGAGTCCCGGCGGCGGGTGCAACAGCACATCGCCGGCCACGGCAGCGAGGTCCTGCACGATTGCGAGCTACTGCTGCAAGGCCGCGACGGCAGCGCGGTGCCCGTCTCCCTCAATTGCACCCCCCGTTACAACAGCGTCGGCAAGATGCTGGGCCTGGTCATCACCGGCCGCCCCGTGGGCGAGTTGCGTCGCGCCTACCAGGCCCTGCACCAGACCCACGAGGAACTCAAGCGCACCCAGCAGCAACTGCTGCATTCGGAGAAGATGGCCTCCCTCGGCCGCCTGGTGGCCGGCGTGGCCCACGAGTTGAACAACCCCATCAGCTTCGTGCTGGGCAACGTGGTGGCCCTGCGCCGTTACGTGGAACGCATCGACCGTTATTTGGCGGCGGTGCACAGCGGCGACGACCATGCTGCCCAACTGCGCCGGGAACTGCGCATCGACAAGCTGCTCGAGGACCTGCCCTCCCTGATCGAAGGCACGGTTGAGGGCGCCGAGCGCACCCGGGACGTGGTGGACGGCCTCAAGCGTTTTTCCGCCATGGACCGGGACGAGCGGGAAGATTTCGACCTGGTGCCCGTCATCGAACGCTCCGTGCATTGGGTCAGTCGCGCCGTGGCCGATGCCTTCAAGATTTGCCTCGACCTGCCGGAAAAGCTCCCGGTCACCGGTTCCCCGGGCCAGTTGCAGCAAGTATTGATGAACCTGGTGCAGAACGCGGCGGACGCCACCGCCGACCGCGCCGAACAACGCCTGGCCATCACCGGCCGGATCGAGGCGGGACAGATGATCCTGGACTTCCATGACACCGGCCCCGGCATCGCCGCCGACAACCTGCCGCGTATCTTCGATCCCTTTTTCACCACCAAGCCCGTGGGCCAGGGCACCGGCCTGGGACTGGCCATCAGCTACGGCATCGTCGAACGCCACGGCGGCAAGCTGCTGGCGGCCAACCATGCCGACGGCGGCGCCCTGTTCACCCTGTGCCTGCCCCTGGCGCGTCAGGATGCCGCATCGCCTTCCGCCCCGTCGTCCATTGCCAAGGAGCAACCATGAACCTCGCCAAGACCCTCGCCGCATGCCTGCTCGCCGCCGTGACCCTGGCCGTCCAAGCTGCACCCGCGCCCTGGTATCTCTGGCGCAGCCTGGTGGAAAACATGACGGTCTGCGCCCAAACGCCTCCTGGCGAAGGCTGGGTCCAGATCAAGGGCCCCTACCAGGACGCCCAGTGCCGCACTCCGGGCAAGCCCTCCAACGCCTGGTAGGCCGGCTGCCGACACCGACGCCGAAGCGCTGCGTCACTTCATCTTCGACGGCAATTTGATCCGCTCCCCCGCCACCATAAAGGTGCCCATGCCCTCGTGGTGCAGGGTGCGCGGTGCCTTGAGGCCGCTGGCCTTCCAGGCCTGGGTCACCTCCAGCACGAACAGGTTGTACTTGTTCACCATGCGCGTGTCCGCGATCCGGCAGGCCAGGCTGGCGTAGCACTCCGCAATCAGGGGTGGCTTGACGCCATCCACCTGGACCGGCGTCAAGCCGAAGGCGGCGAACTTGTCCTTGCGCCGACCGCTGCAATTGCCGCAGGCCACAACCGCCTTCGCCAATTCCACCGTGGGGATGTTGATCACGCATTCCCGGCTGGCGCTGAGCAACTCGAAACTGTAGTTACGGCCGCTCATCAACATACCCACCAGGGGCGGCTCGAACTCCATCATCAAATGCCAGGACAGGGGCATGACGTTGCTTTTCCCGCCATGGGCGGTCGTCACCAGAATCACGGGACCCGGCTCAAGCAAGCGATAAACCTTGGACAGGGGAAAGGGTTTCTTGACCATGGCGCACCTCGACGCAGGCGGGGAGTGGTCCAGTATAAGAGCCTATTCCTGCCCGGGTCCCATGGCTTGCGCGGCGCGGCGGGATGCAGGGCCTAGCCGCCGGGATCGGTGCCTTGCTTTCCGCTTGCCGGGGAAAAACGCTAAGGGGCTGTCCAGCCGGCGCTCGCGCCATTGATTCGCCGGCTGCCGCCATCCCCCTGGGCAAGGCGGTTCGCCGCGGCCGTCCCAATCGGGCACGAAAGTTGTATGATGTTTTTTATCTTTTGCTTACCAAGCCCCCGCCCCGGCCACCATGGATACGACCTTGCCCCAGGAATGGACCGCCCTCTGCCTGCTGGTATTCGTGCTGGGCATGCGCCATGGCTTTGACGCCGACCACCTGGCCACCATCGACGGCCTGACCCGTTTCAATGCCCGCAGCCGCTCGCCTTGGGCGCGCTGGTGCGGCGTGCTGTTCTCCCTGGGCCACGGCGGCGTGGTGGTGGCCATCGCCCTGCTGGTAAGCCTGGCCTCCGGCGCAGCGCAAGTCCCGGCCTGGCTGGAAAGCTTCGGCACGGCGGTATCGGTACTGTTCCTGATCGCCCTCGGCGGCGCCAACCTGTTGGCCGTGCTGCGTACCCCGCCAGCCGAGATTGTCCAACCGGTCGGCCTCAAGGGCCGCTTCCTCGGCCGCCTGCGGGAGGCCTCCCATCCCGGCCTGGTGGCCCTGGTGGGCGCCCTGTTCGCCCTGTCCTTCGACACCCTGAGCCAGGCCGCCCTGTTCGCCCTCACCGCCACCCGCTACGGCGGCTGGGAACATGCCCTGACCCTGGGCCTGATCTTCATGGCCGGCATGCTGGCCACCGACGGCATCAACGGTTTCTGGATCGCCCGCCTGCTGCGCCGGGCCGACGCCACGGCGCTGATCGCCTCCCGGGTCATGGGCCTCGCCGTCGCCTTCATCAGCCTGGGCGTGGCGGCCTTCGCCGTGGCCAAGTGGTCCCTGCCGGCCGTGGCGGACTGGAGCGAGGGCAAGGAGTTGTTCATCGGCGCCGGCGTGGTGGCGCTGTTGGCCGCGAGTTTTGTGCTGGCCTCCCGTGTCGGGCGCTCGGCCGTGGCGGTGGAGTCTTGAGTTTTTTTGACCATGATTAAGAAAAAAATAAATTACTTCATATTTTCTACCCTCGCTGTCACCGCATCAACGGTCCAGGCGGCGGGCATCCCCACCTTGGCCGAGGTGGAGGTGAAAGCCACCTCCGCCGATCTGGTGGGCGTCGCCGATTCCGCCAGCGAGGGCACGGTCAGCGCCAAACAATTGGAAAACCGGCCCCTGCTGCGGCCCACCGAGGTGCTCGAAGTGGTGCCGGGCCTAGTGGTGTCCCAGCACGCCGGCGACGGCAAGGCCAATCAGTACTACCTGCGCGGTTTCAACCTGGACCACGGCACCGACTTTTCCGCCAGCCTGATGGGCATGCCGCTGAATCTGCCCACCCACGCCCACGGCCAGGGCTATCTGGACCTCAACTTACTGATCCCCGAACTGGTGGATCGCATGACCTACCGCAAGGGCCCCTACTGGGCCGAAGAGGGCGACTTCTCCAGCGCCGGCGCGGTGCACATCGACTACCGGCGCAGCCTGGAGCGTTCCTTCATGCAGGCCGAGATCGGCCAGGGCAACTATCGCCGCGCCCTATTGGCGGGGTCACCGCAAGTGGGCGACGGCCGCCTGCTTTACGGCCTGGAGGTGTTCGGCAACGACGGCCCCTGGCAATTGGCGGAAGGCCTACAACGGCTCAACGGCGTGCTGCGCTATAGCTGGGGCAGCCGCGAGGAGGGCGGCAACGTGGCGCTGATGGCCTACGACAGCAAGTGGCGCTCCACCGACCAGGTGCCGCAACGGGCCATCACCAGCGGCAGCATCGACCGCTACGGTTATGTGGACCCCACGGACGGCGGCCAAACCCACCGCTACAGCCTCTCCGGCCAATGGAACGGGCGCTTTACGGACGGTCGCTGGCAGGCCAATGCCTACGCCATCGACTACGGCCTCAACCTCTGGTCCAACTTCACCTACGCCACCGACACCACGAATGGCGACCAGTTTCTCCAAACCGACCAGCGCCGCATCTACGGCGGCGGCGTCAGCCGCACCTGGGTCAGCGACTGGAATGGGCGGCTGGTGGAAAACACCTTGGGCAGCCAGGTCCGCCTGGATCGCATCGGCAAGGTGGGCCTCTACCTGACCACCGACCGCCAGCGCTGGAACACGGTGCGGGAAGACGCGGTGGACGAGGACTACTTCGCTTTCTACGGCCAGAACATGGTGCAGTGGACCGACTGGCTGCGCAGCCAGGTAGGCCTGCGCGGCGACTACCAGCGCTACAAGGTGAACTCGGACACCGCCGCCAACAGCGGCAGCGCCGGCGCCCACCTGTGGAGCCCCAAGCTGGCCCTGGTCTTCGGCCCCTGGCGCAACACCGAGTTCTATTACAACCACGGCCTCGGCTTCCACAGCAACGATGCCCGGGGCGCCCTGACCCGGGTCAATCCCGATCCCCGCAGCACCGACTTCGGCGCTGCCGTCTCGCCTGTGACCCCCCTGGTGCGTAGCCGTGGCCAGGAACTCGGCCTGCGCAGCGCGCCCCTGCCGGGCCTGCAACTGACCGCCTCCCTCTGGCGCCTCGACATCGCCTCCGAACTGCTGTTCACCGGCGATGCCGGCACCACCGAGCCGAGTCGCCCCAGCCGGCGCCAGGGCACCGAGCTGTCCGCCTACTGGCGCGCCAGCGAGGCCCTGACGGTGGATGCCGACCTGGCCCTGTCCCGGGCCCGTTACAGCCAGGACGATGCCGCCGGCAACTACATCCCCGGCGCCGTGGAAAAGGTGTTCTCACTCGGCGCCAGCTGGGCCGATGGCGGCCCCTGGTCCGCCGGCCTGCGCCTGCGCTATTTCGGTCCTCGTCCCCTAATCGAGGACAACTCGGTGCGCTCGGCGTCCACCATCCTCGCCAACGCCCAACTCGCTTATGCCCTGAGCAAGGACGTTAAGCTGGGGATGACGGTGCTCAACCTGTTCGACCGCAAGGCCAGCGACATCGACTACTACTATGAGTCCCGGTTGCGTAGCGAAGGGGCGGCGGTGAACGACGTACACACCCATCCGGCGGAACCGCGCACGGTACGCCTGTCCTTGCGGGTCAGCTACTGACCGCCCCGAACCGGGTGTCGCCGCCTTGAGACAGCGGCAGCGCCCGGCGGAACTGGGGCACAATGGCAGCCCGGATTTTCCACCACCGTTCCGCCGCCATGAGTTTCGACCCCGGTGCCGTGCACCTGCGCGTGCAACTGACTGCCGCCCCCTGTCGCATCGCCGCCGTGGCAGTGGCCTGCCGCCGGCCCGCCGCTGCCCAGGTGTTGCAGGGCAAGCCGCCGGCCCTGGTCCAGCACCTGGCCTCTCTGCTGTTCGCCGTCTGCGGCAAGGCCCAGGGCTTGGCCGCCCACATGGCGCTGCGCGCTGCGGAAGGCGAGCAACTACCGCCCCGACAGGACCGGGAGGTCGCCCGGGAAGCGGCTCGCGAACACCTATGGCATCTGCTCGGCCATGAACAGCGGGACCTGCTGGCCCAGGGCGGACGCTGCCTGGCGGGCTCGGCATGGGAGGCCGATCTGGCCGCCTTTCTCCATCCCCTGCTGGGCATTGCCGGCGACACCTGGCTGGCCTTCGACACGACCGCGCAACTGGACGCCTGGTGCGACAGCCAGGACACGATACTGGCCCGCCGCCTACGCGCCCGGCTCCAGGAACCGGCAGCGGCGGACGTGGCCCTGCTGCCGCCGATGGATGCCGCGACCAGCCTGACCCGTTGGCCCCGGCTCGATGCCGCCTTTTGCGCCCAGCCCCAATGGCAGGGACAGGCGGCGGAAACCGGCGCCGTGGCCCGGCAGCGGGACGCCGCCCTGGTCAAGTCCCTGGCCGACAGTCCCTGGCGACAGCGGGAAGCCGCGCGCCTGCGGGAACTGCTGTTGCTGACCGCGCCGGACAACACGGTGGCAACCGCCGTCCTGCCCGGCCACGCCAGCGCCGTTCCGGTGGCGCCCCGACGCGGACGCGCCCTGGTGGAAACCGCCCGCGGCCTGCTGATGCACGAAGTGGCCGTGACCGACGGAACGGTGACGGACTACCAACTGGCGGCCCCCACCGAATGGAACTTCCACCCGGCCGGCCCGCTGCCCGCCTGGCTGGCCGGCTGGGCTGGGGACGACCGCGCCGCCTTGCGCCAAGCGGTGGCCGCCGCCGTGGCTGCCCTCGATCCCTGCGTGGAGTGGTCGCTGGACATCGTCGACGCCGAGGGCCCGGCCTGACACCGCCGGCGGGCCGGGCTATAATCGCCGCTCTTTCCGAGGAGCGCTGCGAGGCTGACCTTGATCACCCCAGGCTCGGAAACTGATTTCAACGGCGCTCACCAACCCAGATTGATCGGGACTTCGGTGAGCCGCGCAAGCGTCGCCGCCCCGGTCATGGAGACGAACCGTGACTGCCCAGCTTCCCCCCTTCAACACTGCCACCGTACAGCCTGATCGCAGCGCCGAAATCCGCGCCCTGCTGGCCCAACGCATCCTGATTCTGGACGGCGCCATGGGCACCATGATCCAGCAGCACAAGCTGGGGGAGGCCGACTATCGCGGTGATCGTTTCAAGGATGCGGCCAAGGACTTGAAGGGCAACAACGACCTGCTGGTGCTGACCCGGCCCGACGTGGTGGGGGGCATCCACCGGGAGTATCTGGAAGCCGGCGCCGACATCATCGAGACCTGTACCTTCAACGCTACCCGCGTCTCGCAAGCCGAGTACGGTCTTGAGGAAGTGGCCTACGAACTCAACGTGGCCGGTGCCCGGCTGGTGCGGCAACTGTGCGACGAATACACGGCCAAGAACCCCGCCAAGCCCCGCTTCTGCGCCGGGGTGATCGGCCCCACGTCGCGCACCCTGTCCATCTCGCCAGACGTGAACGACCCGGGTTTCCGCAACATTAGCTTTGATGCCCTGGTGGACGACTACTACGCCGCTGCCCAGGGCCTGATGGAAGGGGGCGCCGACTTCCTGCTGATCGAAACGGTGTTCGACACTTTGAACGCCAAGGCCGCCGTGTTCGCCGTGCAAAAGCTCTTTGCCGACTCGGGCTGCACGCTGCCCATCATGATTTCCGGCACCATCACCGATGCTTCCGGCCGCACTTTGTCGGGCCAGACAGCTACGGCCTTCTGGAACTCTCTCTCCCACGCCCAGCCCATCAGCTTCGGCCTTAACTGCGCCCTGGGGGCCAAGGAGCTGCGCCAGTACGTGGAAGAGCTATCCAACTGCTGCGACACCCATATCTCCGCCCACCCCAACGCCGGGCTGCCCAATCCCCTGGCCCCCACGGGCTATGACGAAACCCCGGAACAATTGGCGGGGGAAATCGTGGAGTGGGCCAAGAGCGGCCTGCTCAACATCGTCGGCGGTTGCTGCGGCACCTCCCCGGCCCACATCGCCGCCATTGCCCAAGGGGTGGCGAACGTTAAACCGCGTGCCGTGCCGGTCATCGAAAAGAAACTGCGCCTGTCGGGCCTGGAGCCCTTCCACGTGGGCGCCGACAGCCTGTTCGTGAACGTGGGCGAACGCACCAACGTCACCGGCTCCAAGGCTTTCGCCCGCATGATTCTGGAAGGTCGTTTCGACGACGCCCTGGCCGTGGCCCGCAATCAAGTGGAGAACGGCGCCCAGGTCATCGACATCAACATGGACGAAGCCATGCTGGATTCCGTGGCCGCCATGGAGCGCTTTTGCAAGCTGGTGGCGTCCGAGCCGGAAATCAGCAAGGTGCCCATCATGCTGGACTCCTCCAAGTGGGAGGTGATCGAGACCGGCCTCAAGTGCATTCAGGGCAAGGGCATCGTCAATTCCATCTCCATGAAGGAAGGCGAGGCCAAGTTCCTCGAACAGGCCCGCCTCGCCCGCCGTTACGGCGCGGCGGTGATCGTCATGGCCTTTGACGAACAGGGTCAGGCCGACACCTACACCCGCAAAACCGAGATTTGCCAACGCGCCTATGAACTGCTGACGCAGGATGGCTTCCCGCCGGAAGACATCATCTTCGACGCCAACATCTTTGCCATTGCCACCGGCATTCCCGAGCACGACAACTACGCGGTGGACTTCATCGAGGCGGTGCGCTGGATTCATACGAACCTGCCCCACGCCAAGACCAGCGGCGGCGTTTCCAATGTCAGCTTCTCCTTCCGCGGCAACGACCCGGTGCGGGAGGCAATTCACACCGTCTTCCTCTACCACGCCATCCAGGCCGGGCTCACCATGGGCATCGTCAACGCCGGTCAGTTGGGCGTCTACGACGACCTGGAACCCGTGCTGCGGGAGAAGGTGGAAGACGTGGTGCTCAACCGCAAAGAAGGCGCCGGTGACGCCCTGGTGGAATTCGCCCAGACCGTGAAGGGTCAAGCCAAGGAGCAGACGGTGGATCTGGCTTGGCGTCAGTGGCCCGTGGACAAGCGCCTGGAACACGCCATGGTCAAGGGCATTACCGAGTTCGTGGTGGCCGATACCGAGGAATGCCGCGCCGCCCTGGCCGCCGCGGGCAAGCCGCCCCTGTCCGTGATCGAAGGCCCGCTCATGGCGGGCATGAACGTGGTGGGCGACCTCTTCGGTGCGGGCAAGATGTTCCTGCCCCAGGTGGTGAAATCCGCCCGGGTGATGAAACAGGCCGTGGCCCATCTGATTCCCTACATTGAGGAAGAGAAGCTACGCACCGGCGCCAGCAGCAAGGGCAAGATCGTCATCGCCACGGTAAAGGGCGACGTGCACGACATCGGCAAAAATATCGTCGGCGTGGTGCTGGGCTGTAACGGTTACGAAGTGGTGGACCTGGGGGTGATGGTGCCCACGGACAAGATCCTCCACGCCGCCAAGGAGCACGGCGCCCAGGCCATCGGCCTGTCCGGCCTGATTACCCCGTCCCTGGAAGAGATGAGTTCCGTGGCGGCCGAAATGCAGCGCCAGGGTTTTGATGTGCCGTTGTTGATTGGCGGCGCCACCACCAGCCGCGCCCACACCGCCATCAAGATCGCCCCCCACTACGAAGGCCCCGTGGTCTACGTGCCCGATGCCTCCCGCGCCGTGGGCGTGGTGACCCGCCTGCTTTCCGCCGAAATGAAGGCGACCTATGTGCAGGAACTGGCAGCGGATTACGAAAAGGTGCGTAGCCAACACGCCAACAAGGCCGGGGTAAAGCTGGTGAGTCTGGCTGACGCCCGCGCCAACGGCCCGCAGTTGAGCTACGCCCCGGTGAAGCCCGCCAAGCTGGGCGTCACCGCGCTCCAGGACGTGAGCCTGCTGAAGATTTCCGACTACATCGACTGGGGCCCCTTCTTCCAGACCTGGGATCTGGCCGGCAGCTACCCCAAGATTCTGGACGATGCTGTGGTGGGTGAAGCCGCCCGCAATGTGTGGAACGATGGCCGCAAGATGCTGGCCAAGATCCTCATGGAAAAGTGGTTCAGCGCCAACGCCGTGTTCGGTCTTTTCCCCGCCAACCGGGTGGGGGACGACGTGGTGATCTACGCCGACGAATCCCGCCAGCAGGTGCTGGGCAAGTGGCACGGTCTGCGCCAGCAGCACGAGCGGCCCGCAGGCAAGGCCAACGAATGCTTGAGTGACTTTGTCGCCCCTGAAGGTACGCCGGACTACATCGGCCTCTTCGCCGTGACGGCGGGCATCGGCATCGAAGCCAAGCTGGCGGAGTTCGAAGCCGCCCACGATGACTACCACGCCATCATGCTCAAGTCCCTGGCTGATCGGCTGGCGGAAGCCTGCGCCGAATGGCTGCACCGGGAAGTGCGCACCCAGTACTGGGGCTACGCCAAGGACGAGCAGTTGGACAACGACGCCCTCATCAAAGAGCAGTACCAGGGCATCCGTCCCGCCCCCGGCTACCCGGCCTGCCCGGACCATCTGGCCAAGGGTCTGATCTTCCAGTTGCTGGATGCTCCGGCCAACGCGGGCATGGCCCTGACTGAGAGCTTCGCCATGACCCCGGCGGCTTCAGTATCCGGCTTCTACCTGGCCCACCCGGACGCCCGCTACTTCGCCATCAGCAAAATCGGCAACGACCAGTTGCAGGACTGGGCGGCCCGCAACGGTCTGGCGGAAGCGGAAGCCCGCAAGTGGCTGGCGCCTATCCTTTGACCGTGGTTTGCGCTGAAGATTGACCATGGGCAGCGTTGAGCCGGAGCGGCAGGCCCAGGCCTCGCCCGAGGTGCCCGCCTATTTGCGCGCCACCTATTGGTGGGCCTATCTGTCGCCCCGGGCTGTCCGCATCTTCGAACGCCAATGGCTGATCAACCTGATCCTGTTGGGCAACTACCGTCGCCTGCGCCAGGTCGCCTTGGATGCCTTCGGCGATGGCCTGGCCGGACGCAGCTTGCAAATCGCCTGCGTGTACGGCGACCTGACCCAGCGCTGGCGCCGCCGCCACAAGGACGATGCATCCCTGGACGTGGCAGACGTGCTGCCGGTGCAATTGCAAAATCTGGCGAACAAGCTGGGGCCCCGCAGCGACGTGGGACTCACCCTGGCCGACAGCCGACGGCTGGGGGTGCCTGACGGGACATACGACCGGGCCTTGCTGTTCTTTCTGTTGCACGAACAGCCGGCGGAAGTGCGCCGAGCCACGGTGGACGAGGCCCTGCGGGTATTGAAGCCCGGCGGCAGGCTGGTGATCGTGGACTACCACCGCCCCGCCCCCTGGCATCCCCTGCGCCTGCCCATGCAGGCGGTGCTGGCGGCCCTGGAACCCTATGCCCTCGATTTGTGGCGAACCGAGTTGAAGGACTGGCTGCCGCCAGGATTCACCCCAACGGCCATGACCAGCCGTTGCCTTTTCGGTGGCCTTTACCAGGTATTGGAAATCGTCCGCTAAGGACGGACCTCACATTTTCAGATGGGTCGGCGCGAACTCGCCGCGCCGCAGGACCGCGACACAGGCGTCCACCACCGTCGGATCCAACCGGGTGCCCTTGACCCGCTGGATTTCGGCGATGGCACCGTCGATGCCCAGGGCGGGCCGATAGGGACGGTCCGAGGACATGGACTCGACGATGTCGGCCACGGTGATGATCCGCGCCGACATCAAGATTTCATTCCCCTTCAAGCCCTGGGGGTAGCCCGAGCCATCGAGGTACTCGTGGTGCTGGCGGATCACGTCGGCGATGGGCCAGGGAAAGCTGATCTGCTTGAGGATGTTGTAGCCCACCTCGGGGTGGAGCTTGATCAGGTTGAACTCGGCGGCATTCAGGCGCGACGGCTTGGTCAGGATTTCCGACGGAATCTGGATCTTGCCCAGGTCGTGCACGATGGCCGCCAAATACAGGCAGCGCAACTCGTTTTCGCCGAGACCCATTTCCAGGCCGATGCGGATCGCCAGTTCCGCCACGTGTTTCTGATGACCGGCGGTATAAGGATCCCGCTGCTCCAGGGTGGAGGCGATGGCCATCAGCGCGTCCTCCAGGGATTTCTCCATGAGCAGGGCTTGCCGCTCCCGTTCCTGGAGGGAATGTTCGTAGGCGATCCGGGTCCGCCGCGACTGGATGCCGAAGCCCAGGTTGGCGGCCAGCTCCTCGAACAGGGAAACCTCGCGCACGCCAAAGGCTTCCGCTTCCCGGGAGTAGACCGTCAACACCGCCGCCACCCGATTGTTGAGGGTAATGGGCAGGGACAGGGAGGCATGGATGTCGTAGCGGGAAGCGGCCTCCAGCCACGGCTGGAAGAAGGACTTGGAGGTGGCGTTGTTGTTCACCAGGGTCTGGCCGCTGCGAATCGAGCGACCGGTGGGGCCATCGCCCAGGGGTCCATCCCCCCAACTGACCTTCAAGCCATCGGTGTAGCTGGCGGCACTGCCGGACGAAGCGACGATGCGCACGGTGTGGGCCTCGTCCTCGTCGGCCCAGCCGAACCAGGCCAGCACGTACATGTCCTGTTGGGTGATGGCCTGACAAACCGCCCGGAGCATTTCCTCCTCCGAGCTGGACAAGACCATGGCGCGACCGCTGCTGCGCACGGCCTCCAGGGCCCAGGTGCGCCGCTTCAAATCCTCGGCATCCTTTTTGACTTGGGTGATGTCGTGAAATACCGCGACGATGCCGACCGCGCTGCCGCTCGCGTCCAGGATGGGGGCCTTGGTGGTGTGCACCCAGCGCCGTTCGCCATGCTCAAGGTAGGGCTCCTCGACCATGATGGCCGTCTTGCTCTCCATGACCCGGCGGTCGTCCGCCCGGTAGCGCTCGGCCAGTTCGACGGGGAAAAATTCGTAATCGTTTCTGCCGACGACGGCTTCCGGTGTGATTCCCAGGTCCCGGGCGTAGCTCACGTTGCAGGACTGATAGATCGACGCGGCGTCCTTGACCAGGACTTTTTGCGGCAGATGGTCTACCAGGGTTCTGAACTTGTCCTCATTCAGCTGCTTGGCCTGGTGCAGCACCAGCTTTTGCAGCATCTGGGTGTAGTCGTTTTCCAGCTGGTGGGTCACGTCATGCTCGTTGAGGATGCCCACCATCCTGCCCGACTCATCCACCACGGCCAGGCGACGGATGTTCAAGGCCAGCATCTTCGCCACGGCATCCGTCAACGAGCTATGGACCAGGACCTGCTGCACCGGAGCCCGCATGATGTCGCCCAGCTTGGCCTTGTAGCGCTGGCGGTGGAACAAGCCCACCATGTCGCGGCTGGTGACGATGCCCACCGGACAGCCTTGCGCCAGCACCAGCACACAGTCCAGGTGCCGCTGTTCCATGGCTGCTGCGGCGGAGTCTGCCGTGGCATCCGCCGCCATCTCGATGTACTGCTGGCTCATGGCCCGTCCCACGTCGAGAATGCCGATGAACTGGCGCACTCCATAGTGGCGACGGAAATCCGTTTCGCTGACGATGCCGCAGGGATTGCCCGCTGCATCGGTCGCCACCAGATGGCGGACGTCCTGCACCACCATGGCGTGGTAGGCGGCGTGCAACTCGTCCTCCTCGCTGACGAAAAGCACATGGCGCCCCATCACCGTACTGATGGCGGCATCCCCATCCAGTCCCCGATTGATGGCGTGGATCACGTCGGACTCGGTCAACAGGCCGGTGATGCGACCGCCTTCTTCCGCCAGCACGGCGCTGATGCGCAGGGTTTCCATGCGCTCGGCGGCGGTGGCCAGGGTCGCGCTGACCGGCACCGTCACCGGGTGGCGCGTCATGATGTCGCGTACCCGCTGCACCCCGTCAAAAACCTCGGCCTCTTCCCCCGGCTTGGTGGTCGTCATGCCGCTGCCTTCGTCTCGGACAAGAAGCCTATCCCTTGCTGTTCCAGCACGCGAATGCAGGTGGCGACGACAGTGGGGTCGTAGTGGCTGCCGCTGAAGGCCCGCAACTGATCCATGGCGTAAGCAAGATCGTAGGCCCGGCGGAAGGGCCGGTGGGACAGCATGGCCTCCAGGCTGTCGCAAACGCGGAGGATCTTGGCCTCCAGCCGGATCTGGTCGGCCTTGAGGCCACGGGGATAGCCGCTGCCATCCACGTTCTCATGGTGTTGTGAAATCACTTCGGCGATGGGCCAGATAAATTGCACGTCCTTGAGGATTTCGTTGCCCGCGTCGCAATGGTGCTTGATCAAATCGAACTCCTGGGGCAGCAGGCGGCGTGGCCGGGTCAGGATTTCGGCGGGGACCTGGATCTGGCCCACGTCATGGACCAGGGCGGCCAGCTGCAAGCCCTCCAGGCGACTTTCGTCCAAGCCCAATTCCCGGCCGACGGCCACCGCCAGATCGGCCACCCGCCGTTCATGGCCAGCGGTGGTGGGATCCCTATGCATCATGGCGGAAGAGAGGGAGGCGATGGATTGCTTGAGGGTATGGCGCAGGGCGACACTGTTGTGCAAGACCTCGGCCCGGGCCAGGCGGCGGTCGTTCTGCAATTTGAACAAACCGCCGAAGAGCAGGGTGGACACGGACTGGATCAGCAAGATGTCGCTTCCCGCCAGGAAAAACAGTGATTGACCATAGTCGAAAGGTTGCACCAGGAACAGGCAGAGGGCTTCCACCACACCCACCGTCACGCCCGACACGATGATCAGCGAAATCGAAATACTGCCCTGTTCATCCAACCGTCCCAGGCGACGGATCAGGCAACAAAACAGGTAGCTGATGCCGATGCTGGCCAGCCCCGCCCCCAGCACGGGGCCGCCGAGCAGGGCGCGGCCGATGCCCTCGGCCACGGCGGTGGCGGCGCCGATGCGATAACCGCCGAACAGAGTGGCGACCACCAACACGGCGCCGCGCACGTCCAGCATCACATTGTCTTTTTCGTGGAAATGAAAGGCCAGGGCGGAAATGCCGAGCAGGATGAAGGTGGCGGCCTTGATCTGCTCCCAATATCGTTCCTCCAGATCGGGGGGCAGTACCAGTTCAAGCACGATGAAAAAACAGAACAGGGTGAGCGTTGCGGTGATCACCGAGGGAATGGACGAAAAATCGATCATGAGCCTTCCTGCATCTGTTGAGTGGCGGCCAGTCCGGGCATCGCCCGGGAAAAGACCGTTGCCCAATCCCATGCCACCCGCCGCGGATACGCGGACGACGACATTGGGATACAACCCCAATTTACCGTCTTCCTCCTTGCCGGCCTACCGTTCATGACAAATACAAAACCCGGGATTTTTCGGAAGATTATTCTATCATTTCACAATACACTGAATAATAAAGAACTATTCCAAATACAATAAACCTAAAGTTATATCAATTGATGCGGATCAATTACCTGGCCGCCCTCGGCGGACCTGACACCCGCTTCCCAAATGACGCAACCTTGGCCCATGGGACCGTGGGGCGTGCCGACACGGTCCCGCCTCGATGACTCCCATCCTGTCCAGCTAGAATGCCCCTCCCGAGGACTCGTTGCCCATTGCCCGGTGTCGCCGGGCCGCCGATGGATACCGCCCCTCCTCGCATCGGCCGTGATACACCCCTCCCCATGAGACTTGAACGAACACCCACACCCCGGGAATGCCCGTACCGCAAGCCAGACCTCGCCGGGGACTGTCACGATTGCCATCATCCCGCGCCGGCCCGGGGTGACTGCCGCGCCCACGACGTCCACGCCCGCTGACCGCCATGCCCTTGCATCTTTGGCTGGCCTTTCTTTCGGCTTCCCTCGCCATCTCCCTTTCCCCCGGCCCCGGTGCCTTCGCCTCCATGGCCGCCGGCCTGCGCAACGGTTTTCTACGCGGTTATTGGGTGGTACTGGGATTGCAGCTGGGCATCCTGGCCCTGTTGGCGGTGGTGGCCGCCGGTGTCGGCGCCCTGATCGTGTCCTCCCCCGCCGCCTTTGAAATCCTGCGCTGGACCGGTGTCGCCTATCTGTTCTGGCTGGCCTGGAGTCAATGGCGCAGCGACGGCAGCCTGGAATCCCTGATCGCCGGCAATGGTCGGCAGCGCCGGCGCGAACTCATCGCCCGGGGTTTCCTGGTGGATGCCACCAATCCCAAGGGCCTGCTGTTCTTCTTCGCCGTCGTGCCCCAGTTTCTCGAACCGGACCTGGCCCTCGGTCCCCAGTATGCGACCATAGCGGCCACGGTCGTCACCGTGGACATGACCGTCATGGCTGGCTATACCTATCTCGCGGCCCGGGCCATGCACTGGCTGGAGTCCCCGCGCCGGGTGCGCTGGGTCAGCCGCGGCTTCAGCCTGCTTTTCATTCTCACCGCCACCAGTTTGGCCCTGTTCCGTCACCATGCAACTTGAACGCATCCTCCAGTCCCAGGGCTTCGGCACCCGCAAGGAATGCCGCGCCCTGATCCGTCATGAACGCTGCACCGTCAATGGCGCGGCCGTGGACGACCCCTTCGCCGAATTCGATACCGCCGACCTGGCCTTCACCATCGATGGCGTCCCCTGGCGCTATCGGGAAAAAGCCTACGTGCTGCTGCACAAACCCGTCGACACCGAATGCTCACGTTCGCCCCGGGGTTACCCCGGCGTACTCTCCCTGCTGCCGCGCCCCCTGTACGAGCGGGGCCTGCAAAGCGTGGGGCGACTGGACGTGGACACCACGGGCCTGTTGCTGCTCACCGACGACGGCGCCTTCATCCATGCGGTGACCTCCCCCAAGCGCAAGGTGAACAAGATCTATCGGGTCACGGCCAAGCACCCCATGACGACAGCCATGTTGCAGCAGCTGGTGGACGGCGTCGTGCTCAACGATTCGCCAGACCCGGTGGCGGGCATTGCCGCCGTGCCGGTGAGCGAAACGGTGTTCGACCTGACCATACGGGAAGGCCGCTACCATCAGGTGAAGCGCATGGTGGCCGCTATTGGCAACCGGGTCGAGACGCTGCACCGCATCGCCGTGGGTGGGCTGACCTTGCCCGAGGATTTTCCGGTCGGCGCCTGGCGTTGGCTGGAGCAGGAAGACCTGGATCAATTGTGGCAAGGGGTCGGACCGTGAGCGAGCTCATCACCTTCACGACCCTGCCGCCGCCGGTGGACGACCAACCAGCGGCGGAGCGCTGTCTCGGCACGCCGCCCCAACGCCGGACCTGGAGCGTCTACCAGGGCGAACAAGGTGCTGTGGATTGCGGTATCTGGGCCTGCCAGCCCGGTGCCTGGCGCATCGCCTTCCATGACCATCGCCACGAATTCTTCCATGTGTTGGAAGGCCGCCTGCGCATCACCTCCACCACGGGCACGGTCGCGGAATTCGGCCCGGGCGACGCTTGCGTCATTCCGGCCGGATTCAAGGGCGTTTTCGAGGTGCTGACGCCGGTGCGCAAATATTATGTGATGGTGGACAAGCCCTAGAATCGGGCGGTCGATAAAGGAACACCATGAAAATGACACCAAGCCGAGGGGCCATGGGCGAGACCAGCCACGATCAGAAATCCCGACAAGCCACCGTCCTGCTGCTGCGGGTGGCCGCCGGCCAGGTGCAGGCCGCCCTGGCCGATGCCCATGGCACGGTGGCTCGCCTGCACGAGACCTTTGCCTCCCTCGTCGACCGTCTCGACAAACTGGACAGCACCCTGACCAGCCAGGACACCGCCGCCCCGCAACCGACGCGGGAAGCCCTCCTTGCCGATAGCCGGCAGATCGGCGAACAAGTGCATCAGGCCATCGTCGATTTCCAGTTTTACGACCGGCTGGCACAGCGCCTGGAACACGTGGCCAGCGGCCTCGACAACCTGGGCGAACTGCTGATCGATCCGGCTCAACAGGGCGATGCCGAGGCCTGGGAAACCCTGCGCCTGAAGCTGCGCGACAGCTATGCCATGGAGGAGGAGCGGGCCCTGTTCGATGCCGTTCTGGCCGGCATGCCCCTCAGCGAGGCCCTCGACCACGCCGCCCACAGCCAACAGCGTCATGTGGAAGACAGCGGCGGCGGTATCCAGTTGTTTTAACGCCCCCATACCGTCATGGACATCCAGATCCGCAAGGAAGGCGCCATCCTCACCCTGGCCTTCAACCGCCCCCAACGTAAGAACGCCATCACCGCCGCCATGTACCAGGCCCTGGCCGACGCCTTGGCCGAGGCGGACCGGGACGATGGGGTGAAGGTGGTGCTGATCCACGGCAGCGACGATGCCTTCACCGCCGGCAACGACCTGGAGGACTTCCTCCAGGACCCACCCCAGCGGGAAGACAGCCCGGTGTTCCAGTTTCTCCATCAGCTCAGCCGTGCCCGCAAACCCCTGGTGGCTGCCGTGAACGGCGTGGCCGTGGGCATCGGCACCACCCTGTTGCTCCACTGTGATCTGGTGTTCATCGGCGACAAGGCCAAGTTCGCCTTGCCCTTCACCGCCCTGGGCCTGGTGCCCGAGGCGGCTTCCAGCTTTCTCCTGCCCCGCATCGCCGGCCATCAACGGGCGGCGGAAGCCCTATTGCTGGGCCAAGCCTTCGGCCCCCAGCAGGCGCTGGAGATGGGCTTCGTCAATCGCGTGCTGCCGCCGGAAGAGGTGCTACCTGCCGCCCGCAAGGTCGCCGAGCAGATGGCTGTCCTACCCGGAAAATCCCTGCGGGCCACCAAGGCCCTGCTGCGGGGCGCCTTCCAGGCCACCATGGAAAGCCGCATGGCCGAGGAAAGCCGCCTGTTCAAGGAAATGCTCACCGAGCCCGCCGCCAAGGAAGCCTTCGCCGCCTTCTTCGAAAAGCGCAAACCGGATTTCTCCGGCCTGGACTGAGCCCCCCCCGCCGCCCGACCGATTGTGGTCGATTGAATTCAGGCGCCGCTTGTTCTGCAAAGCTGCACAGCCTATCGAACCGATAGTCCCGTGCCGGTTGACGCCGGCGCATGAGCCTTGTTAAGGTACGGCCCATGCACTTCCAACAGCCGACCCTTCTCGTTTCTTCCCTCCTGGCTCTCCTGAGCCTGGGTCTGCTGCTGCGCGTCTCGCGCGCATAAAACTTCCCCCTTCCTGCTGGTTTGTCTGAATTCCCCCTCGGGGAAATTGCGCCTTGTTGCGCGCCCTTTGTCTTTGCTTCTTGGAGTCCGCCATGAATCTTGATCCGAATTTTTCCCTTAGCACCCTGCTACGACTGCGACCCGGTTGCCGTGCCTTGAGCCAGCGACCGCACGGTAGCCGCGACATTACCTCCATTGCCTTGATTTCCTCGCCCGTCGCCGGGGAAGCCCCTTACCGACGATTCAGGAGAAAACGATCATGTTGAAGCAACCCGAAACCAAATACCGTCCCTTTCCCCCGGTCAATCTCGCCCACCGCCAGTGGCCCAGTCGCACGATCACCACGCCGCCGGTGTGGATGAGCACCGACCTTCGCGACGGCAACCAATCCCTCTTCGAGCCCATGAACGGCGAGCGCAAGATGCGCATGTTCCGCACCTTGTGCCAGATCGGCTTCAAGGAAATCGAAGTGGCTTTCCCCTCCGCCTCCCAGACCGATTTTGACTTCGTCCGCAACCTTATTGAAGGCGGCCATATTCCCGACGACGTCACCATCGAGGTGCTCACCCAGGCCCGGGAACACTTGATCCGCCGCACCATGGAATCCCTCCGGGGCGCCCGCCGGGCCATCGTCCATGTGTACAACGCCACCTCCCAGCCCTTCCGCGACATCGTTTTCGGCATGAGCAAGACCGAGGTGGTGGACATGGCCGTTTCCGCCGTCAACCTCATCAAACAATTGGCCGCTGAGCAGCCGGAAACCGAATGGGTGTTGGAGTACAGCCCCGAAACCTTCACCGCCACCGAATTGGATTTCGCCCTTGAGGTCTGCGACGCCGTCACCGCCGCCTGGGGCGCCACGCCGGAGAACAAGGTCATCCTCAACTTGCCCACCACGGTGGAGGTGGCCAGCCCCAACGTCTATGCCGACCAGATCGAGTGGATGCACCGCCACTTGGCCCGCCGCGACAGCGTGATCCTCAGCCTGCATCCCCATAACGACCGAGGCACGGCCGTGGCCGCTGCCGAATTGGGCTTGATGGCCGGTGCCGACCGGGTGGAAGGCTGCCTCTTCGGTAACGGCGAGCGTACCGGCAACGTGGACATCGTCACCCTTGCCTTGAACATGTACACCCAGGGCGTGGCGCCGGGCCTCGACTTCTCCGACATCAACGCCGTGGCCCGCACCGTGGAGCACTGTAACCAGTTGCCCATCCACCCGCGCCATCCCTACGTCGGCGATTTGGTGTTCACCGCCTTCTCCGGCTCCCACCAGGACGCCATCAAGAAGGGCTTCGCCGCACAGCAACCGGACACGATTTGGAACGTGCCCTACCTCCCCATTGACCCGGCCGACGTGGGCCGCAGCTACGACTCGGTGATCCGCGTGAACAGCCAGTCCGGCAAGGGTGGCGTGGCATATTTGATGGAGAGCGAATACGGCGTGGTGATGCCGCGCCGCTTGCAGGTGGAGTTCTCAGGCGTCGTGCAGCAACACACCGATACCCATGGTGGCGAGGTGAGCGCGGCGGACATCTGGCGGCTTTTCTCCGACACCTACTTGTCCACTGTGCAACCTCTCGGCAACATTGAGCAGCATCTTTATGAAACCGATGGACAGCAAGGCATTCGCCTCAACGTGACGATGGACGGCGTCCGCCACCAGCTCACGGGCGCCGGCAACGGTCCCATCGACGCCGCCGTCCACGCCCTTGGCCAATTGGGCATCGATCTTCAGGTGCGCAGTTACGAAGAGCGCTCCATGGGCAGCAGCAACCGCCATAGCGGCGATGCCCAAGCCTGTGCCTTCATCGAAGTCAGCCTCCCCGGCATCGGCGAAGGCTACGGCGTGGGGATAGACGCCAACATCGTCACCGCCTCGATCAATGCCTTGATCAGCGGCGCCAACCGATTGCTCGCGCGCCAGCAATCGGCCCAGGCTGCCTGAAAATGCCAAGCCCCGCGCGGCTATGCGCCGGGCGGGGCTTGGCGGGTCGGTCTGGCGGCTTAGAGTTTGAAGCGGCGCACCAGTCCGGTCAGGGCCGAGGACAACTCCACCAGGCTGGACGAGCGGCTCTTGGCTGTTTCCGACGCCACATGGGTTTGCTCCACCCCTTGCACGATGCGCTCCACCCGCTGGGCGATGTCGGTGCTGGCCGCGCTCTGTTCGCGCAAGGACGACGCGATAACTTCGATGGCCCGGCTGACTTCCTTGGCGGCCTGGTCGAGACCGGCCACGGCATTGCGGATTTCCTCGGTGCGGCTGGCGCCGGCCATGGCCAGATCCTTGGCCTGGCTCATGTTGCCCCGCGCCGTGTCGGTGCTGCGCTGCACGCCGCTGACGATTTCGGAAATTTCCTCGGTGGACGTGGTCGTCCGTTCCGCCAGCTTGCGCACTTCGTCGGCCACCACGGCGAAGCCCCGGCCCTGCTCGCCTGCCCGGGCTGCCTCGATGGCGGCGTTCAGTGCCAATAGGTTGGTCTGGTCGGCAATCTCGCGGATGGTCTGGACGATGCCGTTGATGTTGGTCACCTGGGCCGACAGTTCTTCCATGGTCTGGGCGGCAGCCGTCATGCCGTCCGCCACTTGCTGAATGGTTTCCGTCGCCGTGGACACTGTGGCCAAGCCTTCCCGCGCCCGCTGTTCGGACATTTCCGAGAGGCGGCCCGACTCTGCCGCGTTGTCGCTCATGACACCGATGCTTACGGTCAGCTGCTCGATCGCGGCCGCAATCGCTGCGGTGGCGCTGCTCTGGACTTCGGCGGTGTCCGCCAGGCTGTCAGCATCGCTCTTGAGGCCTTCGCTCTCCACAGTCACCGCGTTGGCATTGGCGACGATCTGGCTGATCAATTGCCGCAGGTGGCCCTGCATCGCCTCCATATTGGCCAGGATGCTTTGCGGCGTGCTGCCGGCCAGGGATTGGGTCAGGTTGCCTTCGGCGATTTGTTGCAGGGCCTCGGCGGCGTGGGCCGGCTCACCACCGATCTGGGCGAAGATCTTCTTACCCAGCAGTACCGTCACGCCGGAGATCACCAGCAAGCCAACGAGCCCCAGGATGATGGCCGTATTCCGCGTCCGCTCCAGGCCGGCCAGCAACTCATCCCGCTGGGCGGACGCTTCCGCTTCGCTGCTCTTCACCAACCCCGTCAGAATGTCGCGCACCGCCCGCCACGCCGGGGTCTCCTTCGACACCAGCAAACTCTTGGCATCGCCTCCGCTGAGCACGATGTCCACCACTTCCTTCTGCAAGGGCAGCCACTGATCGATGCTGGCCTTGAGCTTGGTCGCGGTTTCCTTGCCCTCCGCGCTCTGTGCCAACAGCGCGCTCATCTTGCCGACCTCCTGGTCGAACTTCTTGCTCGCTTCGGCCAGATTCTCGTGGCCCTTCTTATTGGCGGGGTCCAGCAGGACGTTGCGCAAGGCCTGTCCCATTTGCAAGCCATGGGCATAGGATGCCGTCGCGCTGCGATTAATGGCGATGGTTTGATCGACAAAGCCGAGTAATACGACTTTTGTCCTATACGAATGCCATACCGAAGCGCCGGCCAAAAAGGCTGCACCGAGTATCCCCACCGCCCCCAGCAGCATCAGCTTGGTTTTCAGCGATTGCAACGTCATTGTTCACTCCCTTGGGTAGTCATATCCTGTTGGATGTATCTAAATTAGCCTTTTGTTATATTCATTTACGCTTATTAGATAATATATGAATCCAATGAAATGTCATGCCATCCATGAAAAAAGGGGCAATGGCCGTGACGCAAAACGCACTAGTCATGGAAGGCGCACCTCGATGGTGCTTCTTGCTACCATCCGCACCCGCTCACCTCGCTCCATTTCCCCATGATCTCGCCACAAACACCGGCAGCCCTTCCCCGGATTCATTGGTCTGCCCCCGATGGCGACCATGTCGCCGGGTGGCGCTCCGAAGCCGGACTGGCACCGCCCAAACGCGTGGTAATCGCGGACGACGCCCTGACCGCTGAGGCGGCCTACCGCCTTGCCTGCGAGGGCACGGCGCTGCTCTGGCAAGGGGATTTCCAAAATGCCCGGCAACTGCTGACCGCCCTGGCACGGCGCTGTGATCGCCGTCGTGATGGCAGCGGCCAGTCACGCCCGCAGCGCGGCGGCAAGCCCGAGCCAGAGAAGGCCGAAGCTTTCCATCGGCATCGTCTGGCCCTCGGCCAGCGGGCCCAGGTGTTGGGCAAGCTGCTGATCCCCCTGGATGGCGACTACGCTATCCCCCTGCGCCGGGCGCCCGATTGGCGACTCGCCTGCCAGGAAGCCTGGGGCGAGGCCGACGGCATGCCCAGCGTGGTTTCATTGCGCGAATTGTTGGGATTGAACGGCGCCCACGAATGGCGCCGGAAAGGTGTCGAGGTCGCCGTCCTGGGCGCGCGCATCCACCCCTGGTATGGGGTGTTCTCCCCCTTGCGCGGCGAATACCTGGACCTGATCGCCGCCGCCCCCCTGCCGGCCAGCGACCTGGCCTTCGACATCGGCACTGGCAGCGGCGTCATCAGCGCCCTGCTGGCCCAGCGCGGCATCGCCCGGATCGTGGCCACGGACCTGGACCCGCGCGCCCTGGCCTGCGCCCGGGACAACTTGGTCCGCCTCGGCTACGGCGAGCAGGTCGAGGTGATAGCTGCGGACCTGTTTCCCGCCGGACAGGCGCCGCTCATCGTCTGCAACCCGCCCTGGGTGCCGGCCAAGCCCAGCGCCGCCGTGGAGCGGGCCGTCTACGACCCGGACAGCCGCATGCTGCGCGGTTTCCTGGCGGGTTTGCGGGCACACCTGACGCCCACCGGCGAGGGTTGGCTGATCCTCTCCGACCTGGCGGAACATCTTGGCTTGCGCAACCGGGAAACGCTCATGGGCTGGATCGCCGAGGCCGGATTGAAAGTGCTGGAAAAGCGCGACATCCGTCCGCGCCATCCCAAGGCCAGCGATGCGCATGATCCCCTGGCCCTGGCGCGGCAGGCGGAAGTCACCTCCCTCTGGCGGCTGGCGGCAGCCTAAGCGGGCATTGCGCGCGGGGCAGGCGGGGGAGTCAACCCGCCAATCAGCGGGGTACTGGCAGGAACAGCAGACAGCAGGCGCCGCGCGCCGCCGCTGGCGCGGACGCCTAGATGCTCTGCTTGCTGGCGCCGACGGGCAGCTTGGGCGCTTTGGCGACGCTGCGGCCGATCCCCAGGCGGGGCATCAGACCCTGGCCGATCAAACGGTAGAACAGGGCGCCGACAGCCAGGCTGGCGGCCCAGGCCAACACCACGCCGACAAAATTGAGGGCGGGGTGTTCCAGTTCGAAGCGGACGAACAGGCCATTGACCACCAGGCACACCGGGAAGTGCACCAGGAAGGTGGCGAAGGAAATCCGCGACAGGAAGGCGATGGGACGCGACGCGATGAAACGCTCGAACCAGGCCGCCCGCAAGGGCATCAGCAACAACAGGGCGGTGACCATAGCCAACAGGATGCGCCAGCGGAAATCCACCAACAATGCCAAGCCGCAGACCAGAATGATGCCGGCGGCGCAGAGCCAGCCCCGATTGCGCACCACGGACCAATAGGCCAGGGCGCCGATGCCGTAGGAGCCGAAGAAGTACAGCGCCCAGTTGTCCCATTCGCTGTTCAGGTTGAAGTGGAACAGGGACACCGCCAACAGCACGGCCACCGCCGGCAGCGCCAGGCGGGCAAGGCCGATCCTGCGCGGCAGCCAGAGCAGCAGGGCGAGCAGGGAATAGAGCTGGAAGTCGATGGCCAGGTACCAGACCCCGGCGGACAGGGACTCGTAGTTCAGCAGGCTTTGCACCAACAACAGGTGGGCCGTCACCTGGGCGGCGGTGGCCGGGGCGGAGATGGAGTCGTGGTCCATCAAATGGCGTGCCACGGCGGATAGGCCGATGGCCAGCAGCAGGGCGGCGGTGTAGGGAATGACCAGACGCAGGTAGCGGCGGCCGATCTGGGGCAGCACGTCCCACTGCACGGGCGCCGTCCCCGGCATCAGCGAGCGGGCCGCCAGGTAGCCGCCCACCACCAGGAAAACCTGGACCGCCATGCGGCCGTACTGGTCCAGCCAGTCGAACAGCCAGGGCGCCAGATCGGCGGCACTATCGGCCATGGGACCGTAGTGGGCCAAGTGGTGCAGGACGATGATCTGGGCGGCAATGGCCTTCAGGGCGTCGGCCAGGGGCAGTCGGGAAAAGGCTGAGGCAGCGGAAGTCATGGGGGTCGGCAGCGACAAGGGCCAATGTGGCCTGCACCCGGTGGGGTGCTTTCTTTGTACTAAAGTCGATGATTTTAGCAATAAAGTTGCTATCGAACGGGACAAAATGGCCGGAAATGACGGCCAATGCCCCGTTTTCACCCACCATCGGCCCACACGGCAGCCGCAGCGCCCCCCCGGCGCCTGGGTTAAGATTCCCGCCCTCCCGACGACGGTAATCACGCCATGAGCGAAGGTCCGATGAGCGACCGCGTCCGCGATCTGCTGAACCAGATCGGCGGCCTGCAAAACGAACTGAAAAAGGTCCTCCACGAACAGGAGCACCGGGTCTTTTTCGAATGGCAGGGTAAGCGGGTGGTATTCGAACAGAACGTGCGCGACGCCCACAAGCGGCTGCGTACCGGCCTCTTGCGCTGGCTGGTGCACAGCCGCCCGCAAAGCCTGCTGTCCGCTCCCATCATCTACGGCATGGCCCTGCCCCTGGTGCTGTTCGACCTGGCCATGACCTTTTACCAATGGACCTGTTTCCCCCTCTACGGCATCCCCCGGGTGAAACGCGGCGACTATTTCGTTTTCGACCGGGCCCACCTGGCCTATCTGAACTTGGTAGAAAAGATCAACTGCGCCTATTGCAGTTACGGCAACGGCCTCCTCGCCTACGCCCAGGAAATCACCGCCCGCACCGAACAATACTGGTGCCCCATCAAGCATGCCCGCAAGGTGCTCGGCAACCACCCACGCTATGAACAGTTCGCCAGCTACGGTGACGGCGAGCACTATGCCGAGCAGTTGCGCATCCTGCGCCAATCCCTCGCCGACGAAAAACTCTCGCGCCGGGCCGGGGACAAATTCCAAGAACAGGACCACCATGAACACTGATCTGGCCGACATCAAGCAAGCCATGGCCGAGGCCGATTGCCTGGCCGACGCCGCGACCGTGGAAGCCGCCCTGGAGCGCATGGCGGTTGCCATCGGCGAGCGCCTGCGGCAGCGCAATCCCCTGGTCTATTGCGTCATGAACGGTGGCCTGGTGCTGGCCGGTCGCCTGCTTTGCCGACTCGACTTCCCCCTGGAGGTGGCCTACCTCCACGCCACCCGCTATGGCGACAAACTGCGGGGCGACCTGCTCGACTGGCGCGTGCGACCCAACCAGGACCTGCGTGGCCGGTCAGTCTTGGTGCTGGACGACATCCTCGATGAAGGCCACACCCTCAAGGCCGTCGTCGACTACCTGAGGACCGAGGGCGCCGCCGAAGTATTGAGCGCCGTGCTGGTGCACAAGCTACACGAGCGCAAGGCCCAGCCCGGCATGCGCGCCGACTTTACCGGCCTCGACATCGAAGACCGCTACCTGTTCGGCTGCGGCATGGATTACAAGGGTTACTGGCGCAACGCGCCGGGCATCTACGCCCTGAAAGGACATTGATCACGTGAAAGACGCACCCGCCAACCTGCACGGTTCCCCCCTCGGCGCCACGGTCGCCTACCGCGACACCTACGCCCCCGAGTTGCTGTTCCCCGTCTCCCGCCAGCCCCAGCGGGATGGCCTGGGCATCGCCGGCCCCTTGCCCTTCCATGGCGTGGACATCTGGAACGGCTACGAACTCTCCTGGCTCGACCCGCGCGGCAAACCCGTGGTCGCCACCCTGCGCTTCGACGTGCCCATCGACTCGCCCAACATCGTCGAGTCCAAATCCGTCAAGCTCTATCTCAACTCCCTCAACCAATCCGCCTTTGACTCCGTGGCCAGCGTGGAAGCCGCCATTGCCCAAGACCTGTCCGCCGCTGCCGGAGCGCCGGTGAGCGTGGCTGTACACGCCCTGCAACCCCAGGCCCAGCGGGCCTTGGCGAACTTTTCCGGCACCGTCATCGACGACCTGGCCGTGCACATCCGCCACTACCACCCGGCGCCCGAACTGCTTTCCGCCCAGGGCGACGTGGTGGAGGAAACACTGGTATCCCATCTGCTCAAATCCAACTGCCCCGTCACCGGCCAGCCCGACTGGGCCGCCGTGCGCATCGCCTATCGCGGCCCCGCCATCGACCGCGCCGGCCTGCTCGCCTACATCGTCTCCTACCGCCAGCACAGCGGCTTCCACGAGCACTGCGTGGAACGCATCTACACCGATCTGATGGCCCGCTGCCGTCCCCAGCGTCTCTCGGTTTACGCCCGCTACACCCGACGCGGCGGCCTCGACATCAACCCCTACCGCAGCAGCGTGGCCGGTGACGTGCCGGACAACGACGGCGACCTGCGCCAATAGTCGGTAAACAACCCCGCGCCATGGCCAGCAAGCCCCTGCCCGAAATCGTGCGCTGGTCCCAGGAACTGTTCGCGCCCCTGGGCAGCCTGCGCACCAAAGCCATGTTCGGCGGCTGGGGTTTCTACTGCGACGAATTGTTCTTCGCCCTGATCGCCGACGAGGTGCTTTACCTCAAGGCCGACGACGAAGAAAGCCAGGCCCGGTTCAAGGCGGCGGGCAGCGCACCCTTCCGCTACACCTACGCCGACGGCCGCACCGTCACCATGGGCTACTGGTCGGCGCCGGAAGAAGCCATGGACAGCCCGAACGCCATGCTGCCCTGGGCCCGGGCGGCCTTGGCCTGCGCGTTGAGGGCGGGGGCGAAGACGCGGCGCAAATAGCCAGCGGAATGTCCGGAATTGCTGATGCCACCCGGGTGGCCGTTATGGCTTGGCTGCCAGCGCGACCAACCAGTAAAAGCAAAGATCACCACCAGCAGACGTTCTCGCGGACGTCGCCAATCACTGCGACATCACCGCCGCGCCACACCAGTACGTCATGGGGCGTCCGGCAGCTCCCGCAGGTCCGCCACCGGTGCCTCGCCGAACGCCGCTGAGCGTAAATAGGCCACCAAGCGCTTGGCCGCCGCCGTCGGAGAAGTGAGCTGACCTTCCTGTTTCAAGGCCAGGAAGCGATCCTTCAAGGGAAACAAGGCTTCCGGGGTGGCGCGGATTTCTCCCTGCATTTCGGTATCCACCACGCCGGGGGCCAGGCTACAGACGCGCAGGCCTTCTTTCCCCTCCAAGGCCACGGCCCGGGCGTGATGGTCGAGGGCCGCCTTGGTGGCGCCGTATACGCTCCAGCCCGGATAGGCATTGCGTCCGGCACCGCTGGACACGTGCAGGATGCGGCACGCGGCGGCGCCGCCCACGGCGGCCAGGGCGGCGGCCAGTTGCAGCGGCGCGGCGACGTTGAGGGCCACGGCCCGGGCGATGAGCGCCGGGTCCTGTTCGGCCAGGGGCGCCATGGGTTGCACCGTGCCGGCATTGTTCACCAACAGCACGGTCTCGGCGCCGACGATGAAACGGGTCAGCCCGTCGCTTGCCAACCAGCGAGCAACGGCGGCGCTGTCGGCCAGATCGAGGGCGACCTCGGTCAACAGGTCGGGATGGGCCTTGGCCAGGGCGGCATTGCCGGCCCGGGCCAGCCCCAGCACGGGAATGCCGGAGGACAACAGTTCGGCGGCAACGGCGGCGCCGAGGCCGCGACTATGGCCGCTGACGACGGCCTTGGTGGAAAAGATTTTTTTCACGGCGACCACCTGTGGGAATGTCGGAACGAAACACGGGGGCGCAGCATACACCCCGTCCCATGACAACTTGCCGGGTCTTTCAGCAGGGAGTTTTCACAAAGGTCGGCAGGGATGTGGGGTGAATCTCGCACTGCACAAATTTCATGCAACGCCGCCAATCGCCCACGCCCTGCGGGTTTACGACGCCCCATGACAAAGGAAACGCAATGCCAACAAAGTCTTACAACTCCCGTTATGGGCCGTCTCACTTGACCTAACGCAAATTCGCACCCGACCGTTTGGGTAGAGTAGCCGCCAATTTTCCACGCGAGGAAGCGGCACCGTGACTGCGACACTTGTACCAACCACTGCACTCGGACCCTTGGTCGATCCCATACTCGACAAACACCAGCGCCGCCCGGACCGCCTGGTGCAAATCCTGCGCGAGGTGCAGGATGTCCTGCACTATCTCTCCGACGAAACGGTGGCCTACATCGCCCAGGCGATGCCCATGTCCCGCGCCCAGGTGCAAAGCACCCGCGACTTTTACGCCTTCTTCTATCGGGAAAACCGGGGCGAGTACCGCATCCTGGTGTCCGACAACATCACCGATCGCATGCTGGGCAACCAGGATGTCTTCAACCACCTGCTGCACCGCTTCAAGCTCGAACCGGGCAAGGTTTCCGCCGACGGACTGGTGAGCGTGGACTACACCTCCTGCACCGGCATGTGCGACCAGGGACCCGCGATCCTGGTGAACAACCGGACCATCACCCGCATGACGCTGCATCGGGCCGACGAGATCTGCGAGTTGATCCGCAACCGGGTGCCCCTGTCCCGCTGGCCGGCGGATTTCTTCACGGTGAGCGACAACATCCGCCGCGCCGACATGCTGCTCGGCGACAAGCACATTCCCGGTGCCGCCATCCAGGCCGCCGTGGCCCGGGGCCGCGACGGCATGCTGGCCGAGATGAAGGCCGCCAACCTGCGCGGCCGGGGCGGGGCCGGCTTCACCACCGGCATCAAATGGGATGCCTGTCGCAAGGCCCCGGCGGCGCAGCGCTACATCGTCTGCAATGCTGACGAAGGCGAACCGGGCACCTTCAAGGACCGGGTACTGCTCCAGTCCTATGCCGGCCGAGTGTTCGAGGGCATGGTCATCGCCGCCTACACCGTCGGCGCCCAACGGGGCTTCCTCTACCTGCGCGGCGAATACCTCTATCTGCTGGCGCCCCTGGAGGCCCACCTGGCGGAAATGCGGCAACAGAAACTGCTGGGCAAGTCCATCGCCGGGGTGGACGGTTTCGATTTCGACATCGAGATCCACCTGGGTGCCGGCGCCTACGTCTGCGGCGAGGAGTCGGCCCTGATCGAATCCCTCGAAGGCAAGGCCGGCCGGCCCCGGGTGCGCCCCCCCTTCCCCGTTACCTGCGGCTACATGAACCAGCCGACGGTGGTGAACAACGTCGAAACCCTGTGCAAGGCCACCGAAATCGCCGTCCATGGCGGCAAGTGGTACGAGTCCATCGGCACCAAGCAGTCCACCGGCACCAAGATCCTCTCGGTTTCCGGCGACTGCGAGCGGCCCGGCATCTACGAATACGCCTTCGGCGTACGCATCGCCCAGGTGCTGGAGGACTGCGGCGCCAAGGATGCCATCGCCGTGCAGGTCAGCGGTGCCTCCGGCGTCTGTCTGTCGGAACGGGAGTTCGGTCGCCGCATCGCCTTCGAAGATGTGCCCACCGCCGGTTCCTTCATGATCTTCGGCAAGCACCGCGACATGTTCGAGGTGGCGCGCAACTTCAGCCACTTCTTCGCCCACGAATCCTGCGGCTTCTGCACCCCCTGTCGGGTCGGCACCCAGTTGATGAGCGACATCATGGACAAGATCGCCGACGGCCGGGGCACCCAGTACGAAATGAACGAACTGCTGCGCTTGCAACAGGTGCTCAAGCCCGGCAGCCACTGCGGCCTGGGCCAGACCGCCGGCAACGCCGTGGCCGACACCCTGCAGAAATTCCGCCCGGCCTACGAGCGGCGCCTGGCGCAAACCGACTTCATGCCCGCCTTCGACCTGGACCAGTCCCTGGCCCAGGCACGCGCGATCACCGGACGGGATGACGCGGACGCCCACTTCGCCGAACACGTCGAACATTGAGGGAACGGACCATGAGCGATCACAAAGACACCTTCACCATCGACGGCCAGGCCATCGAATTCGACCCAGGCCAGACCGTGCTGCAAGCCGCCCTGGCCGCCGGGGTCTACATTCCCCACCTATGCCACCACCCGGACCTCAAGCCCCACGGCAGCTGCAAGCTGTGCACCGTGACGGTGAACGGCCGCAACGGCTCGGCCTGCACCCAGCAGGCCCTGCCCGGCCTGGAAGTGGAAAACAACACGCCGGCCCTCAACGACCGTCGCCGCGTGCTGCTGCAAATGCTGTTCGTCGAGGGCGATCACTTCTGCCCCGGCTGCGAAAAAAGCGGTAACTGCCAGTTGCAGGCCCTGGCCTACGACCTGGAAATGGTCACCCCCCACTTCCGCCATGCCTTCCCCCATCGTCCGGTGGATGCCTCCCATCCCGACATCTGGCTTGATCTCAACCGCTGCGTGATGTGCGAACTCTGCGTGCGGGCCAGCCGCGACCTGGATGGCAAGAACGTCTTCATGCTGGCGGGGCGGGGCACGGATTCCCACATCGTGGTGAACTCGCCCTCCGGCCTGCTCAAGGACAGCACCCTCACCCTGGAGGACAAGGCCGCCCACGTCTGCCCGGTGGGGGCCATCCTGCCCAAGCGCGTCGGCTTCGCGGTGCCCATCGGCGCGCGCCAGTTCGACGCCGCCACCATCAGCAACCAGACCGACTACCTGGCCAAGCGCCACATCGCCATCACCCCGGTCGCCGCCGGCAAACCCCAGACGGAGAAGGTGTGAGATGAACGCTCCCGAACAACCGCGCAAACTGCGCATCGCCACCACGTCCCTGTCCGGCTGCTTCGGCTGCCACATGTCCCTGCTGGATATCGACGAACGCCTGATCGAGCTGGCCCATCTGGTGGAGTTCGACCGCTCCCCCATCACCGACATCAAGCATTGCAGCCACTGCGACGTGGCCCTGGTCGAAGGCGGCGTCTGCAATGCCGAGAACGTGCACGTGCTGCGCGAACTGCGGGCCAACAGCAAGGTCCTGGTGGCCCTCGGCGCCTGTGCCATCAACGGCGGCCTGCCGGCCCAGCGTAACCACCTGGACGTGGGCCGCTGCCTGACCCAGGTGTACCGCAGCGAGGATGGCGGCGAGGTCCAGGTGCCCAACGACACGGAACTGCCCCTCTTGCTGGATCGGGTCTATCCCATCAACGAGATCGTCCGCGTCGATTACTTCCTTCCCGGCTGCCCGCCCTCCGGCGATGCCATCTGGAAATTCCTGACCGATCTGCTGACCGGCCGCACCCCCCGTATCGAGCACCCCCTGCTCAAGTTCGACTGATCGGAGCCACGAGACACCATGTTTGAACTGGAAACCGCCGCCAATCCCGAAACCCTGCGCCGCGTCGCCATCGATCCGGTAACCCGCGTCGAAGGCCACGGCAAGGTCACCCTGCTGCTGGACGAGCAGAACAAAATCCACCAGGTGCGCCTGCACATCGTCGAATTCCGCGGCTTCGAGGTCTTCATCGAAGGCCGTCCCTACTGGGAAGTACCCGTGGCCGTGCAGCGCCTGTGCGGCATCTGCCCAGTCAGCCACCAACTGGCCGCGGTCAAGGCCATGGACCAGATCGCCGGCTACGGCCCCCTCACTGCCACCGCCGAAAAGCTGCGCCGCCTGATGCATTACGGCCAGATCGTGCAATCCCACGCAGTACACTTCTTCCATCTGGCCTCCCCCGACCTGCTGCTGGGTTTCGACAGCGACTTCACCCGGCGCAACATCGTCGGCGTGGCCCTCGACTTCCCCGAGATCGCCAAGCAGGGCGTGTTGATCCGCAAATACGGCCAGGAAGTGATCCGTCACGTCGCCGGCAAGCGGGTGCACGGCACCGGCGCCATTCCCGGCGGCATGAACAAGGCCCTGAGCCGGGCCGAGCGCGACGAGATGGCGAAGGACATCGACCAGATCATCGCCTGGACCCAGGGCGCCGTGGCCCTGGTGCGCCGCCTGCACGAAACCAAGCCGGAGTTCTACAACCGCTTCGGCGAGTTCGACTCCAACATGATGGGCATGGTCGCGCCGGACGGTGCCCTCGACCTTTACCACGGCGCCCTGCGTGCCGTGGATGCCGAAGGCAAGACGATTTTCGACCAGGTGGACTACGCCACCTATCAGAACGTGTTGCAGGAAGAGATCAAGCCCTGGAGCTACATGAAGTTCCCCCACATCCGCGCCCTGGGCGCGGAGCAGGGTTGGTACAAGGTCGGCCCCTTGGCCCGGGTCCAGGTCGCCAGCCACCTGTCCACGCCCCTGGCCGAGGCCGAGCGGCTGATCATGCTGGCCATCGGCAACGGCCGGCCGGTGCACGGCACCCTGGTCTTCCACTGGGCGCGACTGATCGAAACCCTCCACGCCGCCGAGGTCATCCGCAACCTGCTGGCCGACCCCGACATCCTCGGTACCGAGCTGATGGCGGAAAAGGGCGAGCGTCGCCACGAGGCGGTGGGCGTGATCGAAGCGCCCCGGGGCACCCTGTTCCACCACTACCGGGTAAACGACGACGACCTGGTCACCTATTGCAACCTGATCGTCTCCACCACCAACAACAACCAGGCCATGAACGAAGCGATTCGTACCGTCGCCCGGCAGTATCTGGATGGCCAGGAGATCACCGAGGGACTGCTCAACCACATTGAGTGCGCCATCCGCGCCTACGATCCCTGCCTCTCCTGCGCCACCCATGCCCTCGGCCAGATGCCCCTGGAAGTGAGCCTGGTGGACGCCACCGGCACGGTGATCGACAAGGTGACCAAGGACAGCGCCGGCCTGCGCCACCAGCCGGCGGGCGAAGTGATCGTCCTTTGATCGGATCACGGCAATCATGATCGACGGCTCGAACCGGGCGCCGCTGCTGGTCTTCGGCTGGGGCAATCCGAGCCGGGGCGACGACGCCCTGGGCCCAGCCCTGGTGGACGCCGTCGCCGCCCTCGACTTGCCCGGCGTCGAGTGCATCACCGATTTCCAGTTGCAGATGGACGACTGCCTGGAACTCAAGGGCCGGCGTAAGGTGTTGTTCGTGGACGCCAGCAAGGTGGCCGCGCCGCCCTTTGCGGTGGAAGAGGTGCAGCCGCGCAAGGATGCCAGCTTCACCAGCCATGCCATGACCGCTCAGGCGGTGATGCAGGTCTATGTGGACATCGAAAAGGAAGCGCCGCCGCCTTGCCAGTTGCTCGGCATCCGTGGCGAAACCTGGGGCCTGGGTGAAGCCATGAGCGATGCCGCCCAGGAACGCCTGGCCCAGGCCGTCCAATGGGTCAAGGGCTGGGCAACGGACGCCGCCAGCCCAGCCTCCTGACGGCGGCGTCACCGCCCCCCTCCACGGTTTCTCCCGTCCCGGCCTCTTCATCGGCCATTCATCGCATTTGGCGATGGATGCCATCACGGATGGTGCGTTTATTCCTCCGCCATGACCCTCAATAATCGCCCCCACTGCCACGGCAGCGACGATTATTCATCAAGAGGAGAACAGCGCTCATGCAGCACGGCAAACGCACCATACCCGGCACGCCCATTTTCGACAGCGATGCCGCGCGCAAGGGATATGCGCTCAACAAGATGTGCTACTCCTTCAATCACCAGGCCAATCGCGAGGCCTTCCTGCGGGATGAGGTGGCGTATTGCCATCAATTCGGCCTGAACGAGGCGCAACGCAATGCCGTGATCCAACGGGACGTGCTGGGCCTGATCGCCGCCGGCGGCGGTGTCTATTTCCTCGGCAAGCTGGCCGGTGGCGTGCTGGGCCTGGACATGCAGGACATCGGTGCCCTCCAGACCGGCATGAGCAAGGATGCGTTCAAGGCGAAACTCGTGGCGGCGGGGCAATAACCATGGCAAAGATTGTTGGATTGGTCACCACCTCCCACGTCCCGGCCATCGGCAAGGCCATCCACCTGGGGCTGCAACAGGACCCCTACTGGAAACCCTTTTTCGACGGTTTCCTGCCCATCCGCCAGTGGGTCGACGAGGTCAAACCCGATGTGGCCGTGGTCATCTACAACGACCACGGACTGAACTTCTTCCTCGACCAGCAGCCCACCTTCGCCATCGGCGTGGCTCCCGAAT
This sequence comes from Denitratisoma sp. agr-D3, assembly GCF_054658675.1. Taxonomy (NCBI): domain Bacteria; kingdom Pseudomonadati; phylum Pseudomonadota; class Betaproteobacteria; order Nitrosomonadales; family Sterolibacteriaceae; genus Denitratisoma; species Denitratisoma sp. agr-D3. The sequence goes on along the minus strand of NZ_BAAGIA010000001.1, from coordinate 2,901 downwards.
ACCGCAGCGAGGACGAAGGTTGGGGCATCCCCACCATGCCCGCCTTCCCCGGCGACGAGGACCTGGGCTGGCACCTGCGCGACTCGCTGGTACGGGAAGATTTCGACATGGTGACCTGCCAGGAAATGCTGGTGGACCACGCCTTCACCCTGCCCATGGCCCTGATCTGGCCGGACCAGAAGTGGCCGGTGAAGACCGTGCCGATCAGCATCAACACCGTCGTCTTTCCCCTGCCCTCGGCCAAGCGCTGCTACAAGCTGGGTGAAGCCATCGGCCGCGCCATCGCCGCCTTTCCCAGCGACGCCAAGGTGCTGGTCATCGGCACTGGCGGTCTGTCCCACCAGTTGGAGGGTGAGCGGGCGGGTTTCATCAATAAGGAATTCGACCTGAAGTTCATGGACAGCATGATCAGCGATCCCACCTGGGCGACCCAGTTCTCCGACTTGGACCTGGTGGAGCAAACCGGCTGCGAAGGCGTCGAGTTGATCAACTGGCTGGCTGCCCGGGGTGCCTTGGGTAGCGGCGCCAAGCTGGTCCATTCCAATTTCCACATTCCCATTTCCAACACCGCCGCGGCCACCATGCTGATCGAGCCGGCGCGCTGACCCTTACCCCAACCGTCTTCTCGTCCCCCCCGTATCCGTCCACGCGGATACGGGGGTCTTTTTTTGCGACAACGCCCATGGCGTTGCCATCGGGACGACGACGCCTCGGTTAAAGTAATGCCCATGGGTAAAGAAAGCAGAACCTCGCGGGAGATGCGGGTGCACGACAAGGACCACTGGCAACTGGACGGCCGATTATTGAGCACGCTGCTGGCCGTGCTGGATACGGGTTCGATCACCAAGGCCGCCGACAAGCTGGGCATGACCCAGTCGGCGGTCAGCAACCTGCTGGAAAAACTGCGCGAGCTGGTGGGTGACCCCCTTTTCGTCAAATCCGGGCGCGGCATCGTGGCCACCGCCCACGCCGAAACTCTGGCAGTGCAAGCCCGGGTGCTGCTGGAGGAAATGCAGCACTTCGTCGCCGGACCGGTGTTCGATCCAGCCAGCGTGAACACCACGATCACCGTGGCGGCCAACGACCTGCAACGGGACCTGCTGCTCCCCGCCCTGCTCAAGCGCTTGCGTGAAACCGCACCAGGCCTGAGCCTGCGGGTGATCAACTCCGCCGTGCCGACGCCGGAACTGCTGCGCAGCGAGGATTGCCAACTGGTGATTTCGCCCCGTCCCCCCGATGCCGGCGACGTGCTGCAAAAACGCCTGTTCGAGGACCACTATCGGGTCTTCTACGACGCCGCCTGTCGGGATGCGCCCCGCAGCCTGAAGGACTATTTGTCTGCCGAACACGTGACCGTGGCCTACGAGCCCTTGCGCCGCCTGGAAATCGATCAGGTGCTCGGCGCCGCCAATATCGACCGCCGCTTCGTCGCCTATGTGCCCGGCTTCGCCGGCATCGCCGCCTTCCTGCGGGGCAGCACCTATCTGGCCACCGCGCCCAGCCTGTTGCGTGACGATCAACTACGGGATCTGGCCAGTTGCGCGGTGCCGGTGCCCTGCCCAACCATGCCCATGTACCTTATCTGGCATTTGCGCTATCGCCACGACCCGCTCCAATGCTGGGTGCGAGAGCAGGTCGAGGACATCGCCCGCGGCATTGCCTCCCAGGTCGTGGCTTAAGCGAATTCCTCGGTATCGATTTCGGCCTGGGTCGCCTCGTTGTAGCGGGCGCCATGGACCGTATGCCGGTTGATCAGCCCATCCAGGCGCGCCATGACTTCCGCCGACAAGCGCAAGGTCGCCGCTCCCAGGTTCTCCTGCAAGTGGGCAAGGGAAGTGGTGCCGGGAATGGGGACGATGTTCTCGTCCCGGGTTAACAACCAAGCCAGTGCCAACTGCGCCGGGGTGCAAGCCAGTTCCTTGGCCATCGCGCCATAGGCGTCGAACAGCGCCAGGTTGGCCGCGTAGTGGCTGGGCATGAAGCGCGGCATGGCGCGCCGGATGTCCTTGCCATCAAGGGTGGTCACATCGCGCAGGCCACCCGCCAGGAAGCCCCGGCCCAGGGGACTGAAGGCGACGAAGGCCGTGCCCAGTTCGCGGCAGGCGTCGAGCACGGCGATTTCCGGATTGCGGGTCCACAGGGAATACTCGGTCTGTAGCGCGGCAATGGGATGCACGGCGTGGGCGCGGCGCAGGGTATCCGCCGACACCTCGGACAGGCCGATGGCGCGGACCTTGCCCGCATGGACCAGGTCCGCCAGGGCGCCGACGCTGTCCTCGATGGGGACCTGCTTGTCCCAGCGATGCAAATAGTAGAGATCGATGACGTCCGTGCGCAGCCGTTGCAAGGCTTCCTCACAGGTGCGCTTCAGAGTGGCGGGACGACCGTCGATCACCCGCTTGCCGTCCACACCCGTCATGCCGCACTTGCTCGCCAGTACAAACCGCGAGCGGTATTTGGCCAGCACTTCCCCCACCAGGGTTTCGTTGGCGCCGAAACCATATAGGGCTGCCGTGTCGAAAAAGTCGACACCGGCTTCCAGGGCCTGCTCCAAAACCAGGGCCGCCTCCTTCGGACTGGGGGGCACGCCGTAGGCATGGCTCAGGTTCATGCAGCCGAGGCCGATGGGGTTCACCTGGAACGGGCCGACGGAACGTTTGCTCATCGAGACTCTCCTGGCAGTTCAGCCATTGCGTGGCCTGCGCGGCCTGAACGGCCTTTAGATCGCCGCGGTCAATTGCGGCACGAGGTCAAACAGATCGCCCACCAGGCCGTAGTCGGCCACCTGGAAGATGGGGGCGTCCGGGTCCTTGTTGATGGCGACGATCACCTTCGAATCCTTCATCCCGGCCAAGTGCTGGATCGCCCCGGAAATCCCCACGGCGATGTACAGCTGCGGCG